>DASSMJ010000015.1:0-37601 GCA_035688955.1 Solirubrobacterales bacterium | reverse complement strand
TCCCGGTCATCGGGGCAGGTTACTCACGTGTTACTCACCCGTTCGCGGCTTTGCCCCAGGGCAAGCCCTGGTTCGTCGCACCACTTGCATGTGTTAAGCACGCCGCCAGCGTTCGTCCTGAGCCAGGATCAAACTCTCCGTGAAAGGTACTTCTACAGAGAGCCTGTCATATCTCAGTGGCCGCCGAGTACACAAGTACGACGGCCGACATGACGAGGTAAATCAAATGACCATCCGGCGCGCTGGCGCACCGAATGGGTCGGGCTTAAACATTCCGCAGACCGGTTCGGGTCCACGGAGTGCACGCTGCTCAGTTTTCAAAGACCACTGCGCCTCCGCGGCGGGTCTCGCCGCTCTCAGCGCTCGGGGCCGCCGGAGCGACCCCAAGAAGGACCGAAAAATATAGCACTGCCGCAGGCGGATGTCTAGGGGGTGGCCCGGAGTCGGCAGAAGCGCCGCTTCCCCACCTGCAACACGTGCCCGTCGAGGCTATCAACCGCGAGGTCGAGGGGCTCCGCGGCCAGCGCCTCCCCATCCAGCTTGACCCCGCCCTGCTGCAGCAGCCGGCGTCCCTCGCTGCTGCTGACGCCGAAAGCGCCGGCGATCAGGCGCGGCAGGTGGACCAAGCCGTTGCCGTCGGCCCGGTACTCGCCGAGATCGACCTCCGGCATCTCCTCCGGCGCCGAGCGCTGGACGAAGACGCGGTTGAAGTGCTCCTCGGCCCCGGCGCCGGCTCCCTCGCCGTGGAAGCGGTCGACGATCCGCCGCCCCAGCTCGCGCTTCGCCTCGTTCGGCGGCCGCCCTTCAGGGCGCTCGGCTCCCAGCAGCAGGCGGTAGTACTCGTCCATCGCCTCGTCGGGGATGCTCATCAGCTTGCCGAACATCTCCTCCGGCGGATCGGTGACGCCGACGTAGTTGCCGAGCGACTTGCTCATCTTCTGGACCCCGTCGGTTCCGACCAGGATCGGCAGGGTCATGATCGACTGCGGTTTCTGTTCGTAGGCGCCCTGGACGTCGCGGCCGAAGAGCAGGTTGAACTTCTGGTCGGTGCCGCCGAGCTCAAGGTCGGCCTCGACCGCCACCGAGTCGTAGCCCTGCAGCAGCGGGTAGAGCAGCTCCAGCGCCGCGATCGGCTGATTGGCCGCCAGCCGCTTCTGGAAGTCGTCGCGCTCCAGCAAGCGCGCCACCGTCGTCTGCGCCAGCAGCCCCAGCAGCGCCTCGGGCTCCATCCGCAGCCATTCGCTGTTGCGCCGCACCTCGGTGCGCTCGCGGTCGAGGATCTTGAAAGCCTGCTCCTGGTAGGTGGCGGCGTTGGCCTCGATCTCCGCCGCCGTGGGTACCGGCCGCGTCGCCGAGCGCCCGCTCGGGTCCCCCACCTGCGCCGTGAAGTCGCCGATGATCAGGACCACCGTGTGGCCCGCCCGCTGGAACTCGGCCAGCTTCTCCAGCACGACCGTGTGGCCGAGGTGGATGTCGGCCGTGGTCGGGTCGATTCCCAGCTTCACCCGCAGCGGCCTGCCGCTCTCGAGCTGCTCGGCGAGCCGCCCCTCGGGCAGCACGTCGACCGCGTTACGCGTCAGATCGGGCACGCGGCAATGCTAGACTGCCGCCTTCGCTCGGCGGTCCCAGAGGACGGTCGAGCCTCTTTTATATGGCGCGGGATCGCGCCTGCAGCGCCCTCACTCGATGGCTGTCCTTGGACTTAAACGCCGGAGTAGCGGCGGCGAGAGCCCGCCTCCTCCTCCGCCCCCGACCTCTGCCACGGCACCGGGGCCGCCGACGCCTCCCCAAAAGAGCAAGCCGCGCCTGAAGAAGCTGCGGATCCTCTTCGTCCTGCTCGGGCTCGGCATCCTCGCCGTGGTCTCGATGATCTTCGGGATGATGGCCGCGGTCTCCCAGGATCTGCCGGCGATCTACGACTTCTCCCAGTACAAGGCCTCCAAGAACAGCGAGGTCTACGACGCCAACGGCGAACCGATCGGGACGCTGACCAGCGACCAGAACAAAATCCTCCTCAGCTCGGGGCAGATCTCCCCCAACATCAAGAACGCGGTGGTCTCGATCGAGGACGCGCGCTACTACGAGCACACGGGAATCGACTTCGAGGGCATCGGCCGCGCCCTGGTCAAGGACATCCTCAGCCAGAGCGCCGCCCAGGGTGCCTCGACGATCACCGAGCAGTTCGTCAAGAACGCGCTGGAAGCACAGAGCAGCCGCACGATCCTGCAGAAGTTCCGCGAGGCGGCGCTCGCCTACCGGCTCGAGCGCCATTGGAGCAAGGACAAGATCCTCACCGAGTATCTGAACACGATCTACTTCGGCGAGGGCGCCTACGGGATCGAGGCGGCGGCGCGGACCTACTTCGGCGACGCCCACCCCGGCTGCGGCACCTCGACCGACCCCTGCGCCTCGGTGCTCGAGCCCTGGGAGGCGGCGACGCTGGCGGCGATCATCTCCTCGCCTTCGGCCTACGACCCCAAGGTCTACCCCGAAAACGCGCTGGAACGGCGCAACCTCGTGCTGGAAAAAATGGCCGAACAGGGCTACATCTCAGAACAGCAGATGCGCGAAGGCTCCGAACAGGCCCTGCCCTCACCCAGCAGCATCGAACCGCCGAGCCTCGACTCCGAGGCCCCCTACTTCACCGCCTACCTGCGCCAGCAGCTGGTCGAACGCTACGGCGCCTCGAAGGCCTTCTTCGGCGGCCTCAAAGTCAAGTCGACCCTCGACCTGCGCCTGCAGGGAGAGGCCGAAGAAGCCGTCAACGAATACCTCGGCTACTCGCCGGCGACGGCCTCGGTGGTGGTGATCGACAACCACAACGCCGGGATCAAGGCGATGGTCGGCGGCCCGGACTTCGACACCAAGCCGTTCAACCTCGCCACCCAGGGCCACCGCCAGCCGGGCTCCTCGATCAAGCCCTTCACCCTGATCACCGCCCTGGAAGAGGGGATCTCGCCCTACACCGTCTATCCCTCCGAACACCGCACCTTCCACTTCGGCAAGAAGGGCAAGGAAGTCTTCGAAGTCTCCAACGACGAGGACTCCTACCTCGGCTCCTGCGACATCGTCTGCGCCACCACCTACTCGGACAACTCGATCTACGCTGCGCTCGGGCTCGAAGGACTGCAGGGCAAGACGGTCGAGGACCGCACCCGCTCGATCGCCGGGACGATCCACAAGGCCGGCTACGCGGACCCGATCTCGACCAACCCGGCGATGGTCCTCGGCGGCCTCCAGGAAGGGGTGACGCCGCTCGGCTGGGCCTACGCCTACAGCACGATCGGCAACAACGGCGACCGCGTCAGCGGCACCCTGGCGCCGCGGCCGGGCGACAGCCCCGTCTCCTTCACCCAGGTGACCAACAAGGACGGCGACACGATCAAGGGCGGCGACAACGATTCCACCCACGAGCAGGTCTTCGACCAGGAAAGCATCGAAACGGCGAAGGGGATCCTGGAAACCGTGGTCTCCGGCGGCACCGGGACCAACGCCCAGATCGGCGCCGAAGGCCAGTGGGGCAAGACCGGCACGACCGAGAACAACGGCGACGCCTGGTTCTGCGGCGGCATCGCCGACGAAGTCACCGCCTGCGTCTGGGTCGGCTACCCCGACTCGACCACGCCGATGACCACCCTCTACAACGGCGGCCCGGTGATGGGCGGCACCTTCCCGGCCCTGATCTGGGCGCGGGTGATCTCCGCCTGGCGGGACATCCAGGCCGAACACGCCGCCGCAAAGGCAGCACGCAAGGCGGCCAAGGACGGCGAAGACCCCGAATCCGGCGAAGTCGAAAGCTACGTCCCCTCCGAAGAAGGGACCGAATCCGAAGGCACGCCGGAACCGGAACCCGAAGTGGTCGAACCGGCACCGGAAACCGAAGTGACCCCGGAAGCCGGAGCCGAAGAAGCGGCACCCGAAGAAGTCACGCCGGAAGCAACGCCCGAAGCCGCGCCGGAATCCGGCGGCGGGGGCGGCGTCACCGCGGGATAACGCCGAGACCGCAAAAAAGCGTCTTCAGGACGGGTTTTTGCGGTCTCGCGATCAACCCGGTCGCGGGCGCGAGACGTTCGGGTTGCCGGCGGCGCAGAAGCGCCAGGGGCGCTCGACCGCTTTGGTGATGCCGATCCGGGGACCGGTGACGATCTCCGGGCGCTCGCCCTCTGGCGGCGTGATCAGGAACGGCTCGCGGCTGAGGTCACGCTCGTTGTCGCCGAGGCCGATCCCCAGCGCCTCGGTCAGCTTCCCCGGGCCCGAGCAGAGGTCGAGGTCCGACTTGACCCGGCGGCGCTCGCGCATCAGCTCCACCCCGTGGGTGGGTTCCAGGGCGCGAATCAAGACCGCGGCGGCCTCGCCCTCCGGTTCGGCGACGGCGTTGAGCAGACTGTGGATTCCGTAGGAGAGGTAGACGTAGGCGTAGCCCGGCGGCCCGAAGAGAACCCTGGTCCGCTCGGTCAGGCCGACGTAGGCGTGGCAGGCCGGGTCGTCCGCCTCGTAGCTCTCGGTCTCGACGATGGTGCCGCCGACGCCTTCGTAGAGCAGCGTGCAGCCGATCAGATCCCGGGCGACCGCATGAACGGAGCGGTCAAAAAAACCACGCTCGAGGCGCTTCAGCCTCGCTCCTCCTGGGCGCGCGCCTGGACGGCGGCGAGGGTCTCCCCCGCCTCCTCGAGCTGCTTTGCCAGAGCCACCGAGCTGGTGCCGCCGGCGATTCGCTTCGACTCCAGCCAGCTGCTCTGCCGCAGCACCTCGTAGTAGGTGTCGTCGAGCTGCTCGGAGCGCTGGTGCAGCTCCTCGGGCGTCAGCTCCGAGAGCGATTTGCCGCGCTCGACCGCGTCGCGGACGAGGCCGCCGACGATCCCGTGCGCCTCGCGGAAGGGGACGCCGCGGCGGACCAGCAGGTCGGCAACCTCGGTCGCCGCCAGCATCTCGTCCCCTGAGGCCTCGGCCATCCGCTCGCGGTGGAACTCGATCCCGTCGAGCATCCCGGCGGTGGCGTCGAGCAGCGCCTCGATCGTGTCGATCGCGTCGAAGAGCGGCTCCTTATCCTCCTGCATGTCCTTGCCATAAGTGAGTGGCAGCGCGTGCATCACCCCCAGCAGGGTCTGGTAGGAGGCGGCGACGCGCGGGCTCTTCGCCCGCAGCAGCTCGGCCGAATCGGGGTTCTTCTTCTGCGGCATGATCGAGGAGCCGGAGGAGAAGGACTCGTCGAGCTCGCAGAAGCCGAACTCGCTGCTCGACCAGATGACGATTTCCGAACCCAGGCGCGAGAGGTGCATCGCGCAGGTCGAGGCGGCATTGAGGTAATCGAGGACGAAGTCGCGGTTGGAGGAGCCGTCGATCGAGTTGTGGCTGACGTGGGCGAAGCCGAGGTCGGCGGCGACCGAGTCGCGGTCGATCTCCCAGTTGACCCCGGCCAAGGCGCCGGAGCCGAGCGGCATCACCGAAGCGCTGTCGAGGGCGAACTGGAAGCGCAGGACATCGCGGGCAAGCATCCAGAAGTAAGCGAGCAGATGGTGGCCAAGGTAGACCGGCTGGGCGCGCTGAAGGTGGGTGTAGCCGGGCATCGTCCAGTCGCGATGGGCCTGAGCCTGGGTGTAGAGGCGCTCCATCACCGCCCCGCAGAGCTCGATCGCCCGCAGCGAGTGCGCCTGCACGACCATGCAGACGTCGGTCGCAACCTGGTCGTTGCGCGAGCGGCCGGTGTGGAGCTTGCCGGCCAGCGGCCCGATTTCCTCGCCGAGCAGGCGCTCGATTGCCATGTGGATGTCCTCGTCGGCGGGGTCGAACTCGAAACCGTGGACGGCCATCCGGGCCCGAACCCGGTCGAGACCCTCCTCGATCCGCGCCAGCTCCTCCTCGTCGAGGACGCCGATCCCGCAGAGGCCGCGGGCGTGCGCTTTCGACTGGTCGATGTCGTAGGGCGCCAGCCAGGAGTCGAAGGCCAGCGAGCGGTTGAGCCGCCAGAAGCGGGGATCAGGGTCCTTGCGGAAACGAGACATGGGGCGCGCGATTATGCCGGGAGCGGCGCCTGCCCGAGGGCCGCCGCCAGCTCCTGGCAGACGCGATCCACCTGCTCCTCGCTCATCGCCGGGAAGAACGGCAGTGCCAGCGAGTCGGCCGCGGCGGCTTCGGCGACCGGGAACTGGCCCTCGCGGTAGCCGAGCTCACGCAGGTGCGGGAAGAGGTGGATGCAGGGCAGGTAGGCCTTGGAAGCGATGCCCCGCTCGCCGAGGCGGGCGATGGTCGCGTCGCGGTCGGCTCTCTGCGGCAGGCGGACGGTGTAGACGAACCAGCTGCGGAGCTCGGCGCCCAGGCCGGGAATGGGAGTCCGCAGCCCCTCGATCCCCGCCAGCCGCTCCGCGTACATCCGCGCCACGCCGGCGCGGCGATCGAGCAGCGAGTCGAGCTTCTCGACCTGGGCGAGCCCGATCGCGGCGGCGACGTCGGAGAGGCGGTAGTTGAAGCCGAGGCGATCGTGGTCGAGCCAACCCATGTCGACGGCGCGGCCCTGGTTGCGCTCGGAGCGCAGGCGCGCGGCCTCGGCGGCATCGCGGGGGATGATCATGCCCCCCTCCCCCGTCGTCATCTGCTTGTTGGCGTAGAAGGCGAAGGTGGCGAGGTTGCCGCGGGCGCCGACCTTCCGTCCCTCCGAGTCGACGGCGCCGAGCGCCTCGCAGGCGTCCTCGAGGATGCCGAGGCCGTGCTTCGCCGCCAGCGCCTCCAGCTCGGGCAGCGCCGCCGGGTAGCCGAAGATGTGGACCGGCAAGAGGCCGACGGTGCGCTCGTCGACGGCATCCGCGGCGGCCGCGGGATCGAGGTCGAGCGTCTCCTCCTCGACGTCGACGAAGACCGGCCGAACCCGCTCGTAGAGCAGGCAGTTGGCCGAGGCGACGAAGCTGAAGGGGCTGGTGACGACCTCGTCCCCCTCGCCCCAGCCGAGCGCCCGCACCCCGAGGTGCAAGGCAGTGGTGCCACTGGAGGTCATCACCGCGTCCTCGACCCCGAGCCAAGCCGCGAAGGCGCGCTCGAAGCGCTCGCCCATCGGGCCGAGCGAGAGCCAACCGGAGCGCAGCACCTCCAGCACCAACTCCTCCTCCCGGGACCCTAAGTCCGGCTTGGCGAGGGGTATCTGTCGGTTGTCACTCATTCTTGGAAGGCGTACTCCAGCGAATCGACCAGCGCCTCCCAGGAGGCCTCGATGATGTTCTCCGAGACGCCGGTGGTTCCCCACTCGCGGCCGCCGTCGGCGGAGTCGAGCAGGACCCGGGTCACCGCGCCGGTGCCGTGGGCTTCGTCGAGGATGCGGACCTTGTAGTTGGTCAGCTCCACGTCGGCCAGATGTGGGTGGCGGTCGGCGATCGCCGCCCGCAGCGCCTTGTCGAGGGCGTTGACCGGGCCGTTGCCCTCGGCCGCCTGGAAGTAGCGCTTGCCGTCGACCTCGAGTTTGATCGTCGCCTCCGTCGTCACCTCGCCGTCGGCGTGCTTTTCGACCACGACCCGGAAGCTTTCGAGCCGGAAGAGCGGCTTGTATGTGCCGGCCTCGCGCCGCAGCAGCAGCTCGAAGGAGGCCGGTGCGGCCTCGTAGTGGTAGCCGCGATGCTCCTGCTCCTTCAAGCGCTGGACAGCGCGGGTAGCAGTCGCGTCGTCAAGCTCGATTCCGGCGCGCTCGGCCTGGCTGCGGATCGTCGCCTTACCCGCCAGCTCGGAGGCGACGATGTCGCGCTCGTTGCCGACCAGCGAGGGGTCGAGGTGCTCGAAGGTGCTGGCGTCAGCCTCGATGCCGGCGGCGTGCATGCCCGCCTTGTGGGCGAAGGCGTTGCGGCCGACGTAGGGCCGGTCGGGATCCGGGGTCAGGTTGCAGAGTTCGTCGAGGTAGTGGGCGGTCGGGGTCAGGCTCGCCAGCTGCTCGGGCGAGACGACCTCGAAGCCCAGCTTCAGCTGTAGGGCGGGCAGGATGGTCGCCAGGTTGGCGTTGCCGCAGCGCTCGCCGTAGCCGTTGACGCACCCCTGCACGAGGCGGGCCCCGGCTTCCACGGCCGCAAGCGAGTTGGCGACACCGCAGCCGGCGTCGTCGTGGGTGTGAATGCCGAGCTCGACCTTTCCGCCGAGGGCGGCCAAGACAGCTGCCGTCGCCTCGGCGACGAAGCTCGGCAGGCTGCCGCCGTTGGTGTCGCAGAGGGTGACGTTCTCGGCCCCCGCGTCGGCCGCGGCGGCGACGCATTCGAGCGCGTAGGCGGGGTCTTCGCGGTAGCCGTCGAAGAAGTGCTCGGCGTCGAAGATCGCCCGCTTGCCCTGCTCGCGGCAGAAGGCGATCGAGTCGGCGATCATCGCCAGGTTCTCCTCGCGGGTCACCCGGATTACCTTGTCGACGTGGAGCTGCGAGCTCTTGCCGACGAGGCAGATCGCCGACGCGAAGGAGGAGGTGAGGACGCCCAGGGCCTCATCCTCGGCCGCGGCGCGGTCGCGGCGGCGGGTCATCCCGAAGGCGACGATCGTCGCGTTCTGCAGCTCGACCTCGGCCAGCCGCTCGAACAGCTCGGCTTCCTTGGGGTTGCTGCTCGGGAACCCGGCCTCGATGAAGTGCACGCCGAGAGCGTCGAGCGCCTGTGCCACTTTCAGCTTCTCGCCGACGGAGAGCGACATCCCCCGCCCCCCCATGCCGTCGCGCAAGGTGGTGTCGTAGAGCTTTACCTGTTCCATCGTTGCTGCCTTTCGAGTCGAAGAGAAGAAGATCGGGTGGGGTCGAACACCCCTCGTGCGCGGACGCGCCGCGCCGGCCGCTTATGCGGCGGGGGTAATTCGCCCGATCTGCTCCGACTCCGAGTCAGCCGCCTCGACGAAGTCGAGCCACTCCAGGTACTCCTCCGCCTTGCCGGTCAGGGCGTCTTCGAACTTCGCCTGCACCTGGCGGGTGACCTCGCCCGGCTGCCCGAGCGGGTGGTCGTCGATCTCACGCACCGGGACCAGCTCAGCCGCGGTCCCGGTGAGGAAAACCTCCTCGGCGAGGTAGAGCTCAGCGCGGGCGATGTCGCGCTCGACCACGGTGTAGCCGAGGTCGCGGGCGATCTGGATCACCGATTTGCGGTTGATCCCGTCGAGGATCGAAGCGACGTGCGGCGGGGTCAGGATCTGATCGTCGCGGACGACGAAGATGTTCTCGCCCGAGCCCTCGCAGACGAATCCACGTTCGTCGAGCAGGATCGCCTCGTCGTAGCCGGCGTTGTGCGACTCGGTCTTGGCGAGGATCGAGTTGAGGTAGGAGCCGGAGGCCTTGGCGTGCGGGATCGAGCCGCCGGGGCTGATCCGGCGCCAGCTCGAGACCTTGGCGCGGATGCCGCCGTTCTTGCTCTCCTCGCCGAGGTAGGCGCCCCAGGGAAAGGCGGCAATGATGACGTCGATCGGCGCGTCTTTGGCGTAGAGGCCGAGGCTGCCGTAGCCGCGGTAGGCCAGCGGCCGGATGTAGGCGCTGTTGAGGCCGTTGCGGCGCAAAAGCTCATGCGTTGCCTGGCGGATCTCCTCGGTCGAGTACGGCAGCTCGAGGTAGTAGAGCTCGGCGCTCTTGTGCAGCCGGTCGAGGTGGTCGTGATGGCGGAAGATCGCCGGCCCGCGCGCCGTCTCGTAGCAGCGAATTCCCTCGAAAACGCCGGTTCCGTAATGCAGGCCGTGGCTGAGCACGTGCGTCTGCGCGTCCTCCCAGGGGACGAACTCGCCGTTTCGCCAAATCAACTCGACCGGATCCATGTTGGAGAAGTATGCCCGATGGGAGAAAGGGCTTCAGCGGAGCGGCCGCGAATGGTCCCCCAGACCCCGAAGAAAGGACCCGATCTATGAGGATTCCCAGGCCCAAGCTCAATTACGCGAACGTGATCGCGACGATCGCGCTCTTTGTCGCCCTCGGTGGCGCCGCCGTCGCCGCCGGCCTGCCGAAGAACAGCGTCGGCACCAAGCAATTGAAGCCCGGCGCCGTAACGACTTCTGACATCCGTCGCCAGGCGGTGAAAGCGGGCAAGATCGCGCCCAAGGCCGTCACTGCCGGCAAGCTCGGCGCCAACGCGGTCCTGCCCGGCAATCTCGGCAACGGCGTCATCAGCACCGAAAAGCTTGCCGACGGCGCGGTGATCGCCAGCAAGATCAAGAACGGTGTCGTGACGAACAACAAGCTGGCAAACGGCGCGGTGACGACCGGCAAGCTGGCCGACGGCGACGTCACCAGCGGCAAGCTCGCCGACGGCGCGGTGACGCCGAGCAAGCTGTCCCCGGGCGTCCTCAACCAGCTGCTGAGCACGCTGAAGAGCGGCGAGACCCTGCGCGGGGTCTTCGACCTCGGCTCGACCGCCACGGCAGTCGGCGACACCACCAAAGGCGCGGTGACCTTCCAGTTCCCGCTGCAGAACGCGCCCGCGGTCACCGTCCTCAGCAAAGCCGGCGAAACGACCGCCAACTGCGGCGGCCTCGGCGGCGGCAACAACCAGACGCCGCAGGCAGCGCCCGGCAACCTCTGCATCTACGTCACCGAATCAACCAACCTCGACCTCCCGGCACTGTCGGTGGAGAACATCACCCGCCTCGGGGTCGGACTGCAGGCGAAAGCGCTCGCCGTCGGCTCGTACTACGCCTACGGGCAGTGGGCGGTGACGGCGCCCTAGAGCTGTTCGAGGACCGCGGCGGTTATCTCCGCCGTCCCAACCTCGGTCTCCGTGGGCGCCGTCTCCCCCGCCAGCGGCGGGTGGGCGAGCGTCCCGGAGGCCAGGTCGGCGGTCCGCAGGCCGCGCTCGAGCACGGCGTCGACCGCCGCCTCGACGCGATCGGCGTCCTCGCCGCGGCCGAGGCCGTGGCGCAGCATCATCGCCGCCGAGAGGAAGGTGGCGAGCGGGTTGGCGATGCCTTTGCCGGCGATGTCGGGGGCGGAGCCGTGGACGGGCTCGAAGAGGCCGGGAGCGCCATCGGCGCCGAGGCTGGCCGAGGGCAGCATGCCGAGGGAGCCGGTGAGCATCGCGGCCTCGTCGCTGAGGATGTCGCCGAAGAGGTTCTCGGCGAGGACGACGTCGAAGTCAGCCGGTCGGGAGACGAGCTGCATCGCCGCGTTGTCGACCAGCAGGTGTTCGAGCTCGACGTCCTCGAAGTCCGCGGCGACGTTGCCGACCACCTCGCGCCAGAGCCGGGAGGTCTCGAGCACGTTGGCCTTGTCGACCGAGGTGACCTTGGGCTTGCGGCCGGAGCTGCCGGCGCGGCGGCGCGCGGCTTCGAAGGCGGTGCGGGCGATCCGGTCGATCTCCTCGACCGAGTAGGTGCAGGTGTCGTGGGCGACGTCGCCCTGGCGGCCGGAGTCGCCGAAGTAGATGCCGCCGGTGAGCTCGCGGACGACCAGCAGGTCGGTGCCGGTGATCCGCTCTTCGCGCAGCGGACTGGCGCTCATCAGCGCCGGGCTGGGCCGGACCGGGCGCAGGTTGGCGTAGAGGCCCATGCCCTTGCGCAGGCCGAGCAGCCCCTGCTCGGGGCGCGGCGCGTCGGGCTCGGTGGTGTCCCATTTCGGGCCGCCGACAGCGCCGAGCAGGACCGCGTCGGCGCCGCGACAGGCGTCCAGCACCTCGTCGGTGAGGGCGGTGCCGTGCTCGTCGATCGAGCAGCCGCCCATCAGGCGCTCGTCGTAGGAGAACTCGCCCAGCGCGTCGAGGACCTCGCGCGCGGCGGCGACGATCTCGGGACCGATCCCGTCTCCGGGCAGGACGACTATGCGGGGCGTGCCGTTCACGAGGTCGGCACTCTAGTCAGGCGGCGACGGCCTCGATGTTGAGGCGCACGTAATCGAGGACCAGCGGCTGCTCGTGTTGGGCGAGTACGGCTTCGGCGAAGGACTGGCGCTTCTCTTCGGGGAGCTGGTCGAGGATCGGTCCGAGAGTGACCGTTGAGATGAACTCGAGCGGACGCGCGGGCTGCACCGGTTTCGGCTGCAGCCAGCAGCTTGCCTCGCTGAAGCCGGCGGCGTCGAGGCGCGCCTCGGTCTCCTCCGGCGAGGCGAAGTTCCAGGGACGCGCCTCCGTGAGGTGCGGTGCGTACTCGGGGTCGGCGGCGACGGTCCTGATCGCCAGGCCGTGACTAGCGACGTTGCCCTGTCCGCCGCACTGGGCGACGAGGCGCCCACCGGGCTTCAGCACCTGGCGCAGCCGGCGGAATAGTGCGTCGTGATCGCCGATCCAATGGAAGGTCGCGGTCGAGAAGACAAGATCGACAGGCTCCGGCAGCTCCAGCTCGACCAGGTCGCTGACCAGGTAGTCGGCACGGTCGCCGAGGCGCTCCTTCGCCTTATCCACCATCGCCGCCGAGCCGTCGACGGCGATCACCCGGCCGCTCGGCAGGCGCTCGATCAGCTTTT
Organism: Solirubrobacterales bacterium; assembly: GCA_035688955.1. Classification (GTDB taxonomy): domain Bacteria; phylum Actinomycetota; class Thermoleophilia; order Solirubrobacterales; family 70-9; genus VAYN01. The sequence continues at coordinate 25,225 of DASSMJ010000015.1, read as the reverse complement.
CGGTGACGCGGCCGGAGCCCGCGCCGGCATCCACGGCGGTCTCGTCGCCACGCAGCTCGAGCCGCTCCAGCACCTCCATGCCCCATTCGAACTGCGGGTCGGAGACCTGGTCGTAGGTGTCCGCGTCCCACTCGCGGGCGCCGGTGTTCATCGGCTTGGTCACAAGCTCGTCGTCACCGGCCCGAACGAGGCGACCGGCTCGGTCTCGAACTGGTCGATCGCGCCCTCGTTTTCCAGCGTGATCCCGATGTCGTCGAGCCCGTTCAGCAGCCGGTGCTTGATCTCCGGCTCGATGCTGAACTGGAAGACGCCCGCAGCGCAGTTGACGGTCTCGTCGTCGAGGTCGATCCGGGCCTCCCCCGCCTCGGCGACGGCGCGGCAGTGCTCCTCGTCCAGCACCGCCGGCAGCAGCCCGACCTTGGTGCAGTTCGAGTAGAAGATGTCCGCGAAGGACGGCGCCAGGATCGCCTGGAAGCCGAAGTCCTCGAGCGCCCACGGGGCGTGCTCGCGGGAGCTGCCGCAACCGAAGTTGGCCCCGGTGACGAGGATCGGGTTCGGCTCCAGCTCGATCTCGCCGTCGCGGATCCAATCGTAGAAGAGGAACTCGCCGAAGCCGGTCCGCTCGACCCGCTTGAGGAACTGCTTGGGGATGATCTGGTCGGTGTCGACGTCGGCGCGGTCGAGGACCGACACCTTGCCTTCGATCTTGTCAATCGGCCTCATGTTCAGCTCCAATCCCTGATGTCGACGAAGTGGCCCTCGACCGCGGCGGCGGCGGCCATTTTCGGGCTGACGAGGTGGGTGCGGCCGCCCTTGCCCTGGCGCCCCTCGAAGTTGCGGTTCGAGGTCGAGGCGCAGCGCTCGCCTTCGTCGAGGGTGTCGGGGTTCATCCCCAGGCACATCGAACAGCCGGCGACGCGCCAGTCGAAGCCGGCGCTCTTGAAGACCTCGTCGAGCCCCTCTTCCTCGGCCGCCTTCTTCACCTGCTGGGAGCCGGGGACGACCATCGCGCTGACGCCGCTGGCGACCTTGCGGCCGTCGATGATCTCGGCGGCCTCGCGCAGGTCCTCGATGCGGCTGTTGGTGCAGGAGCCGATGAAGACGCGTTCGGGAGCGACCTCGGTCATCGGGGTGCCGGCCTCCAGTCCCATGTAGGCGAGGGCGCGTTCGGCCGCCTCGCGGTCGGCGGGCGTGTCCAGGTCCGCAGGGTCCGGGACGCGGTCGGTGACCTCGACCACCTGGCCGGGGTTGGTGCCCCAGGTGACCATCGGCGAGATGCCGGAAGCGTCGACCTCGACCTCCTGGTCGAAGGCCGCGTCGGGCTCGGTCGGCAGCTCGCGCCAGCGGGCGACGGCGGCGGAGAAGTCCGCCGGGGCACCGGGGCGGCCCTGGACCCACTCGAAGGTGGTCTCGTCCGGAGCGATCATCCCGGCGCGTCCCCCGCCCTCGATCGTCATGTTGCAGATCGTCATCCGTCCCGGCATCGAGAGCGCCTCGATCGCCGGTCCGGCGTACTCGACCGCGTAGCCGGTCATGCCGCCGGTGCCGAGGCGCCCGATCGTCGCCAGGATCAGGTCCTTTGGCGTCACACCGGAGCGCAGCTCGCCCGAGTAGAAGATCCGCATCGTCTTCGGCCGCTTCTGGACCAGGCACTGGGTGGCGAGGACGTGCTCGACCTCGGAGGTGCCGATGCCGAAGGCCAGCGCCCCGAAGGCGCCGTGGGTGGAGGTGTGGCTGTCGCCGCAGACGATCGTCATCCCCGGCTGGGTGACGCCCAGCTCCGGGCCGATCACGTGGACGATGCCCTGGCGCTCGGAGCCCAGCGAATAGACCGGGACGCCGAACTCGGCGCAGTTGCGCTCCAGGGTTTCAACCTGGACGCGGGAGAGGTGGTCGGCGATCAGGCGCGCGGCCATCGTCCCGTCGGTCGGGGTGTTGTGGTCGGCGGTGGCCAGGGTCTTGTCGGGGCGACGGACCTTGCGGTCGGTCATCCGCAGGCCGTCGAAGGCCTGGGGTGAGGTGACCTCGTGGACCAGGTGCAGGTCGATGTAGATCAGCCCCGGGCTGACCTCGTGCTGCTCCCAGATCTTGTCGAACATCGTTTTCGGCATTTGCTTTAGGACCTCCTGAGGCCGGCGGCGATCACGGCGAGGAAACGGGTCTGCTCCTCGCCTTCGTTCTCGAAATGGTGCGGAAGATCGGCGTCGAAGGTGACGCTGTCCCCCTCTTGAAGCTCATGGCGGGCGCCGTCGACGACCAGCACCAGGGTGCCGGTGAGGACAACCGCGGTCTCGCGGCTGCCCGGCTCATGCATCGGCGGGTCGGCGCGGCCGCCGGTGGTGGCACCCGGGGCGAGGACGTGCAGCGAGACGTCAGCGCGCTGGCCGGGCAGCGGCGGCGTCAGCTCCTCGACGCTGTGTCCGCCCCGCTCAGAGCGGCGACGGCCGGAGGCGCGGCTGACGACGACGTGCTGACCCTCGTCGAGGCGCAACAGCTGGGAGAGCGTCAGTTCGAGCCCGGCCGCGATCTTGCCGGCGACGGCAAGGGTTGGGCTGGTCTCGCCGCGCTCGACCTGCGAGAGCATCGGGGCCGAGACGCCGGAGCGCTCGGCGAGGTCGCGGAGGGAGAGGTTCATGGCGTCGCGCAGGGCGCGGATGCGGGGTCCGACGGAAGTGGGATTTGGTGCGGTGGCGGTCGCCATGGGTTGTACGTTATCACGGACGTTTGTATTTTGGAGCGCAAGGCCGGGCCGCATCCACCCCCACTTCGGCAGGTAGGGGTGGATGCGGCCCGGCTCAGGCGGCTTTGTGGTTCAAGAGGGCTCGCAGGTCGGCGGCGATCTGGGTGGGTTCGTCATCTAGCTGGTTCCAGGTGAGGCGGGTGACGGAATAGCCGGCGACGCGGAGGCGGCGGTCGCGCTCGCGGTCATCGCGGAAGGCGCTTCTGCTGCGATGGCCCTCCCAGCCGTCTAACTCAACGATCTGATGCGTGCCCGGCCAATGGCAGTCGACGCGGTAGCGCTTGGTGCCGAGGGTGATCGGCTCGTTGAAGCGCGGAAGCGGGATGCGGTGGCGGCGCAGGAAGGGGGCGAAGCGCTCCTCCAGCTTGCTGCGCTTGCGCCCCGGCGGCTCGGTCTTCACCCGCTCCAGGGCGAGGCGGAGCTTCCGAACGCCCCGCTTGCGCGGATAGCGTTCGAGCAGGTGGGGAAGCGAGAGCCGGCTCCGTAGCTGCAGGTATTCGGCCTCCCGCAGCATCGTCTGGATCGTCTCGGCGTCCTCGGTGGCCGCGAGGTCGAAGATCGTGCGGGCCGCCGAGGTCACCGGGATCCCCTCCTTCACCCCGCGCTCTCATCTGGAATGACCGAGAAGTGCCGCTTGATCTGCTTGGTGGAGGTGCTTTTGCGTGGCACCGCCACGTGGACCGCTCCGTCTGAGTAGCCGCGCAGCCCCCAGAGTGCTGCGGCGGAGCGCAGGCTCAGCACGGCATCGGGCCCCGAAGCGAGCACAGCCGCCATCAGCCACCCCTCCTTCGGGATCAGGCGGTGGCCTAAGGCGTAGACGCCGGGGTGGAGTCGATGCAGGCGCCCGGTCGCCATTCGCTCCGAGATCGATGAACTGCCGATCCCCGCTCGCACCAGCTGCGCGCGCGAGATCACGCCGTGTTGTCGCCTCGCAAGCTCGGCAAGAGAGCGGTCGTCATCACGACTCCGTGAAAACTCCTCTTGAGGCGGAGTTTTCACGGAGTCGTGGGGCACGCCGCCAGCCTGGCGTCCCTCGGCGCACGTGTGGCGCGCGGTTTGTGCCTATTCAGCCGCCCAAGTGCCGCAAAACTGTGACCCCGTCAACCGAGGCCGCTCACCCGATCCGCACCGACGCCTACCCGCCGCAGTGGGCGTCGGTGCGGATCGGACCGGGGCGCTTCCGTCCCTCGCCCTAAGGCCCCGGCGTCCGCTCCACCACGGCCTCAGCAGTAGCCGCCTCGGCCTCGCGCGTCGCAGCACCTTCCAGCGCATTCGACAACGCCCGCACGTACGCCCTTGCGCTGGCCTCGAGGATGTCCGTCGCCACGCCTTGTCCCGTCGCCAGCCTTCCCGCGGCTCGCAGCTGGACGGTCACTTCGCCGAGGGCGTCCTCCCCCCCGGTCACCGCCTCGACCTTGTACTCCACCAGCTCGCACTCGGTGTCCACCGCGTCCTGGATCGCGTGGAAGATCGCGTCGACGGGGCCGTCGCCGCTGGCTTCCCCGACCGACTCCTCGCCTGAGGGCTTGGTGACGGCTACTTTCGCCACCGGGGGCTTGCGGGTGCCGGCCTCGACCTCGAACCAGGCCAGCTCGTGGGCGTCGGAGCGCTCGCGCATCTCGTCGGAGACGATCGCCTCCAGGTCCAGAGCGGTCACCTGCTTCTTGCGGTCGGCGACCTCCTTGAAGGCCTTGAAGGCGTTGTTCAGCGCCTGCCCCTCGACCTTGAAGCCCAGCTGCTCCAGCGCGTCGCGCAGCGCATGGCGGCCGGAGTGCTTGCCCAGGACGATCGAGTTCGACTCCAGACCGACCTCGGTCGCGTCCATGATCTCGTAGGTGCTGCGCTCCTTCAGCACCCCGTCCTGGTGGATCCCCGACTCGTGGGCGAAGGCGTTGCGCCCCACGACGGCCTTGTTCGGCTGCACCGAGTAGCCGGTCAGGCGGCTGACCATGCGGCTGGTGCGGACGATCTCGCGGGTGTTGATCCCCGTCGTCAGGCCGTGCACGTCCTCGCGGACGTGGACCAGCATCGCGATCTCCTCCAGCGAGCAGTTACCGGCCCGCTCGCCGATCCCGTTGATCGCGCACTCGACCTGGCGCGCCCCGGCCAGCAGCCCGGCGTAGGAGTTGGCGACCGCCATCCCCAGGTCGTCGTGGCAGTGGACGGACAGCTCAACGCCTTTCAGGCCCGGCACCAGCTCGTACAGGCGCCCCAGATAGGCCGCGTACTCCTCCGGCGTCGTATAGCCGACGGTGTCGGGGATGTTGACGATCGTCGCCCCCTCCTCGACCGCGATCGCGCAGACTTCGGCGGTGAACTCGATGTCGGCGCGGGTCGCGTCCATCGGCGAGAACTCGACGTCCTCGCAGTAGGACTTGGCCAGCGCCACCGCCGCCCGCGCCTGGCCCTTGACGTCCTCGCGGTCGGTCTGCAGCTGGTGCTCGATGTGGATGTCGGAGGTCGAGATGAAGGTGTGGATGCGCGGGCGCGCCGCCTCCTTCACCGCCCCCCAGGCGGCGTCGATGTCGGCCTTGTGGGTGCGGGCCAGGCCGCAGATCGTCGGCCCTTCGACCCGGCGGGAGATCTCCTGTACCGCCTCGAAGTCGCCGGGCGAGGTGATCGGGAAGCCGGCCTCGATTACGTCGACTCCCAGGCGGGCGAGCTGCTGGGCGATCTCGACCTTCTCGGCGGTGTTCAGCGAGATGCCGGGCGACTGCTCGCCGTCTCGCAACGTGGTGTCAAAGATGTGGACGCGGTTGGCGTCGGATTTGCTGTCGGTTTGCGGTCCCATCGGACCTCTCCTTCTCTCTTACTTTCGAATGGCCTTTGTCTCTCGCGGCTATCGCGCCGCCCAGCGCTATTCCCCCCGAGGGGGGAGGAGAAGGAGTAGCGCGAGGCTGTCGAACCGGGGCTCCATTCGGCTCCGAACCTTAGCGTAGGCTGCCGCCATCTCCAAGCCCGGGAACAGCCCCAGCGCCGAAAAGACCAACTGGCTGGCCCTCTTCGCGATGGGTGCGGCCGTGGTCGTGATCGCCAACGACTTCACCGCGGTCAATGTCGCCCTGCCGACGATGGAGAGCGACTTCCACACCAACATCAACACGATCCAGTGGGTGATCAACGCCTACGCGCTGACCTTCGGGGTGATGATCGTCACCGGTGGGCGGCTCGCCGACATGTTCGGGCGCCGCAACGCCTTCTTCGTCGGCTCGGCGATCTTCGCTTCGATGTCGGCCCTCGGCGGCGCCGCTCCGACCGAGACCTGGCTGATCGGGGCGCGGGTGCTGATGGGGATCGGCGGCGCGCTGATGTGGCCGGCGATCCTCGGGATGACCTACGAGATCCTGCCGGAAGAGAAGGCGGGGTTGGCCGGGGGGATCATCATCGGCGCCGCCGGGATCGGCAACGCGCTGGGCCCGCTGCTGGGCGGGGTGCTCACCCAGGAGTTGAGCTGGCGCTGGATCTTCTTCCTCAACGTCCCGATCGCCGCTTTCGCCGTCGGAGTCACCTACTGGCTGGTGCACGTGAAGGAGCCGGAGAGTGGCGATCGCCGCATCGACTACGCCGGGATCGCGGCGCTCTCGGTCGGATTGGTCTCGCTGCTGGTCGCGCTCGACCAGGTTGCCGACTGGGGTTGGGGCGATCCGCGGGTGATCGGCCTGTTCGTGATCGCGGCGCTCGGGGTCGCCGCCTTCATCCCGATCGAGCGGCGGGCCGGCGAGCATGCGCTGATCCCGCGGGCGGTGATCCGCAACGAGAACTTCGCCTCGGCCTGCATCGCCGTCCTCTTCATGGCCGCTACCTTCTTCGCCGCCCTCCTCTACCTGCCGCAGTTCATGCAGAAGCAGCTCGGCTACTCGGCCCTCGAAGCGGGCGTCGGGATGCTGCCCTTCCTCGCGGTCTTCGCCCTGGCCTCGTTCGCCGCCGGACCTCTCTACGACCGCCTCGGCGCCAAGCGATTGGCGGTGGTGGGCGCCGCCTGCATCACCGCCGGTCCCTTCCTCTTCTCGCTGCTCGACCAGGGCTCCGGCTACTCCGCCCTGATCCCCGGCATGGTCGTGCTCGGCATCGGCGCCGGCAGCTTCATCCCGACCGCGACCACCGCCGGGGTCACCTCGGTCGACGAATCGCAGACCAGCCTCGCCGGCGGCATCGTCTACATGTTCCAGATCGCCGGTGGCTCGATCGGCCTCGGCCTGACGACCACCGTCTTCTCCGCTGCGATCCCGCCCTTTGTCGACGGCGTTCAGGCCGGGTTCAGACTTGACGCCGCGCTCTCGGTGGTCGGGCTGCTGGTGGCGATCGGCTTCGTCGGTGGCCGAGCCTTCGGGCGCGCCGCACCGGTCCGGCAGTCGGCCTAGCGCCGCGCCGGCCCCTACGGCACCAGGTTGTTCTTGCCGGGCCCGCCGATCAGCTTGTCGTCACCCGGCCCGCCGAACAACTGATCGTCCCCTTGCCCTCCCAAAAGCTTGTCTTTTCCGGGGCCGCCTTCGAGCCAGTCGTCTCCCTGACGGCCGACCAGGCGGTCGTTGTCGGGACCCCCGACGAGTTTGTCGGATGCGTTGCCGCCGACGAGGCGGTCGAAGCCCAGACCGCCGCGGGCCGTCACCGGCACTGGAATGTCGCTGCTGAAGGTGAGGTAGTCGTTCCCGGCCATCCCGTTGACTTCGAAACCGGCGATTGCGGGCGCGTCACAGGTGAGTTCGTTCGGCACTTTTTCGGGATGGGAGCAGATGCCGCCGCCTACTTCGAGCGGGAGCGTCGAGACGATCACGTACTGGCGTCCGTCCGGCGAGAGCGAGACGTAGATCGCATTGTTGTCGCCGTTGCCGTTGATCAGCAGGGTCAGCGGACCCGGCTCCGCATGGGCGGGGAACGCGGGCACGGCCGCGAGCAGGACGAGGAAAATCAGGATCAGCTTCTTCATCGGTTCCCTGGCAGGTCACATGACCCTCCCATAGGAACAGTCGATTACGCCATACGTTGCGGCCTTGGGCGGCCGCTGACGATGGCTGTGTCTAGAGGTCGACCGAGCGGCCGTTGGAGAAGCCCTCGAGGGCGAGAATCTTCTCGATCGTCTCCCCCCGCACCGGTGCGTCGGTGGTCAGCGCCATCACCGCGCGCTCCCCGCCGCTTTCGGCGCCGACGGCGGCGGAGACGATGTTGACCCCCTCTTCGCCGAAGAGCGTCCCGACCCGGCCGATCATCCCCGGCCGGTCGGCGTAGCGGAAGACGGTGATGTGCTCGGCAAAGGGCAGGTAGAAGCTCTCGTTCCAGGCGGAGACGAGGTAGGGCTCGTTGCGCGGCCCGACGCTGGTCCCTGCGACCTCGACGTCGCCGTCAGCCGTCGTCACCCGCACCCGAACCAGCTCGGTGAAGTCCTCGGCGCCGGCGTCGGTGGTCGCGGCCAGCTCGATCCCCCGCTCCTCGGCCATCTGCGGCGCGTTGACCAGGTTGACCGGCTCCTCGGTGTGGCCGGAGAGGATTCCGGCGAGGACGGCGATTCCCAGCAGGCGGGTGTCGTGCGAGGCGATGCCGCCGCGGAATTCGGCGCTGACCCGCTCGATCGAGCCGCTGCCGAGGCCCTGGGCCAGGCGGCCGAGCTTTTCGCAGAGCGGCACGAACGGCGCCAGCGCCTCCATCGCCTCCGGCCGCACGGCGGCGATGTTGACGGCGTTGGTGACGACGCCGCCGGTCAAGGCGGCGGTCACCTGCTCGGCGGTGACGACGCCGGCGCGGTCCTGGGCCTCGGCGGTCGAGGCGCCGAGGTGCGGCGTGACGACGACGTCAGGTCGGGAGAAGATCGGGTGCTCGGTGAAGGGCTCGTCCGGGAAGACGTCGAGGGCGGCACCGCCGAGCTTGCCGGACTCCAGGCCGGCCTCGACCGCGTCGAGGTCGACGAGCTCACCTCGAGCGCAGTTGACGAGCCGGGCACCGTCCTTCATCGCGGCGATCGTCTCCGGGTTGATCATCCCGATCGTCTCCGGGGTCTTCGGGGTGTGGAGGGTGATCAGGTCGGCCCGCCCGAGCAGGTCCTCGATCGAGTCGGTCCCCTCGACGCCGAGGTCGCGGAAGCGCTCGGCAGAGACGAACTTGTCGAAGGCCACGACCTCCATCTCGAAGCTCTGGGCGCGTTTGGCGACGAGCTGACCGATGCGGCCGAAGCCGATCACGCCGAGGGTCTTGCCGTAGAGCTCGGAGCCCTTGAACTTGGCGCGGTCCCAGCGACCCTCGACCAGCGTGCCGTGTGCCTGCGGCACGTTGCGGAAGAGAGCCAGGGCCAGCGCCAGGGTGTGCTCGGCGGCGGCGACCGAGTTCGATTCCGGCGCGTTGGCGACGATGATCCCGCGGCGGGTCGCGGCCGGGATGTCGACGTTGTCGACGCCGGTGCCGGCGCGGCCGATCACCTTGAGGTTGCCGGCGAGCTCGATCAGCTCCGGCGTCATCTTCGTCGCCGAGCGGATCAGGATCGCGTCGTAGGCGCCGATCTTCTCGCGCAGTTCATCGTCGGACATCTCCAGGCCGAGATCGACGTCGAACTGCGAGCGCAGCAGCTCGACCCCCGAGTCGGCGATCTTCTCCTTGACCAGGACCTTCACGAGGCACGCACCTCGTCGACGTTCTCGACCACCCAGTCGATGCAGGCGGTCAGCGCCTCGACGTCGTCCGGATCGACCGCCGGGAACATCCCGATCCGCAGCTGGTTGCGACCGAGCTTGCGGTAGGGCTCGACGTCGACGATCCCGTTGGCGCGCAGCGCCTTGGCGATCTCCCCGGCATCGACCGAGTCGTCGAAGTCGATCGTCCCGACCACCAGCGAGCGTTTCTCGGGGTCAGCGACGAAGCAGCCGGCGAACTCGCTGCGCTCGGCCCAGCCGTAGAGACGACCGGAAGAGTCGGAGGTGCGCTCGACGCAGCCGGAGAGGCCGCCGAGCCCGAGCATCCACTGCACCTGGTCGTTCAGCAGCAGCAGGGTCGCCAGGGCCGGGGTGTTGTAGGTCTGCTCCTTGCGCGAGTTGTCGAGCGCGGTCTGCAGCGAGAGGAAGGCGGGCTGCCAGCGGTCGCCGGCGCCGTCGAGCTCCTCGATCCGGGCGATCGCGTCGGGGCTGAGGGCGGCAAGCCAGAGACCGCCGTCGGCGGCGAACCCCTTCTGCGGGGCGAAGTAGTAGGCGTCGCACTGCTCGAGGTCGACCGGCAGTCCGCCGGCGCCGGAGGTGGCATCGATCAGGACGAGGGACTCGCCCGCCCCCTCAGGACGGGTGACGTCGAGCTTGACCCCGGTCGAGGTCTCGTTGTGGGCCCAGGCGATCACGTCGGCGGCGGGGTCGCAGGTCGGCTCGGGCGCGTCGCCTGGCTCGGCCTCGACCAGGATCGGGTCCTGGAGGAACGGGGCCGCCGCGGTCGACTTGGCGAACTTGCCGGAGAACTCGCCGTAGGTGAGGTGGAGCGCCCGCTCGCGCACGAGCCAGGCCGCCGCCGCCTCCCAGAAGGCGGTGGTGCCGCCGTTGCCGAGGGCGATCTCGTAGCCGTCCGGGAGCGAGAAAAGCTCCCCGAGGCCGGCCCGCACCTCCCGCACCAGGTCGCGCACGGGCGCCTGACGGTGCGAGGTCCCCATCAGATCGGAGCGCTCGGCCAGGTGAGCCAGCGCCTCCGGGCGCACCTTCGAGGGGCCGCAGCCGAAGCGGCCGTCGGCCGGCTTGATCTCGGCGGGAATCTGCAGAGTCGTCTCGGGCGCCATCCGGCTCGACAGGTTATTGACCAAAGAGCTTGGGTGACGCCGGGCTCGCGCCTAGGCTTGCCAGTGCGGTAAGGCACCAGTCCACCACGAGGGGAGAGCGATGTACCCAGTCATCTACGAAGCGGATTTCAACCCCGCTCCGAACCGTTGGACCACCTTCTTCAGGCCGATCCTGGCGATCCCATGGATGATCGTCGCCCTCTTCTGGGGCTTGCTCTTCATCTTCACCCACCTCTTCGCCTGGGTCTCGATCATCGTCCTCGGGCGCTACCCCGAATGGCTCTACGAGTTCAACTCGGGCGTGGTGCGTTACGGGGTCCGGTTCGGCGCCTGGCTCTACCTGCAGACCGACGAGTGGCCCCCGTTCGGCCTCGCCCACGACCCGAACTATCCGATCCGCGTCGACGTCGCCCCGCGGGCAGAGCACCAGAGCCGGCTGAAGGCGCTCTTCCGCCTGATCCTCGCCCTGCCGATGCTGCTCGTCTCCTACGCGGTCAACTACATGCACCTCTGGGTGGCGGTGGTGGCCTGGCTGACGATCGTCTTCCGCGGCTACCAGCCGGAGGGCATCAACACCGCGCTCACCTTCGTCAACGGTTTCTACGCCCGCCTCTACGGCTACGTCGCCTTCCTCACCGACGACTACCCGCCGATCGGGGCCGAGAAGGCCGGCGGCCCGACCGACGCCGAGCCCGGCGCGCCGGCGACGACCCCGGTGCCGTCATGAGCGAGGTGACCAAAGGCCAGGGCTGGGCCGTCTCCAGCCTCGACGGCATCGGCGAGGGCTGGGGCTTCCGCAAGGTCCGCAAGGAGCTGGGAGTGACCGCCTTCGGCGTCAACGCTGTGGTGATGCCGCCCGGCTACGAGTCCGGGCGACACCTCCACGAGGAGCAGGAGGAGCTCTACTTCGTCCACCAGGGCCGCCTGCAGATCGAGCTCGACGGCGAGAAGCACGAGCTGGGCCCAGGCGGCCTTGCCTGGGTAGACGCCCCGGTGGTCCGCGGCTTCAAAAACCTCAGCGACTCAGAAGACGCGATCTACATCTGCGTCGGCGGCAAAGACGGCTACGTAGGCCGCGACGGCAAACTCCCCGAGGGCGAGACGGATCCCAGGGGGCCGATCAAAGGCTGAAGGACGGAGCTAGTCGGGGAGGGAGGGGTGGGTATCCCCTTCTCTCAACCTTTTCGGTGGAGAGCTTTCAGCTGTCCGAGAAGCGGGTCGGCCGAAAAGGTACAAGCCGTTCAGGGGACACCCACCCCTCCTCGCGACAGAGCTCCGGCAGACGCGAAGCACGGGAACGATCGTGGAGGGTGCCGACGTCCTCCGGAGGAATGTTCGGCGATATGCAATCTGGTTCTTGCGGCCGAAGGCCGCTCGTCGATTGCAGCTAAGCCGCGAAGCGGCGTGCTGCGCAATTCCGGAGGAGGATGTCGGCACCCTCCCTACCGATGGACCTATTTGGTGTCTTTGAAGCCCTGGTCGATCCAGGGCATCATCGAGCGGAGGTCGCCGCCGATGTCCTCGATTTCGTGGCCAGCTGCTTCGCTGCGCATGCGATCGAAGTTCTCGTTGCCGGCGCGGTTCTCGGCGATGAACTCTTTGGCGAAGTCGCCCGACTGGATCTCGGAGAGGATCTCCTTCATCGCCGCCCGGGACTCGTCGCCGATGACGCGTTTGCCGCGGGTCATGTCGCCGTACTCGGCGGTGTTGGAAATCGAGTAGCGCATGCCCTGAATGCCCTTTTCGTACATCAGGTCGGCGATCAGCTTGAGCTCGTGCAGGCACTCGAAGTAGGCGAGGCGCGGGTCGTAGCCGGCCTCGACCAGGGTCTCGTAGCCGGCGCGAACCAGCTCCGAGGCGCCGCCGCAGAGGACGGCCTGCTCGCCGAAGAGATCGGTCTCGCACTCGTCTTTGAAGGTCGTCTCGATGATCGCCGCGCGGCCGCCGCCGATTCCGGAGGCGTAGGCGAGGACGAGGTCGTGGGCGTTGCCGCTGGCGTCCTGGTGGACGGCCATCAGGCAGGGAACGCCGCTGCCTTCCTCGTACTGGCGGCGGACCAGGTGGCCCGGGCCCTTCGGCGCGACCATGCCGACGTCGACGCCAGGGGGCGGCTCGATCTCGCCGAAGTGGATCGCGAAGCCGTGGGCGAAGAGCAGCAGGTTGCCGGGGGCGATCCCGTCGGCGATCTCCTCGCGCCAGACCTCGGCCTGTTTCTCGTCCGGCAGCAGGATCATCACCAGGTCGCCGCGACTGGCGGCTTCGGCGACGTCGAGCACCTCGAGCCCGGCCCCTTCGGCCTTGGCGCGGCTGGAGGAGTCGGGGCGCAGGCCGACGACTACGTCGACGCCGGAGTCCTTGAGGTTGAGAGCGTGGGCGTGACCCTGGGAGCCATAGCCGAGGATGGCGACGGTCTTGCCGTCGAGCTTGCCCAGGTCCGCGTCTTTGTCGGAGAAGATGTCGTCGGTTCGCATGGAGCGGCAGGCTAGCGGAGCGCTCTGCGCATCAGCTTCCCCGAGGGCGTGCGGGGCAGCGCCGAGGCCAGCTCCACCCGCTTCGGGACTTTGAAGCCCGCCAGCGACTCGGCGCAGTGATGGCGCAGCTCGTCCTGGGTGACCGAAGCGCCGTTCTCGAGCACGACGACGGCGGTCACCGCCTGCTGCCACTCCGGGTCCTCGCGGCCGATCACCGCCGCCTCGGACACCTCCGGGTGGCGCAGCAGCACCTCCTCGACCTCGGAGGGGACCACGTTCTCCCCCCCGCTGACGATCATGTCGTCGATCCGGTCGGAGACGTAGAGGAAGCCTTCCTCGTCGATGTGGCCGAGGTCGCCGGTATGGAGCCAGCCGTCGGCGTCGGCGCTGGCGGGGGCGACGGTCGGGCCCTGGACGAGGATCTCGCCCTCGCGAATCCGCAGGTGGGTGGTCAGCAGCGGCCGGCCGGCGGAGCCGAGCTTGCGCTTGGCGTCGGCGGGGGCGAGCGTCGTCACCTGCGAGCAGGTCTCGGTGAGGCCGTAGGTCTGGACCACGGTCGCGCCCTTGGCGATCGCCTCTTCCAGCGGTTCCTCGGGCACCGGACCCCCGCCGACGAGGATCGCCCGCGGGCCGGAGAGGTCGACGCCGGCGTCGAGCAGCCGGGTCAGCATGGTCGTCACCAGCGAGACCAGGGTGATGCCGTCGCGTTCCAGCGCCTCCCCCACCCGCTCGACGTCGAAGCCGTCATGGACCACCGCGGTCGTCCCGTAGATGACCGAGCGCATGACGATCCCCAGGCCGGCGATGTGGCTGAGCGGGACGCAGCAGAGCCAACGGTCATGCGGCATCACGCCGACGTTGAAGCCGGAGCCGACCGCGTTCCAGAGGAAGTTGCCATAGCTGAGCGGGACCGGGCGCGGTGTGCCGGTGCTGCCGCTGGTGAGGACCCGGCAGCAGATGTCGTCCATGTCGTGCTCGCCCAGCAGCGGCATGTCGGCCTCGGTCTGGGTCAGCTGGCCGGGATCGTCGAGGTCGATGATCGGATCGACAGCGGCGACGATGGTCGCCCGCTCCTCAGCGGTCAGGCGCGGGCCCAGGGGCAGCAGCGCCGCCCCGACCTTCAGCAGCGCGTGCAGCAGCACGACCTGCTCGCGGCGGGGGTGCATCGTCAGCGCCGCGGTCGAGCCGCGCCGCACCCCGTGGGCGGCGAGCCGGCGCGCCACCCAGGTCGCCTCCGCCTCGAGCTCGGCGTAGGTCATCTCGGCGCCGTCGGCAAGCAGGGCCGTCCGGTCAGGACAGCTCTGTGATCTCTGCGAGAGCCAGTCGTCGAGCTTCATCGGGATATCGTCCCCATCATGCCCAAACGCCACAAAGGAGCTCCCCCCGAGCAGGAGCTGTACGCGCCGATCGAGTGGGAGCCGGGCGCCGGCGACTACGAGGACATCCGCTACGAGACCGGCGGCGGGATCGCCAAGGTGACGATCGCCCGGCCCGAGGTGCTGAACGCGTTCCGGCCGCAGACGCTGATCGAGGTCTCGGCGGCGATGGAGCTGGCGCGCGAGGACGAGAGCGTCGGCGTCATCCTCCTCACCGGCGAGGGCGAGCGCGCCTTCTGCTCCGGCGGCGACCAGACGGTCCGCGGCGACACCGGTTACATGGCCGAGGGCGCCTCGGTCGGCCGCTTCCACGTCACCGACCTGCAGATCCAGATGCGGCGGCTGCCGAAGCCGATCGTGGCGATGGTCGCCGGCTACGCGATCGGCGGCGGCCACATCCTCCACCTCTGCTGCGACCTGACGATCGCCGCCGACAACGGGGTCTTCGGACAGGTGGGGCCGCGAGTCGGCTCCTGGGACGGCGGCTACGGCGCCTCGCTGCTGCGCGACCTCGTCGGCACGAAGAAGGCGAAGGAGATCTGGATGCTCTGCCGCCAGTACGACGCCGCGGAGGCGCGCGAGATGGGCCTGGTCAACTTGGTGGTGCCGCTGGCCGACCTCGAGCGCGAGACCGTCGCCTGGTGCCGCGAGATGCTCGCCCTCTCCCCCTTCGCCCTGCGCCTGGTCAAGGCCAGCTTCAACGCCCACGAGGACGGCTACGCCGGGATCCAACAGCTTGCCCACGACGCCAACCTGCTCTTCTACGGCTCAGACGAGGCGGCCGAGGGGCGCGAGGCCTTCAAGGAAAAACGCTCGCCTGACTTCGGCAAGTTCCCGCGGCGGGCATGAGCAGAACGAGCGCGGGGGGATCGCGATGAGGATCTGGTTGATGGCGGCGCGGCCGCGAACGCTGCCGGCGGCGATCGCGCCGGTCCTGGTCGGGACGGCGGCAGCGGTGCAGTGGCTCGGGCACCTGCCGCGCTGGGGCGCCTTCTTCGCGGCGCTCGTCGGTTCGATCTTCATCCAGATCGGGACGAATCTCGCCAACGACTACTCCGACGCCAAGCGCGGAGCCGACACGGCCGATCGGTTGGGGCCGGTGCGGGTCACCGCCAGCGGCCTGGTCACCCCGCAGCGAGTGCTGCGGGCGACCTGGATCGCCTTCGCGGTGGCGGTGGTCTGCGGCATCTACCTGACCGTCGTCGCCGGCCCGGTCATCCTCGTGATCGGCGTCCTCTCGATCGCCGCCGGAGTCCTCTACACGGGCGGTCCGCGCCCATACGGCTACGCCGGCTTCGGCGAGGTATTCGTGTTCCTCTTCTTCGGCTTGGTCGCCGTCAACGGCGCCTACTACGTGCAGCTGGAGGAACTCGACGCGCTCTCGCTCGGGCTCTCGATCTCGATCGGCTTCCTCGCCACCGCGATCATCGTCGTCAACAACGTCCGCGACGTCGAGACCGACCGCCGGGCCGGCAAGAACACGCTGGCGGTGCGGATCGGGCGCGAGTCGGCGGTGCGGCTTTACGGGCTGCTGGTGATGGGGGCGTTCGTGGTGCTGCCGATCGCACTGGTCGCCGGCGAAGCGAGCATGCTGCCGCTGGTCGGGCTGCTGGCGGCGCCGCTGGCGGTGAAGCCGTACCGAACGCTGGCGGAGCGGCGCGACGGCCCGGCGTTGAACGGGGTCCTGGCGGCGACCGGTGGCGTTTTGGCCGTCTTCAGCGTCCTGGTCACGATTGGTCTGCTGATCTCGGCCTGAGATGCTGAGGACGTGCACCTCTCCTCGGTAGAGGTCATCCCTTACGCGCTCCCCTTCAAGGAGCTCTACGTGACCGCGCGCGGCGTGCTCGAGCGACGGGAGATGGTGCTGCTGCGGGTGAGGGACGAGGACGGGGTCGTGGGGTTGGGGGAAGCGGTGCCGCTGTCGGTGCGGGGCGGGGTTGGGTTGTCGGAGGTGGTTGGGGAGCTCGAGGGGTGGGCGGAGACGCGGACGAGCGAGGGACTGTCCGCGCCGGCGAGATGTGCGGTGGCGATAGCGGAGGCGGATTTGCTGGGTAGGAGGGTGGGTGGTGGAGGCACGGCGAAGGACGAAGCCGTGGCGTGCAATGCAACCTTGGTGGCGGGGGCACCTCGGGAGGTCGCTGCCGCCGCGGAACGCTGGGCGGCAGACGGGTTCACCACGTTCAAGCTGAAGCTCGGCCACGACTCTGTGAAAACTCCGCCTCAAGAGGAGTTTTCACAGAGTCGTGCGAGCGACGTCGCGCAGGTGCGGGCGGTGCGGGAGACGTTGGGGCCGGAGATGCGGATACGGGTGGATGTGAACGCGGCTTGGGATCTGGAGACGGCGAAGAGCCGCCTCGACGAACTGGAGCCGTACGGGATCGAGCTCGCGGAGCAGCCGGTGGCGACGCTGGAGGAGATGGCGGAGCTCGCGGAGGCGACGGCGATTCCGCTCGCGGCGGACGAGAGCGTGGCGTCTCTCGCGGAGGCGGAGCGAGCGGCGGTGCTGGGTGCCTGCGCCTACACGGGGATCAAGCTCTCCAAGGTCGGTGGCCCCGAAGCGGCGCTCGCGATCGCCGACGTCCTCCCCGCCTTCATCACCAGCGCGCTCGACGGGCCGGTCGGCATTGCGGCGGGGGCGCAGGTCGCCCGCAGCCTTGCGGAGACCGGTCACCCGGAAAGGCTGGAGATGGCGCACGGACTGGCGACGCAACGTCTCTTCGCCGAGACCATCGCCTCCGTCGAGTGCGAGCTGCGCGACGGCAGGCTCCACCTCCCCCCTGGCCCCGGCCTCGGGATCGAGATCGACGAGGAGGCGCTGCAAGCGCACCGCATTTAGCCTGCGCGTGTCGACTTTGTGGCCGTATGGGCCACTAAAGCGACACGTCACCTGCCGATGGACCCCACCAACGCCAATACCGCCCTCGCCTCGGCCTTTGTCGAGGAGTTGGCGCGCGGGGGGCTGCGGCTGGCGGTGATCTCCCCGGGATCGCGGTCAACGCCGCTGGCGGTGGCGCTTTGGCGGCAGCCGGAGATCGAGGTGAGCGTGATCGTCGACGAGCGCTCGGCGGGGTTCTTCGCCCTCGGCGCGGCGCAGGCCAGCGGCGAGCCAGTGGGGCTCCTCTGCACCTCGGGGACGGCGCTCGTCAACTACCACCCCGCGGTCGTCGAGGCGGACGAATCGGGGATCCCGCTGCTGGTCCTCAGCGCCGACCGGCCGCCGGAGCTGCGGGGGATCGGCGCCGGGCAGACGATCGACCAGATCAAGACCTTCGGCTCCTCGGTGCGGTGGTTCTGCGAAGTCGGCACGCATGAGGCGGATGACAGCGGTCTTCTGCACTACCGCTCGGTCGCCTGTCGAGCGCTCGCCGCGACGCGGGGCGAGACGCGACCCGGCCCCGTCCACCTGAACCTGCCCTGGCGCGAGCCGCTGGCACCCGTCCCGGTCGAGGGCGCGGTGACCGCGACCGACCCGCTCGCGCTGCAGGGCCGCGACAAACGACCGCTGACGGCGGTGACCCGGATCGACCTCGAGCCCTCGGTCTTTCTCCTGGACGAGATGGCCGGCCACATCGGCGACGCGATCTCCGGGGTGATCGTCGCCGGCCGCCAGCTCGACCCGGAGCTGCGCGAACCGCTCGCCCACCTCGCCCGGGTCTCCGGCTTTCCGATCCTTGCCGACCCCACCTCGCAGCTGCGCTGTGGCCCCCACGACCGCTCCCACGTGGTCGCCGCCTACGACCTGCTGCTGCGCGACGAGCACTTCGCCCGCTCCGTCGTCCCGGAGCTGATCCTCCGCTTCGGCGAGATGCCGACGAGCAAGCCGCTGCGTGCCTGGATCGCGGACAGCGGCGCTGACGAGATCGTTGTCGACCCCAGCGGGGGCTGGAACGAGCCGACGAATCGCGCCGCCGCGATCCTCCGTGCCGACCCGACGGAGCTCGCCTCAGGTTGGGCGACGCGTCTGGAAGGGCTCGAGGGACGGGAACGCCCGCTGCCGGATCGCTGGCTCGACGGCGAGAACGCCGCCCAGGCCGCTCTCGACGAAGCGCTCCCCGGCGGCGACGAGCTGACCGAGCCCGCCCTCCACCGCGCCCTCGGCGCCGGCCATCGCGACGGCGACCTCGTCTACACCAGCTCCTCGATGCCGATCCGCGACCAGGAGAGCTTCCTCGCTCCGTCTGCGGCCGACGTCTCTTTCCTCTCCAACCGCGGCGCCAACGGCATCGACGGCCTCATCTCCTCCGGCATCGGCGCCGCCCACGCCAGCGGCCGCCCGACCACGATCGTCACCGGCGACCTCGGCCTCCTTCACGACATCGGCTCGCTGGCCGCTCTGCGCGAGGTCTCCACCCCAGTGCGCATCGTCGTGATCGATAACAACGGCGGCGGCATCTTCCACTTCCTGCCCCAGGAGGGAGCGATGCCCTCCGACGAGTTCGAAGCCCTCCTCGGCACCCCCCGCGGCGTCGACACGGCCAAGGCCGCCGCACTGTTCGACCTCCCCCACCGGCGCCTCGACTCTCTCGCGGACCTACCTGCCGCACTCGCCGCGGGCACCGGCCTAATCGAGGTCAAGACGAACCGCGGAACCAACGTCAAGGCCCATCGGGACCTCACCCGCCGCGTCCACGACGCGATCTCCCGATCAGCCTGAAGCTAAGGCGCGACCACGCGCCAGCGGAAGACGACCGGGGTCGCGTCCTCCTTGCCGCCGGAGTCGACCGCCCGTACCTTGAACACGTGCTTGCCGATCTTGACTCTCTTTTTGTACGGCGAAGCGCAGGCTTTGAACGGCTTGCCGTCGAGTTTGCATTCGAAGCTCGAGCCGGCCTCGTTGGAGGCGAAGGTGAACCGCGCCCGCCGCTTCTTGGTTCGCTTCGGCGGGTGCTTGCCGAGCTGGGTGACAGGCGCCGGGTTCGGGTCCGCGCCTTTGCCGTTGCCGGGGCCGCCTGACCCACTGCTGCCGCCGCTCGAGCCGCCGCCTCCCCCATCGGAACCGCCGCCGGCAGCGGGCACTTCGAGAGTCACTGCTGCCGAACCTTCGCTGCCCTCGTGGCCGCTGTCGCCGCCGTAGACAGCCGTCACGGTATGCACGCCGGAGCTCCCGGCGGTGGGCGACGCAATCGCGGAGCAGAAGGACGCGGCCTCGTTGACCTGCGTCAGGACGCAGGACCCGGTCACGCTCAGCCCGCTCGTCGAGGTGAACGTGACTTCGCCGGTCGGGGGAGTCAGCGCGATGCCGACGTCTTCCACCGTGGCCGTGCAGATCGACTGGCTCCCCAAGACGCTGGGATCGACGGTGGCCGGACTGCATTTCAAGGTCGTCGTGGTCGGGTTTCCCAACTCGTCGGCGCCGATGTCGGGGGCGATGCCGATTTCCCGGGCCTGCCCGTCGATGTCGAGGGGTCCGCTGGCACCGTCGATCGCGCCTTTGTCGATCGTCGGCGAACCCGCCAACTGATGGACGTTGTCGGCAGCCAGCAGCGGCGGAGCGGTGATGTTGCCGTTGGTGCCGGGGGCGGCGACGATCGCCGTCCCGGGCCCCGAGGTTTTGGTTTCGGTGGTCGCGTAGTCGGAGGCCTGCAGTTCGATCGTCGTCGTCGCGCCCTGACCCGATCCGTTGTATTCCAGGCCCCTGGCGATCACGTCTTTCGCCTCGCCCTTGGCGATCACGCCGAGTCCATTGATGGCACCGACCACGCCTGCGTTGCTGGCGAAGAACGCGAAGTCCATCCCGACCGATCCCGGACCGGTTGCGATGAAGGTGCTGTTGCGGAGGATGCTCGCGTAGGTCCCGGCGGGGCTGAGGGTGCTGACCCCGATCGCGGTGCCCCCCGCGCTGTTGATGCAGGCGCTACTGAGCATCGTTCCTTCGAAGGAGGTGCAGGTGAATGAGGTGCTGACGGTGGACCGTGCGATCACGCGGTTGATGACCCCGCCCTGGTTGGTGATCGCGGATCCGTTCGCGGCTTGGTTGCGAATTTCGACGTCGAGGATTTCGGTCCCAGGCCCGACGAAGAAGGCGCCCCAGCCTCCGTTGTTGACCTCGAGGACGATCAACGGCCTAGGAGCACCGGGCGTCCCCCGAACGACAACGGCGGGCGGGGGCTGAACGCGGTCACTGGGCCCGAGGTCTTCGTCGGCTTCCGAGTAGGTTCCGGGCGCCAGCTCGACGACGTCCCCGGCTTCGATGGTCGTCCCTGGCGCCGCATAGTCGGCCGCCGTGTAGATGGAGCAGGGGGCGGCTGGGTCGGTGCAGGGATCGGCGCCGGTTCCGCCAGGTGCCGCGTAGCGAGTCGCGGCCGAAGCCGCGCCGGCGATTGCCAGCGAAAGCGCGACCACCAAGACGAGCAGTCTCCCCAGACGAACCATTTCCAGCCACCCTAACCCGGCCAAAGGACGGCGTCGAGCCCCTCGGACGTTCGGCCTACTCGGCGACGAGCGGCAGCAGGGCTCCGAGCTTGACCTCGGTCTCGGCCAGCTCTGCGGCCGGATCGGAGCCGGCCACTACGCCGACACCGGCGAAGAGGTGGGCCTCGCGGTCGCGGAGCAGGGCGCTGCGCAGGGCGACGCAGAATTCGCCGTCCTCGGTGGCGTCCATCCAGCCGACGGGAGCCGCGTACCAGCCGCGATCCATGCCCTCGAGCTCGGCGATGGCGCCTGCGGCGCGGAACCAGGGCTCTCCCCCGACCGCGGGGGTCGGGTGCAGGAGGCCGGCCATCTCGATCGCCGAGTGGGGTTCGGCGAGCTGGGCGATCACCGGCGAGGCCAGGTGCTGGATGTTCGCCACCTTGACGATCTCCGGCTCGGTTGCGGCCTCGACCCAGACCGCGTGCGAACGCAGAGCGCGGACGATCCGCTCGGCGACGATCCGCTGCTCGCGGCGGTCCTTGTCGCTGCGCAACAGTTGCTCGCCGAGGTGGTCGTCGACGGCGGGGTCGGAGCTGCGGCGGGTCGAGCCGGCGAGGGCGACAGTAGAGACACTGGCACCGGCGCGGCGCACCAGCAGCTCCGGGCTGGCGCCGATGAAGGCCGCCTCCGGAGT
This sequence comes from Solirubrobacterales bacterium, assembly GCA_035688955.1. Classification (GTDB taxonomy): domain Bacteria; phylum Actinomycetota; class Thermoleophilia; order Solirubrobacterales; family 70-9; genus VAYN01. Next base: position 3,855 of record DASSMJ010000015.1, on the reverse strand, counting down.
GCCGCAGCAGAAGCAGAAACAGGCGGGAAACTGCTCGCGCATCCCTCCGAAGATCGCCGCGGTGTCGTGGGCAGCCCCGGCGCTGACGATCACCTCCCGCGCCAACACGACCTTGCTGAACTCGCCGGCGGCGATCCGGCGTGTCGCGCCCTCGACCGCGGCTTCGAACTCGCGCGGCGGCCGGGCGCTGCGGATCTCCGCGTGGGCGGTCGGGTGCGGGTCGAGCAGCGGCAGCGGCGCGTCGAGTCGCAGACCGGCGACACGAGCGGCGAGCTCCTCCGCCCGGCGCTCCACCCCCTCCCCCGGCCGCACCACCGCGTTGACGGTGAGGAAGGCGCGCTCGCCGCGACGGCAGATCGAGACCTCCGGCAGGACCAGCGAGGCAGGTGGAAGCGATGACCAGGTCGGGGTCGAGCCGCCCTCGGGGTCGAAGGCGAAGCCGCCGACCCAGACCGGCCCGGCGCCGGCCGCCAGCCCGCGCGGCTCTTCGACGACGGGGTGGTCCCCCAGCCGCAGGCACTCCTCGGCGACCTCGGCGAAGCGCCGCGCCCCGCGCGAAGCCGCCTCATAGGCCACCCCCAGCCCGGCCAACGCGAACTCGCGATCGGGCTGCTCCCAGCAGAACCAGCGCTCGCTCGCCAGGCGCGAGGCGAAGACGACCGCGCAGGGATCGGCGACATCGACCTCCCTGGTGACGCTTACGAGGGTGCGTCGTCCCCGCCCGGCGCCCTTCGCGAGGGCGCCGAGGAGATCCTCAGTCGTGACCTCTGCCGATGGCAATCTCGCCAGTCCTCACCATTTCGACCAGCCCGTGCGGGCGGACCATGCGCTCGAAGGCCTCGATCTTGTCGGCCGAGCCGGTCACCTCGATCGTCATCGTGCGGCGGGCGACGTCGACGATTTTGGCCCGGAAGATCTCCGCGAACTGGATGATCTCGGCCCGGTTCTCGACCGCCGAGGAGACCTTGAACAGCGCCATCTCGCGCGCCACGGTGTCCTCGGGCTCCATGTCGCGGATCTTGAGGACGTTGACGAGCTTGTGCAGTTGCTTGGTCACCTGGTCGATCGGGTGAACGGCGCCGTCGAGGGTGAGGGTGATCCGGGAGACGCTCTCGTCATCGGTCGGGCCGACGGCGAGCGTGTCGATGTTGAAGCCGCGGCGCGAGAAGAGGCCGGCGACGCGCGCCAGCACGCCCGGCTTGTTCTCGACCAGGATCGAGAGGATGTGCTTGCGCCCGCTGAGCTGCCCGGCCACGTGCAGGTCCTCCAATTTGACGACCTGCGGGGTCCCGGCCTCCATCAGCTGACCGCCTTCCGCGGCGCCTCGACCATGTCGCGGGCGGCGTTGCCCGGCGGGATCATCGGGTAACAGTTCTCCTCGCTGACGGTGCGGACGTCCAGCAGAACCGGCCCGTCGTGCTCCAGCGCCGCCGTCATCTGCTCTTCGAGGTCGGCGCTCTCTTCGCAGCGCATGCCTTTGGCGCCGAAGGCCTCGGCCAGCTTCACCCAGTCGGGACTTGCGCCCATCTCGACCGAGCTGTAGCGGCGGTCCCAGAACAGCTCCTGCCACTGGCGGACCATGCCCATGTAGCCGTTGTTCTGGAGGAAGATCTTCACCGGCACGTTCTCGGTGACGCACGTCGCCAGCTCCTGGATGTTCATGATCAGGCTGCCGTCGCCGGCGAGGCAGACGACCTGCTCGTCCGGGCAGGCGACCTTGGCGCCGATCGCACTCGGCAGGCCGAAGCCCATCGTCCCCAGGCCGCCGGAGTTGATCCAGCGCCGGGGCTTGTCGAAGCCGTAGTACTGCGCGGTCCACATCTGGTGCTGGCCGACGTCGGAGGTGACGATCGCGTCGCCCCCGGTGGCGCGGTGCATCGCCTCGATCATGAACTGCGGCTTGATTTCCCCGTTCTGGGCGGGCTCGTAGTAGAGCGGGTGCGCTTCCTGCCAGCCGCGCAGCGTGTTCCACCACTCATCAAGGCGGGAAGAATCGGTCTGAAGCGCCCGGTACTCGCGCGTCAGCTTCGGCAGCACCTGCTTGACGTCGCCGACGATCGGGATGTGGGCGCCGACGTTCTTGGAGATCTCCGCCGGGTCGATGTCGATGTGGATCACCTTGGCGTGCGGCGCGAACTCGGTGAGCTTGCCGGTGATGCGGTCGTCGAAGCGGGCGCCGATCGCGACGATCAGGTCAGCTTTGTCCATCGCCTGGTTGGCGGTCCAGGTGCCGTGCATGCCGAGCATGCCGAGGAAGCGGTCGCTCGAGGCGGGGAAGCCGCCGAGGCCCATCAGGGTCGAGGTGACCGGGAAGCGGTCGGAGTCGGCGAGCTCGCGCAGCTCGGCGCTGGCGTTGCCGTTGATCACACCGCCGCCGGTGTAGAAGATCGGGCGCCGCGCGCTCGCCAGCGCTTTGGCGGCGATGCGGATCTGCTTGATGTTGCCCTCGGTCGAGGGTTTGTAGCCCGCCAGCTCGACCGGCTCGGTCCGCGGCACGTAGTCGATGTCGGCGCGCGAGAGGTCCTGCGGGATGTCGAGCAGCACCGGCCCGGGGCGCCCGGTCGAGGCGACGTGGAAGGCCTGGTGGACGTACTCGGGGATCTGGCGCGGGTCGGTGACCGCGAAGGAGTGCTTCACGAACGGCAGCGTGGCGCCGAGGATGTCGGCCTCCTGGAAGCCGTCGGTGCCGATCAGCTCGGTCCGCACCTGCCCGGTGATGAAGACGGTCGGGGTCGAGTCCATCATCGCGTCGGCGATCGCGGTTACGAGGTTGGTGGCGCCGGGGCCGGAGGTGGCGAAAGCGACGCCGACCCGGCCGGAGGCTTTGGCGTATCCCTCGGCAGCGTGGCCGCCGCCCTGCTCGTGGCGCACCTGGACGTGGCGGAACTCGGCGTCCACGAGGGCGTCGTAGGTCGGCAGGTTGGCCCCGCCGGGGATCCCGAAGACGTCCTTGACGCCCTCGGCCTTGAGGCTTTCCATCAACGTGTCGGCAGCGCGCATGGGAACTGGCGATGGTAGCAGCGGCGCTACGCCTGACCGGCGGGCGATTTAGCCGGGTTCCAGCGCGTCTTCGGGTCGATCGCGGTCTCGATCACGCGCCCCTTGTGGCGCTCGATCGCGTGGATCATCGACTCCACCAGCTCCTCGCCCAGCAAGGTCGGCTCGAGCCCGAGGTCCAGCAGCTTGGTGTGGATCGCGTTGTAGTAGTGCTCTTCCTTCTCGACCCGCGGGTTGTCGTAGTGCTGGATCTCGACGCTGTAGCCGAGGTGCTCGCCGGCCTCCTTGACCAACTCAGCCAACTCGAGCACTGAAAACTGCTCGGTGAACTGGTTGAAGACACGGAACTCGCCCCGCTCGGCCGGGTTCAGGGCCGCCAGTTCGACGCAGGCGAGGGTGTCGCGGATGTTGAGGAAGCCGCGGGTCTGGTGGCCGGCGCCGTAGACGGTCAGCGGGTGACCGATCACCGCCTGCAGGCAGAAGCGGTTGAGGACGGTGCCGAACAGCTCGTCGTAGTCGAAGCGGGTGACGAGGCGGTCGTCGCGGGCAGTCTCCTCGGTGTCGATTCCGTAGACGACGCCCTGGTTGAGGTCGGTCGCGCGCAGGCCCCAGGTGCGACAGGCGAAGTGGATGTTGGTCGAGTCGTGGACCTTCGAGCAGTGGTAGAGCGAAGCCGGCAGCTTCGGGAAGGGCAGCGTGTCCTTGCGGCCCTTGTGTTCGATCTCGATGTAGCCCTCCTCGATGTCGATGTCGGGCTGGCCGTACTCGCCCATCGTCCCGAGCTTGACCAGGTGCGCGTCGGGGACGTGGTCGCGCATCGAGAAGAGCAGGTTGAGGTTGCCGATCACGTTGGCGTGC
>DASSMJ010000014.1:0-4890 GCA_035688955.1 Solirubrobacterales bacterium | reverse complement strand
CGTCTACATGGAAAAGATGGCGGGCGGGGAGGAGATCGCCGACCTGCTCGACCTCGACCGGCCGCTGCCGGAGACCTTGAAGCTGATCGCCGACCGCAAGGGCGAGTCGATCGGCGACGTGATCGTCGTCATGCTCGACCGGCCCCGCCACGAGCAGGCGATGAAGGAAGTCCGCGACGCCGGCGCCCGCATCCGCCTGATCACCGACGGCGACGTCTCCGCCTCGCTGCTGGCGGTGAGCGAACGCTCGCCGGTGGACCTGCTGTGGGGGATCGGCGGCACCCCGGAGGGCGTGATCTCCGCCGCCGCCTTGAAGTCGATGGGCGGCCAGCTGATCGGCCGGCTCTGGCCGCGCAACGACGAGGAGCGCTCGGAGGCGGTCAACGCCGGCTACGACCTCGACCGCGTCCTCACCGCCGACGACCTCTGCTCCGGCGACGACGTCTTCTTCTCCGCCACCGGCGTCACCGATGGCGACGTCCTCCAGGGCGTCCGCTACCGCGGCCCCGGCGCCACCACCGAGTCGCTGGTGATGCGCTCGCGCTCCGGCACCGTCCGCCGCGTCCACGCCCGCCACGACCGCTCGAAGCTCAGAGAGCTGATCGGCGAGAGGTACGGCTGATTCTTTTCGCTTCCGCGGGTAGCGTGGAGGCGTGATCGCAGTTGCCGGTTCCACGGGCTACATCGGTGGCCTTCTGTGCAAACGCCTTTGTAGCGAAGGGCAGGACGTTCGCGCCCTGGCCCGCAACCCCGAGCGTGCCGCGGATCTGAAAGAGGCCGGCTGCGAGGTGCGCCAGGCCGACGTGCTCGAGCCAGACACGCTTGGTCCGGCGCTGGAGGGGGTCGAGGTCGCCTACTACCTGGTCCACTCGATGGGCCGCGGCTCCGATGGCGACTTCGCCGAGCGCGACCACCAAGCGGCCAAGAACTTCGCCGCCGCCGCGGCGACGGCCGGGGTCAAGCGGATCGTCTATCTGGGCGGGCTGGGGGAGGGGTCGAAGCACCTCGACAGCCGCCACGCGACGGCGGAAACCCTGCGCAAAGGCGAGGTCCCGGTCGCCTACTTCCGCGCCGCCGCGGTGGTCGGCACCGGCAGCGAGTCCTTCCGCACCGTCTTCTACCTGGTGCGGCGCCTGCCGCTGATGGTCACCCCGCGCTGGGTCACCACCCGCACCCAACCGGTCGCCGTCGCCGACGTCGTCGCCGCCCTCGCCGCCGCGGCCGACCTGGCGCTGCCGCTCGACCGGGAGATCCAGATCGGCGGCCCGGACGTCACCACCTACGGCGGGATGATCGACGAGCTGGCCCGGGCGCTCGACCGCCGCCCGCCGCTACGGATCACCGTGCCGGTGCTCTCGCCTCACCTCTCCTCGCTCTGGATCGGGCTGGTGACGCCGGTCGACGCCGGGGTCGCCAGGCCGCTGATCGAGGGCCTCGCGACCGAGACCGTGGTCACCGACCGTTCGGGGATGGAGCTGCTGCCGCGGGTGCCGAGCACTCCGCTGCGCGAGGCGCTGACCGAGGCGGCGGCCGGCCTGCAGCGCGGCTAAGCGCCGTCGGCGGTCGCGCGAGCCTGCTCTTCGCCGACGAACGGCACCAGCAGCTCGTAGGTCAGCTCCGGCAGCAGGCGCGGCAGCTCGGCGGCGCGGCCGAGCAGGACCTCCTCGTAGATTCGGGCGAGGATCGCCCCGACCGCCAGCGAATGCGCTTGCGCCAGGTCGGGCGCGGGGCTGTCCTCACCGAGCCCCTCTTCGAGCAGCGCGTTGAAGCGGGCGAACTCGGCCTGGAACCTCTCCCGGAAGGCGGGGCCGACGGTGCTGAGCTCGACCAGCGTGAACCGGGCCGTGTCGGGGTCGGCGGCAAACCACTCGAGCGTCGTCGCCAGAGCGGCGCGCATCCGCTGCGGCCACGGGCCCTCGGTCAGGTAGGCCTCGCGCACCCGTTCCTCGAGGCCGTCGACGAGGACTTTGTGGGCGGCGAGCATGCAGTCGAGTTTGTCGTCGAAGAGTTCGTAGAAGCTCTCGCGCCCGACCCCGGCGTCGCCGAGGATGTCGCCGACCGTGGTCGACTCGTAGCCGTTGGCGACGGTCACCGTCACCACCGCCGCCAGCAGCCGCTCCCGCTGGGAGCGTTCGACCAGCTCGCGCGGCAGCCCGTGGCGGCCGCGCGGCAAACGCCAGCGCCGCAGGTCCTCGTGCTCGGCCGTCACCGCCGGGCGCCGCCGGCCGCGGCCTCGGCGAGGTGCGATTGCTCGAGCGCCTCCTCGTGGCCGCCGAAGGGGCTGACCGCCAGGTAGACGATCTCCGGCAGCAGCTCGGGAAGCTGGTCGGCTTTGCCGGTGGCGATCTGGTTGAGGATCAGCACCTGAGCCTGGCCGAAGGCCAGCCGGGGATCGGTGTGCGGCCGCGGCTGCCCGCCGTTGGTCGCCCAGAGCGCCTCGAGCGCCGGGATCGTCGCCCGGCGGTACTGGTCGACGACTCTCGGGTCGACGGCGATCGCATCGCCGGTAAGCAGTTGGGCAACACCGGGTTGCGTCGCCATCGCCTCGAGCACCGCCCGGGTCGCCTGGCGCGCCGCGTCGGCGGGCCGGTCGGCGGAGCTATGGGAGGCGGCGGCGACCTCCTGCAGCTGCTCGATGCAGTGGGAGATCGCGGCGTCGAAGCAGGCCCGCTTGTCCTCGAAGTGCTTGTAGAAGGTGGTGCGGGAGATCCGGGCGCGGGCGACGATGTCGGTGATCGTCGTCGCCGCATAGGTCTTCTCGGCGCAGCTGTCGACCATCGCGTCGATGATCCGCCGGCGCTGCGACGGCTGTGCCGCCCCGTTAGCGGCGGCTGACCCCAGACCGCTGGCTGCCTTTCCAGAACTCCGATGTTTTTGCATCAATGCGGATTCTTCCAGCCCGACCGGTTATCTGGACCGAGGGTCCAGAGGGCTCGTGATCACCCGCACAAGAGGATACGACAGTTTTTATTAACTAGTGGAAGACGCTCCGGGAAGTTTGTCCTCGCCGCTCTCCTCTTCGCAGCCGCAGGGGGCGGCCGGCTTCGCGTGGTAAGGCAGCTCGCCGGTGTCGTGGAGCTCGAAGCGCAGCGAATTGATCACCGCGCCGACCATCAGTGCAAGGCTGAGTACGTAGAACCAGAGCAAGGCGATGAGGATGAAGCCGAGGGTCGAGCCGAAGCGGGAGAGACTGGACACGTTGGAGAGGTAGATCGGGAAGAGCCAGTTGGCGAGCCCCGCCCCGAGGGTCACGAACAGGGCCCCCGGCCAGACCGCGCGCCAGGGCATGTGGCCCTTCGGCACCGCCCAGAAGATCACGCTGCAGATCCCGAAGGTGACCAGCAGGGCGCCGCCGAGCAGCAGGATCGTGTCGATCGCCTTGATGTCGGAGAGGCCGAGGGGAAGGCGGTTGGTGCTGTCGACGACGGCGCTCTCGAAGGTCGGGACGAAGATGCTGGCGGCGATGAAGAGGAGGACGACGATCAGCATCGCGAAGGAGAAGCGCTTCTGCTCCACCCAGCCGCGGCACTCGACGTGGTAGATGCGGCAGAAGGCGGTGTCCATCGCCCCCCAGAAGGAGGCACCGATCCAGAGCGAGCCGATGAAGGCGGCGATCCCGATCGTGGTCGAGTTGTCCTCGATCCGGCGCAGGACGTCGGTCAGCGTCTGCTGCTCGGTATTGGGGAAGAGCCGCTGCAGATCGGCCAGGACGCTGCTCTCGACCCCTTCGATCTTCAGCACCTGGCCGAAGACGAAGAGCACGAGTAGGGCGAAGGGGAAGACCGCCAGCATCAGGTTGTAGGCGACCATCGCCGAGAGCCCGGTGACGTTCTCCCGGTAGGCACGGTTCCAGAAGGCGTGAAGCCAGGGTTTTGGATGGCGCAAATTGCTGGGCATTTGGCTTGACTTCACAAACTGAAGCGACTACTATGCGAACAGGCGTTTGAGCTACGAGCAACGCCCGCCCCCAGGGCACAATGACGATGTGAACGCTACTTCGCGGACCACCTCTTCGGTCCGCTTTTTGTCGGTCCGGCGCGACTTTCCTCTCGCGGCGGCATTTCATCACCCAGGAATAAATTTCGAGCGCAAGGGAACGAGTAGAAACGGATGCTGGTAGCAGAGCTTCAGGAACTTGAGGAGGTCAAAAACCTCCTAAATCGTGGACAGCAGCTCGGCGTGCTGACCTTCGGCGATGTCGCCTCGGCGGTCTCCGAGGTCGATCTCGACGAGTCCGACGTCGAGGACCTCTACGGCCATCTCGAGAAGTCGGGGATCGAGCTCGTCGAGGACATGGATCCGGCGCAGAAAGCCGCCGCGGAAGCGCTCCCGGTCGACACCGGCAAAAAAGGCCGCCGGCGCCAGAAACAGGCGCTCGACCTGAAACCGGACATGACCACCGATTCCTTGCAGCTGTTCCTCAAGGACATCGGCAAAGTCCGCCTGCTGACTGCCGCGGAGGAGGTCGAACTCGCCAAACGGATCGAGCGCGGCGACCTCGACGCGAAGCAGAAAATGGTCGAGTCGAACCTGCGCCTGGTCGTCTCGATCGCGAAAAATTATCGGAACCAGGGCCTGCCTTTCCTCGATTTGATCCAGGAGGGAACGCTCGGGCTCGTCCGCGCGGCGGAGAAGTTCGACTACCGCAAGGGGTTCAAGTTCTCCACCTACGCGACCTGGTGGATCCGCCAGGCTATCGCCCGCGCCCTGGCTGATAAGGCCCGGACGATCCGCATCCCGGTCCACGTCGTCGAGAAGCTGAACAAGATCGGCCGCGCCGAGCGCAAGCTGGTCACCGAGCTGGGCCGCGAGCCCACCCCGGAGGAGATCGCCGAGGTAACGGGGATCGATCCCGAGGAGGTCGACTCGATCAAGCGCTCCGCCCAGGCC
>DASSMJ010000013.1:0-5445 GCA_035688955.1 Solirubrobacterales bacterium | reverse complement strand
CATGTGGCTGGTGCCCTCCACCATGACGGTGAAGTCGGTGATGGCCGGCGAGTAGACAGCACCCCCAGCGCAGGGCCCGAGCACCACCGAGATCTGCGGGACGACGCCGCTGGCGTGCACATTGCGCTTGAAGATCTCGGCATAGAGGCCCAGCGACACCACCCCCTCCTGGATCCGGGCCCCGCCGGAGTCGTTGATCCCGATCACCGGCGCGCCGACCTGGGCGGCCAGGTCCATGACCTTGCACATCTTCTCCGACATCACCTCGCCGAGGCTGCCGCCGAAGACCGTGAAGTCCTGCGAGAAGACGAAGACGGTGCGGCCGTCGATCGTCCCGTGGCCGGTGACGACGGCATCGCCCCAGGGCCGGTTCTTCTGCATCTCGAAGTCGTAGGTGCGGTGCCGGACGAAGGTGTCGAGCTCCTCGAAGGAACCGGGGTCGAGCAGCTTTTCGATCCGCTCGCGGGCGGTCATCTTGCCCTTGGCGTGCTGCTTCTCGACCGCCGCCTCGGAGGCGGAGTGGATCGCCGCCTCGCGCAGTTCGCGCAGGTAGGAGAGCTTTTCGTCGTGGCTTTCGGGGTTGCGTTCGCGCATGGGGCCGCGGCATTCTATGTGCGGCGGCTGCGCGGTGCCGCCTCGACCCCGGCATCCGGCTCCGAGCAGACGAAGGGCCCGCCGGAGCGGGCCCTTCGTGCTTCCACGATGCGCCTCGATCTTATGTAAAGGCGCAGATAGTCATCCGACCGGTCAGATTTCGGCGCAGACGACGAAGGTGGTGATCGACCAGTCGCCGAAAGGCCCGGCGCCGGTCTCGTGCGCGATCGCCGTCCAGCCGGTGCGCGAGCTGCCGCTCGCCTGCGGGTAGGAACCGGTCACCGCGACGCTCGCCAGTTCGCCTTCGAGACGGACGCCGCCGCTGATCGCTTCCTTGCCCTTGGGGCAGGTGGCGGTCGCGGTCTTGTCCTTTTCTTCGTTGGTCACCGAAGCGGTGTTTTCGTAGGCGACGTTCCGCACCAGCTGCTCCCAGAGGGAGGTCGAGATCTTCGAGGCGTCGACCGATTCTTTGCCGAGCTTGCCGATCGTCACCGCTTCGTTGGCGATCGTGCGTTCGGAGATCGCCTTCTTCGCGAGCTTCTTGCCCGTCACCGCGCCGGTGGCGATCTTCTCGCCGGTCACCTGGCCGGCGCCGATATCGAGGGCGTTGACGCCGCCGTTTTTGATTTTCCCGGAGGTGACCGCCTGGGTCTTGATCTTCGAGTTGGTCACAGCCTGCGGGGCGGTCGTGGCCGGCCGCCGTTGACGCGTTTCAAGCTTTTGCCCCGCTCAGCTGAACGGCCGCCGCTGCGGCTCGGCGAGGCGGTCGAGGACAGCGACGAGATCGGCCTCGCCGAGGCCGGAATCCTCGGCGGCGCGCAGCTCCACCCGGGTGCCGAAGCCTTTCTCGGCCATCGTCACCTCGAGCCCTTCGACGCTCTCCACCAGCTCCGCCAGCTCGGGCTCGGACTTCATCAGCGTCCTCGAGACTTCGATCATCGCCCCCGGCTTCAACCGCCGGGCGCCCGTTCCTCCCCGCCGGCACCGGCTGGGATGGACCGTTCAGCGACGCTCCCCGGCGCTAGAAGAAGGCGCCGCCCTTGTATTCGCCGAAGACCTCGCGCATGGCGCCGCAGACCTCGCCGATCGAGGCGTTGGCTTTGAGGGCGGCGCGGATCGGGTGGAGGAGGTTGCCGTCGCCGCGGGCGACGTCGCGCAGGGACTCGAGCTTGGCCTCGACCTCGGCCTGGTCGCGGTTCTCCTTGAAGGCCTTGAGCCTCGCCAGCTGGCGCTGCTCGGCCTCCGGGTCGACCTTGAGGATGTCGACGTCGTCGACCTGGTCGGTGACGAATTTGTTCACGCCGACGATGATGTCCTGGCCGCTCTTATAGCGCTCGTGGTAGCTCAGCGCCGACTCCTCGATCTCGCGCTGCATGAACTCGAGCGCCTCGACCGAGCCGCCGAGCTCTTCGACTTTGTCCATCAGCTCCCAGGAGCGGGCTTCGATCTCGTCGGTCAGCGACTCGACGAAGTAGGAGCCGGCGAAGGGGTCGACCGTGTCGGCGGCGCCGGACTCGTAGGCGATCACCTGCTGGGTGCGCAGGGCGATCCGGGCCGAGCGCTCGGTCGGCAGCGCCAGCGCCTCATCGAAGCCGTTGGTGTGCAGCGACTGGGTGCCGCCGCAGACGGCGGCGAAGCCCTGCAGGGCGACGCGGATGATGTTGACCTCCGGCTGCTGCGCCTGCAGGGTGACGCCGCCGGTCTGGGTGTGGAAGCGGATCTGCTGCGATTTCGGGTTCTCGGCCCCGAAGCGCTCGCCGACGATTTTCGCCCACATCCGCCGTACCGCACGGAACTTGGCGATCTCCTGGAAGACATTGTTGTGACCGTTGAAGAAGAAGGCTAGCCGCGGCGCGAACTCGTCGATCTTCAGCCCCCGCTCCAGCGCCGCTTCGACGTAGGCGATCGCGTTGGAGAGGGTGAAGGCGACCTCCTGCACAGCTGAGCAGCCCTTCTCGCGGATGTGGTACCCGGAGATCGAGATCGTGTTCCATTTGGGCACGTTCTCGCTGCAGTACTCGAAGATGTCGGTGGTCAGCCGCATGGTCGGCTCCGCGGGATAGATGTAGTTGCCGCGGGCCATGTACTCCTTCAGCACGTCGTTCTGGACGGTGCCGCGCAGCTTCTCGGAAGGCACCCCCTGCTCCTCGCCGACCAGCTCGTAGAGCAGCAGCAGGATCGCCGCCGGAGCGTTGATCGTCATCGAGGTGGAGACGCCGTCGAGCGGGATCTGGTCGAAGCAGATCCGCATGTCCTCGATCGTGTCGATCGGCACCCCGGTGCGACCGACCTCGCCGTGGCAGAGCGGGTCGTCGGAGTCGCGGCCGAGCTGGGTCGGCAGGTCGAAGGCCATCGAGAGCCCGGTCGAGCCGTGCTCGATCAGGTAGCGGTAGCGCTCGTTGGTGTCCTCGGGGGAGGCGAAGCCGGCGTACTGGCGCATCGTCCAGAGCCGGTCGCGGTACATCCCCTCGTGGATGCCGCGGGTGAACGGCGGTTCGCCCGGCTCACCCAGCCGCTCCTCGAGCCCGGGGGCGACGTCGCCCTCGTCGTAGAGGGGCTGGATCTCGATGCCGGAGTCGGTGAAGACGCGCTCGTCGTCGGGGCCGACCAGGGGCGCAATCGTGCGGTGGGCCTCCTGGGCCTCGGAACCGTCAGTCATCGTCATTCACCGCAGGATATTGATCAACGCGCTGACACCGGAACCTCTCCCCCGTTTCAGGGTTGTAAAAGCGAGGTAAGCGGGAATATCCTCATTCAGACAAGTCAACTCGCCGTACGTCGCCTACGGGGACTGCAGGGGGCGGCAGCAACGGAGGAACATATGACTGAAGCAACCCAGCCACGGATGGCTCGGGGGACGAAGCTGCCCGCCGCGATTCTCGCGGCTGCGCTGTTCGCGCTGCTGGCGTTCGCTCCCTTCGCCTCCGCCGCGCCCGATCCGGTCGCGAGTGGCTCAGCCACCATCACTCTCAACAACGGTTTCGTGAAGTCGCTGAACAAGCGCGGGATCAAGATCAAGAAGATCGGCGCCACCAAGCTCCAGGGCAAGAAGGCGACCATGCCGGTCGTCGGTGGCGAAATGGACCCGACCAACGGCGCTGGAACCCTCACCCTCGCCGGCGGCCTCAAGTTCCAGGCCGGCAAGAAGAAGGCGCCGGTGAAGGAACTGGTGATCGACACGACCAAGAAAGGCCTGTTCGCCAAGGTCGGCGGCAAGAAGGTCAAGTTCGGCGCGGTTGCGGGCTTCTCGTTCACGCGCGTCAACTTCGGCGTCTCGCTGACGATCAAGAAGCTGAAGCTGACCAAGGCCGCCGCCAAGCAGCTGAACAAGAAGCTCGGCTTCAAGAAGGGCAAGAAGCCCTTCGTCGGCAACCGCCTGATGGCTTCGGCCGCGGCGAGTGAGGAACCGAGCACGGTCACGATCGTGCCCTCGGGGACCAACGTCGTCTTCGACGCCAACACCGAACTGCTGAAAAAGCTGAAAGAAGTGAAAACCGACGTCGAAACGATCTCGCCGGCGACCGCCAAAGGGAACAGCTTCGAATTCCCGATCAGCGGCGGCACGATCGCGCCGACCGCCAGCGCCGGAGTAGTCCAGTCGATCGGCGGCGTGAAACTGTTCCAGAAGCTTCCGAAAAACGAAGCTGGAACGGAAAACTACGAAACCGAAATCACCCTCGGCAACTTCTACGTCGACCTCTCGGCTCACACCGTCTCGGTCGAAGTAGTCGCCAAATCCAACGCCAGCGACAAATTGAACCTCGGCGCGCTCGGGCGCAGCTCGATCGCCGACCTGACCCTCACCGGGGCGACCGTCACCACCGACGTGACCAACCGCCGGGTCAACGTTCAGAACGCCGGGGCAACGCTGCAACCGGTCTCGGCCGAAGTCCTCAACGGCTTCGTGGTCGTCTACAAGGCCTGGGTCGAAGGCGTCGCCTACGCGAAAACCAAAGCCGGAGCGGAAGCCAAAGGGGCCACCCCCGAAGAAGCCGACGCACTCGGCAAAGTCGCCGCGAAAGTGGCCGGCGAAGAAGCCGCCAAAAACGAAATCCACGCCGGTGACGCGCTGGGCACGTTCTCCTTCAGCGCCCAGACGCAGTAGTTAAGAAGCTCGCTGCATCGCGAGAGGGGCGGCCTTCGGGCCGCCCCTTTTTCGTGGGGCTTAGTCGCCGGCGCCGACGAGGCGCTCGACGCCGGACTGGTCGATCGTCCGCCGCAGGCCCTCGGTCAGGTCGATCGTCGGTTCCCAGCCGAGCAGGTCGCGGGCGCGGCCGATGTCGGGGCGCCGCTGTTTCGGGTCGTCGGTCGGCAGCGCCTCGTAGACGATCTCCGAGCGCGAGTCGGTCAGCTCGACCACCGTCTTCGCCAGTTCCAGCAGGGTGAACTCGTTCGGGTTGCCGATGTTGACCGGCGAGTGGACGTCGGATTCGGCGAGGCGGACGATGCCGTCGATCAGGTCGTCGACGTAACAGAAGCTGCGGGTCTGGCTGCCGTCGCCGAAGACCGTCAGCGGGCGGTCCTGAAGCGCCTGGCGCAAGAAGGTGGGGATCGCGCGGCCGTCGTTGGGGCGCATCCTGGGGCCGTAGGTGTTGAAGATGCGGATGATCGCGGTGTCGACGCCCTGCTGGCGGTGGTAGGCCATCGTCAGCGCCTCGGCGTAGCGCTTGGCCTCGTCGTAGACGCCGCGCGGCCCGATCGGGTTCACGTGGCCCCAGTAGGTCTCGGGCTGGGGGTGCACCTGCGGATCGCCGTAGACCTCGCTCGTCGAAGCCTGCAGGATCTTCGCGCCGACGCGCTTCGCGAGCCCGAGCATGTTGATGGCGCCGTGGACGCTGGTCTTCGTCGTCT
>DASSMJ010000012.1:0-43938 GCA_035688955.1 Solirubrobacterales bacterium | reverse complement strand
CCGCTCGACCGCGCCGCAGTAGGCCTCCATCTGGAAGAAGTAGGAGACGTAGTCCATCCGCTCGACGAAGGGGATGACCTTCCAGTAGCTCTTGTCCTCGCAGGACTTTTCGATCCCGGTGTGGACGTAGCCGATCACCGGGCGCAGCTCGCGCACCATCTCGCCTTCGAGGTCGACGACGAGGCGCAGCACACCGTGGGTCGCCGGGTGGTGCGGCCCGATGTTGATCGTCATGATCTCGCGGTCGAGATCCTGGACCAGCTCAGTCATAGCGGCCTTCGCTGTAGGTGAAGGTGACCGGCTCGCCGCCGACCGGGAAGTCGCGCCGCTGCGGCCAGCCGACGTAGTCGTCGGGCATCAGGATCCGGGTCAGGTTGGGGTGGCCGCGGAAGACGATGCCGAAGAAGTCGAAGACTTCCCGCTCCTGGGCGTTGGCGGTGGGGAAGAGCTCGACGCAGGAGTCGAGCTCCGGCAGGGCGTCCTCGCCGGGGTCGGCCAGCATCGCTTTAACCCGGATGCGCTCGACCCGTTCGCGGTTGATCAGCTCGTAGTGGACGGCGAAGCGCGGCTCGGCCGGCAGGTAGTCGGCGGCGTGCAGGCTGGAGAGGAAGCTGTAGCGCTGGCCGGGCTGCTCTTTCAGCCAGCGCAGCACCTCGAGCACGCGCTCGGGGTCGACGATCAGCGCCGCCTGGGCGCGGTCGAAGGAGGTGGCGAGCACGGAGCCGGGGCAGTCGCGATCGATTTCACCCCGGATCAGCTCGAGTCCGGGAGCGTCAGGCAAGGGAGGGCTCCCCGGTCTCTTCCCGCACCCGTTCGACCGAGCGCCGCGCTTCCTCGTAGGCCCGCGCCGCCTCCGGGCTCGGTTCGGAGCGGGGGCCGCCGCGCGCCCACTCCTCGGTCCCGTAGGCGTCGTAGCGCCGCCGCCAGCTCTGGTCGGGGCTGCCCATGATTTTGCGCTGCAGCTTGGTGAAGCCGTAGAGGACCGCCTCCGGGCGGGGCGGGCAGCCGGGCACGTAGATGTCGACCGGCATGAACTTGTCGGCGCCCTGAACCACGGCGTAGTTGGCGAACATCCCGGCCGAGGAGGAGCAGGCGCCCATCGCCATCACCCACTTCGGCTCCAGCATCTGGTCGTAGAGGCGGCGGACGACCGGCGCCATTTTGATGCTGACCCGGCCCGAGAGGATGATCAGGTCGGCCTGGCGCGGCGAGGCCCGCAGCGCCTCGGCGCCGAAGCGGGCGAGGTCGTAGCGGGCCGTGACGATCGAGATCGGCGCCTCGATCGCGCAGCAGGCGAGGCCGAAGGTGAGCGGGAAGATCGAGTTGGCGCGAGCCCAGTTCTGGACTTTCTCGAAGGTGGTGGTGACGACCCGTTCTTCGACGTAGCGCTCGAGGTCCTCGCCCTCGAGGTCGCCGCGGAGCAGGTCGCGGGCACCCAGCTGCTTCTCGCGCAGGGAGCGGCGCTCTATCTCCAATCCAGGGCCCCCTTCCGCCAGACGTAGACGAAGGCGACGAGGAGGAGGACGACGAAGGTGACGAGCTCGCCGAGGACGAGGAGGCTGTCGGCTCCCTTCAGGATCACCCCGATCGGGTAGAGGAAGACGACCTCGATGTCGAAGAGGATGAAGAGCATCGCCACGAGGTAGAAGGTGACGCCGAAGCGCAGCCCTTTCGTCGGCTCGACCGGGATCCCGGACTCGTAGGGCTCACCCTGGCGCTGCAGCGCCGCCGTCCGCCTCGTCGGCTTCTTTGGACCGACCAGGTGGTTGACCAGCGCGAAGACGCCGCCGACCGTGAGGCCGAGGAAGGCGAAGACGAGGATCGGGAGGTAGGTCTTGAGCACGGGGAGGTGGGTTGGTCGCCGGCGGCCAGGGCTTCCTGGGGTCAGATACCCGGTTTAGCCGCCGTACCCCCCTGTTATATACCGACTTTGTGACATGTTGCTACATAGTGATTTTCCGCATCAGCAAGCCGAATCCCGACCCGTTTAGGCGGATTTAGCCCCATGGTCGGACTGCACATCGCCGTCGGCATCTGCCTGATCGCGCTAAATGCGGCCGCGGGCCTCGTCGGCGGCATCGCCTGGTACCGCGATCGCCCCTCGGTCCCCTTCTGGTACCTGCTCCGCGCCGCCCAGGTCTCGGTCTTCGTCCAGGCCCTCCTCGGCGGCCTTCTCGTCGTCACCGGGCACGAACAGAAGGAGGGCCTCCACTACCTCTACGGCATCCTCCCCCTGGTCGTCTCCTTCATCGCCGAGGGCGCCCGCGCCGACGCCGCCCAGCGCGAGGTCGGCGAAATCGACTACGAGGCCCTGCCCCAAGCCGACCAGGAATCCCTAGCCATGGCAATCGTCCGCCGCGAGATGGGAATCATGGCCGTCAGCTGCGGCGTGATCTTCTTCCTGGCACTGCGCGCCGCCGGGACCAGCGGGCTTTAGGCGACGAGTGGTCGATTGACCCCCGTATAGGGGGCTCAAATGCCCACTGGGTTTCTTGAGTGGTCCTAGTCCAGCGGCCGGTACTCGCCGGCGTGGAAGACGAGGGGGTCGCCTTCGCGGGCCTCGAGGTCGCGGACTTCGCCGGTGACGATCACGTGGTCGCCGGCGGAGATCACGTCGCGGAGGTCGCAGGCGAGCCAGATCAGGGCGTCGTCGATGGCCGGGATGCCGTCGCGGTTTGACCAGGCGACGCCAGCCCACTTCTCGGCGATGGGGGCCTTGGTGGCGAAGGCGCGGGCGATCGGCTCCTGGCCGGCGTGGAGGACGCTGATGCCGAAGCAGTCGGCGGCCTGGACGGCGAGCAGGGTGCGGGAGCCGCGGTCGAGGCAGGCCAGCATCAGCATCGGCTCGATCGAGAGCGAGGAGACGGCGTTGGCGGTCGCTCCGGCCGGTCCCTCGGCCCCCTTGGCGGAGACGATCGTGACCCCGGTGGGGAGCCCGGACATGGCGGCTCGGAAGGCGGCTGGATCGGGCGGCGGCATCGTCAGCGGAGCTAGACAATATGATGCCCGCCGCAATGCGTTCCGCACTGGTCATAGTCGCCTTTGTCGCTGCCGCCCTCGGCCTCACCGCCTGCGGCTTCGGCTCGGAAAAGGTCTCGGTCTCCCAGGACGACCAGAACTACGCCGGGGCCGAGCTCTTCGCCACCCACTGCTCCGGCTGCCACACCCTCAGCGCCGCCGGGACCCAGGGGAGCGGCAACCGCGGCGAGCGCACCCAGGGTCCAAACCTCAACCAGCGGACCGAGACGTATGACGACGCCCTGTTCGCGATCCAGAACGGCGGCTTCTCGGGCGCGATCATGCCCCAGAACATCGTCGTCGGCGACGAAGCCAAGGCAGTCGCCAAATTCGTCGCCAAGTACGCCGGCGAAGACGCGGAAGAGTCCCCGCGCCCCGGCCAGACTTCTCCGTAACCGGGGCCACCATGCTGGACCTGAAAGCGATCCGCTCCGATCCTGAGCGGGTCAAGGCCGCGTTGGCGCGGCGGGGAGCGGCCGAGCAGGTCGACGAGCTGCTCTCCCTTGACGCCCGGCGGCGCGAGCTGCTGCCCGAGGTCGAGAACGCGCAGGCCGAGCGCAAGACCCTCTCCAAGCAGATCGGCGAACGCAAACAGGCTGGGGAGGAGGCCGAGGCCGAGCGGCTGATGGCGACGGTGCAAGGCCTGAAGGAGCGGATCGAGTCGGCCAAAGAGGAGCTGGAGGCGATCGAGGCCAAGCTCGGCGAGCTGGCCATGACCCTGCCCAACATTCCCGACCCCGACGCGCCGGAAGGTTTGACCGAGGATGACGCTGTCGTCATCCGCGAGGTCGGCGAGCGCCCCCAGTTCGATTTCGAGCCCCGCGACCACCTGGAGATCGGCACGAACCTCGGCTTGATCGAGATGGAGAAGGCGGCGCAGCTCTCTGGCTCGCGCTTCGCCTACCTGCAGGGCGACCTGGTCCTGCTGGAGCTGGCGCTGGTCCGCTTCGCGATCGAGCTGGTCCGTGCCGAGGGCCACGAGCCGGTGGTGCCGCCGGTCCTGGTCCGCGAAGAGGCGCTGGAGGGAACCGGCTTCCTGCCCGAGGCCCGCGACCAGATCTACGAAGTCCCCAAAGACGAGCTCTTCCTCACCGGCACCTCCGAGGTCGCCCTCGCCGGCCTCCACGCCGACGAGATCCTCGACGCCGAGGCGTTGCCGCTGCGCTACTGCGCCTTCTCGACCTGCTTTCGCCGCGAGGCCGGGGCCGCCGGCCGCGACACCCGCGGCATCTTCCGCGTCCACCAGTTCGACAAGGTGGAGATGTTCTCGTTCGTCGAGCCCGGCGCCTCCGCCGCGGAGCACGAGCGCCTGCTGGCGATCGAGGAGCGCATCCTCGGCGAGCTGGAGATTCCCTACCGCGTCGTCAACGTCGCCGTCGGCGACCTCGGCGCCCCGGCGGCGAAGAAGTACGACTGCGAGGCCTGGATCCCCAGCCAGGGCCGCTTCCGCGAGCTCACCTCCTGCTCGAACACGACCGATTACCAGGCACGCCGGCTCAAGGCCCGCTACCGCCCGGAGGAGGGCGCGCCGCCGCAAACGCTGCACACCTTGAATGGCACCGCCTGCGCCGTCGGCCGCACGATCATCGCCCTGATCGAGAATCGGCAGGAGAGCGACGGGAGTTTCACGCTACCCAAAACTTTGCATCCGTACGGAGCGCCTGAGAGAATCGCGGCCGCATGAGCACCGGAGGAGTCCGAGAGGCGAAACGGGTGGTCCTCTGCGACGACCACGAGATTGTTCGGGACGCGATCAAAGCGCGGATGCTGAACTCGAACATCGTCGAAATCGTCGGCGAGGCCGGCAATGGCCGCGACGTCGTCAAGGTCGTCGAAGAACTGGAGCCCGACGTCCTCATCATCGACGTCGAGCTGCCCAAACGCGACGGGATCGAGGCGACCAAGGAGGTCCTCAAAGCCCGGCCGCGGACCAAAGTCATCATCTTCACCGCGCACGCGCAGCCGGACCTGCTGGCGCTGGCGCTGCGGGCCGGCGCCTCCGGCTACGTGCTGAAGTCGGCTCCGGCCGAGGACATCGCCAAAGCGGTCAAAGCGGTGACGCAGGGCGGCACCTTCCTCGGCGGCGACTTTGCCGGCGGTAAAGCCTCGGAGGTCGAGAAACTGCTCGAGCTCTCGCCGCGCGAGCGCCAGATCCTCGAGCTCCTGGCCGAGGGCCTGCGGGTCAAAGAAATCGCCGACCGGCTGCAGCTGAGCCCGGCGACCGTGCACACCCACGTGCGCAACGCGATCGCCAAGCTCGAGGTCGACACCCGCACCGAGGCGGTGGCGCTGGCTGTGCGCTTCAGTTACCTCGGTGCCGGCGGCGGCGCGCTCTGAGCGCCGGGCCTACTCTTTCTTGTCGAGCGTCAGGGCGCAGCCGTTGATGCAGTAGCGCTTGCCGCCCTTGTCGGCGGGGCCGTCATCGAAGACGTGGCCGAGGTGGGCGTCGCAGTGTTTGCAGACGACCTCGGTCCGCCGCATGAAGAGGCTGTTGTCCGGTCGCAGTTCGACGTGCTCGAGGTTCGCCGGCTCGGTAAAGCTGGGCCAGCCGGTGCCCGAGTCGAACTTGGTGTCGGAGGAGAAGAGCTCGGTGCCGCAACAGACGCAGCGGTACATCCCCTCCGCCTTCTCGTCCACATAGGGCCCGGTGAAGGCCCGCTCGGTGCCGGCCTGGCGGGTGACCTCGTACTGCTCCGGCGTCAGCTGCTCGCGCCACTCCTGCTCGCTCTTCTGCACTCTCGTCGCCATCTCCGCTCCTTCCGTCTCTTTGTAAATAGGGTACGCCTCGGGTAAAACGGGCCTATGAGGCACACCGCCACCGTCGCGATCCTCCTCCTGGCAGGCGTCGCCGCGATCTTCGCCAGCCCAGCACCGGCCGCCCGTGCCGTCTGCCCGGGCAAGAGCAATCTCAGGGCGCCCGCGGTGATCCAGGAGCGGGCGATGCGCTGCCTCGTCGACCGGGCCCGGAAGGCCCGCGGCCTGCCTCCACTGCACCGAGTTCCTTCGCTGGAGGAGGCGGCGAACAGCAAGTCCGGCGACATCATCCGCTGCAACGAGTTCAGCCACGAAGCCTGCGGGCGCGAGTTCACCTACTGGATGGATCGCTTCGGCTACCGGGGCTGCGCCGAGGGCGAGAACATCGCTTGGGGCAGCGGCTCGCTCGGCACCGCCGCCGCGATCTTCCGTGCCTGGATGCACTCGCCGGGGCACCGCGAAAACATCCTCGGCCCCTACGAAGACATCGGCATCGGGCTGCGGACCGGCAAGCTCGAAGGCGTCTCCGGCGCCCACGTCTGGACGCAGGAGTTCGGTAGCCGCCACTGCTGAACGCATCCGATTTTTGCCCCACCAGGGTGGGGCCAAAGTCGGATGCGCTTCCCGCCCTAGGATGGGCGCGTGCTAGACGCCTTCTATGAGCCCGACGGCGAGCTCTTTCGCGCCACCGAGCTGACCCGTGGCCCCTGGGACCCCGGGGCGCAGCACGCCGGACCGCCGGCGGCGCTGCTCGGCTACGCGATCGAGCGCCTGCCGGAGACGGAGGAGTTCCAGGTCGGCCGGTTGACCTTCGAGATCCTGCGCTCGGTTCCGATCGCCCCGGTGCGGGTGGCGGCGCGGGTCGCCCGGCCGGGACGGCGGGTGCAGATGGTCGAGGCCGAGCTGAGCGACGCCGAGGGCGAGGTCCTGATCCGCGCCCGGGGCTGGCGGATCCGGAAGGCCAAGCTCGACCTGCCGGGCGAGGCGCTGGTCGCCAGCCAGCCCCCGGCTCCTCCCGAAGACGGCGAGGATGCCGGCTTCTTCCCGACCGGCGAGGAGCACGGCTACCACTCGGCGATGGAGATCCGCTTCGTCGCCGGCGGTTTCCTCGAGCCGGGGCCGGCCACCGCCTGGCTGCGGATGCGCCAGCCGCTGGTGGCGGGGGAGGAGCCGACGCCGCTGCAGCGCACCCTCGTCGCCGCCGACGTCGGCAACGGGATCAGCGCCGCCCTCGACTTCCGTCGCTTCCTCTTCATCAACGTCGACCTCACCGTTCACCTCGAGCGGATGCCGCGGGGCGAGTGGATCGGCGTCGACGCCGCCACCCTGCCGCGGCCGCGCGGCATCGGCACCGCCGAGTCGACGCTCTTCGACGAGGACAACGGCCGGATCGGCCGCGCCCTGCAGACCTTGCTGATCAGCGAGCGTTAGGCGGACCCGCCGCTCACGCGGTGCGGGTGGAGACGAACGAAGACCATCAGCGCCGAGGCGAGGCAGACGGCGGCGGCGAAGAAGAACGCGCCCTCGTAGCTCGTCAGGGCGGCGACCGCCCCGGCGATCGGCGCCCCGAGCCCGACCCCGGCGTCGAAGAAGGCGGTGTAGGTCCCCATCGCCGCGCCGCGCGCCTGCTGCGAGACGCGGCCGAGGGCGATCAGCATCAGCGAAGGGTTGAGCAGAGCAAAGGCGGCGCCCATCGCGACGCCGCCGAGGAGGGCGACGGGGAGGCTATGGGCGACGGCGATCAGCAGCAGGCCGAAGGCCTCGCCGACCGTCGCCGCGATCGCCACGGGCGCGGCGCCCATGCGGTCGGGCAGGTCGCCGAAGACGAGCCGGGTGAGGACGATCATCGCCGCGAAGGCGGCGAACACGGTCGCCCCGTGGCCCACCCCGCGCGATTCGAGGTGGAGGACGATGAAGGTGGCGACGGCGGCGTAGCCGAACGAGGCGAGCCCGACGGCGAAGCCTGGACCGACGGCCTCCGGTGCGATCAGCGGGTGCGGTTCGGCGTGGGGGAGGGGGGCGAACGGGTCGCGGGCGGCGAGCGCGAAGAGCGCTCCCAGCACCGGCAGCGTCCCGGCGACGGTCCAGACCAGGGTGTAGCCGCCGGCGTCGAGCAGCAGCTCGCCCAGCAGCGGCCCGACGCTGAGCCCGCCCCAGACCGCGAGCCCGTAGAGGCCGAGCACCCGGCCACGCCGATCCTCCGGCGCCAGGTCGACGATCCAGGCCGAGCCCGCCGTGTAGACGGCGCCCTCGCCCGCGCCGAGGATCAGGCGGGCGACGATCAGCCCGGCGATCCCCAGGCTGGGCAGGTAGAGGAAGCCGCTGAGCGCGACCAGCGCTGCGCCGACGAGCACCGTCGGCTTGCGCCCGCGGGTGTCGGCGAGGCGCCCCGCCACCGGCCGCAGCAGCAGCCCGGTGATCGCGTAGGCGCCGATCACGACGCCGACCGCGAGGTCGCCCGAGCCGAGCGGGCCGTGGATGTAGCGGGGCAGGACCGGCAGCACCGAGCCGACCGCGACCAGGCCGCAGAAGGTGGCGGCGAAGACGCCGGCGAAGCTGTGGCCGGGCCGGTGTTCCGGTGCGCTCACCGGTGGCGCATGCGCGCTCACGCGAGCAGGGCGGCGAGGTCCGCGACCACGTGGTCGGGCGCCGGCTCCGCCGCCTCGGCTTCCTCGCGCGAGGTGGTGCCGCTAAGGACGAGGATCGTCTCCAGCCCCGCCGCCCGCCCGCCATCGATGTCGGAGGAGATCCGGTCGCCGACCATCGCCAGCCTCAGAGAGTTGCGTGGTTCCTTTTGCACGTCATCCGTGCGAAAGGAACCACGCACCGCCTCGATCGCGATCTCGAACAGGTGCCGCTCCGGCTTGCCGGCGATCGTCGCCGGCCGGCCCGAGGCGACTTCGACCGCCGCCAGAACCGCGCCGGTGCCGGGCAGCTCGCCTCCCGGGAAGGGCATCGTCGGGTCGTGGCTGGTGGCGAAGAGACGCGCGCCCTTGTCCAGGGCGAACTTTGCGATCTTCAGCTCCCCGTAGTCGAAACCGCGGTGGCCGGAGACGACGACCACGTCGGCCTCTTCTGCCTCCTCGCCATCCACCAAGCGCGCTCCCGCCGCCGCCACCATCTCCTTCAGCGCCTCGGCGCCGATCACGAAGGCGGTGCCATCCGCGGCAAGGGCGGCTTCGCCGGCCAGCCGCGCCACGACCACCCCGGCGGTGACGATCTGCTCGAGCCCGACCTCGACTCCGAGGCCGCGCAGTCGCTCCACGTAGGCCTCGGGCAGCCGCCCGGGGTTGTTGGTGACGAAGACGATCCGCTTGCCGGCGCCCTGCAGCTCCCGCAGGGCCTCGATCGAGCCCGGCACCGTCTCCTTGCCGATCCAGACGACCCCGTCGAGGTCGATCAGGAGTCCGTCGAAGCGGTCGGCGAGGGGCACCGCCGCACCCTATTTCCCATCTCGATACCGTGCCGTGCAGTGAGCGTCAACGGACCAGTCGTCCTCGCCACCGACCTTCACCGCCGCTTCGGCGAGGGCGATACCGCCGTCGAGGCGCTGCGAGGCGTCTCCACCGGCTTCGAGCGCGATCGCTTCACCGCGATCATGGGCCCCTCCGGCTCGGGCAAGTCGACCCTGATGCACATCCTCGCCGGCCTCGACAAGCCGACCTCCGGCACGGTCGAGCTCGACGGGGTCGAGATCACCGGCCTCGACGACGGTGAGCTGACGAAGCTGCGTCGCGACAAGCTCGGCTTCGTCTTCCAGTTCTTCAACCTGATCCCGGTCCTCACCGCCGAGGAGAACCTGGTGTTGCCGCTCTCGATCGCCGGCCGCAAGCCCGACCAGCAGTGGGTCGACACCCTGATCCGCACCGTCGGCCTCGAGGATCGGCGCACCCACCGCCCGGCCGAGCTCTCCGGCGGCCAGCAGCAGCGCGTCGCCGTCGCCCGCGCCCTCGTCTCCAAACCGGCGGTGGTCTTCGCCGACGAGCCGACCGGCAACCTCGACTCGAAGGCCAGCGCCGACGTGCTCGGCCTGCTGCGCCAGGCGGTCGACGAGTTCGACCAGACCGTGGTGATGGTCACCCACGACCCCGTTGCCGCCGCCCACGCCGACCGCTTGATCACCCTCCAGGACGGCAGGATCGTCAGCGACGCCGCCCCCGGCTCGGCGGACGAGGTGATCGAGCTGCAGAAGCGGCTTGACTAGCCTCGGCCTCAAGAGCCTCTGGGCGCGCAAGGTGCGGGCGCTGCTGACGAGCTTCGCCGTCTTCCTCGGCGTCGCCTTCGTCGCCGGCTCCTTCGTCCTCACCGACACGATCTTTGCCGCCTTCGACGAAATCTTCAGCGAGTCGCTGAAGGGGACGAGCGTGGTGGTCACGGCCGAGAACCCGGTCGAACAGGAAAGCGGCGAAATCCCGACGATCAGCGCCTCGCTGCTGCCGCGGGTCGTGCGCACGCCGGGGGTGCGCGAAGCGGCCGGGGCGATCTTCACGCCGGGCGCCTTCTTCAACGCCGAGAACGAAAAGATCGGCAACAAATTCGCCCCGAAGTTCATCTCCTCGACCCTGCCGGGCCAGCTGGAGTCGCTCACCTATGTGGACGGGCACGCGCCCCGGGGGCCGACCGAAGCCTCGCTCGACAAGGCCGCCGCGGACGCCGCCGACCTGGTGCCAGGCGACAGGATCAAGCTGATCAGCCAGGGCAGCCTGCAGACCTTCCGGCTGGTCGGGCTGACGCAGCTGGGAAGCGCCTCGTTCGGCGGCGCCTCGATCGCCCAGGTCACCCTGCCGGTGGCGCAGCGGCTGACCAACAAGCGCGGCCGCTTCGACCAGATCTCCGTCGCCGCCGACGAGGGCGTCTCGCCGCAGGCGCTGAAACGGCGCATCGCCAAGCGGATGCCGCCCGGAGTCCGGGTCGAGACCGCGCAGGAAAATGCCGACCGCGCCTCGGAACAGATTCGCGAGGGCCTCGGGTTCCTGCAGACCTTTCTCCTCGTCTTCGGCTTCATCGCCGTCTTCGTCGGCTCCTTCCTGATCTTCAACACCTTCTCGATCACCGTCGCCCAGCGGATCAGCGAATTCGGGATGCTGCGGACGCTGGGCGCCTCGCGGCCGCAGATCCTCACCACGGTGATGGTCGAGGCGCTGGCGATCGGGCTGATCGGAGCGCTGCTCGGGATCGGCGGCGGCTTCCTGATCGCGGCTGCGATCAACGTCCTCTTCGAGGCCTTCGGCATCGACCTGCCGACGACGAGCCTGGTGATGGAGACGCGGACGGTCGTCGTCGCCCTGCTGGTCGGGATCCTGGTCACCCTCGTCTCTTCGCTGATCCCCGCCCTGCGCTCTACCCGGGTGCCGCCGATCGCCGCCCTGCACTCCTTCCGGCCGACCCCGACCCGGGGCCGCCGCCTCATCTACCTGGCGCTTTCGATCCTGCTCGGGCTTGCCGGCCTGGGGATGGTGCTGCTCGGGCTCTTCGGCAGCGGCAGCGCCGGGACCCGGGCCGGCCTGATGGGGGGTGGGGCGGTCGCCGTCGTCTTCGCCGTCTCGCTCTTCAGCCCCCGCCTGGTGCCGCCGCTGGCGGCCGTCGCGGGCTGGCCGCTGGAGCGGCTGCGGCACCTGACCGGGCGCCTCGCGCGCGAGAACGCCGAGCGCAACCCGAGCCGCACCGCGGTCACCGCGGCGGCGCTGATGATCGGCGTCACCCTGGTCGCCTTCGTCACCGTCTTTGCCGCGGGGCTGAAGAGCACGGTCGCCCAGGTCGTCGACGAAAACTTCGCCGGCGGGCTGGTGATCCAGAACACCGACGGCTTCTCGCCGATTCCGAACGGAACCGCGAAAGCCGCGGAGAAGGTGCCGGGAGTTGCTCTGGTGGCGACGATTCGCGGCGCCGAAGCGAAGGTCCTGGAAGGGGGAGCAGCGGGCGCGAAGACGCGGGTCAACGCGCCGACCCGGGACATCGGCGAGGCGGTCAACATCGAATGGAAGCGGGGAGGGCCGGATGCGCTGCGGACCCTTGGCGACGGCGAGGCGATCGTCTCTGATGATTTCGCCGGCTCACATGACCTCGAAGTCGGCGACCGCTTCGCGCTGCTGACCCAGACCGGGGCGCGGCCCCGCTTCCGCGTCACCGGCGAGTTCGACTCCAAGCTCGGGGTGCTGGGCAGCGTCCTCGTCACCCAGCGGGTGATGGCCCGCGACTTCGACCAGACCCAGGACCTGACCGACTTCGTCGAGCTGGAAGAGGGCGCCGACGCCGAGCAGGTGCAGGCGCTGCTGACGAAAGGCGTCGAACTCGCGTTTCCGGTCGCCGAAGTCCTCAACCAGCAGGAACTGAAGGAAAGCCGCGAAGAACAGATCAATCAGCTGGTGATGCTCGTCTACGCGCTGCTGGTCTTCGCGATCCTGATCTCGCTGTTCGGGATCGTCAACACGCTGGCGCTCTCGATCCACGAACGCACGCGGGAGCTGGGGATGCTGCGGGCGATCGGGATGTCGCGCCGCCAGGTGCGGACGATGATCCGCTACGAGGCGGTGATCACGGCGCTGATCGGCGGCATCCTCGGCCTCGTCCTCGGCCTGATCTTCGCGACGCTGATCGCCCAGCCGCTGAAGGACGAAGGCTTCACCCTCTCCTACCCGGTGGTGTCGCTGGTCGTGCTGCTGATATTGGCCGGCCTCGCCGGCGTGCTGGCGGCGATCCTGCCGGCGCGGCGAGCGTCGCGGCTGGACGTGCTGCAGTCGCTGCAGTACGAGTAGCGGGCCTAGCCGGCGAGGCCCATCCGCAGGGCGCCGGCGGCTTCGAGCATCGCGGCGCGGGCGGTAGGGCAGATCGCGGTCAGGTTGGCGTAGCTGTGGACGAGGCCGGGGTGGCGGCGAAGGGCGACCTCGACACCCGCTTCGCGCAGGCGCTCGGCGTAGGCCTCCCCCTCGTCGCGAAGCGGGTCGAAGCCGGCGGTGGCGACGTAGGCCGGCGGCAGTCCGCTGAGATCGGGGGCGCGGAGGACGGAGACGCGTGGATCCTCGCGATCGCTCTCAACTGGTAAGTAGTGCCGCTCGAACCAGTCCATGTCGCCGCGGGTGAGCAGAAAGCCTTCTTCGAAGGTGCGCCGCGATGGCGCCTCGGACGCGACGTCGGTTACCGGGTAGATCAGCAGCTGCATCAGCGGCGGCTGCAGCCCCTTGTCGCGCGCCAGGAGACAGACCGCGGCGGCGAGGTTGGCGCCGGCGCTGTCGCCGCCGACCGCGACTCGGGCGGGAGCGGTTCCGAGCCGCTCGGCGTTGGCGGCTGCCCAGGCATATGCCGCCTCAGCGTCCTCGACGGCGGCCGGGAACGGGTGCTCGGGCGCGAGGCGGTAGTCGACGGCGAGCACCGCGGCGCCGGAGCGGGCGGCGAGGAAGCGGCAGGGGTCGTCGTGGGTCTCGAGGTCGCCGATCACCCAGCCGCCGCCGTGGAAGTAGACGAGCAGCGGGGGAGGCTGCGGGCCGGCGGGCGGCACGTACAGCCGCGCCGGGATCGGTCCGGCAGGTCCCGGCAGCACCAGGTCTTCGACCCGCTGCATCGAGATCGAAGGCCGGTGGGCGACGATCTGCGCCTCGCGCCGCCGTTCCAGCCGCACCTCCGCCGGCGCCCCTTTCGCTGCCAGCCCCTCGCCGCGAAACAGCTGCGCGATCCGCAGCAGCGCGTGGATGTCATCGGCCAACCGCTGCCCGTCCAGTTCCGGCGGCCCCCCGAAGAGCCGCTGCTGCACCCGCGGCGGCAGCCCGCAGACGAACCGCAGGAAACGATGCTCCACCGGAGGGGGCAGGTGGGGCAGTCCGGCCATCTGCCCAGGCTATTCCCCGGACGGATCTCACACACCAGCCGGCTCTGCCAGGCATACGGTGCAGCCATGGAGGCGACCGCCACGGCTGCGGCTTCGGTCAACGGGCACGGTCCGGGGCCGATCAAAGGGCTGCCTCCGGGCCCGCGGATGCCGCGGGCGCTGCAGACCGCGATCTGGTCGCGGCAGGCGCAGTGGTTCCTGAGTCAGAGCCGCGCTCGCTTCGGCCCGATGTTCTCGATCAAGATCGCCTATGAGGGCAACTGGGTCGTGATCACCGATCCGGAGATGGTCAAGCAGGTCTTCACCGGCGATCCCCGCGTCTTCCACGCCGGCGAGGGCAACCAGATCCTGAAGCCGATCCTCGGCGAGAACTCGGTCCTCGTCCTCGACGAGAAGAAGCACATCCAGCAGCGCAAGCTGCTGCTGCCGCCCTTCCACGGCGAGCGGATGCAGGCCTACGGCGAGAAGATGGCCGAGATCGCCGCCCGCGAGATCGAGAGCTGGCCCACCGGCACCCCCTACAAGTTGCGGCCGCGGATGCAGGCGATCACGCTGGAGATCGTGCTCGAGACCGTCTTCGGCGTCCACGGCGGCGAGCGGATGGGCCAGCTGCGCGACGCCCTGCGCGACTTCCTCGACCTCACCACCGACCCGAAGCTGCTGCTGCCGGTGCTGATGGTCGGCCCTGACAAGGTGCAAAGGATCCCGGCCTTCCGTCGCCGCACCGAACGGGTCGATGAGCTGCTGGCACAGGAGATCTCCGAGCGACGCGCCGCCGCCGACCTTGCCGAGCGCGATGACGTGCTCTCGATGCTGGTTGCCGCCCGCCACGACGACGGCAGCCCGATGAGCGACGCCGAGATCCGCGACGAGCTGTTGACCCTGCTGGTCGCCGGCCACGAGACCACGGCAACCGCCCTTTCCTGGGCGATGGAGCGGCTGACCCGCCACCCGGAGAAGCTGGAGCGGCTGCGGGCGGAGGTCGAGGCAGGCGAGGACGCCTACCTGACAGCGACGATCCAGGAGACGCTGCGCCTGCGCCCGGTGATCGTCGTCGTCGTCCGCAAGCTGACCGAGCCGGTCGAGCTCGGCGGCTACGAGCTGCCGGCGGGCACCCGCGTAGTCCCCTCGATCCACCTGATCCACCGCGACCCGCAGATCTACCCCGACCCGGACCGCTTCCTGCCCGAGCGCTTCCTCGACAACCCGCCCGGCACCTACACCTGGATCCCCTTCGGCGGCGGCGTCCGCCGCTGCCTCGGCGCCGCCTTCGCCCAGTTCGAGATGCAGGTCGTCCTCCGCGAGCTGATCCGCCGCCACGAGATCAAACCGGCGAATCCCGCCTCCGAGCGTCCCTACCGCCGCGCCATCACCGAGACTCCGCGGCACGACGCCACCGTGGTTCTCTCCTAGCCAGGGGTTTCCGCTCAGTCAGAAGCGGGGTATGGGTCTGGCCAGTGAAGCCGGGCACCCGCGAGACCATCCCGACGATCTCCGAGATCGTCCGTGAGGCGGCGGCGATCGTCGATCCGGAGGGGGCCGAGACCGCGGTCACCGGCTTCTTCGAGAGCTTCGAGGACGACGACCGACCGGCCACCGCGGCGGAGGACCTTCAAGGGGAGCTGCTCAGCACCGTCGAAGGAATCGACCCCGAGGGCGACGACCCGGCCGCCCTAGCCGCCGCCGCAGCCGCCGTCTGGCTTGCCACCAACCCCAGCCAGGCCGACAATGGCGATCACGTCCTTCGCGAGGGCACCCGCCTCGTCTTCGAAGGCAATCCCCCCGAGCCGGTCAGCGAATGGCTGGCGGCCCGGGGAGTAGAGCTCTAGCTCAACCGCAGCCGGTGTTGTTGCCGCACGAAGAACACGTGTAGCAACTGCCCGTCCGCTGCATCATCCCTCCGCACTGCTCGCAGGCTGGGCCGAGGTCGAGGCCGTGCATCTTCGCCGGCCGGACCGGGGGGGTTTCGGTCATCGCCGCGGTGGGCGCGACCGGGCCGTCGCTCTTGGCACCGCCCTTGCCGTTGCCGCCGTTCGAGTGGCCGTTGCCGTTGGCCGGGCCGGCGGTGTCGCCGGTGAGGCCGATCGCCAGCTGCGAGGTCTCGGCGTCCTTCTTGGCCCGCACGTCCTGGGTCATGATCCCCAGTTCCTCGAGCGTCTCGACGTCCTCGATGAAGCGGCTCGCGACCCAGCGCATGATGTAGTCCGGCAGCGATTTGGCGAAGGGGATCTCCGGGTTGCCGGTGATGCCCTCCGGCTCGAAGCGCATGTAGCTGAACTTGCGCACGAAGTCTTCGAGCGGGACGCCGTACTGGAGGCCGAGGGAGATCGCCGTGGCGAAGGCGTTCATCAGCCCCCGCATCGTCGAGCCCTCCTTGCCGATGTCGGTGAGGAAGATCTCGCCTACCGAGCCGTCCTCGTACTTGCCGGCGGTGATGTAGCCCTCGTGCCCGGCGATCGAGAACTTGTGGGTGATCGATTCGCGCTCGCGCGGCATCTTCTTCCGGACCGGCTCGGCCATCTGGACCTCCGCCTCGGCGCCCTTTTCCTCCTGGGCGTCGGTCCGCAGTGCCTGCGCCGTCTTCGAGCCGTCGCGGTAGATCGCAAGCGCCTTGAGCCCGCCCTTCCAGCCGCGCGTGTAGGCGTCGGCGATGTCCTCGACCGTGGCCGTCTGCGGCATGTTCACCGTCTTCGAGATTGCGCCGGAGAGGAACGGCTGGGTCGCGGCCATCATGTCGATGTGGCCGGTGTGGGTGATCGCCCGCTCGCCGACCGCGACGTCGAAGATCGGCAGGTGCTCCTCCTTCAGGCCCGGAGCGCCGACGATCTTGCCGTTCTCGGTGATGTAGGCCTCGATCTGGTCGACCTCCGCCTCGGAGTAGCCGAGCGTCTGCAGGGCCAGCGGCACCGAACGGTTGGTGATCGTCATCTGGCCGCCGCCGACCAGCTCCTTGTACTTGACCAGGGAGAAGTCGGGCTCGATCCCGGTCGTGTCGCAGTCCATCAGGAAGCTGATCGTCCCGGTCGGGGCCAGCACCGTCGCTTGTGCGTTGCGGTAGCCGTGCTCCTCGCCGAGCTCGACCGCTTCGTCCCAGGCGCGCTGCGAGGCCTCGAGCAGTTCGCCCTTGATCCCCGTGCCGTCGACTTCGTAGGCGGCGTCGCGGTGCATCCGCATGACGCCGTTGTGGGGCTCGCGGTTGCGCTCGTACTCGTCGTAGGGACCAGTCGCCTCGCCGGCGATCAGCGCCGACTGGCGGTAGGCGCGGCCGGTCATCAGCGAGGTGATCGCAGCGGCGACGTTGCGGCCCTCGTCGGAGTCGTAGGGAAGGCCGTCCGACATCAGCAGGGCGCCGAGGTTGGCGTAGCCGAGCCCGAGCTGGCGGAAGCGACGGGCGTTCTCGCCGATCTCCTCGGTCGGGTAGCTCGAGGGGCTGACGACGATCTCCTGGGCGAGGAAGACGACGTCGACCGTGTGCTCGAAGTCGGCCACGTCGAAGCTGCCGTCCTCGCGGCGGAATTTCATCAGGTTGATCGAGGCCAGGTTGCAGGCCGAGTTGTCGACGTGCATGTACTCGCTGCAAGGGTTGGAGGCGTTGATCCGCCCCGACTCGGGGCAGGTGTGCCAGCGGTTGATCGTGGTGTCGTACTGGACACCCGGATCGGCGCAGCGCCAAGCGGCGTCGGCGATCTGGTTCATCAGCTCGCGGGCGTCGACCGTCTTCACCGAAGAGCCGTCGGTGCGCGCGGTCAGGTGCCAGTCCTCGTTGCCCTCGACCGCCTCCATGAACTCGTCGGTGACCCGCACCGAGTTATTGGCGTTCTGGTACTGGATCGAGGTGAAGCCGTCGCCGTCGATCGACATGTCGAAGCCGGCGTCGCGCAGGGCCCCCGCCTTCTCCTCCTCTTTGGCCTTGCACCAGATGAAGTCCTCGATGTCCGGGTGGTCGACGTCGAGGACGACCATCTTCGCCGCCCGCCGCGTCTTGCCGCCCGACTTGATCGTCCCCGCCCAGGCGTCGGCGCCGCGCATGAAGCTGACCGGGCCGGAGGCGAGGCCGCCCTTGGAGAGGTGCTCGACCGAGCCGCGGATGTTGGAGAGGTTGATTCCGGAGCCGCTGCCGCCGCGGAAGATCATCCCCTCCTTCGTGTTCCAGTCGAGGATCGACTCGATCGTGTCCTCGACGCTGAGGATGAAGCAGGCGGAGCACTGCGGCTGCTCCTCGAAGCCGACGTTGAACCAGACCGGCGAGTTGAAGGCCGCCTTCTGGCCCAGCAGGATCGCGGTCAGCTCCATCTCGAAGGCATCGGCGTGCTCCTCGGAGGCGAAGTAGCCGCCCGCCCGTCCCCAGCCGGCGATCGTGCCGGCCACCCGGCCGATCATCTGTTTCACCGAGCTCTCGCGCTCGGGGCTGCCGAGCTTGCCGCGGAAGTACTTCTGGGCGACGATGTTGGTCGCGTTCTGCGACCAGCTCTTCGGGAACTCGACCCCGCGCTGCTCGAAGGCCGGGCTCTCCGGGTTGCCGATCACCGCATCGCGGATCTCCCACTCGATCTGGTCGAAGGGATGCACGCCCGGCGTCGAGAACTTGCGTTCGACCGAGAGGCCCTGCAGACCGTTTCTGGGACTGGCGAGTGCGGTCTTAGACATCAAAAATCTCCTTCTCGGGCGGCTTTCAGCGGTAACTACGCAGGATCGCTTATCGCTCGGCGGAAAAAGTGTCGGAAGGCGCAAATAGGAAGGTCTGGAAGCCGCGGAACCTGCCCTCATATTGTGTCAACTCCGCAAACTCGGCACTCGCCTTGGCCGCATGGGAATGCCGGATCCGGGGTACCCTTCCGAATATGGAGGACCTGCGGAGGGGCGCGGAACGGATGGGCGAGCGCGCCAGCGCCGCCCGCGAGGAGATGGCCGATCGCGCCGCGGCGGCCAAAGACGCGATGGGCGACCGTGCCCAGGCGGCCAAAGAGGCGGTGGGGGAGCGGGCGACCGCGGCCAAAGAGGCGACGGCCGAGGCGATCGCGCTGGTCAAACCGAAACTGCGCGGCGTCTCCCACAAATGGGCTTTCTTCGCCTCGCTCGTCCTCGGCGTCGCCCTGATCGTCTGGGCGGAGACGCCAAAGGCGACCTTTGCCGTTGCCGTCTACGCCGTCAGCCTCTCGGCCCTGTTCGGGACCAGCGCCCTCTACCACGGGGTCGAATGGTCGCGGCCGAACCTGCGCCTGTGGATGCGGCGGCTCGATCACTCGATGATCTTCTTCCTCATCGCCGGCACCTACACGCCGTTCGCGCTGCTCGTCCTGCACGGGACGATCGCCCAGGCGATCCTCGCCGTGGTCTGGATCGGCGCCGTCGCCGGCGCGATCGTCGAGATGGTCTGGATCAACCACCCGAAGTGGGCCTCGGCGCTGATCTACCTCTCGCTCGGCTGGGTCGCCGTCGCCGCCTTCCCCGAGCTCTGGACCTCACTCGGCGTCGCCGGCACGATGCTCGTCGCCTTCGGCGGCCTCCTATATACCGCCGGCGCAGTCGTCTACGCGACCCAGCGACCGAACCCGAACCCCGCGGTGTTCGGCTACCACGAGGTCTTCCACCTCTTCGTCATCGCTGCGGCGATCGCCCAGTACGCGGCGATCGCCTTCTTTGCCCTGCCGCACGCCTGAGTCAGCAATCAGGCGAGGAGCCTTTGCTCGATCGCATCGGCACCAGCTGCGCCGCCGCCCGCCGCCGCGAAAGCGCGGGCCACCCGCTTAGCACCGTCTCGGCGTCCAATCGCTTCGTTCACCTTCCTTCGCAGGGGCTTCGGACGCAGGCGGCGAGGCGAAAGGCGGCTGCCGGCGCCGCACGCCTCGACCCTGCGGGCAACCTCGAACTGGTCGCGACCGAACGGCACCACGCAGGCCGGGACTCCCAGCGCCAACGCCTTCTGCGTTGCTCCCATTCCGCCGTGGGTAATGGCGCAGACGGAGCGGCGCAAGATCGGCGCGTGAGGGACGAAGGGGACGACCGTC
Source organism: Solirubrobacterales bacterium (assembly GCA_035688955.1). GTDB lineage: Bacteria > Actinomycetota > Thermoleophilia > Solirubrobacterales > 70-9 > VAYN01. The sequence continues at coordinate 24,336 of DASSMJ010000012.1, read as the reverse complement.
GCATTGTCAGGTGCCTCCAGCCCGGCCGGCGACCCGGCGGGCATCGTCGCGACGATGTGGACCGGCTCCTCGGCGAGTGCCTGCATGGCGACCGCAACCAGTTGCCCGTCGTCCTGGAACTCACTCGAGGTGGTGACGAGCACCAGAGGCTCGGTCACCTGCGAGAGCGCGTCGGGAAGTCTGCCGGGTGGCTCCCACTCGCAGGGGCCGACCATGACGACGCTCCCAGGCCAGTCGCCGCGCGGGTACTCAAAGGGCTCGGCGCTCATGTAGAGGTGCAGCGGCGCCCGGCTGTACATCTCGATCGCCTGCTGCAGCCGTGGGAGCCCGAGTTCGGACCGGATGCGACCTATCCCGGCCCCGGCGACGCGATTGAATCCATCCTCCATGGCGCGGGAGACCACCCGATCGCGGAGGCGGCCGAGTGCGCCTCGAACGGGGCGGAGGCCAGGCCCCGCCGGTGGTCCCGAGCGCGTCGGGATCGGCAGGGGGAACGGGCAGGTACAGCCCCAGGCGCCGTCCCACCGCTCAGCAGCGGCGAGGGCGCCCCAGGCGAGGATGTCGACAATCAGAGCGTCTGGTTGCGAGGCTGCGATCACCTCCTGCAGATGCCGCGCTTCAAGGGGCGCCCGAGCCTGCAGGGTCTTCAGTGACCGGATCAGAGCGCCGGTTCGACTTGAGGCGCGCCAGTCGTCCATGGTCAGCGCTTCGACCGCCGGCGCGAGCGCCGCGGCGCTGAAGCCGAGACCGCGCATCGTCGCTATCTCGCTGGCGAGGGTTCGCACCTCGATCTCGTGCCCGCGGTCGTGCAGCTCCGCGAGCACCGGCACCATCGGAAAGAGCTGGCCGCGGGCGGGCGCGGTATAGGCAAGGATCCGGCTCAGGAGGGAGCCTTCATGAGCGGCTTGATCAGCTCCTGCATCGCCAGCTTGGTCTGCGGCTTGCTGAGCGCCCGATCGCGCCGCAGCAGCTTCCAGACGTAGATGTCGGTCTGGGTGACGAACTGGGCCAGGCGGCGCTCGGCGGTCTTCCCCCGCAAGCCCTCGAGCGCGGGGGCGAACGCCTGCCGGCACCACTGCAGGTGGTAAAGGCGGCCGGCGTCGGCAAGGTGCTTGAGGATCGACTCGCGCTCCTCCTGGGCTAGGAGCCAGAGAATGCGGTCGCCAAACCGCTCGTAGTGGTCGACGAGCTCGGCGACGATCTTCTCCGGGTCCCCTACCGGCAGCGGACCGCGGTCGGCGGCCATCTTCTCCCCGGTATGCAGGTAGGAGGCGAGGAAGAGTCCCTCCTTGCTCTCGAAGTGACGAAGGACCGTCTGCACCGAGACGCCGGCTCTACGGGCGACCTCCGTGAGGGTAATTTCGTCATAGAAGAGTTCCGCGAAAGCGACCTCGACCGCGTCCAAGATCTTCTTCTTCGTTGCGGCGGCGGCCCTGGCTCGGGCCTGCATCCGATACGGCCGCTTTGCCTTGGCGTCGCCGCCGCTCATGGCGACAAGGTACCCCTTCCTGGGCGCCTCTCAGCCGTAACTCCGGCCGTACCCCCAGGGAGCGGCGATCGAGAGTTTCCAGTTTCCTTCGACCTGCCGCACCACCAGGACGGCATCGGAGATTTGTTCCAGACGCTCCCCCAGCGGATCACCACTAAGGATTCGCCACCGCTGGTGGACCAAAACCACCTTGCCGCTTCCCACTGCGCTGCTCAGTTCGACCTGGATCTCGGTCTGCCGCCTGACCATCTGGGCAAGCACCTCACGGATGCGCTCACGACCGTAGATCGCGGTTGCGTCAGGGGTGACCAGGCAGCCGTCCCGGGCAAAGCAGGCTGCGGCCTCGTCGAGTTCACCGGCGTTCAGTGCCTGTGCGAAGAGAGGACAGACCCATATTGAGTTTGGAGGAAGGGCGGTTGCACTCTTCAATTTCACGTAAATAACATTAACGCGAAATAGCGACTTCGGCAAGTCAAGTCGCGGGCGGAAGGAGCCAGGATGAAAAGAGGAGTGGCAATTGCGGTCATGGCGGCGCTGCTGGTCGGGACGGTCTCGATCGGCTTCGCGATCGCCGAGGGCGAGAACCCTGGGCCGACCCTCGTGCGCGTCGGCAACATGGCCTTGTCGATCGACGGGGACATCACCCCGAAAGTTCTGCCCAAACACAGCTTCGCTCCGATGGGCTTCTGGGGTGAAGCCAGGCTCTCGACGCTGGACGGGTCGCACCCTCCCGCCCTCGAACGCAGCGTCTTCGAGGGGGACAAGGATGTCGTCGTCAGCGTCGAGGGATTGCCCGCCTGCCGCATCGGACAGCTGCAGGCAACCGATACGAAGAGGGCCGAAGCGGCCTGCGGTGACGCAATCCTCGGGCGAGGCAGCGCTACGGTCGAGGTTGCATTTCCGGAACAGACTCCGTTTGACTCGACCGGTCCATTGATCTTCTTCAACGGCGGCGAACGAAACGGCGTGGTCAAGGTGCTCGCCTATGCCTATGTCAGTGTTCCGGCGCCGACCGCGGTCGTCGCCACGGCTGAGATCCACCGGGTGAACAAGGGCGCCTACGGCCTCCGTGTTGAGACGACCTATCCGAGGATCGCCGGCGGTGCCGGTTCGATCGTCGCCGCGAGGTTCAGCATGCGCCGCGTCTATACCTACGAAGGAAGGCACCGCAGCGTGATCTCCGCCCGCTGTCCGGATGGACTGATCCGGGCCAGGGGGAGGTTCACCTTCAGCGACGGCACCGTGCTCTCCGGCAGCGTCTTCCGTACCTGTGCTGGAAGGAGGTAGCTCGGGCCGAGCCGCAACGGGCGACTTTGTCAACCAGCGGTTTGCAAAGTCGCCCACCCGCTAAGCCGCGGCGGCCAGCGTTTCCTGCAGCTGCTCGGCTTCGGCGACGAGCGTCGCCAGCATCTCCTCCAGCTGGTGGGACTGCTCGGGGGACAGCTGGAGATGGCCGTCCTGGTAAAGGTCGGCGGCTTTCGCCACCGGCAGTTCGGTCTCGACCACGCGGCCGCCGAGGGCGCTGAGGACTTTGCGGGTCTCGGCCTGCGCCCAGACCGCGCCGAACATTCCGGTCGAGGCGCCGATCACCGCCGCCGGGGTGCCGTTGAGGGCGCTCTGGCCGGCCGGGCGGGAGGCCCAGTCGAGAGCGTTCTTGAGCACGCCCGGGATCGAGTGGTTGTACTCGGGGGTGGCGATGAGGACGGCGTCGGCCTCGCGCATCGCTTGGCGCAGGGCCTCGACCGACTCCGGCGTGCCCTCGGCCTCGAGGTCGGCGTCGTAGGGCGGGATCTCGCCGAGGCGGTTGAACTCGATCAACTCCGCCCCGCCGGGAAGCCGCTCGGCGGCCTCCCGCAGCAGGGCGTGGTTGTAGGAGCCCCGGCGCAGGCTTCCGGATATGCCGAGGACCCTCATGACTACGCCTCCTCGGCGACGAGCTCGAGCTCGACGTTGATCGTCACGGCGTAGTCGAGGACCTCGCCGCCGCTCGGCAGCTCTGCCTGCCAGTCGAGCCCGAAGTTGCGCCGGTCGACGGTGGTCTCGACCGAAAGGCCGACGCGAGCTTTGCCCTGCGCGTCCTCGCCGAGGTGGGCGAAGCGGCCGCCGGCCTCGACCTCGCGGCTCTCGCCGTGGATCTCGAGGTCGCCAAGGACTCGCAGGGTCCCGTCCTCGCCGACGCTGAGCTCACGCGAGGTGAAGCGCAGCTGCGGGAAGCGCTGGGTGTCGAAGAACTCGGGGGAGAGGAGGTGGCCCTTCAGCATCTCCTCGTCGATGTCGATGCTCTCGACCTCGACCGTGCCCTCGAGGCGCGGCGCCTCGCCGCCGGTCAGCTGCGCCTCGTAGCGCTCGAAGCCGCTGCGGAAGGTGGTGACTCCATTGTGGGTGACGGCGAAGGCGATCGAGGAGTGGACAGGGTCCAGATTCCAAGTGCCCGCCGGGATCTGCTGGGTGAGGGTCTCGGTGCTCATTTCTTCTTCTTTCCCTAGACGGTTGTTGCTGAAACGGTTGACTTGGAAACAATCTAGCGAAAAAAGCTTTGCCTGTCAACTATTGCCAATACAACCATCGTGTGGGAAGATGTGGTCATGGCTGAGACCACCACCACGTCGGCTAACGGCAACGGAGCAGTTGCCGACCTCGATCCCCATCGCGAGGCCTGGATCGCGATCGCGCAGACCCACGCGGCGATCACCGGCCGCCTGCAGGAAGCCCTGACCTCCGCCGGGCTGCCCCCGCTGCCCTGGTTCGAGGTTCTGGCAACGCTCGACCGCGCCCCGGAGCAGCGGCTGAAAATGGGGGAGCTGGCCGAGGCCCTGGTGATCACCCGCGGCGGCCTGACCAAGCTCGTCGACCGCCTGATCAAGGCCGGCCTCCTGGAGCGGACCTTCTGCGAGACCGATCGCCGCGTCAGCTACGCGACGCTGCTCCCTGCCGGGGTCGAGCTGCTGGCAGAGATGCGGCCGATCGTCCGCGCCGAGCTCGACGTCGCCTTCAGCGCCAACCTCAGCGTCGATCAGGCCGACGAGCTGAGAGCGACGATGGAACGCATCCGCGGCTCCGCCTGCGGCGCGCAGTAGCTTCAAGGTATCTGTACACGATTGTGTACACTGACCTATGGCCAAGACCGTGCCCGTGCGAGAGCTGCGAAGCAAGCTCAGCAGCCTGCTCGACGATGTCAGCGATCGTCGCGATCACGTGCTGGTCACCCGTAATGGCGTCCCCGCCGCCGCTCTGATTCCGATTGACGAGTACGAGGCGCTGGAGGAGACGGCCGAGATCCTTTCCGATCAGGCTGCACTTTCGGCCCTGGGGGAGGGGCTCGCCGAGCTCGACCGCGATGAGACCGTGACGCTCGCCGATCTTCGCACTGAGCTGGCCGAGCGCCGAGCAAACGCTCGCTGATCGTTGGCTCGGCTCGTTCTCGCGCGGCGAGCGCGCCGCGACCTGCTCGATCTTGATTGGCCGCTCATCGACGCAATCGAGGACGCGCTGGCAATGCTCGAGCGCGAACCGTTCGCCGGCTATCCGCTGCGGGGCAAGCTTCGCGGTCTCTACTCCCTGCGGGTCGGCTCCTACCGCATTCTCTACCAGCTGACTGATGGAGGGAAGACGGTTCGCGTCGCCGCGATCCGCCATCGCTCAATTTCCTACGGGACGGATCCGCGGTAGGGCTCAGGCAAGCGCCGCAGCGGCCCGCTCTTTGGCGGACTCGACGATCGCCAGGACCGCCGGCTCCTTGCCTTCGCGGAGCAGGACGATCGGGTCGGGATCGCCGTTGACGATCCCCTCGAAGAACTGCTTGCGGTCCTGGTAGGTCGGCAGCGTCCCCTTCGCCCAGCCGCGGGCGTCGTTGAGGATCACCGCGAGGCGGGCGTACTCCTCGCCGAAGAGCTCGGATACTTCGCGCTTCATCCGCTTGGCCAGGGCGGGGGAGGCGCCGGCGGTGGAGATCGCGATCGCCAGCGGTCCGGTGCGGACGATCGCGGGCAGGATGAAGTTGCAGAGCGGCGGCACGTCGACGATGTTGACCAGCATCGCCCGCTGCTCGGCGTCGTCGAAGATGCCGATGTTGACCTCGGAGTCGTCGGTGCAGGCGATCACCATGAAGACGCCCTCCAGGTCAGCCTGCCCGCCGTAGGCCCGCTTCTCCCACTCGATCGAGCCCTCGCTCGCGAGCTGTTCGAGCTCCGGGTGGGCGGTCGGCGCGATCAGAGTGACGTCGCCGCCGCAGGCGAGCAGTCCCTCGACCTTCTCCAGGCCGATGTCACCGCCGCCGACGACCAGGCACTTGCGCCCGGTCAGTTTCAGGCAGGCGATGTAGAACGGGGTCTCCAGCATGTCCCGCACGCAGGACTGATCGCAGATCCCTTTGCGGAACTGGCAGACGCACTCCTTACCGGCGTAGGCCTGGGCGGGCATGGACCGAAGGCTAGCGACCGGCGCCTAGATGCTGTCCAGCGTGACGCGCAGGCCCTCGTCCAGAGCCATCTCGGCGCGCCAGCCCAGCTCGCGCTCGGCGCGCCCGGCGTCGATCGTGATCTGCTGGACCTCGCCGGTGCGTTCAGGCGCGAATTCCGGGTCGAAGTCCTCGTTGCCGGAGATGCTCTTCAGCGACTCGATCAGTTCGAGGACGTCGGTCTCCTTGCCGGTGCCGATGTTGATCGCGCCGGTCGCCTCCGAGTCGCCGGCTGCCAGCGCGGCGGAGACCACGTCCCCCACATATATGTAGTCGCGGGTCTGCCTGCCGTCTCCGAACACGGTCGGGCGGCCGCCCTCCTTGAGCAGGCCGCAGAAGATCGCGATCACCCCGGCCTCGCCGAGCGGGTCCTGGCGCGGTCCGTAGACGTTGCCGAGTCGCAGCGAGACACCGGAGAGCCCGTAGAGCCGCTCGTAGAGAGAGACGTAGCCCTCGGCGGCGAACTTGCTCTGGCCGTAGGCGGACATCGGCGCGATCGGCGCGCTCTCAGGCAGCGGCAGCTGCTGCCCCGCGCCCTCGCCGTAAATCGCCCCGCCGGTGGAGATCGAGACCACGCGCCCGCACTCGGCGCCGCGCGCCGCCTCGAGCACGTTGGCGGTGCCGCCGACGTTGACGCCGGCGTCGAAGAAGGGGTCGGCCAGGGACTTGCGGACGTCGATCTGGGCGGCGAGGTGGAAGATCGCCTCGGGGCGCTTCTCCGCCACGGTGCGGCTCAGCGCCTCGCCGTCGCGGATGTCCAGCTCGACCAGCTCCGCGCCCGCGGCCAGCCCCGGTTCGAGGTTGACCCTGCGCCCGGTGGTGAGGTTGTCGACCACCGTCACCTCGTCGCCGCGGGCGAGCAGGGAGTCGACGAGATTCGAGCCGATGAAGCCGGCGCCGCCGGTTACGAGACACCTCATGGAGCGGTGATCCTAAGCAGATCGGCGGGGCCGGGGAAGAAGATCGGACGGATGGATGCTCGATTGCGCAGCCGAGCGCCCCTGCTACCCTCGCCGCCCCATGAGACTGATCGTCACCGAGAAGAACAACAGCGCGCTGAAGATCGCCGAAGCCCTCAGCAACGGCACCAACAACGCTGACAAAACTTTCAAAGTCCCCTTCTACACCTGGACCGACGCCGATGGCGGCGAGCAGATGACGGTTGGTCTGAAGGGCCACGTGCTCGGCCCGGCCTTCCCCGAGGGCTACTCGAACTGGCAGAAGACGGACCTGCACGACCTGATCGATGCCGAGCTGATCAAGGAACCGACCGACAAAAACGTCGTCAAAGCGATCAAGAAACTGGCCAAAGAGGCCGACGAGCTGGTGATCGCCACCGACTTCGACCGCGAGGGCGAGCTGATCGGGCTCGAGGCCCTGGAGGAGATGCTCGACTCCAACCCCGAGCTGGGCTCCCGCGAGGGCACCGCTGACGGGACGCTGCGGATCAAGCGCGCCCGTTACTCGGCGCTGACGAAAGAAGAGATCGACCGCGCCTTCAACGAGCTCGACGAGCTCTCCTACCCACTGGCCAACGCCGGCGCCGCGCGCCAGGACATCGACCTCCTCTGGGGCGCGACCCTGACCCGCGCCGTCTCCCTCGCCAGCCGCCGCTTCGGCTCCAACTTCCTCTCGGTCGGCCGCGTGCAGAGCCCGACCCTGGGCCTGATCGTCGAGCGCGAGATGGAACGGCGCGCCCACGTGCCGAAATCCTTCTGGGAAGTCTTCGCCAAGTTCCAGCACCCCGACGGCAGCTTCGAGGCGCACCACAGCGTCGACAAATTCTGGGAGAAAGCCGAGGCCGACGCCGCCCTCGCCGGCACCTCGGACCCCGGCACGGTGAAGTCGGTGACGGCGCGGAAAAACACCCGCAAGCCGCCGACGCCCTACAACACCACCGCCTTCAGCACCGACGCCTCCAGCCGCCTCGGGATCACCCCCGCCAGCGCGATGCGGATCGCCGAGGACCTCTACATGGACGGCTTCATCTCCTACCCGCGTACGGACAACACGGTCTACCCGTCGTCGTTGCCGGTGCGCGAGCTGGTCTCCTCGCTGGTGCGGATCAAGGAGTTCTCCGCCGCCTCGGGCCTGCTGGACGGTGAGCTGAAAGCGACCCGCGGCAAAAAAGAGACGACCGACCACCCGCCGATCTACCCGACCCAGGCGGTTCACCCCGGCGCCCTCGAGGGTCCGAAGAAACGGGTCTATGAACTTGTGGTCCGCCGCTTCCTCGCCACCTTCAGCCCGCCGATGATCACCGAGTCCACGCGGGCTGACATCGAGGCCGGCGACCAGACCTACTTCGTCCGCGGCTCGGTCGTCGTCGACCCCGGTTACGCCGGGATCTACACCTACGCCCGCTCGGCCGACGAGGAGATCCCGAAACTGGAAGAGGGCCAGACCCTGCAGCTCGAGGGCGATCCTTGGCAGGTCGGCAAGGAGACGCAGCCGCCGGGCCGGATCTCCCAGGCGAAACTGATCGAGATGATGGAGGAGCGCGGCCTCGGCACCAAAGCCACCCGCGCCGACATCATCCAGAAGCTCTTCGACCGCGGCTACGTCTACGGCAACCCGCCGATCCCGACCGAGACCGGGATCGCCCTCTACGAGGCCTTCAAGAACTACGTGCCGGCGATGGCGACGCCGGAGATGACCGCCCAGCTCGAGGCGGAGATGGACCGGATCGCCGCCGGCGAGATGTCCAAGGGCGCCGTCGTCGGCGAGAGCCGCGAGCTCCTGCACAAGACCTGGACCGAAATCGACGGCAGCCGCGAAGACCTGGCGAAAGTGATCTGGAAAGGGATGGACGAGGACCGCATCCTCGGCCCCTGCAAGGTCTGCGAAGAAGCCGGCCGCACCAAGGAGGACGGCTCGCCGAACATGCTGCGGATCATCCGGGCGAAAAAATCGGGCAAACGCTTCGTCGGCTGCAGCGGCTGGACCGCCGATGACCCCGACTCGTGCGACCAGACCTTCCCGTTGCCGCAGCGCGGCGACGTCTTCCGGCTGGAGGAGCGCTGCTCGATCTGCGACCGCACCCCGCGCCTCAAAGTGCAGCCGTTCCGCGGTCGCCCCTGGAATCTCTGCCTCAACGACGACTGCGAGTCGATGCAGGAGATGAAGAAACGCCGAGCCGAGCGCGAAGCGGCGAAAGCGGCGAAAGCCGAGATGGAAAAGAAGGCGCCGCCGAAAGGCGACGAGGACGCACCGACCAAAGGCAAGAAAGCCAAAGTCAAAGCGTCCAAAGCCGATACGGCGACGCGCGGGCGCAAACGCGCCAAAGCCGGCGCCAAAAGCTGAGGCAGCCGTTGTTCATCTCCCTCGAGGGGATCGACGGCTCGGGAAAGACCACCCAGGCTCGGCTGCTGGTCGAGGCGTTGGGGGAGGGGACGGTGGCGATCCGCGAGCCCGGCGGCACTGAGGCGGCAGAGCGGATCCGGGCGCTGCTCGCCGACCCCGAGCTCGAGCTCGACCCGCTGGCCGAGCTGATGCTGTTTCTGGCGGCGCGGGCCGACCTGACCGAGCGGGTGATCCGCCCGGCGCTGGAGGCGGACCGCCACGTCGTCGCCGACCGCTTCTCCGACTCCAGCGTCGCCTATCAGGGGGCGGCTCGCGGGCTGGGCGTCGGCGAGGTGATCGGCCTCTGCGACACCGCCACCGACGGCCTCTGGCCCGATCTGACCCTGCTGCTGCGGCTCGACCCCGAGACCGGGCTCGATCGGGCCGAGAGCGACGATCGTTTCGAGCGCGAGGGGGTAGGCCTGCAGGAAGCGGTCGCCGAGGCCTATGGCGAGATCGCCCAGATCGCCAGCGACCGGGTGACGGTGATCGACGCCGGCGGCAGCGTCGAGGAGGTGCATGCACGGGTGATGGAGGCGGTGCGTGAGCGCAGCCGCGATTGACCCCACCCCGGTGGGGACAAAATCGGAAGCGCTGGCCGCGGCGACCGAGCACCAGGGGCGGGCGCGGGTCGCGCTGAGCGCGGCGCTGGCGGCCGAGCCTTCCCACGCCTACCTCTTCCGCGGCCCTCGCGGCTCCGGTAAGCGGGCCGCGGCTCGGGCTTTCGCCGCCGAGGTACTGGCGGCCGGCGCGGCGGACCCCGAGGACGCGCGGCGGCGGGCGCTGCTGGACCCCTCGCCGCATCCCGACCTCGTCTGGCTGGCGCCGGCCGGCGCCCAGCACATGGTCGAGGAGGTGCGCGAGCGGGTGATCCGCGCCGCCGCCTACCGCCCCTTTGAAGGCGGCAAGAGGGTCTTCGTGATCGAGGCCGCCGAGGCGATGCGCGACGAGAGCCAGAACGCGCTGCTGAAGACGCTGGAGGAGCCGCCCGAGTTCGTCCACCTGATCCTGCTCAGCTCCGACAACGAGGGACTGCTGGAGACGGTCGCCTCCCGCTGCCAAACCGTCGAGTTCGCCCCGCTCCCAGCGGCGGTCCTCGAAGCGGAGCTGGCGGCTGAGGGCGTGGGGCCGGACGAGGCTGCTGCCGCGGCGCGGCTCGCCGCCGGTGACCTCGAGCGGGCTCAGTTGCTGCTGAGTGACTCGGGACGGCAGTTGCGCGGCGACGTCGAGCGTTGCCTCGCGGCGGCCCTCGATGGCAAAAGCGCGGACGCTCCCTGGAAGGGCCTGCTCGACCGCGCCAAGGCTGCCGGCGACGATGCCGAAGCCGCGGCCCGTGAAGCGCTCGAAGAGGAGTCGAAGGCGGGGATCAAACGCAGTGCCAAAGACATCACCGACGGCGCCAAACGCGCCGGACGCCGCCGCCGCACCGAGATCCTCGCCCTCGCCTTCGAGCTCTGCGCGACCTGGCTGCGCGACCTCGCCGCCGTCGCCTCGGGCGCCGAGGAGGTCGCCTTCAACCGCGACCGGCTCGAGGTCCTGCGCAAACAGGCGCAGGGCCTCGATCCTGCTCTCGCCCGCCGTGGCGCCGAGCTGGTTCAGGAAACCCAGCGCGGCCTGGAATTGAACGTCTCGGAGGAGTTAGCTCTCGAAGCCTTGTTTTTCAGGCTCGAGACCCTGCTCGTCTGACCCGGCACCGTTGCCGTTGTGTTGCGAGCGCTTTTCCGCCAGCGCCTTTTCGATCGCCCGCTCCTGCGCCAGCCGGGTGATCTGCGCCGCTTGACGGGACATGATCACGCTGAAGTTGAGCGCCAGCCCGAGCAGCAGCAGCAGCACGATCGAGAAGAGGGCGACGTTGGTGTTGCGCACGCCCATCAGGTTCGCCACCACCTCGAGCAGGCCGGGAAAGGCGGCTCCGGCGAGCATCCCCAGGCCGGCGACGAACCAGATCACGCTGTAGCGCTCCTGCAGGCGATCGCGGCGGATCAGCTCGAGGATCATCAGCATGAAGAAGAGCGCCAGGACCGCGGCGACGATCCGGGTCTGCGAGGTGAGGTGGACCTGACCGGCTTCGGCGGCGAACAGGAAGTTCATCGCTCCGCCTCCGCGTGCCGCGGTCGGAACTGGCCGACCAGGAGGACGACCAGTCCCTTGAAGATGAAGAAGGCCGAGCGCAGCGGCGTCAGGAAGGAGCTGCCCCCGGCCCGCTCCAGCATCCGCACCGGCACCTCCTCGACCCGCAGGCCCTGCCGCACCGCCAGCTGCAGCGACTCGATCTCGGCGAAGTCGGGCGAGTAGTGCTGGGAGAAGAGGGACATCACCCGGCGGTTGGCGGCGCGCATGCCGCTGGTCGTGTCGGTGAACCGCTGCCGGGTCGCCAGGGTGAGGAAGAAGCGGAAGACGCTGGTCCCGATCCGGCGCGAAAAGGTGGGGCGGTAATCGCCGCTGTCGGCGACAGCGCCGGCGTGGTAGCGCGAGCCGATCACCAGGTCGGCGCGGTCGGCGGTCACCTCCGCCAGCAGCCGCGCCACCTCCTCGGGCGGGTGCTGGCCGTCGGCGTCGAGGTGGGCGCAGACGTCATAGCCGTTGCGCAGTGCGTAGAGGTACCCGGTCTGCAGCGCCGCCCCCAGGCCCTGGTTGAAGGGCAGCGAGGCGACCAGCGCCCCGGCTTCCCGCGCCCGCTCGACGGTGGCGTCGGCCGAGCCGTCGTCGACGACGAGCAGGTCGGCCTCGGGGATCGCCTTGCGCACATCGGCGATCACGCCGGCGACCGAGTCCTCCTCGTTCCAGGCGGGGATGAAGACGAGAGTCCGCACGCATCGATTCTCCCATGTGGGGCCGGAAATACCCCCGCCCGCCCCGACGAGAAGGGGATTGTGTTAGTAAATCCTCATGCGCCGCTCAGCGGAGAACCCCGCCGCGCCGGCCCCCGGATCGATCCGGATCGGCATGCGCCTCTGGCTCAGCGCGGCCTTCGCCGCGGTCAGCCTGATCACCGCCGCCGCGGTCTATTTCTTCGGCGACAAGCCGCAGGCGCTGATCGCCGCGGTGGCGCTCGGGGTTCTCGCCGGCTTCCTGATCGCCGTCGCGATCTCCCACCGCGTCGTCGGCCTCGCCCGCGCCGCCGGCGAGATGGCGGGCGGCTCATTCGACGCGCCGCTGCAGACCTCCGGTCCTGACGAGATCGGCGACCTCGCCCGGGCGCTCGACTCGATGCGGGCGGCGCTGAAGGAGAGCTTCGGCGTGCTCAGCTCTGACCGCAACAAGCTGGCGGCGATCTTCGACGGGCTCACCGACGCGGTGATGGTGGTCGATTTCGAAGGCCCGGTGCGCTTCTCCAACAGCGCCGCCGGCCGCATCCTCGACGCCGACGGGCAGCCGCCGGAGCTGATCCTGCCGCAGCTGCACCGCGCCTCCGAAGTCGGCTTCTCCGCCCACCCGGCGCTGCGCCTGGGCGACCGCGCCTACGCGATGACCGCCCGCTCGCTGCCCGACGAGCGCGCCGTCCTCGCCGTGCTGCGCGACCGCACCGACGAGCTGCGCCGCGAGCTCGCCGAAGCCGACTTCGTCTCCAACGCCGCCCACGAGCTGCGCAACCCGCTGGCGGGTATCTCGAGCGCGATCGAGGTGCTGCAGGGCGGCGCCAAAGACGACCCCGGCGATCGCGACCACTTCCTCCGCCGCCTCGGCGAAGACGCCGAGCGGATGAACCGGCTGACGCAGTCGCTGCTGACCCTGGCCCGGGTCGAGTCGCGCGGCGCCGGGGAGCGGGAAATGGTCGACGTGCCGCTGGCGATCCGCGACGTCGTCAACGCCTGCGACGCGCCCCCGCACGTCGAGCTGGTGGTCGATATCGAGTCCGATCTCGCCGCCACAGGGGACCCAACGCTGCTGCGACAGGTGATGATCGGCCTGCTCACCAACGCCTTCAAGAACACGCCACCCCCCGGCACCGTTACCGTTCGCGGCCGTCATGACGCCGAAGAGGAAGTGGTCCTGGAGGTGATCGACACCGGCACCGGCATCCCGGCGGCGGAGCTCGAACGCATCTTCGAGCGCTTTTACCGCCGCAGCGAGTCGCGCAAGCAGGAGGGATTCGGCCTCGGCCTGGCGATCGCCCAGCGGATGGTCGACGTGATGGGCGGCCGCATCGGCGTCAAATCGGCCGAGGGGGAGGGGAGCACCTTCTGGGTCCGCCTTCCGGTGGCGAAACCGAGTCCCACCCCGATCGCATGAGCAGCGGCCGGATCCTGATCGCCGACGATGAGCCGTCGGTCCGCGACTCGGTCGGTTACGCGCTGACCCAGGAGGGCTTCGAGGTCACGCCCGCCGCCGACGGGGACGAGGCCGCGCAGCTGCTCGGCAACGGCGTCCCCTACGACCTGCTGATCCTCGACATCATGATGCCGGGCCCGAGCGGCCTCGACATCTGCCGCGACGTCCGCTCCCGCAGCGCCGTCCCGATCATCGTCCTCACCGCCAAAGACGCCGAGGTCGACAAGGTCGTCGGGCTCGAGGTCGGCGCCGACGATTACGTCACCAAGCCCTTCTCGGTGCGCGAGCTGCTCGGCCGCGTCCGCGCCCAGCTGCGTCGCCGCGAACTCGACCGCTCGCCGCTGGCCCAGGCGGTGAAGATCGAGTCCGGCCCGGTTTCGATCGACCTCGTCCGCCACGTCGCCATCGTCCGCGGCGTGCCCGTCAACCTCACCCGCTCGGAGTTCCAGCTGTTGCGGCTTCTCGTCGCCCGCCCCGGCGAGGTCTTCACCCGCGCCCAGATCATGGAGGAGCTCTGGCAGACCGAGTTCGACGGGGACGAGCGCGCTTGCGACGTCCACATCTCGAACCTGCGGCAGAAGGTCGAGCGCGACCCGCAGAAGCCGGAGCTGGTCCTGACGGTGCGCGGCGTTGGCTATAAGTACAACTCAGACTCGAACTAAGAAAGAGGTCCGTATGCCACTGGTCCCGATGGTCGTCGAGCAGACCGCTCGCGGCGAGCGCTCGTTTGACATCTACAGCCGCCTGCTCGCGCAGCGGATCATCTTCCTCGGCGAACCGGTGACCGAGGACCTCGCCAACCTGATCATCGCCCAGCTGCTGCACCTCGAGGCCGAGGACCCCGACAAGGACGTCAGCCTCTACATCAACTCCCCCGGCGGCTCCGCCTACGCGGGCCTAGCGATCTACGACACGATGCAGTTCGTCAAACCGGATGTGCAGACGATCTGTTACGGGATCGCGATGTCAGCCGGTTCGCTGATCCTCACCGGCGGCGCCGCCGGCAAACGGATGGCGCTGCCCAACAGCCGCATCCTCATCCACCAGCCCAGCGGTGGCTTCGAAGGCCAGTCGACCGACATCGAGATCCACGCGAAAGAGATCCTCGCGCTGCGTCAGCGGCTGGACCAGATCTACGTCAAACACACCGGCCAGACCGAGGAACAGATCCACTCCGACATGGAACGCGACAAATTCTTCCAGCCCGAACAGGCGGTCGAGTACGGCCTGATCGACCGGGTGATCGAGTCGCACGAGTTCAAAGCCGGCGAGCCGGCGGTAATCGCCTAGTCAGCCGGAGCTAGGCGTCGCCGAGGCGGCGCCAGGCCCAGAAGCCGACGAGGGCGGCGGCGCCTCCAGAGAGGACGCCGCTCGCCCCCGGCAGGCGCATCTCCGGGTCGCGAGCGGCCCAGCCGAAAGCGGCCGCGTCGGCGAGGTCGCAGAGGTTCGAGACCAGCAAGACCGTCCGCAGGCGCTCAGGGTCAGAGAGCGAGGAGAGCGTCAGGGCGCCGATCGCGATATCGCGGCCGCCACCGAGTTTCGCCAGCGCCACGCCGGTCGGCCCCGGCTCGGGAAACTTCATAGCCCGCAGCGCCGGCCGCGTCGCCAAGAAGATCGCCGCGCCCAGCGCCACCCGGCTGCCGCCGATCTGCAACGCCACCCGCCGCGCCTTCGGATCGATGCCTCTTCTGCGGAACATCGCCCTCCTCTACCCGGCAATCGCGAACTGCATCAAATTTCTGCCCTCCTGGGTCGGAAATTTGATGCAGTTCGGCTGGGTGGGCCGAGTTGGGCGGTTCGCGATGATGGGGGAGTGGCAGAGGGCGACACGATCCTGCGGCTGGCGCGGCGGTTCGAAGCGACGCTGGTCGGCGAGACCGTTGCCGCCAGCGCGCCGAATCCGCGGGGGAAGGCGGCGGGGATCGAGCGGCTGGACGGGCGGTGTCTCGAGCAGGTCGAAGCCCGTGGCAAGCACTTCCTCCTCGAGTTCGGCGATCTTTCCCTGCACAGCCACCTGGGGATGAACGGCGGCTGGCACATCTACCGGCAGGGCAACAGCTGGCGGCGCCCCCGCGGCTCCGCCTGGGCCGTCCTCTCCGGCGGTGGCTGGGACGCGGTCCAGTTCGGCGGGCCGACGCTGCAGGTGATGCCGACCAAGCGGCTGCTCCGCGACCCCCGCATCATCCGCCTCGGGCCTGACATCCTCAAGGACGGCTTCGACCTCGACGCCGTCGTCGCGGCGATACGGGCCGACCCCACGCGTGGCCTAGGCGACGCCCTGCTCGACCAGCACCTCGTCGCCGGCATCGGCAACATCTTCAAGAGCGAGGCCTGCTTCGCCGCCCGCGTCGACCCCTGGCGGCCGATCGGCGAGCTCTCCGAAGAGGAGCTGCGGAGCGTCCTTTCCGCCGCCCGGGGGCTGATGCTGCAGGCGGTGAAGAGCGGCCGCTACCCCCACAAGGTCTACCGCCGTCGCCGGGGCGCTTGCCCCCGCTGCCGCGGCCCCATCTCCTCGCGCGGGCAGGGCGACGCCAACCGGACCACCTACTGGTGCCCGCGATGCCAGCTCTGAGGTGGAGGCGCCGGGCAGCCGCCGCGCCACCGCCGGCTCCGCGCCGCCCGCGACCGCGCTCCTACTACCTGGTGGCGGGCATCCCGCTCGACCGGGAGATGGAGCGGTTGCGATCCCTTCCCGTCTTCGTCGCCGGCCCGCTCGCCGAGCGCTCCCCGCAGCTGAAGGTTCGCCGCGCCCGCCGCCGTCCCAATCGGGTGGGCTTCGCCGTTCCGGCCGAGCACCGGCTCTCCGTCACCGACTATCCCGGCATCCGCCGCGGGGACGTGCTGGAGACGCTGCTGCACGAGCTGGTCCACCTCCACGTCGGCCGCGCCGCCGAGGTCCACGCCTGGCACGGCCCGACCTTCAAGCGCACCCTCGCCCAGGCGATGCGGGAGGCCTACGGAGTCGAGATCCCGACCCCCCGCTCGACCCTGCATGGCGCCTACGCTGCGGCGATCGAGGCGAGCCCCGCGAGCCGGGCTCCCTAGCCCCCCGCCTCTTCTTCTTCCCACTTCCGCCGCTCGCGCAGGTGGTGGACGACGAGGACGATGACGACTACCAGCGCCGGCGCGAAAACCGGCAGGGCGACGACCAGGCTGTGGTGGGCAAGCGGCAGGATCACCTGCCGCCGCCGTGCTGGAACCCGAGCTTGCGGATCCGCAGCCGGCGCCGCTTCTGCGGCTGCACCCCTGCCGAGAGTCGGTGCAGAGCCCAGGCGAGCAGAGCCAGCAGCGAGAGGGTGATCGCGATCACCGTCGAGTAGGCGAGGGCGACCAGCAGCGGGCTGCCGCCCTTCTGCTCGCGCTGGAGCAGCTGGTGCTCGTTGCCGAAGGTCCGGGTGAACTCGGCGGGGGCAGGCGTTTCGCCGACCGGGATCGCCGCGTCGCGGGGCAGGTAGATCGGCAGGGCCGTCAGCGAGTTGCCCTCGTGGAGGCGGACCATCGTCTTCCAGTCGCCGTGGACGGGGATCGGCGAGGTCGTCCGGTAGACGCCCGGGCCGACCTGCTTCAGCGGCTCGACGACGAGGCCGCCGCCCTGCCAGGCGGTGACGTCGAACCACTCGGCGTCGGCCGCCGCGTCGGGCGGATCGAGCCGGACCGTGGCTTCGACCTCGCGGCCGGCGTTGCTGGGGACGTCGCGCAGGGCGACCTGGGCGCTGACCCCCGAGTCAGCGTTCGTGTAGAGGCCGTAGGCCACGAGCGCCGCGACCACGGCGGCGCTGCAGAGTGCCGCGCGGCGCAGCTGTGGCGAGCGCTCGAGCGGCTCGGGGGAGAGGTGGGTGCCGATCCAGGCGCCGAGGGTCGACCCGGCGACGGCGGCGGCGAAGCCGAGCACAGCCGCTTCGGGAAACGCGGCCGTCGGCCACGGCAGCGTCATCCAGAGATGCGACCAGGCCCACTCGGCGGCCAGGCCGACGATCCCGATCCCGATACCGGCGGCGAGGCCGAAACGCAGGGCGCGGCGCGGCGGCACCCAGAGGGCGACCGCCTCGACCACCAGTGCCTCGACGATGTAGAGGGGGAAGTGCGGCGTCGTCTGGCCGAGGATCGGGCCGATCAGGACGGCCAGCGCCCCGCGGACGAGGACGAAGAAGATCGCCGCGCCGAGCGCCGCGCCGGGCCCGGCGTAGACCCGCGCCAGCACCAGGCCGACGCCGGCCGCCACCATCAGCAGCATCGGCTGGAAGATCAGCTGGAACTGCGGGACGCCGAAGTCGAACTCGGCCTGGAAGGTGGAGAGCCCGAGCATCAGGCCGCCGGTGAGGGCGATCGCGCGGGCGAGGCGGGTATGGAGCAGCTCGCGGATCGGGGTCGCGGCGGAGGCGTTGTAACGCATCCCCTCGACCGAGAGGATGGCGATTCCGACCAGCGTCATCGAGGCGCCGCCGATCAGCATCAGGTGGGTCGGTCCCCAGAGGGTCACGTCCTGCCCGAAGAGCCGGTGCCAGATGTCGTCGAGCGGGAAGCCGATCAGGGAGAAGGCGCCGCAGGCGCAGATGAGGACGCCGCCGAGCGGCGCCCACCAGTCGCGGCCGATGCGGATTGCGACCCCGCTCGGCCGCTCCTTCGGCAGGACCATGGCGAAGAAGCCGGCGCTGAAGATGCCGAAGAGGCCGGCGAGGATCAGGTAGTGGGCCGGGTTGGCGAGCGGCCCGGCGTCACGGCCGTTGTCGATGTGGATCGAGATGTCCCAATACATGCCGATCACGGCGGTGACCAGGGAGACGGTGGCGACGGCGGAGGGAAAGGCGACCCAGCCGGGGAAGCCCGAGGACCGTTCGCCGAAGTCGGCGAGGCGCTGGAGGATCTGGGTGCGGCCGGAGCGGTGCCCGAGGCCGAGGAAGAGGAGGGCGCAGGTGACGACCGTGGCGGCGACGGTCGCGATAGCCACCTGGGCGAGCTCGGCGCCGCCTGCGGGTGGGGAGGCGGCTGCGGCGAGCATGGCGAAGTTCAAGTTCATTCGAAGTCCCTCTGGAGGTGGATGACAAGAAGCTTGTTCCCACATAAACGTTACCTCAAACGAGGTTACATTCCTGTGGATAGACTTCTCTTCGTGGCAGATGAGCCAAAAGCCCCCGCAAATGGAGGCGAATCTGGGGCGGACCTGACCGTCGAGCAGCTCGCCTACGAGACCGGAATGTCGGTCCGGAACATCCGCAACCACCAGTCCCGCGGCCTGCTGCCGCCGCCGGACGTCCGCGCCCGCGTCGGCTACTACGGGCCCCAGCACGTCGCCCGCCTGCGCCTGATCCAGGAGATGCAGGCCGAGGGCTTCAAGCTGAGCGCGATCTCACGCTTGATCGGTGAGCACGGCGAGGACGCCGACCGCTTCGTCGGTCTCCGCCAGGCGGTTACCGCCCCCTTCGCCACCGAGTCCCCCGAGGTCTACTCACGCGCCGAGCTGGTGGAGATCTTCGGCACCGACGAAGACCGCCTGATCGACAAAGCCAAGAGGCTGGGGCTCCTCGTCGACCTCGGCGACGACCGCTACGAAGCGCCGAGCCCGGCCCTGATCCGTGCCGCCGAGGAAGTGATGGGGATGGGGATCGAGATCCCCGCCGCCCTCGCCGCGATCGAGAAATTGAGCCGCAACGCCCAGTCCTCCGCCCGCACCTTCGTCGACCTCTTCGTCGAGGAAGTCTGGCGACCCTTCGACGAGGCCGGCCGCCCCGAGGAGGGCTGGGAGGAGATCATCGCCGCGATCGGCCACCTCCGCCCGCTCGCCTTCGACGCCCTCAGCGCCACCTTCCGCCTCAGCCTCACCGCCGAAATCGAGAAAGCCTTCGGCGAAGTCCTCGAACGCCGCCAGAAGAAGAAGTAGCCGGCGGTCCTATCCTCTTCCCATGGACGTCCAGCGGCGACTAGAGGAGGCCGGCGCCCGAGCGAAGCGGGCCGAACAGCGAGCCGACGACCCCCTCGCCGCTGCCGAATGGCGCCGCTACCGCCTGATCCAGGACGCCGCTCGCGACCCCGACGAGCTCATAGCTGAAGGGATCACCCTCTCTTACAAGGCGATGGAACTCGCGACCGAGCTCCGTTGACCGAATTCGGCCGCATCCTCGAAGACCTCAATGAGGCAGGCGTCCGCTATGTCCTCATCGGCGGCATCGCCTTGATTCGCCACGGGGTGGTCCGGGCCACCCGGGATGTCGATGCGGTCTTCGATCCGGGCATGGACAACGTCCGCCGCATTCAGCAACTCGTCGATGCCTGGGCCGCCACTCGGCCCGATGGCTCCTCCCTTCGAGCGGATGACATCTCCCCCGAGCGGAGCATCCATCTCGCAACCCCGTTGGGAGAGCTCGATCTGGTCTCAGAGAAGGTGGCAGGGCCGGCGTTCGAGGAACTGCTCGAGCGGGCGGATGTGAAGAAGGTCGATGGGGTGGAGGCGCCGATCTGTTCACTGGAGGATCTGGTCGCGATGAAGCGAGCGGTAGGGAGAGATCGGGACCTCGCCGACCTGGCTGAGCTGGAAGCGGCGCACGGCAAACTGCCATAGCACCGTAAAGCCGACGCCCGGACTTGAACCGGGGACCCCATCATTACGAATGATGTGCTCTACCAACTGAGCTACGCCGGCGCGCCCTCGGCATTTTAGGCGGCTTGGCGTTTCGGTTCCGTCGCGGCCGCAGGCGATGATCCGCGGATGGCAAGGGAACGGGTGACGAAGCGGCGCGAGGGGAACGAGATCGAGTTCAGCCGCATCGTCGCCTTCAGCGACGGGGTCTTCGCGATCGCGATCACGCTGCTGGTGCTCTCGCTGAGCGTTCCCGAGCATCTGCACGGCGAAAGCCTCGGCTCGGCGCTGTGGGACCAGCGGCAGGATCTGTTCGCCTACGCGATCAGCTTCGCCGTCATCGGCCGCTTCTGGGTCATCCACCACCGCCTCTTCAGCGACGTCACCGGGTTCGACGGGCGCCTGCTCTCGCTCAACATCCTCTACCTGGCCTGGATCGTCCTGATCCCCTTCAGCAGCGAGGTTCTGGGCGACCACGGCGGCGACGCCGATGCCGTCGT
This sequence comes from Solirubrobacterales bacterium, assembly GCA_035688955.1. Lineage (GTDB taxonomy): Bacteria > Actinomycetota > Thermoleophilia > Solirubrobacterales > 70-9 > VAYN01. The sequence continues at coordinate 3,703 of DASSMJ010000012.1, read as the reverse complement.
CCTCTACGCGGTCAACCTCGCCGTCGTCGCGGTGCTCGGCTGGCTGATGGCCTTCGACGCGCACCGCGCCGGCCTGACCAGGATCGACCCGGGGGAAGAGCGCGAATTCCGCATCCGCGCCTTCTTCGTCGCGATCGTCTTCCTCGCCTCGGTGCCGGTCGCCTTCGTCTCGCCCGAGCTGGCGCCGCTGCTCTGGCTGATGCTCTTTCTCGACCCGCTCAGTCGCTTCGCCCGGCGTGGGGGCGAACCGTGAAGGCCACCGACCTGCCGGGCTTAGCGCAGGAGATCGACCAGCCGCGGTCGGTGACGACGCCCTGGCAGCGGTAGCTGCCAACTGAGCAGCCCCAGCGCGACGCCCCCGGCGGGTGCTCGCAGGCGGAAGCCCGTTCCCAGGCAGTCTGGACCTTGGGGATTGGATTGTCGGCACCGCCGGTGGTGGTGGTCGAGTCGCCGCAACCCGCCAGCAGCGCTGCGGCGGCGAGGGCGACGATCAGGGGTGCGAGCCGCACCCCCGGAAACCTACCCGGACGCCCCCTCGGTCTCCGCGGGCGCCGGCGCGTCGTGCTCCATCTCGCCGCAGACCGGGCAATCCGGCTCGGGCACGACCGGCTCGCGTTTGACCTCCATCGTCCGCAGGTCGTAGATGTGGGCGACCCCCTGGGTCGAGGGCGTGGCGAGGCCGGTCAGTAGGTGCATCACCTCGAGCGCGACCTGCCCGCCGATCAGGCCGCAGGCGGGGCCGAGCGTGGCCGCCGGGCTCGGTTTCGCCCGCCGCTGCTCGATCGCCACGTCGAAGAGAGGATAGTCGCGCCGGTAGGCAATCTCCTGGCAGCCGTAGCAGCCGGTCTTCCCGGGTACGTAGAGCGGCCCCACCCGGGCGATCGGCGGGAAGTGACTCATCGTGATGTAAGGGATGCCGGCCTCGAAGCAGGCGGAGTTGCACCAGTGCTCGATGTCGTGGGCGGGCCAGTCGGCGGCGTCGATGACGACGTCGGAGCCGGCGATGAACTCGGCGATGTCCTCCTGACTTTCGAGCCGGCGGGCCTCGGTGGTGATCGTGGTGCCGGAGTTGAAGGCCCGCAGCCGCGCCGCCGCGCACTCGACCTTGAGCAGGCCGATGTCGGCCTCCGTGTAGAGGATCTGGCGGTTGAGGTTGCTGACCTCGACCCGGTCGGAGTCGATCATCCACATCTCACCGACACCGGTGCAGGCGAGGGCCCAGGCCGACCAGCCGCCGAGACCGCCGACGCCGAGCACGGCGATCTTCGCCTCGCGCAGCCGTTCCTGGCACTCGGAGGGAGAGCGGTCGCCGCCGATGTCGCTGAAGTAGCGCAGCTGGCGGTCGAAGCGCTCGAGCTCGCCCGGCTGCAGCCGTTCGTCGTCGGTCGCGTCCTCGACCACCTCCAGCTCCCTGAACTGGGAGATGACGTCGTCGACCGAGTCGCGGCCGAACTCCTCGTGCAGCTGGTCGAGCGTGTGCTCGCCGTCGATCGCCGCCAGCAGCCGCCGTTCGCTCTCGTCCGGCTGCTCGATGCGGATGTCGTTTTCGGAACTCGGCCGCAGCAGGTAGACGTCGCCTTCGGGCGTTTCGATCTGCTCGGTGGTGCGCTTGATCCGTGGCCTCTGCAAAGTCCCCTCCCTGATAGGTCCCGATGTCGCAAGGGAGACCGCGACAGCGACCGGAAAGTTCCGGGGGAAGCGATGGGTCCGGTAAAGGTACGCCCTATCTCGTAAGAGTCCGCGCGCGTTCGAAGATCGCGTCGGTCATCGGCACCGTCAGCTTGCCGGTGAAGGTGTTCTGCTGGCTCGGGTGGAAGCAGCCGAGCAGGCGCCAGCGACCGACCTCGGCTTCGGCGCCGTGGCCGAACTTCGGCCGCGGCCGCGGCACCTCCTCGCCGAGCGCCCGCGCCGCGCGGAGGAAGCCGTCCCAGCCGAAGGAGCCGAGGGCGACGATGAGCTCGGCGCGCTTGAGCAGCCCCAGCTCCCGCTCCAGGTACGGGAGGCAGGTGTCGCGCTCCTCCGGGGTCGGCTTGTTGGCCGGTGGGGCGCAGCGGACGGTGGCGGTGATGTAGGCGCCGCGCAGCTCCAGCCCGTCGCCGCGCCGCTCGGAGTGCGGCTGGTTGGCGAAGCCGGTGCGATGCAGCGAGGCGTAGAGCCAGTCGCCGGAGCGGTCGCCGGTGAACATCCTGCCGGTGCGGTTGGCGCCGTGGGCCGCCGGCGCCAGGCCGACGATCACGACCCGGGCATCGGGGTCGCCGAAGCCAGAGACGGGCCGCGCCCAATACTCCTGGCCGCGGTAGCGGCGGGGTGGGTTGGCGGCCTGTGCCTCCCGCCACTCGACCAGGCGCGGGCAGAGCCGGCAGCGGTGCACTTCCTCAGCCAGGGCGGCCAGCGCGCGATGGTCGGCGGAGCTCATAGGCTTGCGGTCTTCCCCATGGCAGCAAACCGAATCATGCGCGGCCGCCGCGTGCGCCGCGCCCTCCCGGGCCTACTTGCCGTTCTCGTACTTGCGTCGGGCGGGTGCGGGGACGGAGGATCGACCGGTGCCGGCGACAAGGAACGCGACGTGAAGGTGCTGAACGAAATCCTCGCCCGCCAGGCGGCGGCGGTTGCGGCCTACGACCGCGTGCTGCCGAGATTGCGCGGCGCAGACCTTGCCGCGGCGCGGCAGTTCCGCGCCCAGGAACAGGAACACGTCGACTCGACGACGAAGACCCTGCGTGGAATCGGGGGCGAATCCGATCCGCCGGCGGAAACGATCGAAACGACCGACCTGGAGACGCGAGCCGACACCCTTGAATTCCTCTACGAGATGGAAAGCGCGACGGTCGACGCCGAGCTGAACGCGGTCTCGCGGCTGACCGTCGACTGGCCGCGGCCGCTGATCGCCTCGATGGCGGCCAATCAGGCGCAGCGGCTGGTGCTGCTGCGCCGGGCGCTGGGATCGAAGCCGCTGGAAGCGATTCCGACGGCCTTCGAGACCGGCGAAACCCCACCCCCCGAAAGGACCCCTGAGAGATGACCGGACCCCTGTACGCGATCGGACGCTTCTGCTCGCGCCACCACTATCCGGTCATCGCGGTCTGGGTGCTCGCCGCGATCGCCCTGCTGGCGATCGGCCACGCCTCCGGCAGCAAGACGAGTGAAAACCTGACCCTGCCGGGGACCGGCTCGACCACGGCCACCGAACTGCTCGAAGACAACCTGCCCGAACAGGCCTACGGCAGCAACCCATTGGTCTTCGAAGCGCCGCGCGGCAAGCTGACCGACCCCGAGTACGCGCAGCCGGTGGCCGAAACCGTGAAGCGTCTGGAAGCGCTGAAAGACGTCAACTCCGCGGTCAGCCCGCTGAGCCCGCAGGGGGCGGCTTTCCTCAGCAAAGACCAGACCGTCGGCTACATCCCGGTCGTGCTCGCGATCGGGCCGGGGGAAATCGACGAACAGCAGGCCGAACGGATCCTCGACAGCGCCAAACCGGCCGAAGCGGCCGGGCTGCACGCGGCGATCGGCGCCTACGTCGGCCAGCAGCTCTCAAAACCGGCGACCGAGACCAGCGAGGCGATCGGCCTGGCGGCGGCGGTGATCATCCTCCTCTTCGCCTTCGGCACGGCGACGGCGATGATGCTGCCGATCGTCTCGGCGGTGATCGGCCTTGCCTGCGCGCTCTCGATCATCCGCCTGCTCGAGCAGGTGCTCGAGGTGC
>DASSMJ010000011.1:0-18157 GCA_035688955.1 Solirubrobacterales bacterium | reverse complement strand
GACCCGACCGCGATCGTCCTCTGCGGCCCCGGCGCCGACACCCAGAGCGCCGTCCGCCTCGTCCGCAAGATCCGCGAGCTCGGCTTCGTCGCCCCGCTCTACGGCTTCCGCGCCGACGGCCTGATCGGCGCCGCCGTCCCCACCGCCGGGAACGCTCCCAGCGAGGTGACGGGGATGCTCAACTCGGATCTGCGCCGGCGCGCCGCCCAGGCTTTCGCCTAGGCGGCGCGGGCACAGCGCCCCCTAGAGGGAGGCGACCGCTTTCAGCCCTGCCTGCTGGACGACCTTGGGCAGCGGCGCGAAATCGAGCGCGGCGCCGTATTTCTGGCCGATCGTGAGGGCGTAGTTGGCGAACTGCTGCATGAACCCCTTCTGCTTCGCGTCGTGGGGGATGATCGCGTAGGTGAAGGTCGAGATCGGGTAGGCGATCGTCGCCTTCTTCGAGGGGTCGGTGATGCTGATGGTGTTGGTCGAGCCGAGCTTCTTCACGGTCGAAGCCGCGCTCGAGATGTTCGGGATATTCGGCAGCGTGTACTTCCCCGCCTTGTTCTGGACCGCGGCGGCGTGGACGCCTGAGGCGATCAGGTAGTAGGCGGAGATGTAGCCGATCGCTCCCGGGGTTTTGGTCACGGTCGCGGTGATGCCGGCGTTGCCTTTGGCACCGACCCCGGCTTTGAAGCCGACCGTGGTCGCGTAGCCGACTTCGCTCTTCCAGGCCGGGCTGACCTTCGAGAGGTAATTGGTGAACGCGTAGGTGTCACCGGAGCCATCGCTGCGGAAGACCGGCGTGATGTTGAGCCCGGGCAGCTTCGTGCCGGGGTTGATCTTGGTGATCTTCGGGTCGTTCCATTTGGTGATGCGGCCGAAGTAGATGCCGGCGAGGACGCTGCCGGTCAGATTCAGCTTCTTCACGCCCGGGATGTTGAACCCGAGACCGGTGGCCGAGAGGGCCCACGGAACCTGGACGCAGCCGTTGCAGGCGGCGGCCTGTTCGGGGGTCATCGGCGCATCGGAGGCACCGAAGTCGACGGTCCGAGCGGTGATCTGGGCGATGCCGGTGCCCGAGCCGACGGCGGAGTATTTGACCGGGATTCCTTCTTTGATTTCGAAGTTGGTGATCCAGTTGGCCATCAGCGGAGCGACCAGCGTCGAGCCGGCGCCCGTGACCGCGGCAGATGCCGCGACCGCCGTCATCGAAGTCATGACTCCCACCGACGCGACAACCGCGATCAGCAGACGAAGCAACCTAGTGCGTTGCAATGCGGATTCCTTTCGGGATGATTTTGACGGCGCAAGCCTGCCTCGAAAGGATCAAGAAAGTGTGTCAATCCCGTGAAAAGGTGAGGTAACAATTGGGTTACAAGAAAGTGACTGTGACTTCTTAGGCTGGGCGCTTGATGAGCGCCACCCTTCCCGCCGCGGCGCGCGGCGCCGGCCGCGGCGCCCGCGTCAGCCCCCTTCGCAAACGCGCCGACCAGATCGGCGATCGGGTGCTGTTCGGGATCTGCTGCCTGGCGGCGCTGGCGGCGGCGGCGATCATCGTCCTCGTCGGCTACCAGATCGTCCATGGCGCCTCGCCGGCGATCTCCAGATACGGCCTCGGCTTCGTCTACGAAACCGTCTGGCAGCCCAACTTCGGCATCTTCGGCGCCGGCTCGCTCCTCTTCGGCTCCGTCGTCACCTCCGCCTTCGCGCTCCTGCTGGGGGCACCGATCGCGATCGCGATCGGTCTCTTCCTCACCCTGCTGGCGCCGAAGGGCGTGGGCGCGGTGATCGGCCCGCTGGTCGAGCTGCTGGCGGCGATTCCCAGCGTCATCCTCGGCTTCTGGGGGCTGCTCGTGCTGGCCCCCTTCGTGCAGGCCCACGTCGAGCCCTTCCTCCACGGGGCGTTCGGCTTCATCCCGATCTTCGGCGCTCAGGAAACGACCGGGCTGAGCGTCTTCACCGCGAGCCTGCTGCTGACGATCATGGTCGTCCCGATCATCGCCTCGATCTCCCGCGACCTCTTCCGCTCGGTGCCGCCGGAGCTGCAGGACGGGGCCGCGGCGCTCGGCGCCACCCGCTGGGAGGTGGTGCGGGGGATCGTCCTGCCGACCACCTCCTCGGGCCTCGTCGCCGCCTGCCTGCTCGGCCTCGGCCGGGCGCTGGGTGAGGCGATCGCGGTCTCGCAGGTGATCGGCGCCGGCTCGGAAATCCAGGCCTCGCTGTTCAAGACCGGCGACACGCTTGCCTCGCGCATCGCGCTCCAGTTTCCGGGTGCGCTGACCGAACTGCACAAGGCCTCGCTCTTCTACTGCGGGGTCATCCTGCTGGCGATCGGGCTGGGCTCGAACCTGATGGCGCAGTGGATCGGGCGCCGCTTCGGCCGGGCGGGGGCGGCGGCACGATGAGCGGCGGCACGATCCCCGACCCGACCGCGCCGCTGCTGCCGAGCGGCAACTTGCGGCGGCGGCAGCTCGTCAGTCGCCTGACCGAGGTCGCCGCGACCGCCGCGGCGGTGATCGCCGTCGCGGTGCTGGCGATCGTGATCTGGACCGTCGTCGCCCGCGGGGCCAAGGCGATCGACCTCGACTTCGTCTTCACGGGCTATCCGACCGGCGTCGGGCCGATGCTGCTGGGGACGATCGTGATCACCCTGGTGGCGACGCTGATGGCGATGCCGCTCGGCGTGCTGATCGCCCTCTTCCTCACCGAGTACGCCGGAGCGCGCGGGGCGGGGCCGCTGCGGCTCACCCTCGACCTGCTCAACGGGCTGCCCTCGATCATCCTCGGCCTCTTCGTCTTCGCCCTGCTGGTTGATCACAAGCAGCAATCAGGGTTTGCGGGGGCGGTTGCTCTGGCGATCATCGAGCTGCCGCTGATCGCCCGCGGCTCGCAGGAGGTCCTACTGCTGGTGCCGAAGGCGCTGCGCGAAGCTTCCGACGCCCTCGGGGTCGCGCGCTGGCGCTCGGTGCTGACGGTGGTGCTGCCGACGGCGCTCGGCGGCATCGTCACCGCCACGGTGCTGGCTGTCGCCCGCGCCGCCGGGGAGACCGCGCCGCTGATCCTCGCCACCTCCGTCTTCGACCCGAAGACGTTCTCGGTCAACCCCTTCGAAGCTCTGCCGAACGTCCCCACCTGGATCTACAAACTCTCCGAAGAAGGCAACCCCGAAGGCTTCACGGAAGCCTGGGGGATGTCGCTCCTCCTCGTCTCCTTCATCCTCTTCGCGAGCCTCGGCGCCCGGGCGCTGCTGGCGCGCAGCAAACGAAAGTTGAGCTCATGACCCAAGTCGTGCCCTCCCGAGTCCGCGTCAAGACCGGCGCGCCTGCCGGCTTCACCGAAACGGCCGAGATCGAGCGGCTGGCGCGCCCGGAGCTTGTCTTCGACGCCCGCGGCGTCTCGATCTTCTACGGCGCCAAGCAGGCGCTGGCCGGCGTCACCCTCGGCATCCGCCGAGGCGAGATCACCGCCCTGATCGGCCCCTCCGGCTGCGGCAAGACGACCTTTTTGCGCAGCCTCAACCGGATGAACGACTCGGTGCCCGGGTTCCGGATCGAGGGACAGGTGCTCTACCACGGCCACGACGTCTACGGCGGAGGGGTCGACCGGGTCGAGGTGCGGCGGCGGATCGGGATGGTCTTCCAGAAACCGAACCCGTTTCCGAAGTCGATCTACGACAACGTCGCCTGGGCGCCGCGCAACCTCGGCCTGCGGCGCGGCCTAGACGAGCGGGTCGAGGGGGCGCTGCGGGGGGCCGCCCTCTGGGATGAGGTCAAGGACCGGCTCAAGGACAGCGCCCTCGGTCTCTCCGGCGGCCAGCAGCAGCGCCTCTGCATCGCCCGCGCGATCGCGATCGAGCCCGACGTCCTCCTGCTTGACGAGCCCGCTTCGGCCCTCGACCCGATCGCCACCGGCGCGATCGAGGACCTGATGCACAGCCTCAAAGGCCGCTTCACGATCGTGATCGTCACTCACAACATGCAGCAGGCCGCCCGCGTCGCCGACCGCACCGCCTTCTTCAGCCTCGAGACCGGTGGCGAGAAGCCAGTCGGCACCCTGATCGAGGTCGACGAGACCAAGGCGATCTTCGGCGCCCCCCGCGACCCCCGCACCCGCGACTACGTAAGCGGCCGCTTCGGCTAACGCTTGAGGATCTCGTCGCCGGAGACCTGGGCGAGGAGGGGCTTGCCGCACTGCCAGCAGAAGGTGGCGCCGCTGGAGTGGGGGGCGCCGCAGCCGGTGCAGACGCCGGCGGTGCCGGTCTCCTCCATGCGAAGGATGCGTTCGACCTCGCCCAGCTCGGCGTCGGCGTCCTGGAGCGGGACGGCGCGTTTGACGATCACCTCGACGTCGATGCTGTTGCGGACGATCATCTCGTAGACGAGACCGCCGAGGTCCCACTGCAGCTCCGCCACCCGCGCGACCAACTGCTCGCGCCGCCGCTCGAGGTCGACGATGAACTCTTCGCCGTGGGCGGAGCTGAGCGCGGCGGGGGCGGAGCCGTTGCCGGGCGGCTGACTGGTCGTCTGCGAAGTGGTGCGGCGGAGCCGCTCGGGCATCAGCCTCATTCGAAGAAGGTCCCTTCGAACTTGCCGCTGTCGCCGCAGCCGGCGGTGCTGGGGTCGCACTCGCCGCCGATTTTCTGTTCGGGCGGGGCGATCTTGACACCGGCGGCTGGTTCGTAGACTTCTTCGACCGCCTTGGTGGTGCCGCTGTCGCCGGTTGCGGCTTTCTTTTGCGCCTTCTTCTGGGTGGCTGACTTCGGCTTGCCGGCGGTTCCGGCAGCTTTGCCCGCGACTTTGTCCGTCCCCCCAGAGCCGGCGGTCGACGCGACTTCGCCCCCACCACCGCCGACCCGGATGATCTGCGGGGCCGGGGCGGCCGCGTTGGTCGCGCCGCTGTCGCCGGAGCGGCCGATCAGGACGCCGACGCCGATTGCCAGCACCAGCGTGGCGACGCCGGCGACGAGGGAGGCGTTGGCGGAGATGAAGGGTTGGCGCTCGGGGGGAGGGGGCGACGCGGGCGCGGCGGTCTGCTCGACGGGACGCCGCTTCGACGTCTCCATGAAGACGACCGCGTCCATGAAGGGAAGGCGGGGGTCGCCGCGACGCTGGCCGCAGTGGAGGCAGTAGCGCTGGTCGCGAGCCAGGGGTGTGCCGCAGTTGGGGCAGTTGTCACCGTCGCCGGCGACTGCAGTGTGGACCTCGGTGGCAGGCGTCGTCACGCGGGCATTGTTGAAGCGGTTCGTTGCTGTGGTGTTGAAGATTTGTGAAAGGCGAACGGTTCGTACTCAACTTCTTCACACGATCCGCACCACGGACGCCGAATATCCCCCGCGCACGTGATCCGCAAGAACTGTTCGGAGTGCGGGGCCGCTCGGGCTCCGGATCAGCGCTACTGCCTCGAGTGCGGAGCGCGGCTCGGCGCGCTGCCGCCGGCGATCGCCGCCCAGGTCGAACGCGTCCGCAAGTTCACCACCGGCCGGATTCCCGTGGTCAAGGCCGCGGTTGCGGAGAAGACGGCGCCGGCGAAGCGCGGCTGGCCCTTCGAGCGATCCGACTTCATGCCCTCGCCGCGCGCCGCCGCCGCTGCCGTGATCGCGATGCTGGCGCTGGGGGTGGCGCTGGGATCGGCGACCAACCAATTTGCCCACAGCGCCGGCCTCACCTCGATCCTGCTCGAAGAATCGCCCGAAGAGCCAGCCGAGGAAGAGGAACCGGCGCCCGAACCCGTCGTCGCGGAACCGGAAGCCGAAGCGAGCGAAGCTCCCGCCGCGGTCGCCGTCCCCGCGCCCGAACCGGCCGAAGCGCCGGTGGTCGAAGAGCCGCTTCCGACCGAACCTGAACCGGAAGTTCCGCCGATCGAGGAAGAACTGCCGACGGGGCTGCCCGAAGTGAAACACGTCTTCTTGATCATGCTCGGCGAACTCGGCTACGGAGAAACCTACGGCGACACCTCCCAATCCGCCTACTTCAAAGCTGAGCTGCCCGCGCAAGGGGAGCTGCTGCCCAACTACTTCGCGGTGACGACCGGGGGGCTGGCGAACCGGATTGCCTTGATCAGCGGTCAGGGCCCTACTCCCGCAACCCAGGCGAACTGCCCCACCTACGGCGACATCGCCCCCGGCACCGAATCTGCCGAAGGCCAGCTCGAGGGCGACGGCTGCGCCTACCCGACGGCGACGAAGACGCTGCCTGCGCAGCTGGCGGAGGCGAAGCTGCCGTGGAAGGCCTACGTCGAGGAAGAAGAGGGCGCGGTTGGCGCCGAACAGCCGAGCGGCTGCGCCGCGACCCCGCGCAACCCCTTCCTCTACTTCCACGCGATCGCCGACGACCCGACCTGCGCCGAAACGGTTGTCGGCCTGCCCCAGCTGCTCAAAGACCTCGAGGGAAAGGCGGAGCGCTTTCCGAAACTGGCCTACGTCATCCCCAACTCCTGCCACGAAGGCGGGGAAGGGAGCTGCGAGGAAGGAGCCCCGACCGGCCCGGCGGCGAGCGAGGAATTCCTCAAGGCGCTGCTGCCGACGATCGAGGAATCGTTCGCTTTCAAAGACGGCGGGTTGATCGTGATCACCGCCGCGCAGGCGCCGCAGAGCGGCGAAGCCCCCGACACCAGCGCCTGCTGCCTCACCCCTGCCTACCCGAACCTGCCAGCGGTCGAGGAAGAGCCCGCGACCGGCCCGGTCAAGGCGACCGGAGGCGGCGGCCAGGTCGGCGCGCTGCTGATCTCACCCTTCGTCGAAGCCGGGACGACGAGCGAGACCTACTTCAACCACTTCTCCCTGCTCGCCACCATCGAGGACCTCTTCGGCCTGGAAAAGATCGGCTACGCCGCCGAACCCGCGATCACCGGCTTCGACGAAACGATCTTCAACGCGGCCGGCTAATCCAGCAGGATCAGCAGCGCCGTCAACAGTCCGAGGCCGACGCCGGTGACGGTCAGCCCCTGCAGCGCCCCCGGCAGGCCCTCATGGAAGCGGCCCTCGCGCAGCGCCCTTTCCATCGCTGTCCTGTTCACGGTCCCGTAGAGGAAGGCGGCGACGCCCCAGAGGGCGAAGCCGACCCCGGCGACGACATAGGGCCAGGTGGCGGAGATGCCGGAGAGCTCCGGGACCACTCGCCCCACCCCGAGGGCGACCGCCAGCGCGGTCAGCCCGGTCCGCCACCAAGCGAGCTGCGTGCGCTCGCCCGCCAGGTAGGTACGGCGGCTGGCGTCGACCAGCTGCGCCGGGTTCGGGTCAGGCTTTGCCGGCTGATCCCGCATCTACCGCGGGTTGTATCACTCCGCCCTCGCTGATCCCCCAGCGTTCGTGCAGGCGACGCAGGGGGCGGGGTGCCCACCAGTTCCACTTGCCGAGCAGCTCCATCAGCGAGGGGACGAGCAGGGCGCGGATGATGCTGGCGTCGATAAGGACCGCCAGGGCGGTGCCGACGCCGTTCTCCTTGATGAAGATGATCTTCGAGGTGGCGAAGGCCCCCATCGCGACGGCGAAGAGGAGGGCGGCGGCGGTGACGATCCGCCCCGTCCGCTCCAGCCCGATCGCCACCGACTCCGAGTCCGAGGCGCCGTTGTCGCGTGCCTCCTTGATCCGCGAGAGCAGGAAGACGGCGTAGTCGGTAGAAAGGCCGAAGGCGACGGCGAAGAGCAGGATCGGCATCGTCTGCTCGATCGCCCCCGGGCTGCTGTAGTCGAGGAACCCTTCCAGTCGCCCGTCCTGGAAGAGAAGCACCAGCAGGCCGAAGACGGCGCTGAGGTTGAGGAAGTTCATGATCAGCGACTTGATCGGCAGGATCACCGAGCCGGTCATCAGGAAGAGGATCACCAGGGTCGCCCCGATCACGATCGCCAGCGCGTAGGGGAGATGTTCGGTCAGGCTGCTCTGGAAGTCGACGAAGTCGGCGGTGGCGCCGGAGACCAACACGGTCGAACCGGACGGCTCCGGCAGGTCGCGGATCGCCCGCACCGTCGTCTCGCTCTCCTCCGAGGCGAAGGGATGGGCCGAGACCGCCTGCACGGCGGTGATGCCGGGCTCGAGCCGCTGGGGCGGCAGCACTTCGGCGACGCCGTCGACCCCGCGGACCGCCGCCGCGACCTGGGCGCCGGCCCTCGGCCCGCCTTCGACGTCGATCCAGATCGGGGTCTCGTGGTAGGGCGGGAACTTTTCGCTGACGGTGTCGTAGGCCTGCCGCGCGCTGGCCGACTCGGGCAGCACGGTCGGGTCGACGGTGTTGAACTTGATCCCGAAGAAGGGCAGGCCGAGGACGATCAGCAGCAGCGCGCTGGCGGTCGCGACCGGCACCGGCCGCCGCATCACGAAGCGCGAGAGCCGGTACCAGAATCCATCCTGGGCGGGACGCGCGTCGGACTCGGCCCGCCGCTGGAGGAACTTCGGCGCGCCGGCGTTGACCCGCTCCCCGAGCAGGGTCAGCACCGCCGGCAGCACGGTCAGCGAGATCAGCGCCGCGAACAGCGCCACCAGCGAGCCACCGAGGCCCATCGAGTAGAGGAACCGCTGCGGGAAGACCAGCAGCGAGGCGAGCGCGGCGGCGACCGTCAGCGAGGAGAAGAAGACGGTGCGCCCAGAGGTGGCGAGGACCCGGCGCATCGCCGCCAGCCCCGGCCCGTCCTTGGCGATCTCCTCGCGGTAGCGGGAGACGATGAAGAGGCTGTAGTCGATTGCCAGCCCCAGCCCCAGCGCCGTCGTCAGGTTGAGGGCGAAGATCGAGATCGAGGCGAACTCGCTCGCCACCCGCAGGATGAGGAAGGTGCCGACGATCGCCAGGCCGCCGATCATCAGCGGCAGGACCGAGGCGACGAGGCTGCGGAAGAACAGCAGCGAGAGCAGGAAGAGCAGCGGGAAGGCCAGCATCTCGGCCTTTTTCAGGTCTTCCTCGACCTGCTTGTTGACCTGCTCCTGGGCCACCGAAGGCCCGCCGACGACCACGCCGGGATGGCTCGAGAGCTGGTCGGCGATTTCGGCGCCGACGTCCTGCTCCTGCTTGTCCTCGGTCGCCTTGAGGGCGACGGTGAAGTAGGTGGCGTCGCGGTCGTTGGAGACGAAAGCGGGGGAGCGGGTGTCGTAGTAGCCGGTCACCGAGGCGACGTCGGCGCGCGCCCGGACTTCGTCCTCGAGCGCCTCGACCCGCCGGCGGGTGGCGGGGGCGCCGACCGGGGCGTCTTCGACCACCGCGATCACCGCCGGCACCCGCAGCCCCGCCCCCTCGAGCCGGTCCATCGCCTTCACCGTCTCGGTCGCCGGGTCTTCGGCGCCGTAGGGGTCGAGCTTGTCGGCGACGCCGCCGCCGAGCGCCCCGGCAAGAAGGAAGAAGGCGATCGCGGCCAGGCCGATCCGGCGGGCCTTCGAGTCGGCGAAGCGGGCCAGGGAGTCGAACATCAGCTGCTCCTTTGCTCAGGGGCGGCGGCGAGGATTTCCTCCTCCATCCGCTCGCACCAGTCGGCGAACCATTGGGTGAACTCGATCCCGCCCCGCAGCACGATCATCGGGTAGGGGTCGTCGATCTCGCCTTTCAGCGCCTCGATCGAGCGCAGCTCGGCGTTGACCTCGAGCCGGTGGGCGCGCATCGCCCGCACGATCGCCACCGCCTCTCCGGGGGGCAGCGCGTCGGCGAAGAACAGTTTCAGCAGGCCTTCCTCACGCATCTCGAAGGTCTGCGGCGGCCGGCGCAGCCAGGTCCGCAGCTCCTCCTCGCCGTCGGCGGTGATCTCGTAAACGGTGCGGCGGCGGCCGCCGGTGGGGGAGTCGGAGCCGACGATCAGGCCCGCCTCGGCGAGCCGCTTCAGCTCGGGGTAGATCTGGCCGTAGCTGGCCGCCCAGAAGAACCGGGTCGAGTTGTCCACCAGCGCTTTGATTTCGTATCCCGACCGCGGTTCCGTGCGGACAAAACCGAGGATCACGTAGGCGGTGGCGCTCAGCTGCTCCATCTCTCTGATTTATATATCGAGTAGATATATCACCAAGTGTGATTGTCCCCACACAAGCGAACGCACCAGGGACTGCTATTCTGGGTTATCTTCTTTTTAGGATTCTACCTAGGATTTCAAGATGCCAAAGGTTGACACTCAAGATCTGATCTCGGTCAGCGAGGCCAACAAGATTGGAATCTCTGGCTTGGTGAAGGCGGCGGAGCAGGGCGAGCAGCGAGTCGTGATCCGCAACGGCAAGCCGGTTGCGGCGGTCGTCAGCATCGAGTCGCTGCAACGGGCGGAAGAGTTGGAGGACCGTCTACTCGATGTTTCCCTGGCGCTGACCCGCTTGCTGACCGCCAATGAGAGGCGACATTCTCTCGATGATGTCCTCGACCGCTTTGGCTTTACCCGCGAGGAATTGGCAGGGGATTAGGGTCCATGGCGGTCCGAGTCGAGTTGATCGACGATGCAATCGCCGACCTGGCCAAGCACGCCGAGAGCGGAAAGTTGAAGGCATTCTTCGCCAAACTCCTGGAAATCGAGCAAAAGGGATCGGAGGCTGGAGAACCGCTCGGCCGAGACCTCGTGGGGTGGCGAAAGATCACCGTCGGCAACCGGGACTGGCGCATCGTCTTCCGCGTGGACGAGCGGGAGGAGGTGGCGACCGTCTGCGTCGTCGGCGACCGAGAGGACGGCGCCTGTTACGAGGAGGCGAAGCAGAGAATCGACAAGGTCAAGAACACGGACGCCGCAAGCCTCGCCGAATCCATGATGGCCCTTTTTGGCAGTCGAAAGGAACGGAAGGCAGCGCAGAAGCGCCGGGTCGAAGCCTGGCGGAATTAGACGAGTGTGACGTGCAGCTAGAGGAAGGAGCTTCAGATGTCGCTTGACCAGAGCAAGGTCGGCCGGGTCGTGGCCGAACAGATGGAGGCAATCGAGAACGACTACGGCGATGACTGCGAGATCGGCGACGTCTGCACGATCGTCGAGGTGGTGGGCCCCCACGGCTCCCACGTCCGCGTGCGCAGCAGCGACATGCGCCCCCATAGCGGCCTCGGCCTGATCCGCATGGCCGAACAGGCGATGCTCGGCAACCTCGGCGGCGCGGCCGAGTAGGAAGCCTTCCCTGACTATCCTCAGGGTTCGATGAGCGGGGACGGATCAGACATAGTCGTGATGAAGTTCGGCGGCACTTCGGTCGCCGGCGCTGAGCAGATCAAGCGGGCCGCGGCGCGGGTCGTCGCCGCTCGCGAGGCCGGCAACCGCGTCGTCGCCGTGCTCTCTGCCCGCGGCAAGACGACCGACGAACTGGTCGAGCAGGCGCACGAGATCTCCGAGCGGCCGGTGGCGCGGGAGATGGACATGCTGCTCTCGACCGGGGAGCGGATCTCCTGCGCGCTCTGCGCGATGGCGATCCACGACATGGGCCACGAGGCGATCTCGCTGACCGGCTCGCAGGCGGGGATCGTCACCGACTCTTCGCATACGAAAGCGCGGATCATCGACGTCCGCGCCGACCGGATCAGCGAGGCGCTGCAGCAGGACCGGATCGTCCTCGTCGCCGGCTTCCAGGGGGTCTCGACCGAGAGCCGCGACGTCACCACCCTCGGCCGCGGCGGCTCCGACACCACCGCCGTCGCCCTGGCGGCCGCCCTGCGGGCCAGCGTCTGCGAGATCTACACCGACGTCGCCGGCGTCTACAGCGCCGATCCGCGGATCGTGCCTGAGGCCCAAAAGCTCGACCACGTCTCCTTCGAGGAGATGCTTGAGATGTCAGCGTCGGGGGCGGGGGTGCTGCAGTTGCGCTCGGTCGAGTACGCCCGCAACCACGGCGTGCGAATCCACTGCCGCAGCAGCTTCGAGGACGGTCCCGGTACCCTCGTCGTCTCAGAGGAAGAGACGGAAGAGACCATGGAGAACCCGTTCGTAACCGCAGTCACCCATTCGGATTCCGAGGCGCGCGTGACCCTGCACGGGCTCCGCGACGAGCCGGGCGTCGCCGGCCGCATCTTCGGCGCCCTCGCCGACGCCAACGTCAACGTCGACGTGATCATCCAGAACGAGCCGGTGGGCGACGACCAGCTCGCCGACCTCTCCTTCACCGTCGACCGCTCCGACCTGCCGATCGCCAAAGACACGATCGCCGCCCTCGGCGACGTCTCCCTGGAGGTCCTCGCCGACGAGCAGATCGGCAAGGTCTCGATCGTCGGCGCCGGCATGCGCTCCCACCCCGGCGTCGCCGCCAAAGTCTTTCGCATCCTCGGCGACGAAGGGATCAACATCGAGATGATCTCCACCTCGCCGATCAAAATCTCGTGCGTCATCGCCGCCGACCGCGTCAAGGACGCGGTCAACGTCCTCCACAAGGCCTTCGAGCTGGGCGCCGACGCGGTGCAGCCGGAGGACCCGACCGGCCCCGATCACCGGCCCACGGTCGCCGGCTGATCCTCGGCATACTCGACGTATGGCGGGCGACGGATACAGAGTCGGGGTCCTCGGCGCGACCGGTCTGGTCGGGACGACGATCCTCGAGCTGCTCGCCGACCGCGACTTCCCGGTAGCCGAGCTGCGGCCGCTGGCCTCCGAGCGCTCGGCCGGCAAAGAGATCGAGTGGCGGGGGGAGCCGCTGACCGTGCAAGCGGTGAGCGAGGAGGCGATCCAGGGCCTCGACCTCGTCCTTTCCTCGGCGGGAGGCTCGGTCAGCGCCGAGTGGACGCCGAAGATCGTCGCCGCCGGCGCGACCGTGGTTGACAACACCAGTTACTGGCGCATGCACGACGACGTGCCGCTGGTCGTCTCCGAGGTCAATCCCGATGCCCTCGAGGGCCACAACGGGATCATCGCCAACCCCAACTGCTCGACGATGCAGATGGTGGTGGCGCTGAAGCCGCTCCACGACGCGGCCGGGATCGAGCGCCTGGTGGTCTCCACCTACCAGGCCGTCTCCGGCACCGGCAAGGCGGCGATCGACGAGCTGCACGCGCAGGCGCGGGCGCTGGTCGGCGGCTATGAGGTGCCGGAGCCGCGGATCTACCCGCACCAGATCGCCTTCAACGTCCTCGCCCACGCCGGCAACTTCGCCGACGGCGACGATCACACCGACGAGGAGCGCAAGCTGATCAACGAGACCCGCAAGATCCTCGGCGACCCCGAGATCAAGGTCAGCGCCACCTGCGTCCGCGTCCCGGTCGTCAGCGGCCACTCGGAGGCGGTCAACGTCGAAACCCGCGAGCCGCTCGAGCCCGAGCAGGCGCGCGAGCTGCTCGAAGCCGCGCCGGGGGTGACGGTCCTCGACGATCCCGCGGCCGCCGAGTACCCGATGGCGATCGCTGCCGCCGGCAAGGACGACGTCTTCGTCGGCCGCATCCGCCGCGACGCCGGCAACGACCGCGCCCTCGACCTCTGGGTCGTCTCCGACAACCTGCGCAAGGGCGCCGCCACCAATGCCGTCCAGCTCGCCGAGATCCTCGTCGAGCGCGGCCTCGTCGGCGCCCGGGTCTAATCGGTGGACATCAGCTTCGCCGAAGGGCTGCTGCTTTTCGGAGGCCTGCTGGCGATCGTCGCCGCCCTCTCGGGGGTGATCAAGGGGACGGTGCTTTCGGCCTCTGTGCTCTCTGTGGCCCTGGGCTTCGGTCTCGCCATCGCTGGCGTGGTCCACGTCGACGCCGGGGACGAGGCGATCGTCGAGCTGGTCGAGCTGGCGCTGATCCTCACCCTCTTCAGCGACGGGATGTTCGTCGAGCGCGAGCTGCTGCGAAAGCACTGGGGACCGACCGCGCGGGCGCTGATCATCGCGATGCCGATCACGATGGGGCTGCTGGGCCTGGCCGCAAAGGCGCTCTTCCCCGAGCTGACCTGGGCGGAGGCGTTCCTGCTGGCCGCCGTGCTCTCGCCCACCGATCCGGTGGTGACCTCCGCGGTCGTCACCTCCCGCCTGGTCCCCAGCAAAGTCCGGCACACGCTTAACCTCGAGTCCGGCCTCAACGACGGGTTGGCGCTCCCCTTCGTCCTCTTCTTCCTTGTTTTGGCTTCCCCGGGGGGAGACGCCGGCGCGGAAGCGATGAAGCTAGCCGGCGAGGCGGCGGTCGGCGTTGCGATCGGCGTCGCCCTCGGGATTCTCGCCGGGCGCATGCATCATCATCTGCCGGGCGGCGGCATCACCGCTCGCTACGAGGGGATCTACTCGGTCGGCTTCGCCCTGATGGCCTTCGGCCTCGCCGAAGTCACGATCGGCAACGGCCTGATCGCCGCCTTCGTCTGCGGAATCGCGATGGGAGCCAGCGAGCGCGAGGTGCCGCAGGGCTTCGTCGAGTTCGCCGAGAACACCAGCGCCATCCTCCAGGTCTTGACCTTCTTCGTCTTCGGCGGCCTGATCTACGCCACCGGCTTCCACCACAGCGTCCCGCCGCTGATCGTCTTCGTCGCCTTCGCGCTCCTCCTCGCCCGCCCGGTGGCGGTGATGCTCTCGTTCCTGCGCACCGGGATTCCCCAGTCGGAGAAGCTCTTCATGGCCTGGTTCGGGCCCAAGGGGGTGGCCTCGATGCTCTTCGCCCTCTTCGTCCTCAAGTCAGACGTCGGCAGCAACGACCTGATCTTCGACGTCGCCGCGATCGCGATCATCGCCTCGATCGTCGCCCACGGCCTCACCGACACGATCGGCGCCCAGTGGCTGGCCCGCCGGGTCGGGCTGACGGCTGAGCGCTAAGTGGTAACTGCAGACAGCCGGTCCTGGACCCAGCGGGTCGAGGCGACGTGGCGGTCCATGCCCAGTTCCTTCGGCTCGACGCCGAGGGCGAGGCCGACCAGCTGGGGCAGGTGCAGGACCGGGAGGCCGAGGTCGCGGTTGACGACTTTGGCCGCTTCGGGCTGCTGCATGTCCAGGTTGAGGTGGCAGAGCGGGCAGGGGGTGACGAGGCAGTCGGCGCCGGCGTCGATCGCGTCGCCGACGTGGGTGCCGGCCTGGCGCAGCGAGGTGTCGCGGTTCATCGTCACCACCGGGAAGCCGCAGCACTTGCGGGCGCCGTCGTACTCGACGATCTCGCCGCCGAGGGCCTCGATCACCTTCTCCAGGTAGATGTCCCGGTCGGGGTAGTCGGCGTAGCCGAGGCGTTCCTTCGGCCGCACGATGTAGCAGCCGTAGAAGGGGCCGACCCGGAGGCCGCTGAGCGGGCGCTTGACCAGCGCGCGCAGGTTGTCGAGGCCGTAGTCCTCGACCAGCAGCCAGAGGAAGTTTTTGTTCGTGAAACCGTCCTTGCCCTTCTCGTAGGAGAGGCCCTGTCCGGAGAGCACCTCGTTGACGTGGGCGCGGTAGGCGGAATCGGCGTCGAGGCGCTGCTGGCACTCCGACTGGGCGCCCTGGCAGGTCGAGCAGATGTTCATCATCGCCAAGCCGGTCTGCTGGGCGAGGGCGAAGGTGCGGGCGTTGAGCGTGTCGGCCAGCTCCTGGTTGTGCTCGGCGATGACGCCGGCACCGCAGCAGTTGGCGCGGTCGAGTTCGACCAGCTCGATGTCGAGCCGCTCGGCGACCAGCGCCATCGAGCCGTGCAGCTCGGGGGTGAAGCCGCGCGATACGCAGCCGGGCCAGTAGGCGACTTTGATCTTGCTCATTTCGTCGTCTCCTCCTCGGCGCCAAGGCCGTCGGGCTGGGCGTCGTCGCCCTCCTCGCCCCGGATGTACAGGTTCAGTTCCTCGCTGTGCTCCTCGGCGTGCGAGTAGATCGACTTGACGTCGTTCATCTCGTCCTTGGGGAGGCCGTGGTGCAGGCCGGGAATCGCCTGCCGCAGCTTGACCTTGCGTTTGCGCAGCGGCCGCAGGATCGTCGGCAGCGACTTGATCGTTTCCCGGATGCTGCGTTTGCTCGGTTTCAGCTTGCCTTTGACGCCCGGCGCGTAGGACTCCTGGACCAGCAGCGCCTCGTCCAACAGCCCCTTCTTCTCGATCACCTTGACGAAGGCGATCTCGTGGGCGTGGCCGGCGTTGGGGTCTTCGATCCCCTCCTCGCCGGCCTTGCGGCGCAGGCGCATGATCTGGTCCATCGGCGCCACCCCCTTCGGGCAGGCGTCGATGCAGCTGAAGCAGTGGGTGCAGTCGTAGATCCCGTGCGGGTCGTGGGCGAGGTCGTGGAGGCGCTCGGCGGTCTCCGCGTCGCGCGGGTCGCCGACGAAGCGGTAGGCCTTGGCCAGCGCCGCCGGGCCGATGAAGTCGGGGTCGGCTTCCATCGAAAGGCAGGAGGAGACGCAGGCGCCGCACTGGATGCAGGCCATCGACTGGGTGATGTCGATCATCGATTCCGGCTCGACCACGTACTCGCGCTCGGGCGGCTCGCCGTGGGGGAGGAGCCAGGGGGTGACGCGGCGGATCTTGGTCCAGTGGGTCGACTCCATGTCGGTGATCAGGTCCTTGATCACGGGCATGTTCCCCATCGGCTCGATCACGATCGGGGCCGTGGCCTCGGTGGTGGCGGTGATCGGGCCGGGGCCGGCCTCTTCCTGGCCGGTGGCGCGGACCGCGTCCTGGGCTTCCGGCGCCTGGGCGCCGATCGGGCTCGAGGCCTCGGCGGCGGTGACGCCGGTCGCGCCCTTCATCTTGTTGGCCTGCTCCTGGGCCTCGCCGATCTGGGTCTTGCAGCCGAGCCCGGACTGGCCGTTGATCTTCATCCCGCAGGAGCCGCAGATCGCCGCCCGGCAGGAGCAGCGGACCGAGAGCGAGCCGTCGTCGCGGTCTTTGGCCTGCAGCAGGCCGTCGAGGACCGAGAGCGAGGGATCGAGGTCGACGTTGAACTCCTCCCAGTACGGCCCCTCGCCGCTCTCGGGCTGGAAGCGGCGGACTTTGATCGTGTACTCGGCCATTAGTAGGTCCTCTCTTGCGGTTCCCACTGGGTGATCGTGACCTCGGAGTAGGAAAGCTCGGGGCCGTCGTCGGTCCGCTCGAGGTCGATGTGTTTGAGCCACTCCTCGTCGTTGCGCTCCGGGTAGTCGGTGCGGTACTGAGCGCCCCGGCTCTCCTTGCGCTCGAGCGCCGCGACGCAGGTGCACTCGGCGTTGTCGAGCATGTACCCAAGCTCGATCGCGGCAATCAGGTCCTGGTTGAAGACGCTGCCGTGGTCGTCGATGTAGGCGGTCTTGGCCTCCTCCTTGAGGCGGCGGACCGTTTCCAGTGCCTCTTGGATTCCCGCCTCCTCGCGGAAGACGGCGACTTTGGAGTCCATCGTCTCGCCCAGCTCGCGCTTGACCTCGGAGATGCGACGGCCGGAGCCCTTCTCGCGCGAGATGACGTCGGCGATCATCGCCTCCTCGTCCTCCAGCACCTTCTTCGAGACGCGGGCGTAGTCGTTGCGCTTGGCGCGGGCGGCGGCGTCGCGGCCGGAGCGCTTGCCGAAGATCAGCGTGTCCAGCAGCGAGTTGGCGCCGAGGCGGTTGCCGCCGTGGACCGAGACGCAGGCGGTCTCGCCCGCTGAATAGAGGCCGGGGATGTCGGTGCGGCCGTCGACGTCGGTCTTGACGCCGCCCATCGTGTAGTGGTTGCCCGGCTTGATGTGGATCGGTTCGCGGGTGATGTCGACGCCGGCGAAGTCGCGGCCGACGAGGACGATCTCCCGCAGCGCCTCGTGCACGCGCTTTTTCGGGACCACGGTGATGTCGAGCGCGACGGTCCCGTCGGGGAAGCCGCGGCCCTCGTTGATCTCGGTCTGCTCGGCGCGGGAGACGACGTCGCGCGAGGCCAGCTCCATCTTGTTCGGCGCGTACTTCTCCATGAAGCGTTCGCCCTTGGCGTTGAGCAGGTGCGCGCCCTCGCCGCGGGCGCCCTCGGTGATCAGGAAGCCCTTGCCCGCCAGCGTCGTCGGGTGGTACTGGATCATCTCCATGTCCATCAGCTTGGCGCCGGCCCGGTAGGCCATCGCGATGCCGTCGCCGGTGCAGATCAGGGCGTTGGTGGTCGGCTGCCAGACCTGGCCGTTGCCGCCGGTGCAGAGGATCACCGACTTCGCCTGGAAGAGCTCCATCGAGCCGTCGGCGACGTTGCGGGTGACGACCCCGCAGCACTCGCCGTTCTCGTCGAGCGCGAGCGAGCTGCAGAACCACTCCTCGTAGCGGGCGATCTGCTCGCTGTACTTCATCAGCTGCTCGTAGAGCACGTGCATGATCGCCTGGCCGGTGATGTCAGCGACGTAGTAGGTGCGGGCGGCGGAGGCGCCGCCGAAGGCGCGGGTGCCGAGTTTGCCTTCCTCGTTGCGGTGGAAGGTGACGCC
>DASSMJ010000010.1:0-98046 GCA_035688955.1 Solirubrobacterales bacterium | reverse complement strand
CGCGTACGTCTCGCGGGTGCGGCCCTTCGACGTCGGCGGCCTGCGCGCGCTCGACCCGGCCGAGGTCGTGCTCGTCGAGCCGTACCAGGCCGGCACGTCGTCGGCCGAGGTCGCCGACGCGCTCTCCGACCGCCCGTTCCGCCTGCTCGCCCTCGGCGTGCGCGACCCGGAGCTCCGTCGCTACGGAACAGGCGCCGAGCACCGCGCCGCCCAGGGGCTGGACGCCCCGGGCATGCGCGCGGCGCTCGACGCCTGGTTGCCCGAGGCCGCCTAGGCTGCAGCCCCCGCGAAGCGCAAGGAGCCGGGAGTGGTCAGCGACTCGCCCGTCTCGAGCAAGGTCTTCAGCCCGGAGAGGATCATCGGCCAACCGCCGTAGATCTCTCCATTGCCGTCCGGCCTCAGCTGGTCGTGAGTCACCGTCAGCCGACACGAATCGCCGACCGGGACGATCTCCCACGTGACGACCGACGTTCCCTCCGCTCTCGCCTCGTCGCTCCAGAGCGCGTTCATGCTCTGGACGAGGCGATGGGGAGGGTCGACCTCGATGTTCTCGCCGGCGGCGATGTCGATCACGCCCGGAACGCCCGAGGTGTAGCTCGAGCCCGGCGTCCAGTCGGAGTGCGTCTCGACGCCGAACGTGTACTTCGCCCGCAGCTTGGGGTCGGTGATCGCCTCCCAGAGGCGTTCCGGCGTCGTCTTGATGTAGATCTCGAAGACGGCGGTCGTGTCGCCGGGCGCCAGGACGACACCTGCATCGTGCCTTTGCATCTCAGTCCTCCAGTTCTCGTTTGAGGCCCGTGAGCGTCTCCGCCCACGGCCGCGCGTATTTGCTCACCCACCGTTCGTGGACGAGCTGGATCGGGACGGGGTTCAGGAAATGGAGCTTCTCCCGGCCCTGCTTCCTCGTCGTGACGAGATGCGCCTCCGCGAGGACCTTCAGGTGCTTCATCACGCCGAAGCGGGTCATCGACAGCGGCTCTTCGAGCGCGCTCAGGGTCTGCCCGTCCCGCTCGAAGAGCCGATCGAGCAGCTCACGACGGGTGGGATCCGCCAGCGCCTTGAAGACCTCGTCCATCGACGGTACTATAGGTGACTAAATAGTCACGTGTCAAATTTCGCCTACTCCATTTCGATCTGAGTCACCCGGGAGCGAGCACAAGCGGTTGACATAGAAGCACCGTTGGATCTAGGTTCCCTGAACGTTCAGGCGACCTCAGCGGGAGGCGCCTTCACTCACAAATGGGGAGAGAAATAGATGCAAGCGATCAAACGCTTGGCGCTGCTGCTCGGCGCCATCGCGATCCTCGTCGTGCCTGCCAGCGCAAGCGCGGCGATCGTCTCGAAAACCATCGACTACGGCCCGTACACGATCCCGGCCGGAAACGGAGACCCGCACGACCACGAAAACGCGGGGATGATCCAGAACCAGATCGTCACCAACATCGCCAAGCCGTGCACCGGCTGCTCGATCATCGGCGTCACGCCGGATCTCGTCTACACCGACGGGACCAAAGCGACGATCAGCCAGGGGCCGATGCTCCACCACGCGATGTTCGCCGCCCAGTCGAGCGGCAAGTCCGACGTCACCTGCGGCAACAGCGGCCCCGGTCTGCTCGGGGAACGTTTCTTCGCCTCCGGCGACGAGCGGACCAAAGTCGACCTGCAGGCGCTGCCCTACGGCTACAAGGTCAACAGCACCGAGACCTGGAACATGGTCTTCGACCTGATGAACTGGGCGACGACCAGCAAAACGGTGAAAATCCGGATGACCTGGAAGTACGCGACCGGCACCGACCACACCAGCCGCGCGCCGCTGCGCCCGGTCTGGATGGACGCGAACCAGTGCTCGCTGAACTCCTACATCACGGTTCCGGTCGGGCTCAGCGACACCCACTACGACTGGAAAGCCAGCATCGGCGGCAAACTGATCGCCGCCGCCGGGCACATCCATGACCACGGCGTCAACATCGAACTCACCAACGAGAGCACCGGCGGCTCGCTGCTGTGCAACTCGGTGGCGGGCTACGGCGGCCCCGGCTACGAAACCCCGGACGGTCGGAAACACGTCTCCTCGATGAACGTCTGCACGGGCAACCCGATCGCGACGATCAGCAAAGGCCAGACGATTCGCCTGCACGGCATCTACAACGTGCCGGAAGGGCACCACCTGATCGACGACGCGATGGCGATCGCGATCATGTACCTCGGCTAGCCGAGAGAGGCATCTGCGGTACCGGAGCCGGCCCCTCGGGGCCGGCTCTTCTTTGCCTTTACTTATACCCCCTAGGGGTATGTTAGGCTGAAGCCATGAACCGTCTCGCGATCTCGGCCACTCTCCACTGCCTCACCGGCTGCGCGATCGGCGAGATCGCCGGGATGGCGATCGGCACCGCGCTCGGCTTCTCCAACCTCGGCACCGTCGTCCTCGCGGTCGCCCTCGCTTTCCTCTTCGGCTACGGGCTGACCAGCCTGCCGCTGCTGCGGGCGGGGCTGGCGCTTGGCGCCGTCGTGCCGATCGCCCTCGCCTCAGACACGCTCAGCATCGCGACGATGGAGGTCGTCGACAACCTGATCATCCTCGCCATCCCCGGGGCGATGGAGGCGGGACTCGGCAGCCTCCTCTTCTGGGGCAGCCTCGCCTTCGCCCTGGTGGTGGCGGGAGCGGTGGCGGTGCCGGTCAACCGCTGGCTTATCGCCCGCGGCCGCGGCCACGCGGTCGTGCACGAGACGGGAATCCACGGCGGCCCGCCGGTGCGGCTCGTCGGCGCGGTGGCCCTTGCCGCCTTCCTCTTCGGTGGCGCCGTCCTGCTCGCCGAGGCGCTCGGCTGATCCCTAGAGCTCGGCCTCGCCGCTGAGCACACTTTCACTGCGGCCGCCGACCCAGATCTCGCCGGCCTCGTCCTCGCTGACGAAGAGCCGGCCGGAGCGGCCGATCGCCGTGCCCTGGCTGGCGACGTAGGGCGCCTGCAGGCGTCCGCTGCCGAGCAGCCACTGCGCGATCCCGGCGTTGAGGCTGCCGGTCACCGGGTCCTCGGCGGCGACCCCGTTGATCGGGAAGAAGGCGCGGACCTCGATCGCCGCCTCGGAGCCGGGCGGGTAGAAGCCGACGGCGCCGAGGTCGAACTCGAGCGGGCCGGGGCGCAGCGACAGGACCCGCTCGGCACTCTCGAGCAGGACGGCGATCCAGCTGAAGCCGTTGTCGACCCACTCGACCGCGAGCATCTCGGCCGGGTCGAGGTCGAGCGCGGCCGCGACCCGCGCCGCCTCCTCTGGCGAAGCGGGACCGGAGCGCCGCAGCGGCGGCGCGGCGAAGGCGAGCCTTCCCTCTTCACGCCGGACCCGAACCAGCCCCACCCCGCACTCCTGCACGACCTCGGTGGGATCGCTCGGCTCTCCCCCGGCCTCGAGCCAGGCATGGCAGCTGCCAAGCGTCGGATGACCGGCAAAGGGAGCCTCGAGCTCCGGCGTGAAGATGCGGACGCGGTAATCAGCGCCTGGGTCCTCGGGCGGGAGGACGAAGGTCGTCTCGGAGAGGTTCGTCCAGGCGGCGAAGCACTGCATCTCCGCGGTCGAGAGTCCCTCCGCGTCGAGCACCACCGCGACCGGGTTACCCGAACAGGAGCCGCTGCCGAAGACGTCGACCTGGGCGAAGGGCCGGATCATTCAGCGAGTCTCGCAGGGCGTCCTACGTGCAGCTCGAGCGCGTGGATCTGGTGCTGGCCGTAGGAGCCCGTCTGCACCGGGCCGGCGGCGCTGACCAGGTCGCCGGGCCCGGGCAGCGGGTGCGGCCGGAGGCCCACCCGCACGTCGATCGCGGTCAGGCCCGGCAGGGTGATCCCCTGCGGGTCGCGGATCACGAAGTGGGCGTCGCCGTCGCCGTCGGGATCGACCCGCTCGACGTAGACGATCCTCCCCACCGTTTCCCGGCAGACCGGGTGCCCTGGCGGGCAGTGGGAGGGCTCGACAGACTGCACGGACGCGACAAGAAGCGCGACGAGAGTGAGGAGATTGAAACCCAACGCGCCTCAGGCGGCGAGATCTTTGCCGGCGGGCAGGACGTGCTCGATCTCCGCTTCGCGCTCGAGAGCGAACGGGATGCCCTCTTCGGCCAGCTTCACGATTTCGGTGTAGGTATCCGCCACCGCCGTCCAGCCCTTGACGTCGGGGGACTCGGCCCACCAGCCCTCGTCCTCTTGGTGGTAAATGACACGAATGGGTTTCATCTCCGGCTCCTCCCGCTCAGATTAGTTTCCGGGCCTCGTCCCTCGCAAGACCCACATCGCCGACAAGGATCTTGCGAACGGTCGCCGGCGAAACAGTGGCCCGGTCGTGAAAGGCAAACACAAGCGGTGGATAGTCGGGTGACGACAGGCAACGGTGCGAGCCCGTCCGACGCTGCACGCGGTAGTTGAGCGGCTTGCGTTCCAGAACGGCGCGCAGCTGCTTTGCCTTCATCGAAGGGAAGCGATGGCTCACCCCCACCCAAGGGGTCAGGAACGCCTTTCTCTCCCCCGGGCGCTACATACGAAAGACGGGAGATGCGAGCTCTTCGAGCGGGGCGCCGCTGCAGGCGTCGAGCGCTTGAGCGAGCACGGCGCGGGTGTCGCGGGGGTCGATGACGCCGTCGTCCCAGAGGCGGGCGGTGGAGTAGAAGGGCTTGCCCTGCTCTTCGTACTGGTCGTGGAGCAGCTCGGCCGTCTCTGGCTGGCCCACCTCTTTCATCACCGCCGCCGCCATCTCGCCGCCCATCACCGAGATGCGGGCGTTCGGCCACATGAAGAGGAAGCGGGGCGAGTAGGCACGGCCGCACATGCCGTAGTTGCCGGCGCCGAAGGAGCCGCCGACGATCACGGTCAGCTTGGGGACGCGGGCGGTGGAGACGGCGGCGACCATCTTCGCCCCGTCCTTGGCGATGCCGCCCGCCTCGTACTTGGAGCCGACCATGAAGCCGTTGACGTTCTGGAAGAAGACGAGGGGGATGCGGCGGTGGTCGCAGAGCTCGACGAAGTGGGCGCCCTTGAGGGCGCTCTCGGAGAAGAGGATGCCGTTGTTGGCGACGATCCCGACCGGGTGGCCGTCGAGGTGGGCGAAGGCGCAGACCAGCGTTTTGCCGTACTTCTCCTTGAACTCGCGCAGCTCGCCGCCGTCGACGACGCGGCGCAGGACCTCGCGGATGTCCCAGGGGGCGCGGGAGCCGATCGGGACGACGTCGAGGATCTCCTCCGGGTCGCCGGCCGGCGGCCGGGGCTCCAGGCGCTGCCACGGCGGCGCCGGGCTCGGCGGCAGCGTGGCGACGATTTCGCGCAGGATCTGAAGCGCCTCGGCGTCGTCGGCGGCGAGGTGGTCGGCGACGCCGGACTTGCGGGCGTGGACGTCGCCGCCGCCGAGCTCCTCGGCGCTCACCTCCTCCCCGGTCGCCGCCTTCACCAGGGGCGGGCCGCCGAGGAAGATCGTCCCCTGGTGGCGGACGATCACGGTCTCGTCGCTCATCGCCGGCACGTAGGCGCCGCCGGCCGTGCAGGACCCCATCACCGCCGAGAGCTGCGGGATCTCCTGTGCCGACATCGTCGCCTGGTTGAAGAAGATGCGGCCGAAGTGGTCGCGGTCGGGGAAGACTTCGTCCTGCATGGGAAGGAAGGCGCCGCCGGAGTCGACCAGGTAGATGCAGGGCAGCCGGTTCTGCAGCGCCACCTCCTGCGCCCGCAGGTGCTTCTTCACCGTCATCGGGTAGTAGGTGCCGCCTTTGACGGTGGCGTCGTTGGCGGCGATCACGCAGCGGCGGCCGCTGACGGTGCCGACGCCGCTGACGATTCCCGCTCCCGGCGCGGCGTCGTCGTACATCCCGTGCGCGGCCAGCGGCGAGAGCTCGAGGAACGGCGTGCCGGGATCGCAGAGGCCCGCGATCCGCTCGCGGGCGGTCAGCTTGCCGCGGCTGCGATGGCGCTCGACCGCCTTCTCACCGCCGCCGGCGTGCACCTGCTCGAGCTCGGCCTCGAGCTCGGCGATCAGCTCCAGATGTTTCTCGCGGGTGCCCTCGATCGCGGTGGTCATGAGGAGCGCTCCAGGTGCCACTCGACCGGACCGGCGACGAGGACGTGGGAGCCGAGCGGCCGGCCGAGGACTTCCTGAGCAGCGGCCGCGGCCGCGATCAGCTGAGGGAGGTCGATCCCGGTCTCGATCCCCATCTCGTGCAGCATCGAGAGCAGGTCCTCGCTGGCGACGTTGCCGGTGGCGCCGGCCGGGACCGGGCAGCCGCCGAGCTCGCCGAAGCTCGACTCGAAGGAGTCGACCCCGGTCTCCAGCGCCGCCAGCACGTTGGCAAGCGCCTGGCCGCGGGTGTCGTGGAAGTGAGCGGTCAGCTCGACCCCGCTCAGCTCCTCGTGGGCGCGGCGGAAGAACTCGCCGACCTGGAGTGGGTTCGCCATCCCGGTGGTATCGCCGAAGCCGATCTCCACCGCGCCCGCGGCCGCGAGCCGTTCGGCGATCTCGAAGACGCGCTCGATCGGCACATCGCCCTCGTAGGGGCAACCGAAACTGGTGCTGATCACGCCCTCACAGCGCAGCCCCGCCTCGGTCGCGTGGACGAGCACGTGCTCGACGTTCTCCAGCGATTCCTCGACCGAGCGGTTGAGGTTGTGGCGGTTATGGGTCTCCGAGGCGGAGAGGAAGACGTTGACCTCGTCGATCCGGTCGCGCACCCCGAGCGCCGCTTCGAGGCCGCGCAGGTTGGGGACGAGGACGGAGACCGAGACCTCGTCGGGGATGTCGGCCCGTTCCAGCACCTCGCGCCCGTCGGCCAGTTGCGGGACGACGTCGGCGCGGACGAAGCTCGTCACCTCCAGCCGCCGCACCCCGGTGCGGGCGAGCATCTCGACCAGCCGCACCTTGTCAGCGGTGGCGATCGTCTCCGGCTCGTTCTGGAAGCCGTCGCGCGGCCCGACCTCGCGGATGCGGACGGCTTTCGGGATCACCCGCCGCTCCCGACGCGACTGGTCACTTCATCACAGGATGGTGTGCTCAAGTGACCGGCGGGCATCTACGCCCCCAGGGCGCGGGCGATCACCATCTGCTGGACCTCGTCGGTGCCCTCGCCGATCGTGAGGATCTTGGCGTCGCGGTAGAAGCGGCAGACCGGGTACTCCTCGATGTAGCCGTAGCCACCGTGGATCTGCACCGCCTCCTCGCAGCAGCGGACGGCGAGGCGGCCGCTCTTCAGCTTTGCCTGGGCGGCGGTGAGGCTGAAGTTTTCGCCCTTGTCCTTCATCCGCGCCGCTTTGTAGACGAGCAGGCGGGTGGCCTCGATCTCGGTCGCCATGTCGGCGAGCTTGGCTTGGATCGACTGGAAGCGGGAGATCGACTGGCCGAACGCCTGGCGCTCCTTGGCGTAGGCGAGCGCCTCGTCGAGCGCCCCCTGGGCGAGGCCGACGCCCATCGCGGCGACGCCGATGCGGCCGATGTCGAGCACCTGCAGGAACTGGCGGAAGCCCATCCCGCGCGGCCCGAGCAGGTTCTCCTCCGGGACCCGACAGTCGCTGAAGGTGAGCGGCCGCGTGTCGGAAGCGTTCCAGCCCATCTTGCGGTAGGGCTCTCCCTGCTCGTAACCGGGGGTGCCGTTGGCGACGATCAGGTTGGAGATCTCCTCGTCGCCGGTGCGGGCGGTGATGCAGACGACGCCGGAGATCTCGGTGCCGGCGTTGGTGATGAACTGCTTGGCGCCGTCGATCACCCATTCGCCGCCATCCAGGCGCGCCTTGGTGCGGACGTTGCCGGCGTCGGAGCCGGCCTCGGGCTCGGTCAGGCCGAAAGAGCCGAGGATCTCACCGGCGCAGAGCCGCGGCAGCCATTCCTGCTTCTGCTCCTCGTTGCCGAACAGGTAGATCGGCTGCGTGCCGAGCGAGGTGTGGGCGCAGAGGGTGATCGCGACGGAGGAATCGACCCGGGTCAGCTCCTCGACCGCGAGCGCGTAGGCGAGCGAATCGCCGCCCCCGCCGCCGTACTCCTCGGGGAAAGGGATTCCCATCAGGTTGAGATCGGCCAGCTTGGCGACGATCTCGTAGGGGAACCGCTTCTCGCGGTCGAGCTCTTCGGCGACCGGCGCCACCTCCCCGGTGGCGAAGTCGCGGACGGTGCGCTGAATCAGACGGTGCTCGTCGCCGAGCTCGAAGTCCATCCGCACAGGATACCGAATAGTCATTCGGAGTTCGAAGATCTGTTCGGTTTTTCAGGTACCTTCTCCCGGTGCCCGTGCCCTCTCCCCCGACTCGGCCGGCGCTGCGCGCCCGCTACGAGGCTCGCCGGCGAAAGGTGGTCGACACCGCCGCGAGGGTCTTCGCCGAGCGTGGCTACGCCGCGACCTCGATGGCCGAGCTGACCGAGGCGACCGGCCTCGCCGCCGGCGGTCTCTACCACTACATCGAGGGCAAGGACGACTTGCTGATCGCGATCTGCGACGAGCTGCTCGAGCCGCTGCTCGTCCAGGCCCGCGAGATCGCCGCCGCCGAGGCACCGCCGGTCGAGCAGCTGCGGCAGCTGGTCGCCGCCTGGGTCGCCCACGTCGTCGCCCATCGCCACCACATGCTGGTCTTCACCCAGGAGCGCCAGGCGATCGAGCGCCAGCCGCGCTGGCGCCGCGTCCGCTCCCAGCGCAAAGCCTTCGAGAAGATCCTCGACGACGTTCTCGCCCGCGGAGAGGCCGACGGCTCGATGACCTTCGCCGACCGCCGCCTCTCCCTCCTAGCCCTGCTCGGGATGGTCAACTACACGCCGCAGTGGGTGCGCCCCAACGGCCGCCTCTCCCCCACCGAGATCGCCGAGGGTTACTGCGCGATGGTCCTGGGCGGTTAGCCGTCGGCTAGTAGGGGTGCGGGGCTGCGGTGACGAGCAGCGCGACGACCACGGCGATGGCGAAGGTGAGGAGCGCGGTTTTGAACGGTGCGGGTGGGGCGGAACGGATCATGCTTCGACGCTAGCGCGGTTGCTCCGGGATTCCTGTGCGGAAGAACACAGTTGCAATACCGCACACACGGCGCAGGTCCAGGCGGCGGCAACGAAGAAGCCGCCGATGACGTCGCTGGGGAAGTGGTGGTGGAGGATCACGGCGGCGAGGCCGACCAGGCAGGCTGCGGTGAAGCCGACCGCGGCGACGAGCGGGCGCCGGTGGGCCGGGACGAACAGGCACCAGGCGGCCGCCATCGAGAACGCCGCCGTGGTGTGGCCGCTGGGGAATGAGTTGTCGTAGATATGGCCCCCTTCCAGGGTGCCGCCCGTTCGCGGAGCGGCGAGCGCCTCCTTGAGGAAGTGGGTGCTGAGGTCGGCGCCGAGGACGAGGATCGCGCCGGCGAGTGCCGCCTCGCGACGCCCGCGCGAGAGCGCGATCCCGATCCCGACAAGCAGGAGCAGGGCCTGCGGAACCGGGTCACCGAGGTGCCCGATCGCGGCGGCCAGATGACCCACGGTGCCGTCTCGATGGGCCGAGAGGCTGCGAAGCGTTTGCGCGTCGATGCGGTGCAGTCGCGTGGAGTCGAAGGCGGCCCAGGCGGTCAAGCCAAAGCCGACAATGGCGGCGACGCATCCGACCAGAAGCCACTTCGGATCCAGCGCCCGCCCGCGGACGCGGATCATCCGCCTCCCACCTGGGCGAAGGAGCGGAGCAGCACTCCCCCCTCCTCGATCAGCTGCTTGACACCCGGATCGCGCAGCGTCGCCAGCTCGACCTGGCGCTCGGCGTCATAGGAGGACGTCGGCACCGGCCCGGCCGCCGGATGGCAGCCGATCTCGGTCCAGCCCGGCGGCAGCTCGCGGATCAGTTCGCCGAGCCGCTCGGGGGTGATTCCCTGGGGAAACGGTTCGCCCTTGCCGCTCTGGCCGTAGAAGCCACCCTCGTAGCGGACGGCGCGGTTGCGCAGCGGCACCCCGAGCTCGGCCGCGAGCGCCTCCGCCACCCCCTTCGCCGGCTCGGATTCGTGCACGTGCTGGTGGGAGTCGAGATGGGTCGGGTCGCGGCCGAGCAGGGCGCGGAAGCGCTCGACCTGCGCCCGGGACTCGCGCTCGACCTCGGCCGGATCGTCGAGGTCCTCGCAGTGCGAGTAGGCCAGCGTCCACTCCCCCTCTTCGTAGTTCCACTCGCCGAGGTCGAGGTGCAGGCCGACCGCCAGCTCGGGATACCGCGCCGCCTCCGTCGCGGCCTCCGGCGCCGCCCCCTGGCGCACCATCAGGCTGGCGCTGGTGACGATCCCCTCGCGGTGGGCGGCGAAGACGCCCTCGTTGACCGGACCGCTGAGACCGAGGTCGTCGGCGTTGACGACCAGGAAGCACTGATGCGTTTCTGAATCCATCGCGGTAAGTATCATCTCGCGGCATCGGTCCCGAGGAGTACGACGAGCTCTGCCGGCGGTTGGGGACGGTCGTGCAGGGCGCGACCCCACCCGAAGCGGTCGTCGCCGTGGTCAGCAAAGGCGACCCCCGCCTGATCGAGCTGGCGGACCGCACCGGCCTTCACTTTCCCGCCGACGCCGAGGGACGCTACGCGGGCTACTACCCCCGCACCGCCGAGGAAGCGATCGCCCAGCTGGAGGCCGCCCGCAACGGCGGGGCCGAATTCCTCTGCCTGCCGGCGACCGCCTTCTGGTGGCTGGAGCACTACGGCGGCCTCGCCGCCTGGCTCGGGGTCCACTGCCGGGTCGTCGCCGAGGAGCGCCAGACCTGCATCGTCTACGACCTGCTGAGCGCGCCGGAGGAGGCGCCCGCGGACGGGGCCGCCGCCGACCGACAGTTGGGCGCGCTGATCGAGGCAATCCTCCCCCCGGACGCGGTCCTCTTCACCCTCGGCCTCGACAGCGAGGCACTCCCAGCCGGCGGGCGCAGCGTCTCCTCGCTCGGCCGCGGCAACGCCCTCGGCCTGCAGCGACGCCTGCAGCGGGTCGACGGCCCGAGCTTCATCCTTGTCGGCCGGCGCGACTCCGATCCCGCCCCCGATCCGGCGCTGGACAGGGTGTTCAGCGCGAGCGCACGCCTGGTCGCCGCCCGCCCCGGCCTCTGCGACCTCTACGAGGTGAAATCTCCTGCAAGCGCGGCTAGACTGTCCCAGTCTTCAAGGGAGGAAGACGAGCTGCCGAGATCTGAACCATCTCTGGACGGCGTGGGAGCGGACAAACTTACGAAGCGGCTTGAGCGCCTCGGCCTGGCAGGGCATGATGGCGGCTCCCCTGGCTCGCAGAACGAGGAACGAGACTGACCGGCAAACCGAAGATCCTCTACGTCTCCCATAACCACCCGACGATCCGTCCCGGGGGCGCCGAGGCATACGCCTACGAGCTCTACCGGGCGGTGCGCGACGGCGGCGAGTTCGAACCGCTCTTCCTCGCCCGTACCGGCCCGCCAGTCTCGATCTCCAGCCGCTACCACGAGGGCACCCTGCTGACCGGGGTCAACGAGGACCCCAACCAGTATTTCTTCTACACCGACACGCTCGAATACGACTGGCTCAACGGCACCCCGCGCGGCAAGGCGGCGCTGATCAAGTACCTGCGGGAGTTCCTCCTGGCCCAGGAACCGGACGTCGTCCACCTCCAGCACACCCTCTTCTTCGGCTACGACATGCTGCGCGAGCTGCGGCGCACGCTCGGCGACGAGGTGCCGATCCTCTACACGCTGCACGAGTTCCTGCCGATCTGCCACCGCAACGGCCAGCTGGTGCGGACCACGACCGAGAAGCCCTGCCGCGAGGAGTCGCCGCGGCGCTGCCACGAGTGCTTCCCCGAGGTCAGCCCGCAGGCGTTCTTCATGCGCAAGCGCTTCATCCAGAGCCAGATGTCGGTGGTCGACCGCTTCATCGCCCCGAGCAGCTTCCTCCGCGACCGCTTCGTCGACTGGGGACTGCCGGCGGACAAGGTCGTCACCGAGGAGTACGGCCGCCTGCCCGTTACCGCGGCCGCAACCCGCGACCGGCGCAAACGCAACCGCCTCGTCTTCATCGGCCAGCTCAGCTACTTCAAGGGGGTCAACGTCCTCCTCAAAGCGATGAAACGGCTGCAGGAAGACGGCGTCGACGTCCACTGCGCGGTCTACGGGGCCAACCTGGAGCTGCAGCCCGACGAGTTCCGGGCCGAATTCGCCGAGCTGCTGGAGGCGACCAAGGCGACCGTCAGCTTCGAAGGCGAGTTCAACCACGACGACCTGCCGACGATCATGGCCGACGCCGACTGGGTCGTCGTCCCCTCGGTCTGGTGGGAGAACTCGCCGCTGGTGATCCAGGAGGCCGCCCAGCACCGCCGGCCGGTGATCGCCAGCGACATCGGCGGCATGGCCGAGAAAGTCCACAACGGCGTCTCCGGCCTGCACTTCAAGGCCGCCGACCCGGCCAACCTGGCCGAGGTGATCGCCGGCGCGATCTCCAACCGCAAGCTCTGGGACGAACTGCAGAGGCGGATCGAGCCGCCCTACGCGATGGACGAGCACGTCCGCTCGCTGACCCGCCAGTACAAGGAGCTGCTGGCGACGAAGGCGAGCGACGGCGAGGAGGAGCTGGTCACCCCGCCCGCGGCTGCCACCGAGATCGAGGACGTGCGCTATGCCTGAGGCCGAGCTCGAGCGCGACGCCCAGGCCGCCGAAGAGGCGGCGCAGCCGCTTCAGGCGCTGCTTGCCGCCGACGTCGTCGCCATCCACATCGCCGCCGAGGAGTCCGAGCCCGATCTGGCGGCGGCCGGAGCGGAGGTCGCGACGCTGCTGCGCCGCCCCCTCGGCGAGGACGCGGGTGAGCTGATCGTCGCGATCCTCGACGGGGCCGCCTCGAAGGAGCTGCGCTCGCGGTGCGCCGACCTGCGGAGCCTGCTGCGCGAGCGCCTCGCGGCGCTCTCCTCAGCCGAGCGGGCCGAGGTACTGGAGCTGCTGGGCGAAGCCGCGGCCGCCGACCCCGCCCCCCGGGACCTGGTCGGCCTCAGCACCAGCCGCGCCCTCGTCCGCGAAGCGCTGCGCGATCCTCTCCCTCCCACCGCGGTCGAACGCGACGAGCCGCAGGGCCTGCACTTCGACTCCGTCCTCGCCCTCGACGACGACGCCTTCTACGTCCGCGGCTGGGCCCGCGACGGCCAGGCGCCGCTGACGCGGCTGACCGTGGTCAGCCCGGAGGGCTCGCGGATCGAGCTGCTGCCGGGGATTTACCGCGAGCCGCGCCCCGACGTCGACTCCTTCTACGAAGAGCCGACCCGCACCGGCGCCGACGGGACCGGCTTCCTCGGCTTCTGCGAGAGCGACGCCCCCAGCCTGCTCAGCGACGGCTGGGTGCTGGAGATGGAAAACGAGCTCGGCGTCGCCCGCGAGGTTCCCGGCCCCCAGGTCAACCGCGACCTGCTCTCGGCCCGGGCGGCGATCCTCTCCGACCTGCACAAGGAGAGCCGCTGGGACTCGGTCCTGATGGAGCACGTGGTGCCGGCGGTGAGCCGGATCCAGGAGCGGCTGGAGGAGCGGGCCGAGATCAAAGAGATCTGGCAGTACGGCGAGGTGCCGGCGGAGGCGAAGACCTCGATCGTCGTCCCCCTCTACGGCCGGATCGACTTCCTCGAGCACCAGCTGGCGCAGTTCGTCCACGATCCCGAGCTGCGCGAGAGCGACCTGATCTACGTCCTCGACTCGCCCGAGCTCGCCTCGGCGCTGAAGGCTAGCGCCGGCCAGCTCTTCGAGCTCTACGGGGTGCCCTTCCGGGTCGTGGTGCTCTCGCAGAACGGCGGCTACTCGGTCGCCAACAACCGCGGCGCCTCGCTCGCCCGCGGCGAGCTGCTGCTGCTGCTCAATTCCGACGTCATCCCCGACAGCCCCGGCTGGCTCGGGCGGATGGCCGCCTTCTACGAGGACCAAGAGGAGATCGGCGCCCTCGGCCCCAAGCTGCTGTTCGAGGACGACACCCTCCAGCACGCCGGGATCCGTTTCCAGCGCCCGCCGGGTGGCGGCGCCTGGGAGAACGAGCACTTCTTCAAGGGCCTGCACCGCGACCTGCCGGCGGCCAACGAGACCCGCCAGGTCCCCGCGGTCAGCGGCGCCTGCCTGATGATCGACCGCGAGCTCTTCGAGGAGGTCGGCGGCCTGCGCGGCATGTTCGTCCAGGGCGACTACGAGGACACCGACCTCTGCCTGCGACTGCGCCAGCGCGGTCGCGAGACCTGGTACCTGCCGGAGGTCGAGCTCTACCACCTCGAGGGCCAGTCCTACGCGCTGGAGACCCGTCAGGCGATGTCCCGCTACAACGTCTGGCTCCATACGCGCCTCTGGGACGAGGAGATCGAGGCGGCGACGGCGGCAAGGGCTTGAAGCGGCTGACGGTCGAGAGGGTCGAGCTCTTCCCCCTGGCTGAGGACGAGCTGGAGGGGTTCCAGCTCGAGGGCCCGACAGCCGGCGCGACCTCCAACAACCAGGCGCTTTACCTCGACGGCTGGGTGCTCGGCAAGAAGTCGCCGGTGCGGGCGGTTGAGCTGCTGCAGGAGGGGCGCTTGGTCCTGCGCGTCCCGGTGGAGACGCCGCGGGAGGACCTCGCCGGGGCCTTCCCCGACGCACCCGGGGCGGCAACCAGCGGCTTCTCCGCCGCGCTCGGGGCGCTGCGGCTGCGCACAGAGTTCGAGTTGCTGCTGCGGGGCGAACTGGAGAACGGGGTGACGATGCCGCTGGCGACGATCGCCGGCCGGCGCGAGCGGCTGGAGCTGCCCGCCGGCGACGGCCCGCGGCCGCTGATCGTCACCACCCTCGGCCGCACCGGCTCCACCTGGTGCGTCTGGATGCTGCAGTCCCACCCGGAGATCGTCGCCCACAGCCCGTTCGAAAACGACGCCCGGGTCGGCGCCTACTGGATGTCGGCCCTGCAGACGCTGGCCGACCCGATCAGCTACCTGCGCCAGGTCTACCCCGGCGAGGTCACCCAGCCCGACTGGTGGGTCGGCCACGAAGCCGACATCCCCCCGCGCCTCAACGACTCGGTGCTCGACGGCTGGCTTGCCGACAGCCGCGTCTACGAGCTGGCCCAGGCCTGCCGCGACCGGATCGACTCCTTCTATGAGTTCCTCGCCGAGCAGCAGGGCAAGCAGGCGGGCTTCTTCGTCGAGAAGTTCCAGCCGCGGCAGCTCTCGATCGACCTCCTGCGCGAGATCTACCCGGGCGCGGCCGAGGTCGTCCTGGTCCGCGACCTGCGCGACGTCTTCTGCTCGATCCTCGCCTTCAACCGCAAGCGCGGCTACCAGGCCTTCGGCCGCGAGCGGGCGAGCAGCGACGACGACTACATCGACACCGTCCGCCGCTCCGGCGAAGCGCTGCTCAGCCACGTGCAGGCGGAGGGCCGCGACACCCACCTCCTCCGCTACGAGGATCTGATCCGCGAGCCGGTACCGACGCTGGAGCCGCTGCTCGAATTCCTCGGGCTCGACCCGGCGGGGGCGCCGACGATGGTCGAACGCGCCGACGTCTCGGTCGGCGGCATGGACCACCACATGACCGCCGCCAGCGCCTCGGCCTCGATCGGCCGCTGGCGCAACGACCTCGAGCCCGAGCTGGCCGAGCGCTGCGACGCGATGCTCTCGCCGGTTGTCGCCGACTTCGGCTACGCCACGGCCGAGGGGGAGCCCTCGGCGGCAAGCTGATGCGCGAGGTGGTCGCGGTCGCCGGCTCGGTGGCCCAGCGCCCGCGGCGCGGCGGCCATGCCTGGGTCTTCCTCCAGTACCTGCTCGGCTTCCGCCGGCTCGGCTACGACGTCCTCTTCCTCGACCGCCTGACGGCGGAGATGCTGCCGCCGGGCGCGGGGCCCGAGGAGGGTGTGGCCTGGTTGAGCGGGACGATGGCGGCGCACGGGCTCGGCGAGGACTTCAGCCTGCTGCTCGACGACGGCGAGACCGCCGGGCTGAGCCGCGAGGAGGCGAAGGAGCGGCTGCGCCGCTCGGTCCTGCTGGTCGACGTGATGGGCTTCCTCGGCGACGGGGAGTTGGCGGAGGCGGCGCCGCGGCGGCTCTTCCTCGACATCGACCCGGGCTTCCCGCAGATGTGGCAGGAGCTGGGGCTGCATCGCTCCTTCGGCGACCACGACGCCTACGCGACGGTCGGGCTGCGGATCGGCAAGGAGGGCAGCCGCGTCCCCACCTGCGGCGTCGAGTGGATCGCGACCCCGCAGCCGGTGGTCCTGGAGGAGTGGCCTGCGACGCCCCCGGGCGCGACCTACTCCACCGTCGCCACCTGGCGCGGCCCGTTCGAGCCGATCGACTTCGAGGGCGAGCGCTTCGGGCTGCGCGTCCACCAGATGCGCCGCTTCGCCGAGCTGCCCGCCGCGACGGGCGTCTCCCTGGAGGTGGCGCTGGAGATCGACGAGGCCGACCGCGGCGATGCGGACCTGCTGCGGGCGGGCGGCTGGAGCGTCGTTCCGCCGGGGGACGTGGCCGCCAGCAGCGAGGACTACCGACGCTACGTGCAGAATGCCCGCGGAGAGGTGGGCGTGGCAAAGGACATGTACGTGCGATCCCGGGGTGGCTGGCTCAGCGACAGGAGCCTCTGCTACCTGGCGAGCGGCAAGCCGGTGCTGGCGCAGGCAACCGGGTACGAGCTCGAGGTCGAGACCGGTGCTGGCCTGCTCAGCTTCGAGACGCCGGAGGAGGCCGCCGCCGGCCTGGCCGCGGTCGACGCCGACTACGACCGCCACAGCGCCGCGGCGCGGGAGCTGGCACGCGAGCGCTTCGACTCCGACCGGGTCCTCGCCGAGCTGCTGGAGGCGGCGACGTGAACGCGCAGGGGCCACGGCGGCTGAACTGGGGCTGCGGAACCGAACCGGAGCCGGGCTGGATCAACTCCGACATCAAGGAGGACCCGACCGTCGACATCAGCTGCGACATCCTCGAGGGATTGCCGCTGGAGACCGGCAGCATCGAGTACGCGGTCAGCATCCACGCGCTGCCGGAGCTGCGCCTGCCCGATCTCGTCCCCGCCCTGATGGAGCTGCGGCGGGTCCTCGCCCCCGGCGGCGTCCTGCGGCTGGCCCTCCCCGACCTCGACCGCGCGATCGACGCCTACCGCCGCGGCGACAGCGCCTACTTCCACCTGATTCCCGACGAGGACGCCCGCTCGCTGAGCTCGAAGATGATCGTGCAGATGCTCTGGTACGGCTACTCGAAGTCCCTCTTCACCCACGAATTCATCGCCGAGCTGCTGCAGCGGGCGGGCTTCGACGCGATCGAGCACTGCGAGTTCCGGCAGACCGCCAGCGAGTTCGAGGAGATCGTCGAACTCGACAACCGGCCCGAGGAGAGCCTCTTTGTCGAGGCCCGCAAGTAAGCGGATCGAGCGGGTCGAGGTCGAGCTCGCCGAGCGCGGACCGGCGCTGCGCGGGTTCCACGTGCGCGGGATCGAGCCGAAGGGCGAGGAGCGCGCCCGCGAGCTGGTGCTGCGCGGCTGGGTCCTCCCCCAGGCGGAGGCGGCGCTGGCGGTCGAGCTGCTCCACGACGGCGCCGTCGTCGCCCGCGCGCCGGTGGAGCTGCCGCGCCCCGAAATCGCCGCCGAGCAGGAGGGCTTGGCGCACGCCGCAAGCTGCGGCTTCCAGTGCCGTCTTGACCTCGGCGCCGCCGAGGGGACGGTCGCGCTGGAGTTGCGGGCGGTGCTCGACCCGATCAGCCGGGTGCCGCTGGCGAAGGTCACGGCCGAGGTGGCGGCGCCGGAGGCCGAGCGGGTCAGCGTCGTCATCCCCTGCTTCAAGCAGGCGCACTTCCTGCCGGAGGCGATCGAGAGCGTGCTCGCCCAGGACGCCGGCGCGGTCGAGATCGTCGTCGTCGACGACGGCTCCCCCGACAACGTCGGCGAGGTGGCGGCTCGTTACCCGGGCGTCAGCTGCATCCGCCAGCCGAACGGCGGCCTCGCCGCCGCCCGCAACACCGGCCTGGAGCGCGCCGAGGGCGAGTTCGTCCTCTTCCTCGACGCCGACGACCGTCTGCTGCCGGGGGCGATCCGGCACGGGCTCGAGGCGCTGGGCGAGCGGCCGGAGGCGATGATGGCCGCCGGCACCTGGGAGCTGATCGGCGAGGCGGGCGAACGGCTGCCGGCCGACCCGCCGCGGCAGCCTGAGGAGGCCTTCCCCGCCCTGCTCGAGAGCTGCTTCATCTCCACCCCGGCCGCGGTCCTCTACCGGCGAGCGCTGTTTGCCGAGATCGGCGGCTTCGACCCGAGCGTCAGCGCCAGCGCCGACTACGACCTCTACCTGCGCACCGCCGCCGCCTACCCGGTCTGCCTGCACGAGCACCCGGTTGCCGAGTACCGGCGGCACGGCGCCAACATGACCCGCGACCCGGCGCTGATCCTGGCCGCGGAGACGGCGGTGCTGGAGCGCCAGCAGCCGCTAGTGCGCGAGGACCCTGAGCTGCGCGAGGCGCTGGAGCGCGGGCTCGAGCGTTCCCGCACCTACCACGGCGAGCGACTGCGGCTGCTGGAGGGCAGCGAGCGGTGAAGGCGACGGCGGCGGAGCTGGCGATCCTCGGCGGCGAGCCCGCCTTCGCCGAGCCGCTGCACGTCGGCCGACCCAACGTCGGCGACCGCGAGGCGGTGCTGGCGGCGATCGACGAGGCGATGGCGGCCCGCTGGCTCAGCAACAGCGGCGCCAAGCTGGAGGCGTTCGAGCGGCGGCTCTCCGACGAGCTCGGCGGCCTCCACTGCGTCGCCACCTGCAACGCGACGCTGGGGCTGCAGATCGCGATGCGGGCGCT
Organism: Solirubrobacterales bacterium; assembly: GCA_035688955.1. Classification (GTDB taxonomy): domain Bacteria; phylum Actinomycetota; class Thermoleophilia; order Solirubrobacterales; family 70-9; genus VAYN01. The sequence goes on along the minus strand of DASSMJ010000010.1, from coordinate 79,335 downwards.
CGGGGTCGAGGGCGAGGTGGTGCTGCCGGCCTTCACCTTCGTCGCCAGCGCCCACGCGGTCGCCTGGGAGCGGCTGACGCCGGTCTTCGCCGACGTCGAAGCGGAGACGCTCTGCATGGGACCGCGAGAGGCCGAGGCGCGGATCGGACCGGCGACGGGTGCCCTGCTGGGGGTGCATCTCTGGGGGCGCAGCGCCGACCTGCCGGGGCTGGAAGCGCTGGCGCGCGAGCGCGAGCTGCCGCTGATCTTCGACGCCGCCCACGCGCTGGCCTGCTCGCGCGACGGCCGCCCGCTCGCCGCCTTCGGCGACGCCGCCGTGATCAGCTTCCACGCGACCAAGGTCGCCAACTCCTTCGAGGGCGGGGTCGTGGCGAGCGCCGACGCCGAGCTGGCCGAGCGGGTGCGGGCGATGCGCAACTTCGGCTTCGACGAAGAGAGCGAAGAGGTGGCGGGGCTGGGAACCAACGCGAAGATGAGCGAGGCCGCGGCGGCGATGGGGCTCGCCTCGCTGGAAGCGCTCGAGGGCTTCGTCGCCACCAACCGCGCCAACTACCGCGCCTACGCCGAGGCGCTGGACGGCATCCCCGGCGTCGAGCTGCTCGGCTTCGACCCGCCCGAGGCGACCAACTGCCACCACGTCACCGTCCTGGTCGACGCGGACGCGGCCGGGCTCAGCCGCGACGCCCTGCGCGACGTCCTCGTCGCCGAGAACGTGCTCGCCCGCCCCTACTTCCACCCCGGCTGCCACCGGGTCCCCCCCTACTCCGCCGAGCCGGCGCCGCCGCTGCCGGTCACCGACCGGGCGCTCGCGCGCTGCCTCTCGCTGCCGACCGGCACCGCCGTCAGCCCCGAGGACGTCACCCGGATCGGCCAGGTCGTCCGCCTCGCGGTCGCCGACTCCGCCGCGGTCCAGCGCCGCCTCGACGGCTAGTTTCCCCGACGTGGGCCAGTTGCTCGAGGTGCTCTCCGTGGAGGTCGACGAGGACGTCGTCGAAGCCTCCCTGCTCGGCGGCAACGTCGACTCGCCGCAGCCGGGGCGGCGGATGGCGGCGAGCGGGCTGGAGATCGGCGGCTGGGCGCTCGGGCCCTCCGGCCGGCCGGAAGCGATCGAGGCCTCGCTGGAGGGGCGGGTCCTCGCGGAGGGCGCCTGGCAGCACCGCGGCGACCTCGCCTCCGCCTTTCCCGACCAGGAGGAGGCGAGCGAGTCGGGCTTCGAGATCGTCGTCGATGCCGGCCGCTTCCCGGCCGAGGCCGAGATCGAGGTCAGCGCCCGCCTCGACGGCACCGCCGTCGCCTTCGGCCGCCTGCGCCTGCGGCGCTACTGGCGCGGCGCGAGCGGCCCGGAGGAGACGCCGCTGGTCTCGATCGTCGTCGTCGACGGCAGCGGCGACGCCGAGGCGGTGGCGCGCACTCTGCCCGCGATCGGCGCCCAGCGCCACCCGGCGACCGAGGTGCTGGTCCTCCGCCCCTCCACCGCCGCGAGCGGGCCCGCGGACTGGGAGGCGGCGGGGATCCGCGAGGTCGCGGCCGGCCTCAACGGGCCGACGCTGCGCAACGAGGGCATCCGCCAGAGCAACGGCGAGCTAATCCTCTTCCTCCCCGGGGGCTCGCGGCTGACGCCCGACGCCCTGGCGCTCGGGGTCGAGATGCTGGCCCGCAAGCCCTCAGTCCCCGGCGTTATCGACGGCGACCGCGGCGGGGTCGCCGCGGCGCTCTACCGGCGCTCGGCCTTCGAGGAGCTGGAGGGGTTCGTCGACGGCGGCAGCGACTGCGACCTCGAGCTGGCGATCCGGGCCCAGCGTTTCGAGGCGCTCGTCACTCCCGGTGCCTTTGTCGCCGGGGAGGGTTGAGCTTGGCGACCGTCGTCGTCGCCGGCGCCCTGGCGGCGAAGCCGGGCAACGGCGGCGAGGCCTGGGTCCGCCTCTCCTGGGTCCTCGGCCTGCGCCGGCTCGGCTTCGACGCCTGGCTGGTCGAGGAGCTGGATTCGGCCGGGGCCGCGGCGGGGCGCGAGTTCTTCGAGCGGACGGTCGAGGAGTTCGGGCTGGGATCGCGCGCGCGGCTGTTCGTCCCTGAAGAGGCCGACGAGGGCGAACGCGCCGAGCTGGAGGAGCTGGCCGGGGAGGCCACGGCGCTGGTCAACGTCAGCGGCAACCTGCGCGACCCGCGGCTGCTCGACCGCTTCCGGCAGCGCGCCTACGTCGACCTCGACCCCGGCTTCACTCAGATCTGGCACGCGCAGGGGCACCTCGGTGACCAGCTCGAGCGCCACCACCGCCACTTCACGGTCGGGCTCAACCTCGGAGGCGCCGATTGCACCGTTCCCGTCGACGGCTTCGAGTGGGTCCCCCTGCCGCCTCCCGTCCTGCTCGACGAGTGGGCGCCGCTCGACGACCGCAGGTTCGACCGCTTCACCACCGTCGCCACCTGGCGCAACGCCCTCGGCAGCCTCGAAGCCGGCGACACCACCTTCACGCTCAAGCACCATCAGCTGCGGCGCTTCGCCGCGGTCCCGCGGCAAGCGCAGCTGCCGTTCGAGATCGCGCTGGAGATCCACCCCGACGAGGCGGCCGAGCTCGTGCACCTGAAGGAGGACGGGTGGAGCGTGGTCGAGCCGGCCGCCGTGGCCGCCGACCCCGACGCCTTTCGCGAATACGTTCGCGGCTCCGGAGCGGAGTTCTCGGTCACCCAGGGCGTCTACGCGGAAACCCGCAGCGGCTGGGTCAGCGACCGGACCGCCCACTACCTCGCCGCCGGCAGGCCGGCGGTGGTGCAAGAGACGGGGCTACCGGCCGAGTTTCGTCCCGATGCGGGCCTGCTCACCTTCTCCGAGCCCGACGAGGCGGTCGCCGCGGCCAGGGAGGTGGTCGACTCCTACGAGCGCCACGCGGCGGCGGCGCACGCCTTCGCGGCGGCGACCTTCGACTCCGATCGCGTCCTCGCCCGGATGCTGGAAGCGCTGGGGGTCGGATGAGGATCGCGGTCAGTGGCATGGTCGCCGGCGACCCGCGCCAGGGCGGCGCCTCCTGGGCGGTGCTGCAGTACGTGCTGGGGCTGCGGCGGCTCGGGCACGAGGTGCTCCTGGTCGAGCCGATCGGCGACGCCGACCCCGAGACCTCGGCGAGCGCCGACTACCTGCGGGAGGTGGCGGCGCGGTTCGGGCTCACCCACGCAACCCTGGTCGACGACGCCGGCCGCAGCGCCCCGATCCCCGCCGCGCGGCTGCGGGAGCTGATGGGCGAAACCGACCTCCTGCTCAACGTCTCCGGGATGCTGGCGGCGCCGGAGCTGCTGGAACCGGTCCCCGTCCGCGCCTACCTCGACCTCGACCCCTTCTTCAACCAGCACTGGCACCTGCAGGGAGCGGACATGCGCTTCGCCGCCCACACCCACTTCGTCACCGTCGCGGCGGGGATCGGCGAGGAGGGGAACGAGGTGCCGACGCTCGGGCTCGGTTGGATCGAGACGCTGCCGCCGGTGGTGCTGGAGGAGTGGCCGCTCGCCGAGGAGCAGCCGACGCTGCCGTTCACCACCGTCGGCCACTGGCGCAGCTACGGGCCGATCGAACATGAAGGGAAGCGCTACGGCCTGCGGGCGCACTCGCTGCGCGAGCTGGCCGCCCTGCCGGGGCTCTGCGAGGCCGAGTTCGCGATTGCTCTCGGCATCCACGAATCCGAGCGCACCGACATCGAGCTGCTGAGCGGCAACGGCTGGCGCCTGCTCGATCCGGCCCAGGTCGCCTCCAGCCCCGACCGCTACCGCGAGTTCGTCCGCTCCTCCGCCGCCGAGATCGGCGTCGCCAAGGAGGGTTACGTGCGTTCGCACTCGGGCTGGTTCAGCGATCGCAGCGCTTGCTACCTCGCCTCCGGACGGCCGGTGGTGGCGCAGGACACCGGCTTCGGCCGCTCGCTGCCGGTGGGCGAGGGACTGCTCGCCTTCGACGGCGTCGAGGAGGCGGCGGCCGCGGTCGAAGAGGTCCGCGCCCGGCCCGATCATCACGCCCGCACCGCCCGCGGAATCGCCGAGGAGCTGCTCGACTCCGACCGGGTGTTGGGGCGACTACTGGAGCAGCTAGGAGGAAGCGACTGATGCCTGGCTCCTTGCGCGAGGCGGGAGACGACGAGCTGCGCCGCTCCCTGGAGGGGGCGCTGAGCGAGGTGCGGGGCGACCCGGTGGAGGTCGTCGCGCTCTCCCGCCGCCCCTTCGCCTACGAGACCAGCTACGCAATCGACGAGCTGCGGGTGCGGCTCGGCGACGGCGAGAGCCTCGACCTCGTGGTCAAGGACGTCGGGGCGGGCGGCCTCTCGGCCGCGGCGGCGGCGACCAAGCCCGGCTTCACCCTCGACCCGCGCCGGGAGATCGCGGTCTACCGATCCCTGCTCGCCCCTTCGCAGGTCCCGGCGCCGCGCTACTGGGGCGCCGCGGAGGACGAGGGCCGCGCCTGGCTCTTCGTCGAGCGGGTCGAGGGCGAGGTGCTGACCGACGTCGGCGAGGTGGAGGTCTGGCGGGCGGCGGCCGCGTGGGCAGCGCGGCTCGACGCGGCGGTACGGCCACAAGTGCGGGCCGAGGTCGAGCCGTTGCTGCTCCACCGCAATCGGGAGTGGCACGCCCATTGGATCGAGGCGGCCACGGACGCCGGCGGCGAGGAGCTGGCGCGGCAGCTGCGACCAGCCGCCCCTGAGCTGCTCGAGCGACTGGAGGCGCTGCCGAGCGCCTTCGTCCACGGCGAGCTCTACCCGTCGAACGTGATCGTCGGGCGCCGGGAGCCGGAACCACCGCGGATCGCGCCGGTCGACTGGGAGCTTGCCGGGCCCGGTCCCTTCGCCCTCGACCTCGCCGCCCTCGTCGGCGGCTGGGGCGCGGAGGAGCGGCGAGGGATGTGCGAGAGCTTCCACGCCGCCCTCCCCGAAGGGCGGCGTGCCTCCCTCAGCCTCGGCGATCTGATCGCGGCCGTGGACCTTTGCCGGCTCTCCCTCGCCCTGCAATGGATCGGCTGGGCGCCCGGGTGGGAACCCCCGGAGGAGCACCGACATGATTGGGTGGCGGAGGCGATGCGGCTGCTGGAGGAGATCGCGTGAGCGCGGGCGCGGGCGGGGCGCCGGCCCCCGAAGTCAGCGTCTACATCCAGACCTACCAGCAGCGCGGCTTCATCGCCGACGCGGTCGAGAGCGTGCTGGCGCAGCGGACGCCGTTCGAGACCGAGATCGTGATCGCCGACGACTGCTCGACCGACGGCACCCGGGAGCTGTTGCTCGGCTACCGCGACCGCCATCCCGACCGCATCCGCCTGCTGTTGCCGGAGCGCAACCTCGGCCCGACCGAGATCTTCCAGCTCGCCGCCGGCGAGCTGCGCGGCAACTACGTGGCCTGGCTCGACGGCGACGACTACTGGACCGATCCGGAGAAGCTCGTGCGCCAGCTGGGGGCGATGCGCGAGCACCCCGAGTGGGCCGGCTGCTTCCACGACGCCACCGTGCGCCAGGTCGACGGCAGCGCGCCTGACCGCGGCTACGCCCCCGATGACCTTCCCGCCGCCCTCGGCTTCGCCGAGCTGCTGCGCTCGAACCCGGTCCCCTCGCTCTCGGTGATGGCCCGCGGCGATCTCGTCCGCAACCTGCCCGGCTGGGTCTGGGAAGGGCTCTGGAGCGACTGGCTGGCGCTGCTGGCGATCGCCCAGCACGGTCCGCTCGGCTACCTGCCCGAGCAGATGGGCGTCTACCGGGTTCATTCCGCGGGCATCTCCTCAGGCCTCTCCCGCGCCGAGCAGCTGGAAGAGGACCTCCGCCTCTACGACCTGCTCGGCCGGGTCCTCGACGGGCGCCACCGCCCCGAGCTGGAAGCGGCGGTGCGCTCGCGGCGCGGCCAGCTCGCGGTCGAGCGCGGTGGCATTCCCTTCAGCGGCGCGGTCGCGCTGCTGGCGAGGGCGGCAGAGGCGCCGGACTACCTCAACGGCCGCCAGGTCCGGCAGCTCGACGTCCCCGATGCCGAGCTCACCGGCCTCGACGCCCGCGACCGCGACGGCACCCTGGCGATCCGCCTGGAACGGATGCTCTACGGCCTGCCGGCGCTCGAGCCCGGGGCCGCCCACTTCACCGCCGGCGAGCCGCTGCCGGAGCCCCGACCGGAGGGCGGGCTCTACGTGCTCGCGCTCGGTCCCATGGCCGACTGGCTCACCCGTTACAGTCGCCTCGGCCGTCAGCTGGAGGGAGCTTCGAAGGTGGTCTCGCGCGATGACGATCACCTCCTTCTCGAGGTGACCTCAGCGATCGGCGCGCCGGCTCCGATGGGTGCACTAGTAGAGATAACCGAAGTCGCTATCGAGCCGGTGCCGGACCTCGCGGGTGGCCACATCGACCGACCGCTGGTGGGCGCCAAGAGCGACGCCCACACGGTCGAGTTCTCCGGCTGGGCAATCGGCGCTGATTCCGCGGTCGTCGCGATCGAGCTGGTGGCCGGGGGGCGGGCCTTCCGCCGCGTCCCGATCGGGCTGGCCCGGCCCGACCTCGAGGCGGCCTACCCGGACAGCCCCGGTGCCGGGATCGCCGGCTTCCGCACCGACGTCAGCCTGGTCGGCGGGCCGCCCGAGCAGACGATCGAGGTCCGGGCGGTGCTGAAGGACCAGCGCCGGGCCGCGATCGGCACGGTCAAGGCCCGCACCCGCTGGCAAAAGGGCCTCGACGGCGCGGCCCCCCCACTGGTCTCGGTCGTGATCCCCTGCTACGGGCAGGCCCGCTTCCTCGAGGAGGCGATCGAGAGCGTCCTCCTGCAGACCTACGCCCAGGTCGAGGTGGTCGTTGTCGACGACGGCTCTCCCGACAACGCCGCCCGCGTCGCCGGCCGCTTCCCCTGGGTGCGCTGCGTGCGCCAGCCGAACGCCGGGCTGGCGGCCGCCCGCAACGCCGGCATCCGCGAGAGCGAGGGCGAGCTGCTGGTCTTCCTCGACGCCGACGACCGCCTGCTGCCGCGGGCGCTGGAACTCGGGGTCGAGGAGCTCCGCGCCCACCCCGAAGCCGCCTTCGCCTTCGGCCGCTACCGCCGCGTCGCCGAGGACGGCCGGCCGCTCTCCAACGACGAGCAGCCGCGCCCCGAGGCCGACCCTTACTCGCTCTTCCTCCGCTGCAACTACGCCGGCGTGCCCGCAGCGGGCATCTACCGCCGCTCAGCGCTGGAAGAGGCCGGCAACTTCGACGAAACGGTGCCCGGCGCCGAGGACTACGACCTCGGGCTGCGGCTCTCGCGCCAGTACCCCGTCCGGCCCTACGACGAGGAGGTCGTCGAGTACCGCGTCCACGGCAGCGGCATGAGCCAGAACGCGGTGAGGATGCTGAAGAAGACCCGCCAGGTGCTGCGGCGCCAACGCCGCCACCTCGACGGCGACGCCGAGCGACGAAGCGCTTACCGCGACGGCCACCGCTTCTGGCGCCGCTACTACGGCGACGTCATCGTCAACGACACCCGCTCCGCCTTCGCCAACCGGGAACCCGGTCGCGGTCTGCGTGGCCTGGCGACGCTGGCGCGTCGCTACCCGCGGGGCCTGCCGGCCGTGTTCCGCCGCCCTCGGGCCGGAGGCTAACCATCCTCCAGGCCACTTATAAACCTGCGCAGGTCCTTCATCAGCAGGATGCGATGGAGCGGATCGGTTGGAGAGGCTTCGAAGCCGAAACGGTCATAGAAAGTACTCGCATGCTCATTCGCATGTGCAACTACCGCCCTCCCTCCGACGATCTCAGCGGCAGCGGCGCAGCGCAGTAATGCATCCTGGAGCAGAGAGGTTCCAACCCTTTGCCCTTGGTAGTGCCGATCCACGGCGAGACGGGCAAGCAAGAGGACTGGGACCGGCCGCTTCGACGGCTGCCCCTTGAGCAGTCTCTCGGTGGCGTCGCCGGGTTGGACCTGGCCGAGGGTGAGAGCGTAATAGCCGACGAGCCTTTCGCCATCCATCGTGACGAACGTGCGGGCCGTACCAGCGGCCTCTGCATGGCGCGCATGGCGGTGGAGCCAGTCGTCTAACGCCCTTTCGCCGCAGGTGAAGCCCTCCGCGTCGTGCTTTCCCCTTATGGGCTCAGGCCGCGAAAAAGCCACGTCTACGCCGGGCGGCTACTCGAAGACGCTGGGCTTCGAGAAGAGGTCGCGAAGGCCGGCAGGGATACGAGGAGGCCGGTCGAGCAGCGCGTTGAACTCTTGCCACTTGTCGGGATCGAGCTTGAATTGGGATCGATCGGCCAAAATTCGCCGAGCCTCCGAAACAGCGGCACCGCGGACGAAGTTGCTGTAGCTCGTTTCGGCTATGTCACTTGCGGCGCGGACCATCTCGTCCTCAGAGTCCTCGACGCGGAGGTTCCATCGACGCTCTCGAGTTTCCCCGGTCCTGGATGCCATGTACCACGCATGGTACACCCATTGTGCACCAGTGCTGGCTAGCGAGTTCGTGGGCGGGCGTCCAGCTCCTCGGCTTGGGCGAGCAGTTCGAGGACCTCGGGCTCTTCTTCGACCAGCGAGGCGTAGACGGCTCGCTGGTAGGTCTGGTCCCGCTGGTGTCCCACAAGGCCGATCAGCTTGTAGCTCTCGAGGACGCGGGCGTGGTAGGCGACGCCGCTGAGCGGCTCGTCCCGCAGATCGGCTTCCGCCAGCGATACCGGGCTGGCCTCTCCGTCTGGTCGGCTGTGGAGGGCCCGCAAGATCCGGCGGCGAACTACGTGATCGAGTCCCTGCTCCAGCCTGCGGGTGCGATCCCCTGGCTCCATCTCCCAACTCCCTTTGATGATTAGAGGAAAAAGGTCGCGGCAGTCTAGGGGCCTCGATCATCGCATCAGTTCTCTTTTTCGAAATGAAACGGCGAGGTGCGGACCGCCCGCGGCCACTGTCGCCGGGGCGGCCCGCGCCCTGCTTAGTTGGCCTTCGAGACGGAGGCCGTCGGCAGCACAGCCGAGATGGGCGCGAGCTTCATCGCTTCTTCACCCCCTCCCCAACTTGCGTTAATGGACAAGCTGGAGATATTTCCAGTGGTTGAGAGTTGGGAAGTTTTCTAGCGCGGTGGCGTAAACTTGGAGGCTCGCGCTTTTCCAACCGGAAGCCGCATTTGACGCCGCGAACTTCAACTTCAGCCGTCGACTACCAAGCCTCCTCCACGGTGGTCAGCGAGCGTCTGGCCAAGGCCCTGGCTCACCCCCTGCGGGTGCAGATCCTGGTCGAGACCAACAAGCGGCCGATGAGCGCCACCGAATTTGCCAACCAGGTAGGCGGCGGCGTCACCGCGTCGAAGGCGGCCCAGCATTTCCGCTACCTGGAGCGGCTCGGCTGCCTCGAGCTGGTCGCGACCAAGACCGGCGGCAGGCGCCGCGGCGGCCAGGAGCGTCTCTACCGAGCACTCCAGCGCTCGCTATTTGACGATTCCTCCTGGCGCGCGCTTCCCGGCAGCCTGCAGGGCGAGGTCACGAGCGTGATCTTCTCGACCTACATCGAACGCGTAGCCGAAGCCGTGGCCGCCGGCACGATCGACGCCCGGCAGGACCGGCATCTCACCTGGATCGCGATGCACCTCGACCAGGAGGGGTGGGACGAGCTGATCCGCCGCACCGACGAGCTCTTCGACTTCGCCTTGAAACTGCGGATCCAGGCGGCGATGCGGATGGCCGCTTCCGGCGAGGAGCCGATCCCGACCACTGTCTCCTTCGCCGCCTTCGAGTCACCGCGTAACTCGGAGGTCTCCCCCTTCGAGGTTCACGACGAAGTCTCCTGAGGGGCCGCTCGGCTAGTCGCGCTTGCCGACGTAGAGGCCGCGGTTCCAGACCTCGCTCTCGAGGTAGCGCGGTTCCAGGCCCACCGCCTGGAAGGCCTCGGTCGTCTCCGCCGGCGTGAACAGCCCGAGGTCCTGGCGTTCGCGGATGTATTCGGGCTGGCCTTCGCCGCCGACCAGGTAGTGGATGTCCAGAACCGCCATCAGGTCCTCGCGGTACTGGCGGTACATCCAGGCCAGTTTCGTCTCCGACTCCATTTGGAAGTTGGCGGCGAGGTGGCCGTCCCAGAAGTTTTCCGGCGTGAACCATGGCTCGACGACGAGCAGGCCGGGTGAGCGCAGGTGGGCGGCCATGCGCTCGATCGAGCGCCGCATCGCCTCGGCGGTTTCGACATGGCCGATCGCGCTGAAGAGGCAGACGACGACGTCGTAGGAGCGGTCGAGGTCGAAGGTCCGCATGTCGTTCTCGTGCAGGGGGATCTGCGGGCAGCGGGCGTGCGTCTGCTCGAGCATCGCCGGGTTGATGTCGAGCCCCTCCCCCCGGTACCAGCGGCTCAGCACCTCGAGGTGGCGGCCGGTGCCGCAACCGACGTCGAGCAGATCCTCCGCTCCCGGCAGCTCCGCCTCGACCAGGGCCCGGATTTCCTCCGCGGTTGTCGTGTAGTCCCGCCGCACGTACATCAGGTCGTAGAGGTGCGCGGAATGTTCGTAGGGGATGCCCTTGGCCATCTTCTGAGAGGGGAACTTAACCGGCGCGGTAGGCGGTATCGCGCCGCCTGGGGGCGATAGGGTGGGCGGCAATGGCGGGCGCGGTCATCCATGACGTGGAGCTGCCCGCCCATGGCAGCGAGCGGTTCCTCGGTCGCCGCATCGACCGGCCGGCCGCCAACGAGTCCAGCACCGACCTATTGGAGATCTCCGGCTGGGTGGTCGTGCGGGATGGCGAGCCCGTCTCGGTCGAGGTGATCGACCGCGATTTCCGGCTGCGGACGGCGCCGGTCGACCAGAAGCGCGAGGACGTCGCCAACACCTTCAGCGACCCCCCGTCCGCCCAGGCCAGCGGCTTTCAGACGGCCGTCGGAACGGTTGGCCTACCGCTCGAGTTCGAGCTGCTCCTGCGCGTCAACCTGGCCGACGGGCGGAAACTGCCGCTGGCCCTGATCCGCGGCCGCCGCCAGCCGATGGCCACCGCCTACGAGCCCCAGCTGCCGCCGATCATGGTGACCGCCCTGGGCCGCTCGGGGACGACGATGCTGATGCACTCGCTTGCCGCCTCCCCCGACATCGTCGTCGGCGGCGCCTATCCCTACGAGTTCCGCTTCGCCCGCTACTGGCTGCACGCCGCGAAAGTCCTCTCCGACCCGCCCGACCCGAACAACAGCCCGTCGTTGGACGCCTTCCAGCACGACCTCGGCTCGATCCCCAACAACCCCTACTTCAACTCGCGCAGCGAGCCCACCGCCCTCGCCTGGCTGGCGGAGTCCCAGCCGCCACTGGTCGCCGAGCTCGCCCAGCGCTCGCTCGACGGTATGTACGGAGAGCTCGCCGCCGAGCGCGGCAACGGCCGCTACTTCGCCGAGAAGTTCGCCCCCTCCTATGCCCAGTCGATCGCCTGGGAGATCTATGGCGATCGAACCCGCGAGCTCTTCCTGGTCAGGGACTTCCGCGACGTCCTCTGCTCGATCATCGCCTTCAATCGCAAGCGCGGCTTCGAAGGCTTCGGCCGCAGCGAGTCCGCCGACGACCTCGACTTCGTCCGCCGCCTGGGCGGCGCCGCCCGCTCGCTCCTGCGCGAGTACGAAGAGCGCCGCGACCGCGCCCACTTCGTCCGCTACGAGGACCTCGTCACCGACCCTGAGGCCGCCTTCAGCGCGATCGCCGACTACCTAGGCCTGGACGCCACCGCAGCCGAAGCGATGGTCGCCGCAACCACCGAGACCTCAGCCAAACTCGACCGCCACAAGACCTCCGCCGACCCAGCCGCCTCGATCGGCCGCTGGCGCCAGGACCTCGACCCAGAGATCGCCGCCGCCTGCGAAGAGGCCTTCGCCGCTCCGCTGGAGGCCTTCGGCTACGGCGAAGAGACGCATCGGATTTAGTCCCCACCAGAGTGGGGACAAACTCGGATGCGTTGGATGAACTGTCAGCCCTGGCGATACGCCGGGAAGAAGGCGTCGCGATCGGCGGGGTCGGCGCCGTGGCGGCGGCAGAGGTCTTCGTAGGCGGGCGGGTCGTAGACGGCTTTCACGGCTCGCATCGGCAAGGGAGTTGCGCCGAAGCGGGCCTTGAAGTCGGCCAGGGAGTCGCCGGGGGTCATGCCGCCGCCTAGGTTGAGCCAGGGGACTTCGCGTTCGATCAGGAGGTGGACGGCGGTCCAGATCAGGGGCACGGAATGGCGGGCGCAGTCGGGGAGGGCGGCGTTGAAGACGAAGTCGCCGGCGTGGGGCGTCCAGCCGAAGAGGGAAACCGACTCCAGGCCGGTTTCGCCGCGGGCGCCGACCAGGAAGGTCTCGGGGAGCTCGCAGAGCGCCGCCAGCGTCCCCTCCGGGAAGCGGTGCCGCTCCGCCGCCTCCTTGCGCTCCATAGCCGCCGGGTACTGCTCGACGAAGAAGGCGGCCAGCTCCTCGCCGTCGATCTCGTAGTCCTCCCGCCGCCAGTCGCGGAGCTGGCGGCGGCGGTTGGTCGACAAGGCCGACCAGGCCTCCTCCACCCCGCCACGGAGGTCGAGCACGTAGGTCTGGTTCGCCACCGTGACGGTCTCCGGATCGGCGTAGGTGTCATCGCCGAAGAGGGCATTGATCGCCAGGTAGCCGGCGACGTACCCGCGTTCGGCGGCGAACCGCTGCCAGTGCTCGGCGAACCCCGGCCAGGGACCGGTCCCGGTCAGGCCGGAAAACCCGTATGGCGTCGCCACGTCGAGCTTCCCCTCGATCGGGCGCTCGATCAGCGGACACGCCACCCGCCGCTCCCCCTCCCCGGCCACGTAGAGCACCGCCTCCTCCCCGCCCAGCCCGAGCGCCCGGCAGCAGCCCCAGGTGTGGCCGAAGACATGTGGGATGCCGGACAGCGCTGCCTCCCACTCCACCCGCTCGGAGAGGGAGATGCGGCGGTCGACGGTCAAGCGCGGCGCGCCTAGCGGCGGCGGAAGACGTCCCAGCGGCGGGTCGGCGCGAGGACGCGGACCGCGCCCATCCGCACCGCGGACCCGTCGGCGAGCATCGCCCGCAGCTCGAGCTCGCTGTGGCCCTTGCCCTTGGCTTCGATCACGACGCGGAAACCGCAGGTCGCCGCCGACCCGCGCTCCGGGTGCAGTTTGGCGATGTCCTCGCGGGACACGTCGGGCGCGGTCGAGGCGATCACCGAGCCGCCGGCCAATACCTCCACCCGGCCGACCTCGGAATCCTTGCCCAGGACCCAGCCGAACAGCTCCAGGCGCGATCCCTTGACCTCGAGCACTTTGAACGAGCCCCACAGCTCCGGGACCGGTAGGGCGCTGGCGACTTCCTCCACTTTGAGGTCGGACATCAGGCCGGCATCGTATTGGGATCGGCGGAAGTCGGCCAAGGCAGCTCGCCCCCCTTGGCGATCGCCGTCTCGGCCAGCTTCGCCAGCGCTTCGGCATCGTCGGGGACGCTGATCAGGAAGCGCTCGGTGGGCACGCTGAGGACCACGTCGGGGCGCAGGCGCTCGACCAGCTCCGCCACCAGCATGCTGGTGTGGACGAAGGTCACCCGGCCGAACGACTCCTTGAGGAAGTTGACCAGCAGGGGAGCGAACGACTCGCCGAAGACCAGGCAGGTCGGCAGATCGACCCGGTCGGGCTGCTCCTGGACCTGGACCATGCCGTGGTTGCGGACCCGGTTGTCGTAGGCCAGGACGCCGCGCACCTCGCCATCCAGGACGGGGAAGACGTCCTTGCCCTCGGCGATCTCGGGGTAGAGCTTGCTGCCGAGGTCCCCCTGGACCGGCTGCTCGATCCAGCCGATCGAGCGCGGGTCGAGGACCTCGAGGTCCAGGCCCCGGAGGGCGAGCTCCCGGCAGACCGCCCGGTAGGCGACGAACGCCCCGCGATGATTCCAGTGGGTGTCGGTCCGCATGTAGAGGTCGCCCTCCCCCTTGGCCGCGCGGAGGTCGTCCAGCAGGTAGATCGCGGGGGCGCCGACCGAGTCGGCGATCTCGAGGAAGTCGTGGACCGGGCGGTGCTCGACCGGAACCACCTGCGGGGGCAGGAACTCGGCGTAGACCGCCTCCTTGTCGGGGACGACGGCGGTCAGCCAGAGCGCGTCGCGAGACTCGACCGCCGCGCGGCGCTCGCGCAGCAGCTCGGCCAGCGCCTCCTTGTCCTCCGGGCTGAACCTGACCTGGCCGGTGTGCTGGCCGAGAGCGTCGTTGGAATCCTCCGTGAGGAACAACCACCCCTCCTGCCCGACCACCACGCGATCTCTGTCGGGGGACTCGCAGGAGCAGGTCCAGCCGGGCCCGTCCTCGGCGCTCGGCCCGTCGGCAGCACCGGCGGCGACGGCGAAGGCTCCAAGGTCCTCCGCCTCTCCGCCTTCGCAGACGACGCGAAGCGTCAGCTGCTCGCGGCCGGGCCGGCGCGGCGCCAGCCGCAACATGAACCCGGATCGCAGGGCGCCCGGGACCTCCCCCACCCCGTGCACGACGTCGGGCCGTTCCAGGCCGATCGGCGCCTCACCAAGGACCCGCCCGGCTTCGTCGACCAGCTCGACCGCGACCGCCTGGCGGTTTTTGGCGAAGGCCCAGCCGTAGACGGTGAGGCCGCGCTCGTCGGGCAGCGCCTCGATGTCGCCCTGGACGCGGCTGCCGGGCACCCGCTCCAGAGGGCCGGCCGAGACGGTCAGGCGCAGGTCGTAGATCTCACAGTCCTCCCCTCCCAGCAGCGGGTAGCGGCCGAGGTGCCGGGCAAAGCCGTCGTAGTGCTCGAGCCACCAGGCCGAAGGCGAGGGCACGGCGAGGAACCGCGCCCCCTCTTCGCGCAGGCGCTCCAGGGCCGCGATCGCCTCGTCGCTGTCGGCGGGATGGTGACCGGCGTAGTTCCCGGCCTCGTCCTGCGGGAAGTGCTCCCCCTGCCGGTCCCCCAGCCGCACCAGCTCGCGGTCGCCGCGGCTGAGGACCAGCACCCTGGCCCCGGCCGGGACCTCGCGCTCGACCGCCTCCCGCACCCGCCTCACCAGATCGGCGTAGCCGAGTCGGGTGCTCGGCTCGACCCCGCTCACCGGGGCCGCTTCGAGCTGGAGTTGGCGCACCTCCTCCTCCAGCCGCCGCACCCGGGCGAGGAAGCGCTCGCGGTCAAAGCCGTCGCCGCCGTGGGCAGGACCGT
Organism: Solirubrobacterales bacterium; assembly: GCA_035688955.1. Classification (GTDB taxonomy): domain Bacteria; phylum Actinomycetota; class Thermoleophilia; order Solirubrobacterales; family 70-9; genus VAYN01. The sequence goes on along the minus strand of DASSMJ010000010.1, from coordinate 64,261 downwards.
CTCCGTTCGCGCCCTCGGCGACCGCCGGGGCACCCTCCGGCAGCGCCGCGGTCAGCCGCACCGCCTCCTGCAACAGCCCCGCGCTCTGGCGGGCGTAGCCTTCGAGGAGGAGCTCGATCTCCTCCTCGCGCTCGCCGGCGACGACGGCCAGCAGCGGGTCGACCGAGATCCGCGCCGGGTAGGTCTCGTGGTACTCGAGCGAGAGCAGGTCGTCGGCGAGGTAGACCTCGAGGTCGTCGCGCCGCACCCGCTCCCGCCAGCGCTCGCGGTAGAGGGCGACGCTGCGCTCGAAGCGCTCCTCCCTCCCCCGCGAGGCCGACTCGAGGTGGACCAGCGCAGCTTGGGGGCAGTAGTGGACCTCGCCGCCGGCCTCGGCGAGACGCAGGCAGAGGTCGACGTCCTCGAGCGAGTTGAGGAAACCGGGGTCAAAGCCGCCCGCCGCCTCGAAGGCCGCCCGCCGCACCAGCAGGCAGGCGCCGGTCACCGCCTGCAGCCGCCGCGCCCGGTTGACCGCCGGGTGGTCGGCCGGGAAGCCGGCGTAGAGATGGTGCGGATAGCCGTCCTGGCCGAAAACGACGCCGGCGTGCTGCACCGTGCCGTTCGGGTAGAGCAGCTTCGCCCCCACGGCCACCGCCTCGGGATGCCCCGCGGCGTACTCCCGCAGGGCCGCCAGCCAACCCGGCAGCGGCTCGATGTCGTTGTTGAGGAAGACCAGCAGCTCGCCGTGTGCCGCCTCGGCACCGGCGTTGCAAGCGCGGGCGAAGCCGACGTTCTCCTCCAGCCGCAGCGTGCGGATCGCCTCGCCGTAGCCGGCGAGCAGCGCCGGCGTCTCGTCGGGCGAGGCGTCGTCGACCACCACCACCTCGCAGTCGGCCGGCAGCTCGCTCAAAACCATGTCGAGGCAGCGGGCCGTCAGCTGGGCGGCGCCGTGGACGGGGACGACAATCGAGACCGCGGCGCTCACCGCTCCTCCCCGTCGAGGTGGTAGATCGCGCCGGCCTGCTCGTCGAAGCGGACCGCCCGGTAGCGCCCCTCGAGGTGCTGGCGCAGGCCCTCGTAGTGGTCGAGCCACCAGCGGTAGGTGGGCGGGACGACGAGGTAGTCGGCGCCACGCTCGCGCAGCGCCTCGAGGTGCCCGACCGCCTCCTCGCTGTCAGCGGGATGGTGCCCGGACCAGCCGCCGTCCTCTCCCTGCGGGAAGTGCATCGCCCGGCGCCCGTTCAGCTCCAGCAGGCCGTCGTCGCCGCGGCTGATCACCAGCACCGTCGCCCCGGCCGGCACCGCCTCCTTGACCGCCGCGCGCAGCTGCTCGGCCTCGCGCTCGTACCGTGGGTTCGCTCGCCGCCCGTAGGGCTCCCAGGAGCGGCCCCACTTCTCCGCGTAGCGCTGCTGGTTGGCGCGCAGGATCCGCCCGTACTCGCCGTCGGCGACCAGCGCCCCGAACGAGGCTTCGCCGAAGTGGTGGACGATGCTGTCCTCGGCGCAGCGCAGCTCGTAGCCCGCCTCGCGGGCGCGGTCGGCGTAGTCGTCGTCCTCCAGCAGGCCGACCTCGTAGCGCTCGTCGATCGGCCCCAGGTGCCGGTAGGTCTGGCGCCGCATCGCCAGGCAGAACATCGCCGGCGTCCGCATCTCCAGCCACTCCCCCGCGTGCTGCTCGGCGCGGATCCGCGCCAGCTCGAGGAACTCGCCCCAGGTCCGGTAGTGGGTCTCGATCTCGGCCTCGTTGCCGATCCGGTTGGTCACCGGGCCGACCAGCCCCACCCCGGGCTGGCGCAGGTGCGCGAGCAGGCCCGCCAGCCACCCCGGCGGCACCATCGTGTCGTTGTTGAGCAGGACGAGGTGGTCCCCCTGCGCCAGCGCCAGGCCCTGGTTGCAGGCCGGGGCAAAGCCGGCATTGCGCCCGTTCAGCAGCACCCGCACACGGGCGTCGGCTTCGGCCAGCTGGGCGAGGTAGGAGCGGGTGCCGTCCTCGGAGTGGTTGTCGACGACGATCAGCTCGAAGTCACCCTCCGTATTGGCGAGAACCGACTCCAAGCAGAGGCGGTTGAAGGTGAGCCCGTTGTAGGTGACGACGACGATGCTGGCGCTGCCCGGGCCGAGCTTCGGCGCCTCCGGGTGCTCGGCGGCCTGAACCCGGCGCGCCGCCTCGACCGTCTCGCGGGCGAGCGTGGTCGGCCGCCGCGAGACCGGTTCGATCTCCATCTCCAGCGGGAAGAGATCGGCGGGCCGCGGCGAGCGGCTGCGCCGCGGCGAGAGCCCGAGCGAGTCGAGCATCGCCCCCAGCACCACCTCGTGGGAGAAGTGCTCCTGGGCGAGCTCGCGAGCGGCTGCTGCCTGGCGCGAGTAGTCAGCGTCGATCGTCGCCACCGCCTCGGCGGCCTCCTGCGGCGAGGAGAAGGGAAAGAGCCCGGCGCCGGTCGGCAGCGCGCTGCCGAAGCCGGTGTCCTGGGTGATCACCGGCCGGCCGGAGGCGAGGTAGGTGGCGCTGCGGTCGCTGAACCAGCCGGTCCGCAGCCGCACGTTCTGGTCCTTGGCGACGGTGAACTCGCCGCGCGAGGCGCCGATGTAGTCGCGGTATTCGTCGATCCCGCGGGAGATGCCGAGCCCGTCGCGCACCCGCCAGCCGCGCGCTTCCAGCATCTCCCGGTCCTCGGGCTCGCTGCTGCTCAGCGCCAGCTCGAACTCGCGCCCGGTCAGCTCCGGCAGGTCGAGGTAGCGGAGGAACTCGTGGTGCTTGCTCCAGGTGTAACGCTCGCCCTTGTAAGTGACCTCGCGCCAGTCCTGGCGCCAGTTGCCGATCGTCGTGAAGAGGTCGGCGGGCTGCGGCGAGCGGTCGGGCCAGAGGTCCATCACCACCGGCTGCCGGGTCGGTACGAACTCGAAGCGTTCGTTCACCGGCGGCAGGCCGCAGTCGGGGTTTCCCCAGTTCTCGGCGAAGGTGAAGAAGGCGCTGTGCGGCTCGAGGAACTCGATCGTCTCGCGCAGGCCGTGGTGCAGCTCCAGCTGCAGCTGGACCGGGTCGGTCTCCAGGTAGACCAGCCGGCCGCTCGCCGCCAGCTCAGGCAATGGCTGCGTGCCGCCGTGGAGGTTGATCAGCAGCGCCGCCTCACGGAGGAGGGCGCCGAGCTTGACCTCGCTCATCCCGAAGCAGCGCCCGTCGTCGTGCAGCGCCCGGAAGGCCCAGCGTTCGGAGAGACCGAAGCGGCGCATCACCGCGGCGATGAACTCGGCCGCCAGGGCGGAGCTGTCGTCGCCGGGGTTCGACATCAGCATCGAGGGCGTACGGGCATGCGTCTCGACGTAGTAGGTCTCGAAGCCGAGCCGCTCGAAGCCGAGGATGTAGTGCAGGTTCTGCCAGACGACGCCGGCCACCGGCATCGGCGTCATCATCCCCAGCAGGACGATCTTCGGACGGCCCCCGGCCATCGCCTAGCCGCCCTCGGTGACCTGCCGCCAGACGAGCTCCTCCACCTCTCGCTCCGGCTCCCCCCCGCCGTTGCCGCCGTTGCCGCCGGTGCGGGTGGTGGTCCGCCGTTTGCGCTCGCGCGTCTGCGCCTCGTGCAGCTGGCGGTAGATCGTCCCGGTCCGCAGCAGCTCCTCGTGGGTCCCGCGCTCGACGATTTCGCCCTGGTTGAGGACGAGGATCTGGTCGGCGTGGCGGACGGTCGAGAGCCGGTGGGCGATCATGAACGAGGTGCGGCCCTCCATCAGGTCGTCGAGCGCGTCGAGGATCACCCCCTCGGTCCTCGAGTCGATCGAGGAGGTGGGCTCGTCGAGGATCAGGATCGGCGCGTCCTTGAGGAAGGCGCGGGCGACGCAGATGCGCTGGCGCTCGCCGCCGGAAAGCTGCGCCCCCCGCTCGCCCAGCGGGGTCTGGTACCCGCGCGGCAGCCCCTCGATGAAGTTGTGGGCGTTGGCGGCGCGGGCGGCGGCGCGGACGTCCTCCTCCTCGGCATCGAGCCGGCCGTAGCGGATGTTCTCCTCGATCGTGCCGGAGAAAAGCAGCGGCTCCTGGAGGACGAGGCTGATCTGCTCGCGCAGCGAGGCGAGCTTGAGGTCGCGGAGGTCGACGCCGTCGATCGCGATCGCCCCCGAGGCCGGGTCGTAGAAGCGGACCAGGAGGCTCATCAGGGTGCTCTTGCCGGCGCCGGTGTGGCCGACGATCGCCACCCTTTCGCCCGGCTGCGCCTCGAAGCTGACGTTCTTCAGGGTTTCCCGCCGGCCCTTATAAGCGAACCCGACCCCGCCGACGACGACGTGCCCGCGCGAGCGCGGCAGCTCGATCGCGTTCGGCCGCTCCTTCACCTCCGGCTCCATGTCCAGCAGGTCGAGGGAGGCGTTGAACTGGACCAGCTCCTCGTGGATCATCCCCACCGTCGTGCTGATCTGTTCCAGCGGCCGGTACACGGATCCGATGTAGGTCATCAGCACCAGCAGCTCGCCGATCGCGATTTTGCCCTCGATCACGTGCCAGGCGCCGACGCCGAGCACCAGGGAGGTGCCGGCCGCCGTCGCCGTCTGCACGAACAGCGTGTACATGCTCTGGCCGACCGTCAGCTTCACCCGCTCGTCGACTGCCGTGCGCCCCTGCTCGCGGAAGCGCTGATGTTCGTAGTCCTCGCGGCCGAAGGAGACGATCACCCGCAGCATCGCCATCGACTCATGGACGATCGAGAGCGACTTCCACTCCAGTTCCTGCACCTTGCGCAGGCGCGGCACGATCCGGGAGCCGTAGACCCCGAAGGACCAGTAGAGGAGCGGCACCACCGCCAGCGCCAGCAGCGCCACTTCCCAGTCGATCAGCAGCGCGATCACCAGCATCCCGACCAGGGTCAGCATCGCCTCGATGATCGGCGGGATGACCATGACGATGTTGCCGACCGAGGCGGCCTGGAGGTTGATCTGACTCATCAAGGCGCCCGTCTGGCGCTCGTCATGGAAAGTGAAGGAGAGTCGCTGCACATGAGCGAACAAATCGCTGCGCAGGTCCATCACCATGTTCTGCTCGGTCTTCGCCCCGAAGAAGTTGCTGAGCACGGTGGTGGCGTTGCCGACGACGATGATCAGGAAGCGGGCGGTGACCATCGCGACGATCACGACCCAGGAGGTCGGGTTCTCGCCGAAGATGGCGTGGGCGACTCCGGTCGGGTTCGAGTCGGTCAGGACCTGGTTGAGGATCACCGCCAGCGGCCACGGCTCGGCCAGGCCGAGGACCACGGTCGCCAGGGTCAGCATCAGCACCCAGGTCAGGTACTTGCGGTAGGGGCGCAGGTAGGGCTTGACCCGGGGCAGGGACTTCCACAGCTCCCAGGGCCCGGCCCTGTCCTCCTCGGCACGGCGGCGGCGCAGGAGCCTCATCGCCGTTCCTCCATCGCCGCCAGGCCGAGCCGGGTCTCGGCAGCGCGGGCGCCGGCGCTCGCGGCGGCGCTTGCCTCCTCTTCCTCCTCCACCACCTCGAGCTCCTGCAGCTGAGCCACGGCGAGGCTGGTCGCGGTAGCCATCCCCTCGATCCCGAAGGTGACGAGCAGGGCGATCCCGACCGCGATCGCGATCGCGATTTCCGGCTGGTCGCGGTAGACGGCGAAGACGGCGAGCAGGAACAGGACGAGCACCGTCAGCCGGCCGGCCGCGGTCGCCCGCGGCCAGATTCGCGCCCGCAGCAGCTGCTTGCCGTCGCCGTGCTCCTCGACCGCGGTGCGGATTTTCACCCCTCCTAGGACGCCGGCGCGAAGGTCGAGGTCCCAGCGGTCGAAGGGGCCGCCGCTGCGGACGAAGCCGCCGGCCGCCGTCAGCCCGTCCTGCAGCTGCTCGACCCACTGGTTGGGGTCGCGCCAGCGCTCGCTCCAGACCTCGAGCGTGCGGGGGTGCGGCAGCGCCGGCAGCGGCCGGGCGCGGCGGCGCCAGGGCGAGAGGCCGTTGCGCAGCCGCCCCGCCAGGCGCGCCAGCGGCTGCAGGAGGAAGAGCAGCGAGGTCACCGCGCGGCGCTTCAGTGTCTCGCTACGGGAGCGTCCCGGCACCGAGTGGTGGGCGCGCCAGCCGTTGGCGACGGCGCAGGCGACGATCCAGGCGATCAGGGCGAAGAAGACCGGCGCGGCGACCAGGAGTGGCGACCAGAGCAGGCCGAGGGCGGAGATCTCGCCCAGCAAGGCGACCAGAAGCAGGCCCTCGGGCGCCTGCAGCATCCCGCTCCAGAACCGCGGCGGGTCGTAGACCGACTGGAAGAGGCCGGCGCCCCAGGTCCCGTAGCGGACCAGCGAGCGGCGCCGCGGCGTCTGCGCCGCCGGCGCCTCGTAGATCCGGCCCGCCCAGCGCGAGGAGCCGGCGCGGTTGTAGCGGGTCGGCCACTTGCGCTCCAGCAGCGCCTCGGCCTTGCCGTAGCCGTACTGCTGGCGCAGGTAGCGGCGGATCGAGTCGCGGCGGCGGTGCATGACAACTGCGCCGGCGCTGAAGCCGAGCGTCCGCCCCGCCTTCTGCAGCCGCCAGCAGAGGTCGACGTCGTCGCCGGCGACCTCGAAGCGCTCGTCGAAGCAGCCGACCTCCTGCAGCACGTCCTTGCGGAAGGCCATGTTGCAGCCGGGCACGTGCTCGGCCTCGCGGTCGGAGACGAGGACGTGGATCGGGCCGCCGGGCGCGGCGGCGACGCATTCGGCGAGGAAGCAGTCGTCCTCGGGCGGGATGTTGGGGCCGCCGACGCCGGCGTGCCCGTTGGCGCGCAGCAGCGCCGCGACGTAGTGCAGCCAATCGGCGTCGGGGTAGGCGTCGTCGTCGAGGAAGGCGACGATCTCCCCCCGCGCCGCTGCGATCCCCGCGTTGCGGGCGTTGCCGAGGCCGCGGTGGTCCGTCTCGATCAGGGTGGCGCCGTGGAAGCGGGCGATCTCCGCCGAGGCGTCGTCGGAGCCGTCGTTGACGACGATCACCTCGTAGTCGGGGTAGGTGAGGGCGCCGAGCCGGTCGAGGCACTCGTCGAGGGTCTTCTGGCCGTTGTGGGTGCAGACGACGACGGAGACCGGCGGCCAGGGGCCGTGCTCGTTGAACGGCACCTCGGCGAAGGCGCGCCGCACCGACTCCAGCGCCGGCTTCGGCCGGCGCTCGCGATCGACCAGGCCGAAGTCCCAGTCGGGGACGTCGTGGCCGCCGCGGTGCCACTCGTCGGTCCAGGAGAAGACGAACGCGCCGGCGGCGCCGGTCGCGAACGCCTGGCGCACCTGCCACTCCAGCGCCCGCGCCTGCTCCTCGGCGCCGTTGCGGCGGCTGTCGAGGCCGAGCTCGGTGATCAGCAGCGGCCGGTCGCCGGCAAGGTTCTGCAGCCGCGCCAGGTAGGCCTCGAAGCTCTCCCTCTCCTCGAGAAAGACGTTGAAGGCGGCGAGGTCGAGGAAGGGCAGCTCGAGGTACTCGGTCGAGGGATAGTTGACGTAGGAGACGAGCCCCTCCGGGTCGGCCGTCTTCGCCTCCCAGTGCAGGCGCTCGAGGAAGCGCTCGACCTCGCGCTTGCCGTGCCAGCGCACGATCGGAGCGGGGATCTCGTTGCCGATCGAGTAACAGAGGATCGCCGGGTGCTGCTCGCAGGCCCGCACCTCGTCGCCGAGCCGGGCGGCGATCTCCTGCGCCCGGGCGGGGTCGTCGAGGAAGGCGACGTGCTGCTCCCAGGCGAAGCCGACCATCACCCGCAGGTTGTTCGCCAGTGCCGCGTCGAGCAGCCAGGCCGGCGGCGGCACGTAGGTGCGCACCGAGTTGACCCCGGCCGCGGCCATCGCGGCGAAGTCCTCCCGCACCCGCTCAGGCGCAGGGAAGGCCGAGCCGTCCGGTCCCCGGAAGGTGCCGTAGGTGACGCCGCGAACGTGGAACTTCTCCGCTCCGACCAGCACGGAGCGCCCGTGTACGCGGGGTCGCTGCTCCGGATGCTGGTTTGCGGAAACTGTCAAGCGCTCCTGTCTGGGGTTCCAGAAGGAATGTCGGCCCTGCCGGGCGGTTTGCCGGGTTTTGCGAGATCTCTCCCAAGTTCTCGCTACCCGCAACCCTCAGTTTACCGCTCTTTCCGCCCGCATTGGACACCTGTTCCAGTCATGTAAAGGATGATTTTCAGGCAGCCGGCTGCGGCTCGAGGCGGGTGCGGCGAGGTCCGATTGGACCAGCTAGCTAGGGCTCGACGATGTTGAACCAGATGTTGAAGGTGTCCAGGAGGCCGACCAGCTCGGCCAGGGGGGCGACATCGGGCTCGACCTCGATCCTCCCCTCCTTCGCCTCCTGCAGCAGGTCGGACTCCCCCACGATCACCGCGTCTAGGTCCTTGCGCTGCAGCCGCACCGTCGCGTCGGCGTTCTCGTCGTTGCGGCCGAGCGAGTGGTTGAGGGAGCCGTTGCGCAGCTCCAGCACCGCTTCCTCGCCGCTGTCGGTGAAGACGAAGTTGAGGGTGATCCGCTTGCCCGCGGCGTCTGGCCCGTTGAGCCGCATCGCCATGTAGTTGAAGAGCAGCTGCAGGCTCATCGCCCGCACCGTGTCCGGGGTGGCGGTGCCGGGGAAGGCGACGTCCGGGATGCCGTGGCGCAGCTCCTGGGCGCCGGTCAGGTAGTGGCCGCGCCAGCTGCCCGACTCGGCCTGGTAGCCCATCTGCTCCAGGGTGTCGGCCTGCAGCTCGCGCGCCGCCTGGTTCCGCGGGTCGGCGAAGACGACGCGGTTGACGACCTCGGCCACCCAGCGGTACTCGCCTTCGTCGAAGGCCTTGCGCGCCGCCTCGAGGACCTTCTCCGCCCCGCCCATCAGCTCGACGTAGCGCTTCGAGGCCTCCTCCGGCGGCAGCGTGTGCAGGTTGGCCGGGTTGCCGTCGAACCAGCCGAGGTACTTGACGTAGGTCGCCTTGACGTTGTGGTTGACGGTGCCGTAGTAGCCGCGCAGGCTCCACTCCCGCGCCAGTTCCGGCGGGAACTCGATCATCTCGCCGATCTCGACCGCGGTGTAGCCGTGGTTGGCGAGGCGCAGGGTCTGGTCGTTGATGAAGCGGTAAGCGTCGCGGCCGTTGCGCAGGGTGCGCAGCACTTCGTCGACGCCCCAGACCGGCCAGTGGTGCATCCCGTACATCACCTCGGCGCGGTCGCCCCAGCGGTCGATCGTGTCGTTGAGGTGCTGCGACCAGGCCTGCGGGTCGCGGGTCGGAGCGCCGCGCAGGGTGTAGGTGTTGTGCAGGGTGTGGCAGCAGTTCTCCGCCGCGGTCAGCGCCCCCAGCTCCTCGACGAACCAGTGCATCTCGGCGGGCGCCTCGGTGTCGGGGGCGAGCAGGAACTCGAAGGTGAGGCCGTCGATCTCGAGCTTCTGGCCGGTCTCGACGATCTCCTCGGTCGGCGGGATCAGGGTCGGTTTCCCGGCCGAGACGCTGATCCCGAGGCCGACGCCGACGTGTCCCTTCGGCCCCGGCTGGACCAGCACGCCGGTGTGGTACATCGCCCGCCGGCTCATCGCCGTTCCCGCCATCACGTTCTCGGAGACGGCGGCCTCGAGGAAGCCGACCGGGGCGATCACCCGCACCTTGCCCGCCTTCACGTCCTCTTCTGAGATCACGCCCTTGACGCCGCCGTAGTGGTCGACGTGGCTGTGGGAGTGGATCATCGCCACCACCTCTTTGCGCGGGCGGTGTTCGAAGTAGAGGTCGAGGGCGGCTCTTGCGGTCTCCGGCGAGACCAGCGGGTCCATCAGGATCAGGCCGCTGTCGCCCTCGATGATCGTCAGGTTTGAGAGGTCCTGGCCGCGCACCTGGTAGAGGCGGTCGGTGACCTTGAAGAGGCCGCCCTTCTTGATCAGCTGGGCGTTGCGCCACAGACTCGGATTGACGGTGTCGGGCGCCGGCGCACCCTCCTCGACGAAGTCGAGCGCGGCGCCGTTGTAGACCGGGATACCGTCCTCGTTGGTGGCGATGCCGTTGTTGTTCAGCGGCGCGATGAAGCCACGGGCGGCGTCCTCGAAGTCCTTGGTGTAGTCGAAGGGCAGTTCGCCCAGGACCGCTTCGTTGATCTTCCGCGTGAACTCGGTCGCGTCCTTGTGCTCACACACGTTCGCCGCCTCGTTTCTCGTCACTGGTTCTAAGGCAAATTGCTTTGCTGATCAGATGAAGATAATCCGCCCAAGCGGGCGCCCATCTTCACCGCCCGCACCGCGCTGGTCGCACCCGCCTGCAGGGTCGCCGCGACGAGGAAGACGGCGAAACCGGGAATGCGCAGGACCGGCAGGCCGATCATCAGCAGGCCGATGCGGCCGAGGAGGTAGGGAGGCGTGGCGAGCACGACCCCGAGCAGGCCGCCGACGGCGCTGGCGGAGAGGCGGTCGCGGCGGGAGGCGGTCGGCTCGACACCGATCAGCCGCGAGGGCACCGCCACGTAGGCGGCCATCATCAGGCCGACGACCGCGCCCAGGGAGAGCGCGAACCAGGGCGAGCCGGCGCGGGGCACCACGATCACCGCCAGCCCGAGGGCAAGGCCGAGCGCGCCGCCGCTGATGGCGATCGGCGCCAGCCGCCGGCGGGCTTCGGCGATGGCGACTCCGACCCGGGGCTCCCCCTCCTGGGCGATCGCGAAGGCGAAGACGGCGTTGAAGAAGAAGACGGCGATCGTGATCGCCACGACCGCCGCGATCAGCCCGACCACGATCGGCCCTTCCAGATCCCGGTAATCGCGCCCGTGCAGCAGGTGCGCGCGCAGGTCGTACATCGCCAGCCAGATCCAGATCGCCGGCAGCACCTGGATCAGGGTCAGCCGCCAGTTGGTGAACAGCAGCCGCACCCCGCCGAGCAGCATCGCCACGCCGCCGACCGCGTATGCGAGCGGCGCCAGGTAGCGCCGCGAGCGGCTCAGCTCCTCGATCGCCCGGGCGATGTCGGCCTCGTCGCCGCTCCTGATCCCGTCGAGGAGCCGGACGATCCACGTGCGGGCGGATCGCATGGGAACTTCCGCGGCGGGCGCCGCCCTCTAGCCCGCCATCGCCCGAGCGATCACGACCCGCTGGATCTCGTTCGTGCCCTCGTAGATCTGGGTGATCTTGGCGTCGCGCATCATCCGCTCGACCGGGTACTCGTTGACGTAGCCGTAGCCGCCGAGGACCTGGATCGCCTCGACCGTCGCCTTCATCGCGTGGTCGGAGGCGATCAGCTTCGCCATCGAGGTCCACTTGCCGAGGTCGGCGGGGCGCTCGGGGCGGTCGGCCATCGAGCAGGCTTTGTAGAGCAGCTCGCGAGCGGCGGCGGTGCCGGCCTCCATGTCGGCGAGCTTGAACTGGATCGCCTGCAGGCGGTTGATCGGCGCGCCGAAGGCGACCCGCTCCTTGGCGTAGGAGTTGGCGTAGTCGGTCGCGCCCTGGGCGATGCCGACGGCCTGGGCGGCGGCGCCGAGGCGGGTGCGCTCGAGCGTGCCGAGGGCGACGCGGAGGCCGTTGCCCTCGCCGCCGATCAGGTTCTCCTCGGGCACGCGGACGTCGGTGAAGCTCGGCGCGCCGGTCGGCGAGCCTTTGATCCCGAGCTTGTGCTCGAGCTTGCCGGGGTCGAACCCCGCGCGGTCTTTCTCGACGACAAAGGCGCTGGTGCGGCGGTTCTCGCGGTCGGTGGTGGCGAAGACGACGTAGAAATCGGCGATCGTGGCGTTGGTGATCCAGGCCTTCTGGCCGTTGATCACCCACTCGTCGCCGTCCTTGACCGCGCTGGTCCGCATCGCCGCCGGGTCGGACCCCGCCTCCGGCTCGGACAGCGCAAAGGCCGGCGACCACTCGCCGCTGGCGCATTTCGGCAGCCACTGCTGTTTCTGCTCCTCGCTGGCGAAGAGCTGGATCGGCAAGGTGCCCAGCTCCTGCACCATCAGGATCAGCGCCGAGGACGCGCAGGCCTTGGCGATCTCCTCGACCGCCATCTGCAGCACCAGCGTCCCGGTCCCGGTTCCCCCGTAGGCGGAGTCGAACGGCAGCCCCAGCACGTCATGCGAGGCCAGCAGCTCCCGCACGTCCCACGGGTATTCGCTCTTGCGGTCGATGTCACCGGCCCGCGGCGCGATCTTCTCCTGCGCCAGCCGCCGGACCATGTCCCGCAGATCAAGCGCCTCCTGCGAAATCTCATAGGCGGGGGTGACAGTGTCGACGCTCATTCGTTCCTTTCGATCTGCATCATGGTGTAAAAATGTATTTATGCCCAAAGCACGAACCACTGTCAGCCTAGATGAGGACGTCTTCAGGGCGGTCAAGATCAAGGCTGCTCGCACCGGCAAACGCGATTCCGAGGTGATCCAGGAGGCGCTGCGGCGGGATCTGGGACTCGATGCCCTCGCCCAGCTCTGGGCCAAGGTCACCCCTGCCCCTGAGGACGAGGGCATAAAGCTCGCGTACGACGAGCTGCATGCGATGCGCGAGGAGAGGCGTGCCGAGGGCGATTCTTGACCCCGGCGTTCTCGTTTCCGCGCTGATCACGCCTACCGGAACCGCAGCAACGGTATTGCGTGCGGCACGCGAAGGAAGCTTCGATCTCTTGGTTTCGCGACTGCTCCTCGACGAGCTGGAATCCGTGCTGCGAAGGGACAAGTTCCGGCGCTACCTCGACCTCGATGACGTCTCTGCCGGAATCCGCCTCCTCCTCGATGAGGGTCAGCTGGTGGAGGATCCCGACGGCCCACCGCCCCTGCGGTGTGCGGATCCCCAAGACGACTACCTGATCGCCCTCGCCCATCAAGAGCAGGCGGCGCTGGTTTCCGGCGACCGCCATCTGCTCGAGCTCAAAGGAAAGATCCCGGTCTTCTCACCGGGCGAGTTCCTCTCGAACCAGCTTTAGAACACCGGGGACTCGGTGTAGGTGCCGAAGATCTCTTGCATGGCGCTGATCATCTCGCCCTCGGTGGCCTGGGTACGGGCCGCCTCGATGATCGGCGGCATCAGGTTGCCCTCGCCGGCGGCGACGCGCTTCAGCTCGGCCAGGGCGGACTCGACGGCGGCAGCGTCGCGGGCGGCGCGGGTCGCCGCCAGGCGGTCGCGCTGCTTGCCTTCCAGCGCCGGGTCGATCTTCAGGATCGGCGTCGCCTCTTCGTCGTCCTGGACGAAGTCGTTGACGCCGACGACGATCCGTCGCCGTTCGTTCAGCTCCTGCTGGTAGCGGAAGGAGGCGTCGGCGATCTCCCGCTGCGGGAAGTTGCGGCGGATCGCCTCCACCATCCCCCCCAGCTCGTCGATCCGGGCGAAGTAGCCGTAGGCGGCCTCCTCCATCTCGTCGGTCAGCTTCTCGACGAAGTAGGAGCCGCCGAGCGGGTCGGCCGTGTTCGGGACGCCGGTCTCGGTGGCGATGATCTGCTGCGTGCGCAGCGCCACCCGCACCGCCTCCTCGGTCGGCAGCGCCAGCGCCTCGTCGAAGGAGTTCGTGTGCAGCGACTGGGTCCCGCCCATCACCGCCGCCAGCGCCTCCAGCGCCGTGCGGACGATGTTGTTCAGCGGCTGCTGGGCGGTGAGGCTGACGCCGGCGGTCTGCGTGTGGAAGCGCAGCCGCATCGACTCCTCCCGCGTCGCCCCGTAGGTCTCCTTCATCTCCCGCGCCCAGATCCGCCGCGCCGCCCGGTACTTGGCGATCTCCTCGAAGAAGTCGAGATGGGAGTTGAAGAAGAAGGAGAGCCGCGGCGCGAAGTCGTCGACGTCGAGCCCGCGCTCGATCGCCCGCTCTACATAGGTGAAGCCGTCCTTGAGGGTGAAGGCGAGCTCCTGCTGGGCGGTCGACCCGGCCTCGCGGATGTGGTAGCCGGAGATCGAGACCGGGTGCCAGCGGGGCATGTTCTCGGTGCACCACTCGATCATGTCGGTGACCAGCCGCATCGCCGGCTCGATCGGGAAGCACCACTCTTTCTGGGCGATGTACTCCTTGAGGATGTCGGTCTGGATCGTGCCGCCGAGGCGCTCCGCCGGCACCCCCTGCTTCTCACCGACCAGTACGTAGAAGGCGAGCAGAATCGCCGCCGGCGCGTTGATCGTCATCGAGGTGGTGACGCCGCCGAGCGGGATTCCCTCGAACAGCCGCTCCATGTCGGCGAGGGTGTCGACGGCGACGCCCTCGCGGCCGACCTCGCCGAGGCTGCGGGCGTGGTCGGAGTCGTAACCCATCAGGGTCGGCATGTCGAAGGCGGTCGAGAGCCCGGTCTGGCCGTGGTCGAGCAGGTAGTGGAAGCGCTCGTTGGTCTCCTCGACCGTGCCGAAGCCGGCGAACTGACGCATCGTCCACAGCCGCCCCCGGTACATCGAGGGGTATGGCCCACGGGTGAACGGATAGGAGCCCGGCTCGCCGACCTTCCCCCCCACCTCGCCGTCGACGTCGGCCTCGGTGTAGAGCGGCTTGATCGCCTGCCCGGAGATCGTCGAAAACTCGGCCTCGCGTTCGAGCCGCTTGTCGTCGGAGATCTGGCTCACCGGCCAGGATTCTGACAGGCACCCTGCCGACGGGACGGAAGTACCCCTATATGGAGGGAAATCGTCCCGTCGGCGCTAGCTGGCCGCCACGGCGCGCAGGTTCGGCGCCCAGACTTCCTCGAGGAAGGCGGTCAGCTCGTCGTTGAGCCGGTCCGGACGCAGCCGCCACTCGAGGATCGACTCGGCTTCCACCAGGCGCGCGTTCGGCAGCTCTTCGATCAGCATCCCGGAGTCGCTGAAGGGATGCAGCGGGTCGCGCGGGTGGCCGACGACCAGCGTCTGGTGCTCGATCTTCACGCGCTCGGCCCGGTGCGGCGCCGTCTCCCCCAGCAGCAGACCCTCCAGCACCGCCTGCGAGGGCCCGGGCCGCTGGCGCACGAAGTCGAGCGCGATGTCTGCCAGGTAGGTGGTGCGCGGGATCCCCCGGGTCGCGAGCGAGAGCCCCTCGAAGAGCGGGCGGCCGAACTTGAACCCGAGCAGGACCGGGGCGAAGAAGCCGGCGACGGCGGAGAGCGCGTTGTCGAGGACCGGCATCTCGATGAACAGCGCCCGCGCCCGGTCGGGGTAGTGGACCGCCAGCTCGAGGGCGATGTTCGCCCCCAGCGAGGTGCCGCCGACCACGGCGCTCTCCTCGCCGAGGTGGTCGAGCAGGGCCACCACCTGGCGGGAGAAGAGCGGCATCGAGTAGAGCCGCAGGTCCTCCGGCCGGTCCGAGCGACCGTGGCCGAGCATGTCGACGGTGACGACGCGGTTGCCCCGCTCGGCCAGCTCCGGCCCCAGGCGGTCGAACATGTGGCGGTTCATCAGCAGGCCGTGGACCAGGACCAGCAGCCGCTCGCCCTCGCCGTAGACGTCGTAGGAGATCCGGTGGCCCTCGTAGTGGAACTCGCTCATGGCCGCATCGTAGGGCTGCCGGCGCCCGGAAGCCTCAGTAGTCGACCGCAGCCGTCGGCAGCTCGCGCAGCCGCGGCATCGGCGAGGGCAGTAACCAGAGGACCCCGCCGAGGGCGCCGACGGCGGCGATCCACATCGTCGGCTGCAGGCCGATCGCCGCCGCGAGCAGCCCGCCGGCGAGAGCGCCGATCGGGCGCACGCCGTAGTTGACGAGGAGGAACGAGCCGGCGACCCGGGCCCGCAGGGGGTTGGGGACGAGCGAGGCGTAGAGGGCGCCGAGGCCGACGTCGAGCACCATCACGCCGACGCCGTTGAAGAACTCCGCGACCCCGACCACAGGGGCGACGGCCGGTCCGGGGACGCCGGCCGCCAACGGCACCAGCAATAGCGGCGCCGGGGTCAGCAGGAAGGCCGTGACCAGGGTCCGCCCGAGCCCGAACCGCTCGCTCAGCCGGCGCGTCCACAGCGCCCCGAAGATCGAGCCGAGGCCGCCGATCGCCAGCGCCAGGCCGATCGCCCCGGCGCTCATCCCCAGGTGGCGGGTCGCGTAGAGGACCAGTAGCGCGTAGAAGGCGGTGTTGAAGAGGTTGAGGGTGGCCGCGGCCAGCAGCGAGGCCCGGATCAGCGGGGTGCGGGCGATGAAGCGACCGCCGGCGGCAAGGCTGGCGAAACCGGGCTCCAGCTCCGCCGGCGGCGGCTCGGTGCTGCCCGAGCGGGCGACGAAGAAGGCCGAGGCGATGTAGGAGCAGGCATCGGCAAGCAACGCGAACGGTGCCGTCAGCACCTGCACGAGGACTCCGGCGACGCTGTTGCCGGCGACGATCGAGGCGGCGCGGCTGCCGTTCAGCAAGGAGGTCCCTTCGATGTAGTCCTCGCGCTCCACCAGGGAGACGAAGACAATCTCGTAGGCGAGGCTGAAAAGGACGCCGAGCGAGCCGGCGGCAAAGGCGACGACGTAGAGCTGGACGAGCGAGAGCACCCCGAACAGCCAGGCCAGTGGGATCGTCAGCAACAGCAGCGCCCGGCCGACGTCGGCGGCGATCAGCAGCCGGCGGCGGCGCGAGCGGCGGTCGGTCCAGGCGCCGAGGTGGATCGAGAACAGAAGGTTCGGCGCGAGCGCGGCGGTCGTCAGCAGGCCCATCTGGGCGGGGCCGACGTCGAGCTCCAGCGCCGCCAGCAGCGGAATCGCCAGCAGCGAGACCTGGTCGCCGAAGAGGGAGATCGTCTGGCCGGTCCAGAAGTTGCGGAAGTGGCGGTTGCCGCGCAGGAGCGGCGGCAGCGAGAAGCGCATCTCTACCCCTCGTCCGGCTCGTCGGGCTGCGGGAAGGAGAGGGCGATGATGCTGACGGTGCGGCCACCCTCGGCCGGCGCCGGATCGTCGAGGCGCTTCAGGTAGGGCGCGATCAGGGCCTTGATCTTCTCGTCGACCTCGCGCAGCTCCCCCGGCGTCATGTAGAGGATCGCGTCGGTGATCGCCGCCGCTTCGATCCACTCCGGGGACTCGACCTCGCGGCGGTCGAGCCACTCCATGGCGTCTTTGAAGTGACGCTCGACGACGACGCGCGAGAGCAACGCTCCCGCGGCATCGGCCTCGGGGCCGTTGCCCTGCGCCGCCCATTCGGTCGAGATCGCCGTCGCCCGCCACGGCCGCTCGCGCCCGCGGCCCCCGCCCGCCTCTTCGACCAGGCCGTACTTCGCCAGCTGCCGGAGGTGAAACGAGCAGCTGGCCGGGCTCTCGTCCAGCCGCTCCCCTGCCTGAGTCGCAGTCAGCGGCCCTCCTCGGCGCAGCAGGCCAATCAGCTCCAACCTCACCGGATGCGCCAAAGCCCGCAGCGCCCGCGGATCGGTGAGCTCAACCGTGCTCTTCTCCTCCATTAATCGAAAGATAGCTTTCGAAAGCTATTTTTCAACCTTGGTGTCTTCTCCAGACCTTTTTCAGCTCCAGCGCTTCGTCGACGCTCAGAACCAAGGCGATACCTACGCCCAGGCCCTGGCCGAGTTGCGCGCCGGACGCAAGACGAGCCACTGGATGTGGTTCATCTTCCCGCAGCTTGCGGCCTTGGCCAGAGCGAGATGTCGCGCCGCTACGCGATCTCGGGGCTGAGCGAGGCGAGGGCCTACCTCGAGCACCCCGTCCTCGGTCCGCGCCTCGCCGAGTGCTGCGAAGCCCTTCTCTCCCACCAGGGCATCTCAGCCGTCGAGATCCTCGGCGGCATCGACGCGATCAAGCTCCGCTCCTCGATCACCCTCTTCGCCCGAGCGGCCGCCGAGCCAGACGTGTTCGAGCGCGTCCTGGGGCGCTATTTCGCCGGCGAGCCCGATGCGGCGACCGAAGCGCTGCTCTGAGCCGCGCGGTCGAGCTTCGGTGCCACCCGCTCGCAGAAGGCCTTGACCAGCTCGGGATCGAACTGGGTGCCGGCGGCGGCGCGCAGCTCCTCCAACGCTTCCTCGCTGCTGAGGGGGGAGCGGTAGGGGCGGCCTTCGGTCATCGCGTTGTAGGCGTCGCAGATCAGGATCGCGCGGGAGCCGAGGGGGATGTCGCGGCCGGCGAGGCCGTCGGGGTAGCCGGCGCCGTCCCAGCGCTCATGGGTGGAGCGGACGACGGCGGCGACGGGGCGCAGGGCCGGGGCGGCGTCGAGGACGCGTTCGCCGATGATCGGGTGCTTGCGCATCAGCTCCCACTCTTCCGTCGTCAGCTCCTCGGTTTTGTGGAGGATCTCGTCGGGGATGCCGATCTTGCCGATGTCGTGCAGCTCGGCGGCGCGGACGATCACGTCCTGCTCCTCGGCGTCGAGCGCCAGGGCCTTGCCGAAGGCGGCCGCCAGCTGAGCGACGCCGTCGAGGTGACGCTCCAGGTCCGGCTCGCGCTCGTGCAGCATTCGCAACAAAACACCGCGCGTCTGACTGCGGGCGGAGTCGGCCCGGCGTCCCTTTTTCGCGTACATCCGCCGGTCGGCCACCCGCAGGGCGTCGGTCGGCGTCGTCACCTCGACCGGGATCAGGACCTTGCCCCAGGAGGCGGTGATCGAGAAGCCGGTGCCGCGCTCCGACAGCGCCTCTTCGGCGTCTTCGCAGATCGCTTCCGCCGGGCGGGACTTGGTTGCGGCGAGGATGCAGAACTCGTCACCGCCGAGGCGGTAGGCACGGCCGTAGGGGGCGACCGAGGCCGCCAGCGCCTGGCCGAGCCGCCGCAGCAGATCGTCGCCGGCGGGGTGGCCGAAGCTGTCGTTGTAGGCCTTGAAGCCGTCGAGGTCGAAGAGGGCGAGGACCATCGCCTTCGGCGGCGTCGCCGAGACGGCGTCCTCGAGGTCGGCCATCAGCGCCCGCCGGTTGGCGAGGCCGGTGAGGGCGTCGGTGATTGCCTCGGTCTCGGTGACCATCAGCATCTCGGTGTTCTGGTTGAAGGTGATCAGCAGGCGGACGAGGACGGCGACGAGGCAGGCGATCCCGCAGACGATCGCCGCCACCCCGATCGGGACGAAGCTGCCGACCGCGAGCAGGCCGATCCCGACCACGGCCATCGCGATCGGGGCGGCGATCTGCCGCCGCTCGGGCCGAGCCGGGGCGACCGAGGCCGCATCCGGCAGCCACGAGGCGGCCGCGAGCAGGAGGAAGGCGAGCGGCCAGCCGACGCTGGCGATGTTGAGGGCCGTGGTCGACTGACCGACCACGGAGAGATAGACGACGTCGGCGGCCGCGAACAGCAGCAGCGCCAGCGCGATCAACAGCCAGGTCCCCTGCGCCCGCCATTTCGTCGCGGCAAAGGCGCCGCTCAGCATCCCCAGCAGGACGAGGTCGAAGCACGGGTAGGCGAGGCTGACGGCGACGCCGGCGGGGCTGCCCCCGAGCGATTCCAGCACCGGCGGGAAGATCAGAGCGGCGGCGACCCCGGCGACCGCAAGGGCGCCGATCAGGCCGTCGACCCAGGCCAGCGGCTCGAGCTGAGCGACCCGGGCCCGCAGCAGCAGGACGATCCCGACATAGGCGGCGGGGTAGAAGGCGAGGAAGCCGAAGTCCGCCGGCGAGGGGAAGGGAGCGGGGCTCGCGTAGTAGAGGACGACGGAGTAATAGGTCTGCCCGAGTGCCCAGAGGAGCAGGCCGGCGCCGAGGGCGAGCCAGGCCCCCCGCTCCGCCTCGCGCAGCGCCGCACGGGCGAGGACGAGAAGGGCCGCACCGAGCACGACGGCGTCGTAGACCCAGCGCCCGGTCAGGTCCTGCAGCGATTCACTGCCTAGCGTCCAAAGCGTGACCACGGCGTAGAAGACCAGGAGCCCCGCAAGGAGCCCCAGTCCGGCCAGGGGGAGCTTTCGGACCCCGGTGGAGGGCTTGGACGGAGTGTCCACGGAGGAGTCATCGGCGGGATCGGCTTGTTCCTTAAGGAAAACCGTCCTTCTCGAGGGGTCGCCGCCGCTTCCGGCACCGGCACCGGCTTCGATTCTTCGAGCGAGCCCGTTTCGCCTTCTTCTTCGGGTTCGGGCGTTTCCTCCGGGGCTTCTTCCGCCGGTTCGACGCCCGCTTCCTCTTCGGCTTCTTCCAATTCCTCTCGTTCGGCTTCCTCTTCTTGTTCCTTTTCCCTGACTTCTTCTTCTTCGCGTTCGCGGGCTTCGATTTCTTCCTGGTTCGGTTCGACCACCGTTTCTTCTTCCAGCTGGGGTTCGACTTCGTCGAGCTGGAGCGCCTCGGCCTCGGCGCCGCTGGCTTCGGCTTCGTCTTCGCCGCTCGCCCCTTCGCCGCCTTCGGCATTGCCCCCACGGGGTGGCGGGCCGCCGCCGCCATCGCCATCGCCGACGTCTTCCCGCACCGCCCGGTAGAGCTGCTTGACGGTGTCCGCGTTGTTGACTTCCACCTCGGCGACCGGCTTCAGTTGCCGCTTCAGCGCCTTGAGGGACTCCTGCTCCCGCTTGGAAACCCCGAGCGCGAAGAAGCGGAACTGCGCGTTGAGGTTGGCGTGCTCGAGTTCGTTGCGAATTTCCGGGCCGACGTTGCCGCCGCACTGGTCGTTGCCGCCGACGAAGATGACGATCTGGTTCTCGGACCCCGGACGCTGGAATTCCGCCCCGCTGAAGTCGCCGATCGCGCTGCGCACAGCAAGGCCCCAGTTTGCCGCGCCGCCCGGTTCCAGCCCCTTCGCCGCTTCGGTGACCTTCGCGCTCTGGCCGTCGTCGAAACCAACCACAGGGTCCGTCGGTTCGTCGCAGGCGCCCCCGGCGCGCCGTAGGGCGAGCCCCACCCCTTCGCCCCCCGCGGCCCAGCGGCCAACCGCCTCGGCGGCGACGTCGAGTTTCGTCGCGTCGCCGAAGGGCTCGCCCATGCGGGACGAGGCATCGAGGATGACCTCGACGTTGCGATAGGGCAACGGGTCTGCCTTCGTCAGTTCCTTCGCCGCCTGAAACGGGCTCGGTGGCCCGAGGAAAGCCCAGACCGCCGAGAGCAGCCCGACCACGGCCACGATTGCTTTGAACGAGCTGCGCTCGTAGAAGCTCCTGTGGCTCTCCCTCTCGTCCTCAAGCTCAGCCATCGACCACTAGGGAGAATCTTAGTGTTCCGATAGAGATACCGCTACTTCTGATCAGGACGAGCGAACTCGTCGCGGCGCTTGATCAGCAGCCACTGCGGCTTCTCACCGCGGCGCGTGCGCTGCAGGGCGAAGCCGCCCTCGAGCTTCTCGCCGTGGAGGACGAAGACGGCGTGCCCACGCTCGAGCGCCTCCGGCCACGGCACCCGGCCACCCTGCTCGTAGGTGCCACGGTCCCAGGTCTTCACCCAGCCGCCGTCGAGCTCTCCCTCGAACTCGTTGTGGGCGAGCGAGTGGTCCTCGACCTCGATCGCCAGGCGCTTCACCGCCGGGTCCATCGAAGGCTCCTTCGGCACCGCCCAGGAGCGCATCACCCCGTCGACCTCGAGCCGCAGGTCGTAGTGGTGCGCCGTCGCCTGGTGCTCCTGGACGACGAAGACGCCGGCGCTGACCCCGCGGACGGCGAACTGCTCGTGGCCCTCGACCTTCACGTCTTCGAGCTCGACCTTCTCGACCGCGGCGGCGCTCGGTCCCTCTTCGAGGAACTCGATCAGCTCCCCCACCGCCCCCGGCTCGCCCTCGGCGTGGACGGCCACGCTGTCGTCGTCGGCGTTGCGAACCCAGCCCTGCACGCCCAGCCTCGCCGCACGCTCGACGGTCGCTTCCCGGAACCCCACGCCCTGCACCCGGCCTCTAACGACGACTCGCACCGCCCGCTGATCCGTGCTCACCCGCAGAGGGTGTCATGTCGCCTTAGTTACCTCCTGGGTAACAAAGGCGACACGACCTTTGCCATACCCGTATAAGCTCCCGAAATTCTTCGAGTGCTCGAAAGGTTGGGGATCATGCAGAGAGCCGTGTCCGCGGTTGCCATAGTTGCGTTGCTCATGCTCGGGGTGTCATCGTCGGCCTCGGCCTTCGAAGGCGGCGGCCGTAGCCCGAGCGGGGCGCCGACGGTCGAAGTCGGGCCGCTGTACAACGGCCAGCTCAACAACCACAAGAACGACACGAACTACAGCGGCTTCGCCGAGGTTGCGTTTTGGCGTCTGCCGCCAGTCTCTCCCCGCGACATCGTGACGGTCGATTGGCATGCCGCTCCGTTCACTGACGAGCCTGGCAACTTTCCGATTTGCCTAACGCTTGTTCAGGGGATCGACGACTACAACTGGGGAAGCACCTTCGAACACCGGGACTACTGCGGCGGCGAAGGGTCATCCGTTTACGAGTTGCCGGGAAGCGGCACCGGACATACGGAAATCACCGTTCAGGAAGCGACGACGAACTCCAGCTATCTCGAGTTCTTTGCCTACGCCAATGAAACGGAGTTGCAGGATTACGAAACCTACCCCTACGACTTCAAGCTCGGGCCAATCCTGCATTACCTCGGCCTGGCCTTCCAGCCGGTCGAACGGATCAGCGCCGGTGGGGTCATCCGCGCCAGCGCCAACCTCGCCACCGGCCAGCCGGCGCCGGACGGGCTGCCGTTCAACCTCACGGTCACCTGGGAAGACGGGGGCATCGCCACCTACACCGGCACCAGCAGCGGCGGCCAGGTGGCGTTCCAGCTGGCGCTTCCCGAAAGCGCCTACGGCAAGTACGCCAGCTTCGTCGCCTCCCATCCCGCCGACGGCAACTACCAGGGCATCGAAACCGAGAAGATGACGGTGAAGATCGCGAAGCCGAAGGCGCCGCCTCCGCCGCCCCCCTCTCCCTGCAACCTGGCCGAAAAGCGCGAGCTCGTGCTCCAGCGCCAGTTCCTGCGTCTGAAGAGCCACGCCCGCTACGCGCGGGGGGCGAAGAAGCGCCACCTCAGCCGCCGCGCCAAGCGGGTCAAGCGCAGGCTCGCCGCGGCCCGGAGCGAAGTTCGGACCCTCTGCTGACCGGCGGACCCGCTAGTTCGCGTACTCGCAGCGGCGCACGTCGTCGGCACCGCGACCGCCGATGCAGCGGTCCCCGCCGCCCAGTCCGTCGAGCTGGTCGTTGCCGCCGCGACCGAGCAGGACGTCGCTGCCGGCGCTGCCGGTCAGCACGTCGGGCCCGGTCGACCCCTCGATCTTCTCCGTATCGGCGGAGATCTGCCCGGGCGCGCAGCCGCCGACGTCGGGATCGCTCACCGCGCCGCCGATCGCCGCCACCACGAAGGTGCCGCTGTTGCGGACGCGGGCGAAGGAGGCGCTGTCGTTGTCGCCCGGCCCGCCCTCGAAGCTGTCGCCGTCGCAGGGCTGACCGCCGATCATCAGGTCGTCGCCGCCGCCGCCGACCAGCGTCGCCGCGCCGCTGGCGTGCCGCGGGTGGAGGATGTTGACGCCGAACAGCGCGTCGTCGCCACCGCTGCCCACGAGCCGGTCGGGATCGGAGTCGTCGCCGCCGTAGAGGGTGTCGGCGCCGCTGCCGCCGCGCAGCCGATCGCTGCCGGGGCCGCCGTCGACCGTCACCGGCACCCGCCCCGACAGTGAGTCGTCGACGAGGAGCTCGTCGTCGCCCGCCCCGAGCGAGACGAGGATCGAGTCGACCCCGCCGCGGCAGGCGACCGCCGTTCCGACGGAGTCGCAACCGCCCGCAAAGCGGGATCCCCCGGGCCTGACGGGAGCGCCCGATCCGTCGCTGACGAGGTAGCGGCCGTCGCGGAAGGAGATCGTCAGCGAGTCGTCGCCCGCGTCGCCGGCGATCGCCAGGTTGGCGGCCCCACCAAGGCTGCGGTAGAGCTCGACCCGGGTGCCGGAGAGCCCCTCGGCGCCACAGGACTCGATCACCTCGAACGGACCGAAGCACTGATCGCTGCCCGGCCCGCCGTAGGCCTGGTCTCCCTCGGTCGAGCCGAGCAGGCGGTCGTCCCCCGGCCCGCCGTCGAGCCGGTTCGGGCCCGCTTCCGAGGTTGCCAGGAGATCGTCGCCGGTCCCTCCCATCACGTCCTCGATCCCGCTCAGCAGCTCTTCCTCGGCGCCGCTGACCGTGCCGCTCCCGAGGTCCACCGAGATCGGGCCGCCGGCATCGCGGTAGGAGGCGATGTCGTGATGTCCCGGGCCACCGTCGACGCGATCGCGGCCGATCCCGCCGAAGAGCAGGTCGAAGTCACCGCCGCCGCCGTCGAGCCGGTCGTCGCCGGGCCCGCCCTCGAGGTCGTCGCGGTCGGCCGGGCCGCCGCGGAGGAGGTCGTTGCCACTGCCGCCACGCACCCGGTCGCGTCCGCCACCGCCGTCGAGCTCGTCGGAGCCACGGTCGCCGCGGAGGAGGTCGCCGTCGTCCTCACCCTCGATTGCGTCGTTGCCCCGACCGCCGAAGATGCGGTCGCGCCCCGGGCCGCCGCAGACGACGTCGTTGCCGCCGCCGCCGAAGATCGTGTTCGCGCCGGACCCGCCGACGATCACATCCGGGCCGCGACTGCCACGGATCGTGCGGTCGTCGGAAACGACCGTCGCCCGCTGCCCGGCGCAGAGCGGTTGCATCGCCTCGAGCGAGCCGGCGAAAACGAGGCCAAGCAGGCAGAAGGCGATCAAGCTCGCCGACAGACGTCTCTCGCTTGCACGCGAAACCACGCGGACCTCCCTCCCGCTCGCACTCAGATCCAGTCCCTGACCTTGGTTCCGTCTACCCGCTGCGCCCGAGGGGTACGCTGGGCGCGTGGGCAACGGAGACCGAGTGTACGACTACGTCGTCGTCGGCGCCGGATCGGCCGGCTGCGTCCTCGCAAACCGGCTGAGCGAGGACCCCTCGGTCCGGGTGCTGCTGATCGAGGCCGGCGGCAAGGACCGCCACCCGAACATCAAGATCCCCGCCGCCTTCGCCAAACAGTTCAAGACCAGGCTCGACTGGGATCTGGCGACCGAGCCCGAGCCCCACTGCGACAACCGCTCGATCTACATCCCTCGCGGCAAGGGCCTCGGCGGCTCGAGCTCGATGAACGCGATGCTCTACGTCCGCGGCAACCCGCTCGACTACGACGGCTGGGCCGCCGCCGGCACCGAGGGCTGGAGCTGGCGGGAGGTCCTGCCCTACTTCCTCCGCGCCGAGGACAACCAGCGCGGCCGTTCCGAGTACCACGCGACCGGCGGGCCGCTGCGGGTCGAGGACGAGCGCTCGCCACGGCCGCTGACCGGCCGCTTCCTCGCCGCCTGCGCCGAGGCCGGCATCCCCCGGATCGACGACTACAACGGCCCCGAGCAGGACGGGGCGGCGCTGGCGCAGGTGACGCAGCGCAACGGCCGGCGCTGGAGCACCGCCGACGCGTACCTGCGCCCGGCCCTGAAGCGGCCGAACCTCGAGGTCGTGACCGGGGCGCTCGTCACCGGCCTGGAGATCGAGCAGGGCACGGCGCGCGGCGTCCGCTACACGCGCCGTCGCGGCGGCCCGCAGCTGGCCCGGGCCGAGCGCGAGGTGATCCTCAGCGCGGGCGCGATCGGATCGCCGCAGCTGCTGCTGCTCTCCGGCGTCGGCCCGCCCGACCAGCTGCGCGACCTCGGTCTCCCCGTCGTCCACGAGGCCCTCGCGGTCGGCGCCAACCTGCAGGACCACCCCTACGTCTCCTGCGTCTGGGACATCCCCTCCGGCGGTTCGCTCGCCGACGCCGAGAAGCCGAAGGCGCTGCTCGAATACCTGCTGCGCCGCAGCGGCCCGCTCACCTCCACCGTCGCCGAGGCCTTCGCCTTCGTCCGCAGTCGCGCCGGCCTGCCCGCGCCCGACCTCCAGTTCCACTTCGGCCCGGCCTACTTCGTCGACAACGGCTTCGAGGAATACGACGGCCACGCGATAACCACCGGGCCGGTCCTGGTCAAACCGCGCAGCCGCGGCTGGGTCCGCCTGCGCTCGGCCGACCCGAGCGCGAAGCCGCGCATCTTCACCAACTCCCTGGCCGAGCCCGAGGACGTCGAGGCCCTGCAGGCCGGCGTCCGCCTCGCCCGCGAGATCGCCACCGAGAAACCGCTGGCCGAGGTCCTCGGCCGCGAGCTCTTCCCCGGCCCCGAGGTCGACACCGACGACGCCGTCGTCGCCGACATCCGCCGTCGGGTCGAGCTGCTCTACCACCCGGTCGGGACCTGCCGGATGGGGACGGGACCCGACGCCGTCGTCGCCCCCGATCTCCGCGTCCACGGCATCGACCGCCTCCGCGTAGCCGACGCCTCGGTGATGCCGATCATCCCCTCCGGCAACACCAACGCCCCGACGATCATGATCGCCGAGAAAGCCGCCGATTTGATCCGGTCCGGGGCTTAACTCGACCGGGGGCCTCAGCGGCCTGCCAGGATTGGGCTCATGGACAAAGAGCAAGCGCAACGACTGGCCGAGGAGTGGTACGCCGCTTGGAACGCCCATGACCTCGAGCGGATCCTCGCCCACTACAGCGACGAAGTCGTCTTCACCTCGCCCTTCGCGGTCGAGATCGCCGGCCATCCGTACGGGCGGCTGGAGGGCAAGGAGGCGCTGCGCGGCTACTTCAGCGCCGGCTTCGAGCGCTTCCCCGACCTCCACTTCGAGCCGATCGCGCTGATGGTCGGGCTCGACAGCGTCGTCCTCCACTACCGCTCGGTCGAAGGCCTGCTGGCGGCGGAGATGATGGTCCTCGGGGATGACGGGCTGGTCACCGAAGTGATCGCCCACTACGGCGACGCCTGAGCCGCGCATCCGATTTTGAACACACCCCGCTGTGTCCAGAATCCGATGCGACGACTGGATCCCTAGCCCTTGCGGCTGGCCATTCGCTCGAGCTGCTTGCCGAGGGCGCGCTCGACCTCGTCGGAGAGCGTCATCCGGTGCAGGGCGGCGAGCGCCTGTAGAGAGAGCGGGCGCATCTGGTCGAGGGCCTCGCGCACCTGCGGCCAGCGCTCGTCCGGGTAGCCGGCCGCTTCGAAGGGCTTCCAGACGTCGTCGAGGAAGAGGCGGACGAACTCCCCGGAGATCGACTTGCAGCGGCTGCGCACCTTGTCGATCACGATCAGTGCGTGCGCCGGCGTGGCGCCGGTGGCCACCAGTCCCTCGGCGGCGTCGAGCAGTGAGGGATAGGGCGCCTCGTAGCGGTCTTCCTCGACGGCGACCAGGGCGCCGACCCCGACCGCGCGCTTCAGCGCCTCGTCGAGGCCGTCGCCGAAGCGCTCGGCCAGCTCCTCGCGGGTGAAGGTGCGCGGCTGCTCGCTGTCGAAGCCGTCGAGCGCCCGGCGGAAGGAGAGGAACTGCTCGGCGGTGCCGTCGTTCTGGTTCAGCAGCCGCTCGATCCCCTTCAGGTTGAAGCCGTCGGCCTGCAGCTCCTGGATCGTCCGCAGGCGGGCGAGGTGCTCCGGGCCGTAATAGCCGATCCGCTCGCGCACCTCGGGGGCGGGCAGCAGGCCACGCGCCCGGTGGGAGCGGATGTTGCGCACCGTCATCCCCGTCTCGGCGGCGAGTTCTTCAATCGTCAGCGTGTTCTCGGGCTCGGCCACGGCGGCAAAGCTACCACTGTGTGACGGTTCGCTCTTTGACGTGACGTCACTTGGTGTTACCTTGGTCAGGTCATGTCGCCGAAGCTTGCAATCCGCCCCCGCCTCAAGCTCCTCGACGCGCTCGCCGGGCCGCATGGAATCGACGGGTACCTCGAACAGCTCGACCCGCTGCTGGTCAGCGGCGAGTGCCGGGCCGAAGTCATCGCAGTTGAACGCGGCCCCGAGAGCGTCACCCTTACCCTGCGCCCGAACCACGCCTGGCAGGGACATCGCGCCGGCCAGTTCGTCAACGTCGCGGTCGAGATCGACGGCGTCCGCCACCAGCGCTGCTACTCCCCCGCCTGCGGCGAGGGTCCGGCGGGGACGCTGGAGATCACGACCAAGCGCCACCCCGAGGGCCTCGTCTCCAACTTCCTCGTCGATCGCGCCCAGCCGGGGATGGTCGTCGGCCTCTCGCAGGCCGAAGGCGACTTCCTCCTGCCCAGCCCGCGCCCCGAGGCGATCCTGCTGATCGGCGGCGGCAGCGGCATCACTCCGCTGATGGCGATCCTCCGCACCCTCTTCGCCGAGGGCTACGGAGGCCAGGTAGCGCTCCTCCACTACGCGCCCGACCCCGGGCGCGCGATCTACCGCGAGGAGCTCGAGCGGCTCGCCGCCGCGCACCCGAACTTCACCCTGCTGCGCTCCTACACCCGCGCCCCCGGCGCCGGCGAGCTCGACGGGCACTTCAGCCCCACCCACCTCCCCGAGTCCGACCCCTGCTTCACCGAGGCCGAGACCTTCGCCTGCGGCCCGCCCGCCCTGCTCGACGCCGTCCGCGGCACCTGGGCCAACGGGCTCGAGCACCGCCTCCACGTCGAGAGCTTCGTCCCTCCCACCTTCGTCCCCGTCGGCGCGCCCGGCGAGGGGGCCATCCGCTTCGCCGACTCCGGCGTCGAGGTCGCCAACAGCGGCGCGCCGCTGCTGGAGCAGGCCGAGGCCGCCGGTCTCAACCCGGAATACGGCTGTCGGATGGGCATCTGCCACACCTGCACCTGCCGCAAGCGCAGCGGCACCCACAAGAACCTCGTCACCGGCGAGGTCTCCTCGGCGCCCGACGAGGAGATCCAGCTCTGCGTCTCCGCCGCGCTCGGCGACCTCGAGGTCGAGCTCTGACTCTCACCTACGAAAGGACCCTTCGATGACCACCGCTACTCCCACCGCCCCGCCCGCGGCCCCACCGGCCGGCCGCACCAACCGCCTCACCACCAACCCCTACTCGCTGACGCCGGAGCAGTTCGAGGCGCTCGGCGAGGAGATGGACGCGATCCGCCAGCGCGTCCTCGCCGACCGCGGCCAGCGCGACGCCGACTACATCCGCGGCGTGATCCGCGCCCAGCGCGGGCTCGAGGTCGCCGGCCGCGGCCTGCTCTGGGCCGGGGTCGTGCCGCCCTTCTGGCTCGCCGGCACCGCCGCGCTCTCGCTGGCCAAGATCCTCGACAACATGGAGATCGGCCACAACGTGATGCACGGCCAGTACGAGTGGATGAACGACCCGAAGCTCTCGGGCAAGCAGTTCGAGTGGGACACCGCCTGCCCCGCCGACCAGTGGCGCCACTCCCACAACTACATGCACCACACCCACACCAACGTCGTCGGCAAAGACCGCGACATCGGCTACGGGGTCCTGCGCATGTCCGAGGAGCAGCCCTGGAAGCCCTACTACCTCGGCAACCCGCTCTGGGCGACGCTCCTGGCGACCTTCTTCCAGTACGGGGTGGCGCTGCACGACCTCGAAGTCGAGCGGATCGCCGAGGGCGAAATCACCCTGTCCGACAAGCGCGAGCTGCTGCAGGGAATCTGGACCAAGGTCCGGGGCCAGGCCTTCAAGGACTACGTGGCCTTCCCGGCCCTCTCCGGTCCCTTCTTCGTCTTCCCCCTCGCCGGCAACGCGACCGCCAACCTGGTCCGCAACCTCTGGTCGTTCACGATCATCTTCTGCGGCCACTTCCCGGAAGGGACGCACGAGTTCAGCGAGGAGGAGACCGCGAACGAGACCCGCGGCCAGTGGTACCACCGCCAGCTCCTCGGCTCGGCCAACCTCAGCGGCGGCCGCCTCTTCCACATCCTCTCCGGCAACCTCAGCTTCCAGATCGAGCATCACCTCTTCCCCGACCTGCCCGCCAACCGCTACTCGGAGATCTCGGTCGAGGTGCGCGAGATCTGCGAACGCTACGGCCTCCCCTACAACGTCGGCCCGCTGCACCGCCAGTTCGGCAGCGTCGTCAGGAAGATCTGCCGCCTGGCGCTGCCGGACTCGGCCGCGGGCGCGACTCGCGGGTTCCGTCCGGCGGGCGTCGGCCGGGGCCTCGGCGGCGCGGTCAGGAAGCTGGGCCGGTTGGGGCGGCTGGTGCCGCGGCTCGGCTAGCCAGCTCCGCCGCCGGATCCGGGTACGCGAACGAGCTGAGGCCGAGCCACTCGGGGAGGCTGCGGACGAGGTGGTCGGGGCCGGTGACGCGGACCCGGCGCGAGCGCATCGCCGCGCCGAGCTCGAGTTTGCCCACCCAGACCTCGGCCATCGCCCGCGCCTCGGCGTCGACGTTGAGGTCGATCGGGAAACCGGGGTCGGTGAGGCAGAGGTCGGCGTCACCCTCCTCGGCGACCATCCACCAGGCGCGTTTGCCCTCCTCGGCGTCGCGGTAGCGGAAGAAGGTGACGACCCGCTCCTCGGGCAGGCGGTCGAGGCGAAGGCTGCGCTGCATGTCCCACATCAAGAGCGCCGGGTCGGCTTCCTCGGCGCTGATCTCGCGCTTCAGCCATTCGCGGCTCCAGGTCCCGAGCCCGACGATGTGGGGCTCGAGCGCCTCGCCGGCAGGAGTGAGGCGGTAGGCGTTGCCGCGCTCGCCCTGCAACGGCTCGATCGTGATCAGCCCGGAGCGCTCCAGCTCCCGCAGCCGTTTGCTGAGCAGGGACGAGGACATCCGCGGCACCCCGCGCTGCAGTTCGTTGAACCGCGTGCTCCCCATCAGCAGCTCGCGCAGGACCAAAAGCGTCCAGCGCTCGGTCAGGACCTCCGCCGCCTGGGCGACCGGGCAGAACTGTCCGTAGCTCTCCGGCATCTCCTCCTCCGAGTCTAGGCGCCCAACTGCAGATTTAGAAGTTGATCGGCCTCCGGCGCGGGTGGATATTGGTTTGCGACACCAACCAAAGGAGACTTGAAGTGAGCAGCGACACCCAGGCCCTCAACCCCGAGCTGAAGGCCAAACACCGCAAGATGTGGGCTTCCGGGGACTACCCGGAGATGGTCGAGACCTTCCTGACGCCGCTCGGCCCGCGCCTGGTCGAGGCCGCCGGGATCGGCGCGGGCGACCGCGTCCTTGACGTCGCCGCCGGTACCGGCAACGCAGCCATCCCCGCCGCCGCCACCGGCGCCACCGTCGTCGCCAGCGACCTGACGCCGGAGCTGTTCGAGGCCGGTCGCGCCCGCGCCGCGGCGGCCGGGGTAGAGCTGGAGTGGGTCGAGGCCGACGCCGAGAACCTCCCGTTTGGCGACGGCGAGTTCGACACGGTGATCTCCTCGATCGGGGTCATGTTCGCCCCCCATCACCAGGCTGCTGCCGACGAGCTGGTGCGGGTGACGAAGCCCGGCGGCACGATCGCCCTGCTCTCCTGGACTCCGGAGGGGATGATCGGCGCCCTCTTCCGGGCGATGGGCCAGTTCATGCCGCCCCCGCCCCCCGGCGTGCAGCCGCCTCCGTTGTGGGGTGGCGAGGAGCATCTGCGCGAGCTGTTCGGTGACCGCGTCGAACTCGAGCGGCTGGAGCGCGGCGTGCTCGAGGTCACCGCCTTCGCCCAGCCCGACGACTACGGCGAGCACTTCAAGAGCTACTACGGCCCGACGATTGCCGCCCGGGCGAACGCCGAGAAAGAGGGACGCGCCGAGGAGTTCGACCGCACTCTGAGCGAGTTCTGCGCCGAGTGGAACCGCGGCAGCAGCGACGCCGCGCGCTTCGAGATGGAGTACCTGATCTCGATCGGCAAGCGAGCCTCATAAAAGGGCGCCTGTCGACTTTGTTACCTCAGGGGTAACAAAGTCGACAGGCCGCCGGCGGCTCAGCCCCGGGTGCCGCCGCCGCTGCCGTCCGGCGACCAGCCAGGACCGCGGAAGAGGTAGCCGAGGCGGTGGCGCCAGCTCTCCGCCGCCCGCACGTCCCGCCAGATCGCGGCGAACTCGTGGAAGGCGACTCGGGTCGGCCTGAAGCTGCGGATGTTCTTGGTGAGTCCGTAGCGAACCCGCTCGGTCTCACCCTGGAAGGTGCCGAAGAGGCGGTCCCAGACGATCAGGATGCCGCCGTAGTTGCGGTCGAGGTAGACCTCGTTGGAGCCGTGGTGCACGCGGTGGTGCGAGGGCGTGTTGAAGAAGAACTCGAACCAGGCGGGCAGCTTCTTCACCCGCTCGGTGTGGATCCAGAACTGGTAGATCAGGCTGATCGCCTGCTGGGTGAGGATCATCCAGGGCGGGAACCCGAGCAGGGCCAGCGGCGCCCAGAACGGCAGCGCCGTCATCGGCGTCCAGGTCTGCCGCAGCGCGGTCGAGAGGTTGTAGTGCTCGGAGGAGTGGTGGACGACGTGGCTCGCCCAGAAGACCCGCACCTCGTGGTGGATGCGGTGGAACCAGTAGTAGGCGAAGTCGTCGGCAAGGAAGAGCAGCGCGTAGGTCCACCACATGTCGGCGGGCATCCGCAACGGCGTCAGCTCGTACAGCCCGGCGTAGATCGCGACCACCACGAGCTTCCAGACCGCGTTGATGGCGACGTTGCCGCCGCCCATCGTCAGGCTGGTGCGGGTGTCGCGCGCCTCGTAGCCGACGAGGTCCTCGTCGCGCGCGTACTTGAAGGACAGCAGCTCGACCACGAGCAGCAGCACGAACGCCGGAATCGCGTAGAGGATCAGCTCCGCCACGGGGTCAACTGTAAGGGGCCGCGCCCCCGCCCCCTGCCCCCGCCGCGGAACGTAGGCTGCCGCCGTGCCCTCCGCCCCCGAGGAGAACCCGGCGAAGCGCTTCGCGGCAGCGGCCCGGCGTCTCAACCACCAGCCGGCGCTGCTGCGGGTGGCGCGGCGCGGCCGTGCCCTCCTGCTCGGCGGCGAGGAGGATGCGGACCCCCTCACCACCGCCCGCGGCCGCCCTGCCGACGTCGCGGCGCAGCGGCTGGCGGAGCTGCGCGGCGAGGCGCCGGGCGTCGTCGGCGAGCTCGGCCTGACCGCGCTGCAGGCGTGGCAGCGGCTGGCCGAGGCGCAGGACCGCGGCCACGGCAAGGTCGACGTGGCGATCCTCTTCACCGACCTCGTCGGCTTCTCCAGCTGGGCACTGGAGGCCGGTGACGAGCCGGCGCTGCGGCTGCTGCGCGAGGTGGCGGCGGCGACGGAGCCACCGATCGCCAATCGCCACGGGGAGCTGGTGAAGCGCCTCGGCGACGGGCTGATGGCGGCCTTCTGGGACGCCGACGGCGCCGTCGCCGCTGCCTTCGAGATCCACGCGAAGGTCGCCGCGATCGAGGTTGACGGTCACCGGCCCGAGCTGCGCACCGGCATCCACCTCGGCCGCCCCCGCAAGGTCGGCGGCGACTACCTCGGCGTCGACGTCAACGTCGCCGCCCGCCTCTGCGACGCCGCCAAGCCCGGCGAGGTACTGGTCTCCGACCGCGCCCTGCTGGCGCTCGACCTCGGCAGCGTCCAGGCGAAGAACCGCCGCTTCCGCGCCAAGGGGGCGCCGAAGGAGATGGCCGTCTACTCGATCAGCCCGAGCAGCTCGAGGTGAGCGTCGACCACCGCCTCGGCCTCCGGCCCCGGCTCGGCGTCGTCCTGCATCCCCCGGTAGCGGACGGTTCGCATGCCCAGCGCCGCGGCGCCGGCGACATCCGTACGGCGCAGGTCGCCGACGTGCATCGCCTCGTCCGGCCGCGCGCCCAGCGCCGATAGCGCCGCTTCGAACGCTCCCGACGCCGGCTTGTAGGTGCCGGTTTCGTCGGAGAAGGACCAGCCGTCGAAGTGCTCCAGCAGCCCCTTGCCGTCGAGCAGCTCGCGCAGCAGCTCGCCGCCGCTGAAGCCGACGTCGCAGACGATCCCGAGCCGCAGGCCGCGCTCCCGCAGCTGCTCCAGCGCCGGCCCGATGTCCGGCGCGAATTCCATCTCGACTTCGCGCCCAGCGCCGAGGAAGGCCTCGACCACCGGCCGACCCGCCGCCTCCTCCAGACCCAGCGCCTCCACCAGCATCGCCGCGCCCTCCTGCGGGTGCAGGTGGACGCCTTCGCCCCAAGAGCGCTCCCACCGCATCCGCACCTCGTCAAGACCGGCAGTCAGCAGCTCCGACCCGACCTCAAACCCACCCTCCGCACAGACAGCAGCCACCGCCCGCCGCCGCACCTCCGGCATCGAGCCCGGCGGCACCTGCGCGATCGTGTTCCAGAAGTCGAAGGTGACTGCCTTGATCACGGGCGCAAGCTAAGCAATTCCGACAGCGGCCGAGCGGGTGTAGCTCCCGAGAGCCCGGGTAGCCCTCCCCCATGGCCGACTACAAGATCGTCCAAGCCGACGAAGCAAGGGACGCCTACGCCGACAGTGACGTTCCCGGCGAGTTCCGCTCGCTGAGCAAGGCGCTGGGGACCGAGCAGGTGGCGGTGACGCTGATGCGGATCCCTCCCCACTCCGACTTCGAGCAGGGGACGGGGCACCGGCACGAGGAGATCGAAGAGGTCTACCTGGTCACGCGGGGCACGCTGACGATGCGGTTCGGCGAGGAGGTCGAGACGGTGCCGGCGGGCTCGGCGGTACGGGTACCGCCGCGGACGCTGCGCTCCCACCGCAACGAGGGCGACGAGCCGGTGGAGATGTGGGCGATCTCCCCGGCCAACGAGGACGACGGCGGCGAGAAGGTCGACGACTTCTGGGAGGCCTCGCCCGAAGCCGCGCAGCACGGATGAGTTACGTCGCCGCACCCGACCGCTACGAGGGGAAGATGCAGTACCGGCGCTGCGGGCGCTCCGGGCTCGACCTGCCGGTCCTCTCGCTC
The DNA here is from genome assembly GCA_035688955.1 of Solirubrobacterales bacterium. Lineage (GTDB taxonomy): Bacteria > Actinomycetota > Thermoleophilia > Solirubrobacterales > 70-9 > VAYN01. The sequence continues at coordinate 29,991 of DASSMJ010000010.1, read as the reverse complement.
GGCTACTGGCACAACTTCGGCGACGAGCGGCCGTTCGAGGTACAGCGGGCGATTGCCCGGCGCGCCTTCGACCTCGGCATCACCCACCACGACCTCGCCAACAATTACGGGCCGCCCTACGGCTCGGCCGAGCTCAACTTCGGCCGCCTGATGCGGGAGGACTTCGGGCCGTATCGCGACGAGATGATCGTCTCGACCAAGGCCGGCTGGGACATGTGGCCCGGCCCCTACGGCCAGGGCGGCGGCTCCCGCAAGTACCTGCTCGCCTCGCTCGACCAGTCGCTGCAGCGGATGAGCCTCGACTACGTCGACATCTTCTACAGCCACCGGCTCGACGCCTCGACGCCGCTGGAGGAGACGATGGGTGCGCTCGACGCGGCTGTGCGCCAGGGCAAGGCCCTCTACGTCGGCATCTCCTCCTACGACGCCGAGCGGACCCGGGAGGCGGCGGCGATCCTGCGCGGGCTCGGCACGCCGCTGCTGATCCACCAGCCCTCCTACTCGATGCTGAACCGCTGGATCGAGACCGAGGGCCTGCTGGAGGCGACGGCGGAGCTTGGCGTCGGCGTGATCGGCTTCACCGCCCTGGCCCAAGGCCTGCTCACCGGCCGCTACCTGGAGGGCGTGCCGGAGGACTCGCGCGCGGCCCGCGGCGAAACCTTCGACCGCGACTGGCTCAGCGAGGAGATGCTCGAGCGCCTGCGCGCGCTCAACGACCTCGCCTCCCGCCGCGGCCAGAGCCTCGCCCAGCTCGCCCTCGCCTGGGCCCTACGGGACGAGCGCGTCACCTCCCTGGTGATCGGCGCGAGCTCGGTCAAGCAGCTGGAGCAGAACGTCAACGCCCTCGACAACCTCGACCTCTCCGCCGAAGAGCTGGCCGAGATCGACCGCCTGACCGACGCCGGCGCGGACATCGACCTCTGGGACAAAGCCCGCGCCGGCGAGTGGTAGCGGCGTTCGTCCTTGGGACGCCTATACCGGTACAAGGACGAACGCCGTGCTGATTTTCAGCCCGTGACCCCTTTCACCACGGGGTAGTAACCATCGGCATGACCTGTGACCTTCGGGTGGTAGCTTTCGCCCGTCGGGTTGGAGAGCCCGTTGATCCACTCGGTCGAGGACCCGCCGCCGCCGTCGCAGACCGCGTGCCCGACGAAGGGCGGGATCACGTCGCGGAAGATGAAGTTCGCCCCCGCTCGCGTCGCCGCCGCGCTGATCACGTTCTTCAGCATGGTCGCCGTTTCGTTCAACCGCGTCTCCTCGCTCGGGCTGAACCAGGTCAGCGCGTTGCAGTCTTCGCCGTTGAACAGCTTCGGGTAGTCGAGCACCACCACTTTCGCGCTCGGCGAGCGTTCCTTGATCTTGTTGTTGACCAGGTCGAGCCGGCCCGGCAGCGTGTTCTGGATGTACGCCTGCGCGGTGTTGATCGCACCGTCGCAGTCGGAGGCCCAGGAGGGCTGGGCGCAGGTGGTGATCACGCTCGAGAACCCGGCGTCGTTGCCGCCGATCGTGTAGGTGACCCAGTTGGTGTCGGACGTGAGGCTGGCCGATTGGGTGTTGATGACGTCGCCCGTCTTCGCCCCGGAGCAGGTCGCGTTGACGAAGGTCCATTCCGGGTGGGCGTTGTGCAACAGGTACGGGTACGCGTAGACCGACCGCTGGCAGGTCGATTCGTAGAACGTCCGCGTCCCCGTCCCCGACGAGTACGAATCGCCCAGCGCGACGTACTTCGTCGCCAGGGCGGGGGCCGCGAACGCCGGGCAGAGCGCTGCCGCCAGTAGTACTGCTGAGATGCGCCTCCACTTCATGGTGCTTCCTCCTCGAATCAGCCGGGCGCCCTTGCCGCGGAGGCACATGCCGTCGCTCTACCCGGAGCTGGCTGGCCGTCCAAATAGACAGCAGTTTTCGACCATACCGGCGCCGGTTCGAGTTGCCAAGCGACTTTCGATCGCGGTCACCGCGCGGTAGGTTCGGCCGATGCCGAACATCTATGAACCACACTTCGAGGAGGGCGAACGCCCCGAGGGGTTCAAATCCCGGCGCGCGCGGATCGGTTACGAGCTCGGGACGGAGCTGATCGGGTGCAGCTTCTGGGAGATCCCGCCGGGCCAGGCCGCCTACCCGTACCACTACCACTACGCCGACGAGGAGCTGGTGATCGTGATCAGTGGTAAACCCAGCCTGCGCACCCCCGAGGGCACCCGCATCCTCGAACAAGGCGAGGCCGTCCGCTTCCCGCTCGGCGAGGAGGGCGCGCACCAGGTCTTCAACGAGACCGAGGAGACTGTCACCCTGCTCGCTGTCTCCAGCAGTGGCCGGCCCGACGTGATCGTCTACCCCGACGGCGAGAAGATCGGAGTCGGCGAGCGACTTCCGAGCGGCGGCGGCCTGAGGATGTTCTTCAAGCGCGAGGACGCCGTCACCGGCATCGCAGGCTATTTCGATCGCGAGCAGTTCCCACCGGACAGTGAGCGGTAAGCCCCTCGCCCTCTCCTGGAGCGGTGGCAAGGACTCCGCCCTCGCCCTGCGGGCGCTGCGCGAGGAACTGGGGGTCGAGCCGGTCGCCCTGCTGACGACGATCACCGAGGACTACGACCGCGTCAGCATGCACGGCGTGCGCCGCGAGCTGCTGCGGGCGCAGGCCCGAGCCACCGGAATCGAGCTGGTCGAGATCGAGATCCCGGCGGCCTGCGTCAACGAGATCTACGAAGCGCGGATGGCGGCTGCGCTCGGTCGCCCTCCCCTGGCCGGCGCCGAGACCATCGCCTTCGCCGATCTCTTCCTCGCCGACATCCGTGCCTACCGCGAGGAGCGACTCGCCGCCGCTGGTCGCGAGGCCCTCTTCCCCGTCTGGGGCCGCGACACCACCGCCCTCGCCCACGAGTTCATCGAAGCCGGATTCGAAGCGACGCTCGTCTCCGTCGACCCGGCCCAGCTCGACCCCTCCTTCGTCGGCCGTCGCTTCGACGAGTCGCTGCTGGCCGATCTCCCGCCCGGAGTCGACCCCTGCGGCGAGAACGGCGAGTTCCACACCTTCGTCCACGCCGGCCCGATCTTCGACGCCCCGATCGAGGTCGAATCGGGAGACGCCGTGATGCGCGATGGTTTCGCCTTCCAGGACCTGCTGCCGCGCGCCCCGAAGGCGGTTCGCTAAGCCGGATCCAGCGGGTGCAGCTCGCCGCGGGCCAGCGCCTCGGTACGCAGGTGGGCGATCGCCAGGTACTCGGGCGACTGGATCATCTCGAGGAAGGCACCCCGGGTCGGATACTCGACCAGGAGCACCAGGTCCCAGGAGGCATCGCCGATGACGACCGGCGCGGCCGGACCTTGGAACACGAGCCGACCGCCGGCTTTCTCCAGCAGCGGCAGCACCGCCTCGCCGTATTCCGCATAGCGCTCACGCCCGCCATCGGGCTTGAAGCGGAGCAGGTTCAGCATCGTCACCGGCCCCTCGCCGGCGCGCCGCGCAAGGTCGGCGAATCCTCCCTCGCTCAGTTGCTCCGCCACTGCCTCACCCTCCATGGGGACCACCCTAAGCGATGCCGTCCTCAGTGGAGGATCTTGCAGAGCTTGAAGGCGCTGCCCTGGAGGAAGGTGCCGTCCTTGAAGGTCAGCTCGAGCCGCGCCTGGAGGCGGCCGTCGGCACAGCGGGCGTTGGCCACGCTCAGTTCCATCCCCTTGTAGATCCATTTTTTGTCGATCTTCAGCCGCCCGGAGATCGGGGAGCCGTAGTCGTTGACGATTTTCGGGAAGTCGACTTCCACTCGGTAGCCGTAGCGCCCGTTGTTCACCCGTTCCAGCTCCGCTTCCACCAGGTAGGTGGTCGGCACCGGGTAGCTGAGGTAGGCGTGGCCGATGCCGGTCGGGTTGCCGTGTTTCTCCGGCGCGTTAAAGATGGTCAGCGCCGAGGAGACTTCGATCGGCTTCGATTCGGGCAGTTCGATCAGGGCGGTGCCGTAGCCGGTGCCGACGATCGCGCCGGGGCAGGCCTTTCGCGCCTGCGGCGTGGTGGTCGCGGCCAGTTTGGCTTTCGTGCATTTTTCGAGGCCGCGCGTCTCCGCGTGCCCGTGCTTGTCGAGTTCGATCACCGCGTGGCGCAGCGGCGAGGGGCGGGTGCCGTCGAGGGTGCGGACCCGGCCGTGGCCGAAGAGCTTGATCGGCGCGTCGTGGTCCTGGGGCAGCGCTTTCGGAGCGAAGCCGCCGTCCCCTTCGGCGACCAGATTGACGGCCCGCAGCGTGATCCCCTCGGCGGTTCCCACGCCGAGAACCGTCAGCGCCGCGACCGCGACCAGTGCCCTGCCCCACCGGATGCTCCTCATTCCCGCCTCCTGTTGATAGTCCCTGATGCAGCGTCCCTTCTGCATGGTCCATTTTGGACTATTGACCAGCCTATGCGTCCCCCTCCGAGTTGTCAAACACGGGAGTTCGCTTAGCCCTTGCGGGCGGCGATGCGGGTCCAGAAGCGGATCTGGGCCCGCTCCTGGTTGATCCCCAGCTCGGCGGCGAGGCGGATGCCCTCCGGCAAAGCGGGATAGGCGACGCTCGCCTCCAGTTCGCGCAGCCGCTGCCGGTGGACCGGCAGCTGCGCCTCGGCCAAGGCGACGGGATCGGTGCCGAGGAAGAGCTTCAGGGCGGGCAGGAAGCGGCCTTCGTAGGTGCGATCGGTCGGTTCGCTCCGCCACTCCTTCAGGGCCTTGCGCCCCTTCGACGTCAGCTTGTAGAAGCGGCGGCGCCGTCCCCCCTCCTCGCGGCTTTCCTCCAGCAGACCTTCTTCGGCCAGCCGGCCGCACTCGCTGTAGATCTGCGAATGGGGCAGCGGCCAGGCCTGGAAGACGCTGACCATCGCGAACTGCTTGAGGTCGTACGGAGTGGCCGGCTCGTTCAGGTCGAGCAGCCCGAGCACGATGTAGGAAGCCTCGGTGAGTTTCCTCTCCCCCACGGGGCCGGAGCCTATGCGACCGCCTCGCGCTCCCGCACCCGCTCGGCGGCGCGCTGTTTCCAGCGCCGTGGGACGAAGCGCGAGAGCTGGATGCGGTTCTCGGCGATCCAGCGGTAGCCGCGTGCGGTCAGGGAGGGGAAGCGCCTGAGGATCGCCGCCGGTACCCGTCCACCGCGGACCAACTCGAGCAGCGACGGCAGCGCCTCGCCGGCCGAGGTCAGCTCACCCGCGGGCGTGACGAGGTGAAACGACGCCATCCAGAGGTCGGGATCGAGCTCCGCGAGCAGGCCCTCCGCCTCCTCCTCCTGCAGGGCGAGCGGCCGCAGTCGCCGGTCTCGGTCGAGCCAGAGCAGGCCGGCCAAGATCCACTTGCAGAATCCGCAAGCCCCGTCGTAAAGAAGAGTCCATCGCTCCTGGCCGGGAGGCGGAGGCATAGCCAGAGCCTAGAGAGGCCGGGCCCGGCGCCGCCTAGGAATGGTGGTGCTGGTGATGACGACGGTGCTTGCGGTGGTGCTTCTTCACCTTCCTGCAGACCACCCGTCCCTTCACCCTCTTCTTCTTGAAGTGCTTGCGGCACTTCAAACGCTTGGCGGAAGGCGGCGGCGTCGACGCTCCCGCGCCGGCATCGCCATTCGAGCTAACCGAGTCGCTCGGGAAGGAGTCGCCGGTCAGCGGCCGGTTGAACAGCGGCTTGTAATCGCGGCAGGGCTCGCCGCGGAGGCCCGGACAGGGGGGCAGAGCGGTCGGCACGCTCACCCCCGGGACGACCGGCAGCAGCAGGCTCGAGGGGGTGGCGCCGCCGTAGGCGATCGCGAGCTCGGCGGTCCCCGCCGGCTCGGCCCCGTCGAAGGCCCAGATCGGCTGGGTCCCGTTCGGGGCGGCGATCGTCACCCGGATCCGCGACCCGGCGCGGTAGGCGTGCCCCTCGTAATAGAGCGGGATCGTCACCGGCACGAACTGATCGGCCGGGAGCGGCGAGACGTCGGCTTCCCGCAGGCTCAGCACCGGCTCCAGGGGGGTGCTCTTCGCCCCGTCGAGCTGGCGCTCGTTGGCGCGGACCCAGCCGTTCTGGACGAAGGTCTCCTTGCCGTCGGGCCGGACCTCGCTGATCGTCGCCTGCAGATCGACATTCGGGGTCGAGGAGCGGACCCAGACTTCGACCGCGCCCGCCCCGATCACGGTGGTGTCGGCTCCGAGCTGAGCGGTCAGGTAGGAGACCGCGCTCCCGGTCGGGGTCTGTTCCCAGTGATAGTCAGGCGTCGCCGTCCAGAGGCCGCCGTCGCCGCTGCCGGTGTCACCGCTGAAGTCGGTCTTCGGCAGCGCCCCGGCGTCCCAGCTGAACCAATCGGCCCCAGAGTCGGCGGGGGCGCTGTCGCTGAGCTCGCGTTCCGGCCCCAGGAACCAGCGCCGGGCCTGCGTCCCGGGGATCGGGAAGGCGTCGAAGGACTGCTCGAAGCCGGGGTAGGGCTTCCCCGGCGAGAACTGCCCGAGCGGGTCTTTGCCGGCGCCGCTGTCGAAGAGGATCCGGATCGGCTTCTGCGCCTCGAAGGCGGCCAGCGCCGTGCCGTAGGTCGGCTGCGCCTGGATCGGGTCGGGCGGCAGCGTCACCCCTTCGATCCCCATCGCTTCTTTGAAGAGCACCGGCGCCGCGGCCTGGACAGCGGGCGCGGCGGCGATCGGCGGCCGTTCGGCGACGTAGAGCTGGAGGAAGTCGAACCAGCGGTTGAACGTCTCCGGGTCGAGCGAGTCGATGTGGGTGCCGTTGGTGAAGGTGAACCACTTTCGGTCGGTGCCGGTCATGTGCTCGGCCAGCGTCGGGCAGTGGCCGCCGGTCTGCTCGTCGGTCCACTGGCAGGCCATGAAGGTCGGCACCTCGATCTTGTCGACGAAGGTGACGGGCGAGAGCGGGTCGGCGACCTCGGGTTTGTAGTGGCTGTTTTCTTCGATCTTCTGCAGCAGGTTGGCCGCCTCGGGGTGCAGCGCCTGGTTGGCAGCGCAGACGTCGTCGCCCGCCTGGATCTGTTCGTAGGCCCAGTGCTGGCCGGAGTCGGGGTCCGCCGCTTCGGCGTTCTGCACCCGCTCTTTCGCCCATTCGAGCGCGAAGCCGGTGTTGAGGATGCCGCCGGGGTAAAGCGTCGTCTGGGTGTTGTCGATCACCGAGAGCGGCGAGATCGCCGCCAGGCTCGGCGGCTGGGTGGCGGCGGTGAAGAGCTGGGAGATGCCGCCGTAGGAGATCCCCATCATCCCGACCTTGTTGTGCAGGACCCAGGGCTGGCTGGCGATCGTCTCGACCACGTCGTAGCCGTCGAGGTTCTGCAGCGGCTCGAAGAAGTCGAAGGCGCCGCCCGAGCAGCCGGTGCCGCGCATGTTGACGTCGACCACGGTGAAGCCCATCAGGTTGGCGATGATCGCGATCCCGTTTTCGGGCCCGTCGGGGTTGGCGTAGCCGTAGCCGGAGTACTCGATCAGGGTCGGCGTCGGCCCGGACGGCAGCGGCGGCAGCTCGACCCCGGGCAGGACGGAGGTGACGTCGGAGGGCGGGTGGACGTCGATCGCCAGCTTGGTGCCGTCCCGCGTGGTCAGGTAGCTGTAGCCGCTTTCGGGGATCGGCTGGTCGTAGAGGTCGGTGCTGGGAGGCGCCGACTGCTGCGTGAGGACCTGCAGCGGTTCGGATTCTTCTCCACCGGAGGCGACGCGGTAGCCGTCGCCCGGAGCGACGTTGCGGAAGAGGGTGCCGCCGAGGGAGTTGGCGTTCCTGCTCGCGACCAGCTGACCCGTGCCGTCGAGGAGCGAGACCTGCGCGCCCGGTGCCAACCCGGTGGCGTAGACCTGTTCGACGCTGCCGTGTGCCTCGAACGTCGGCTCGGCAGCGGCGGCGCCGGGAAGGAGCGAGGCTGCGAACAGATAACAGCCGACCACCGCCCACAGCGGGCGCCGGGACCGATGGCGACTGGCTCCTCCCATACCTAAGATTGGGTACTGGTACCACGCCGTCCGGACTCTGAAACATCTTCTCCCGGCCCGGCGCCTGCGGCAGAATCGCCCGATGCCGCCCCGCCCCCAGTTCGACCTCAGCGCTCAACAGGCGCGGCGGCTGGCGATCGCGGCCCAGGGGCTCGCCCGCCCGCGGCCGAGCGGCCGGGTCGACGCCAGGCACCTGCGGCGGGCGATCGACGACGTCGGCCTGCTCCAGCTCGACTCGGTCAACGTCTTCCTCCGCTCCCACTACATGCCGGTCTTCTCGCGCCTCGGCGCCTACCCGCAGCGCGCTCTGGACCAGCTGGCGTGGCACGAGGACAGGGCCGGCGCCCCACGGCGAGCACGGAAGCGCGACCTCTTCGAGTACTGGGGGCACGAGGCCTCGCTGTTGCCGGTCGAGCTGCAGCCACTGCTGCGCTGGCGGATGGCGCGGGCCGACAAGCTCGCCTGGAAAAGCGTGGCCCGGGTCGCCGTCGAGCAACCGCGGCTGCTCGAGTTCGTGCTGGGCGAGGTGCGCGAGCGCGGGCCGCTGCGGGCGTCGGACCTGGCGCCGAAGGGAGGCCGGCGGGCGCCGGGCGAGATGTGGAGCTGGAGCGAAGAGAAGACTGCGCTCGAGTACCTGTTCTTCTCGGGGCAGCTGTGCGCGGCGCGGCGGGTCAACTTCGAGCGCCTCTACGACCTGCCCGAGCGGGTGTTACCCAGCCAGATCCTCGAGGCGCCGACGCCCTCGCAGGAGGAGGCGCAGCGGCAGCTGCTGCTGATCGCGGCGAAGCGACTGGGCGTGGCGACCGAGGCCGATCTCGGCGACTACTTCCGCCTCCCCCGCACCGAGTCGAAGGCCCGCGTCGCCGAGCTGACCGAGGCCGGCGCCCTGACCCCGGTGCAGGTCGAGGGCTGGCGCCAGCCCGCCTACCTCGCAACCGAGCGCCCGGCCGGTCTGCGCCGCGTGACCCAGGCGCGGGCGCTGCTGACCCCCTTCGACTCCCTCGTCTGGGCCCGCGACCGCACCGAGCGCCTCTTCGACTTCCGCTACCGGATCGAGATCTACGTCCCAGCCCCCAAACGCGTCTACGGCTACTACGTCCTCCCCTTCCTGCTCGGCGACCGCCTCGTCGCCCGGGTCGACCTCAAAAGCAACCGCCAGGCCGGCGTCCTACAAGTCCGCGGCGCCTACGCCGAGAGCCACGCCGATCCCCCCGCCGTGGCCGCGGCTCTGGCCGAGGAACTGCAGCTGCTCAGCGAGTGGCTCGGCCTCGGCGGCGTCGCGGTCGCGCGCAAGGGCGACCTCGCGCCGGCGCTGCGCAAGGCCCTGCGGAGCGGGACCGTCTAGCGCACCCGTGTAAACCTGACCAGCGCGGTAACGCGCATCCGACTATTTACCCACCCCAGTGGGGCAAAAATCGGATGCGCTGCTCAAACCTCGATCATCGAGCCCATGATCACCGTGCGCTCGCGCGGCAGGGCGAAGTAGTCGGCGGCGTCGGCGCTGAAGTGGGAGCTGGCGAGGAAGAGGCGCTTGCGCCAGCGGGCCATGCCGGGCGCCTCGCCGGTTCGCATCTCGATCGTCGAGAGGAAATAGGAGGCCTGCTCGACGTCGGGCGGCAGCCCCAGGCCGCCCGCCGCTTCGCGCAGCGCCGCCGGAACGTCGGGCTGCTCCATGTAGCCGAAGCGGGCGGTGAGGTGGCTGATGCCGTCGTCGCCGTAGCCGAGGTCGTCGACCGCGAAGCGCTCGGCGGCGGGGACGGTGGGAACGGGCATGGTCTCGATCGAGAGGATCACGGCGTGCTGGTGGAGGATCCGGTTGTGCTCGACGGTGGCGCGCATCGCCAGCGGCGTCGTCTCCTTGCTGCGGTTGAGGAAGACGGCGGTTCCGGGACAGCGCCGCAGCGGCGGCCGCTGCCGGTGCAGCTCCTCAACGAAGGTCCGCAGGCAGCCTTCCTGGCGCCGGCGCCGCTCGGTGACCAGGAGCCGCCCCCGCTGCCAGGTGGTCAGCAGGGTGAAGATCGCCAGCCCGACGAGGAGCGGGAACCAGGCACCGTGGGCGATCTTGGTCAGGTTGGCGCTGAGGAAAAGCAGGTCGACGGCGAGGAAGGCGCCGGCTCCGGCGGCGACCAGCCAGAGCGGCTTCCCCCACTGCCGGCGAACGACGTAGAAGAAGAGCAGGGTGGTGATCGTGATCGTCCCGGTCACCGCGGTGCCGTAGGCGAAGGCCAGCGCCCCGGAGGTCTGGAAGGCGAAGACCAGCGCCAGGACCGCGACCATCAGCAGCCAGTTGATCCAGGGCACGTAGATCTGCCCCATCGTCTTGGCCGAGGTGTAGACGACCCGCAGCCGCGGCAGGTAGCCGAGCTGCACCGCCTGGTGGGCGACCGAGAAGGCGCCGGTGATCACCGCCTGCGAGGCGATCACGGTGGCGACGGTCGCCAGCAGGACCATCGGCACCCGGCCCCACTCCGGGACCAGCAGGAAGAAGGTGCCGCTGACGTTGCCGCCGCTTTGGTCGAGGAGCAGCGCCCCCTGACCCATGTAATTGAGGATCAGCGCCGGGAAGACCAGCAGCAGCCAGGCGACGGTGATCGGCAACCGGCCGAAGTGCCCGAGGTCGGCGTAGAGCGCCTCGACGCCGGTGATCACGAGCACCACCGCGGCGAGGGCGAAGAAGGCGGTGCCGAAGTTGCCGACGAGGAAGGCGAGCGCGTAGGTGGGTGAGAGCGCCCCGAGGATCTGCGGGTGCGCGGCGATGCCGGAGACCCCGCAGGCGGCGATCACGGCGAACCAGACGACCATCACCGGGCCGAAGAGGCGGCCCACCGCCGCCGTCCCATAGCGCTGGGAAGCGAAGAGGACGACGACGATCGCCGCCGTCAGCGGCACGACCAGGCTGCCGAGCGAGGGCTCGACCACCTTCAGGCCTTCGACCGCGGAGAGGACCGAGATCGCCGGCGTGATCATGCTGTCGCCGAAGAAGAGCGAGGCCCCGAAGACGCCCAGCGCGGCGAGGACGGCCGTCGTCCGCCGCCCGCCCGGCAGCCCGCCGCGGCGGATCAGCGTGATCAGGGCCATGATCCCGCCCTCGCCCTCGTTGTCGGCCCGCATCACCAGCAGCACGTACTTGCAGGTGACGACCAGCGTCACCGCCCAGAAGATCAGCGAGATGACGCCGTAGACGTTGGCCCGCGTCTCCGCCACCGGGTGCGGGTCGGCCGGGTTGAAGACCGCCTGCACCGCGTAAAGCGGGCTGGTGCCGATGTCGCCGAAGACGACGCCGAGGGCGCCGAGCGCCAGCGCCGCCTGGGCGCCGGTCCGGGTCGAGGCGCGCCGCCGCGCCCGACCCCGCAGCGGGGCACGGAGGCCAGGGCGAGGTTTGAGAGTGGAGACGGACACACCTCGATCATGCGCCCGCCCCCGTCAAGCCCGCATGAAGACGAACCGCCCCCGTATACAGATTTCGTGAAGGCGCTTTTCCGTCCTCATGGTGCGGAAAAGCGCCTAAGCCCTACACGGCGAAGCGGTACCCAACCCCCGGGTCGGTGCGCACGTAGCGCGGCCCGTCCGCCGGCTCGATCTTGCGGCGCAGGTTGGCGACGTGGGCGCGCAGCACCTGCAGGTCGTCTTCGTACTCGACCCCCCAGACCTCGACCAGCAGCGCCCGGTGGGTCATCAGCCGGCCGCGGTTACGGACGAGGACGCGCAGCAGCTCGAACTCGGTCGGCGTCAGGTGCACCTCCTCGCCGGCCCGCCGCACCCGGCGAGCGGCGAGGTCGACCTCGAGGCCGTCGACCTCGATCGCGGGCTCCCCCGTCTCCGGCTGCGCCCGGCGCAGCGCCGCCTCCAGCCGCGCCACCAGCTCGCGCGGGCCGAACGGCTTGGTCACGTAGTCGTCGGCGCCGGCGGCCAGGGCCTCGACCTTCTTGTCCTCGTCGCCGATCGCCGAGAGGACGATGATCGGCATCTCGCTCCACTCGCGAATCCGCCGCGTCACCTCGACCCCATCGAGGTCCGGCAGCATCAGGTCGACGACCGCCGCCTGCGGCGGTCGCACCGCGACCAGGTCGAGCGCCTCCTCGCCGCTGGCAGCGGGCACCGCCTCGAAGCCGGCGTCGCGGAGGATCACCCGCAGCGCCCGCACGATCTGCGGCTCGTCATCGCAGACGAGGACCCGGCGCCCCTCGCTCATCCCGCCTCCCCCAGCGGGAAGGAGACGACGAAGGTGCTGCCCTGGCCGGGCATGCCCTCGACCGAGATTTCGCCGCCGTTGGCCTCGACGAAGCCGCGGGCGATCGAGAGCCCGAGGCCGGAGCCACCGCTGCCCTCGCGGCGGTAGAAGGGTTCGAAGATCCGCTCCCGCTGTGGCTCCGGGATGCCCGGCCCGCGATCGACGACCCGCACGACCAGCCGTCCACCCACCTCGCGCGAGCGGACCAGGACGGGTTGGCCACCGCCGTGGCGGACCGCGTTGGCCAGCAGGTTGGCGAAGGCGCGCTCGAGCTGGACCGGGTCGGCGACCAGCGCCGGGATCTCGGAATCGATGCCGAGCCTGACCAGGGCGGCCTCCTCGCCGAGCGACTCCCGCGCCGCCTCCAGCACGCCGGCGAGGTCGATCGGCGCCAGCCGCGGCGGCGCCGAACCGGACTCCAGGCGCGAGATGTCAAGCAGGTTCTCGACCAGGCGGGAGAGCCTCTCCCCCTCCGCGACCACCGCCCCGCTCAGCTCATGGCGCTCCCCCTCGGTCAGGGTCGGGGAGTCGAGCGCCGTGCCGGCGGCGATGATCGAGGTCAGCGGCGTCCGCAGGTCGTGCGAGACCGAGCGCAGCAGCGCCGTCTTCAGCTCGTCGCTGCGCCGCAGGGCGCCCGCCTCGATCGCCTCCTCCTCTATCCGGTCCCGCTCCGCGGTCAGCTCCCGCAGTCGCGCCAGCACCTGCTCGGTCTCCCCCTGCCGCCGCTCCGCCTCGGCCGCCCGCGCCCGCGCCACCTCGGCCAGCGAGCTGCTGGCCAGCGCGACGATCGCGAACACCACCAGGGCGACCGCGTCCCTGTCGGCCGCGATCCCGAACTCCCCCGTCGGCGGCAGGTGGAACCAGTTGAAGGTCAGCGCGCTCGCCAGCGCCGAGACCAGCCCGAGCCGCCACCCCCACAGGCTCGAGACCAGGAGGACGCCTGGGATGTAGACGACGCCCAGCGAGACCGCCGGCGCCACCGACTTCAGCGGGTAAATCAGCAGCGTCGCCGCGGCGACGACCGCCGCGGTCACCACCCACCCCCAGCGAGCGGCGGGATGCTCGGCACCTATGCCAGGCAGGCGGATCGGCACCGCCTCAGCGTATTCCGCGCGGCGGGGGCCGACGGCCGCGGCTGAAAAATGGACCAAAACACTCCGCGCGTTTAGTGATCTTCGCTAGAAGTCGGCTATGAGCGACGTCGTATGGGGTGCGCTGATCTTCGCCGGACTTGCCGCGTTCGCGCTCATCTTTGTCGGGTTCCGCCACCGCAAAGAGTTGGGCGAAAAGATCGCCTTCATCAGCCGGATCAGAATCGGTCCCGGGGGGATCGACATCTCGTTCTACGAGAAGGCTGTGGAGGAGAAAGAGGGCCGGCGCCCGGCGCGGAGGCAGAGCGAAGAGATCCTGGGGCGAATCAACGGGGGCCGCATCCTCTGGGTCGACGACACCCCGCAGAACAACGAGCCCGAGATCGCGGCGCTGCGGGAGCGGGGAGTCGAGGTCGACTGCGCGACCAGCAACGAGAAGGCACTCGAACTTGCCGCCGCCGGCGCCTACGACCTCGTCCTCAGCGACATCGACCGCGGAAGCGAAGGCGAGAAGGCCGGCCTGGAACTGCCGGTGAGACTGCGGGAGGCCGGCGTCCAGGCCCCGATTGCCTTCTACGTCGGGCACGCCGATCGACCGGCGACCGACCGCGGCAACAGGGTGTTCGACACGCCCACCGAGCTCTTCCAGTACATCGGCGAGCAGCTCGGCCGCCCTCGGGAGAAGGACGCAACCCCTACGTGATCGTCCAGTGGTGCTGCAAGGGCGTCAACGGGATCGGGACGAGCGAGGTGCAGGCGATCCTCCAGGACCAAGTCGGCCTCTCCTGTCGGTTCTGGCAGGAGCAATCCGATCGGCGCCTGCCCTACGCCGAGGCCCTCGGCCGGCTCAGCGAGCGTGACCTCGACCTCCACGTCAACCACTACGACGAGGACGATCCCGCCACCGGGCGGCCGGTGAAAGACCAGACCGTGTTCATCTCCCTCTCAGCGGGATGCGTCGAGCGCAACTCTCTCTCGAGCCGCACCGAGCTGCACCCGGCCCTCCGCACGGCGCTGATCTTCGCCACCGACATGGCGCAATCGCCCGGGTGGGTCTTCACCTGTTACGTCCTGCTGACGACCAACCGGGCCTCGCGCGTTCCCGGCGTCGCCGAGGAGGTCCGCGAGCTCAATCACCAGCGGGCCTACTCGCACTACTGGGCCGAGGGCGAGATCGCCGCGAAGATCAACGTCCCCTCGCGGCAGATCCTCTGCGCCGAGTACTACGTGCCGGCTGGAGCCGCGACCGTGGAATGGCAGGGCGGCTATCGCAACCTCGAGTTCGTCCACCCCGACGCCCTGCTCAACATGCGGCAGATGCTCTGATGCTCGCGGACGGGCTCTGGCACGAGCTCGGCCTCGAGCCGCAGGCGGTGAGGGCGCGGGCGGACTTCTTCGAAGCGTTCGCGAAACTGGTGGCCGAGCCGTCGTCGCCCCAGCCGCGCCAGCTCGCCGAGCTCAGCCGCTTCACCGACCCGCGGCCGGGCCTGGAGGCGTTCGGCAACCCGCCGGGAGCGGAGGACATGGATCGGTTCGAGGACGGCGAGCGAGAGCTGCCGGCGGCGGCCCTCGCCGATTGGCAGCGGGAAGGGTTTGAAGCCGATGCCCTGCGCCAAGCCGCGATCGCGGCTCTGCTCGTCGACACGGAGCGGGGTCTCGAACTGCTCCGGCAGGCGAGCGAGCGGTTCCGCGCCATCGATCCGGCCTTCGCGCTGTTCCTGCGGGCGGCGGTCGATCCATCGTCGGGGATCGCCGCCAACCTGGCGCGCAGGCGACTCAGAGCTCACTACCTCGCCGGTGACTATCCAGGCGTGGCTACCGCGCTCGGCCAAGCCGGGGAAATCCACCTGGCCCTCGCCGCCTCGTCGGTTACGGGGACCGCCGACCCCGAGACCTACAACCTCTTCATCGCCCAACCTGGCGGCCGCTCGCCAGCACCGTTCGGGACGGGAGGCGCTGCCGTCTTTGAGTGGTGGGGCTTCGCCGCCAGCCTTCTCAGCGGTGCCCTGCAGATGCCGATCCCCAGGGACCGCCGATTCCTTGCAACCGAACTGGTGCACCTAGCGCGTGGCCACGGCCGCCAGCTCGTCTCGGCCCGCCTCGATTCCTTCCACTGGCGCAAATTCGCCGGCATCCCCGACCTGATCGACCTCGAGGTCGCCTGCGCGGTCTGCCTCGTCAACCGGCAGCTGGCCGCCCTCGAGTCCGAGCCCCTCTCCAGCGCGGAGTTCGAGGAGCTGACCGACGTGCGCCTCGAGTCCCCCGTGGACGCCCGTCAGCTCAGCCTCGCCCAGATCTCCCTCCAGGTCGGGGTCGAAATGACGCGCCCCGACGAGGAGCTGGGCCCGGTCTCGACTTCGCCCGCGCCGGAGCTGAATCTCTAGACCACGTCGTCCTGCCGGGTCAGCCGAAATCGATCACGCTGCGGATGCCGTCCTGGGCCTCCATCAGCTCGAAGCCGCGATTGACTTCGTCGAGGCTGAGCCGGTGCGAGACGAACGGCGCCAGGTCGATTTCCCCGGCGAGGTAGCGGTCGACCAGGACCGGAACCTGGTCGCGGCCCTTGACGCCGCCGAAGGAGGAGCCGGCGATGCGGCGGCCGGTGATCAGCAGGCGGGGGACGACGTCGAGGGTCTCTCCCCTGCCGGCGACGCCGGCGACGGTGCAGAGCCCCCAGCCCATCCGCGCGGCTTCGACCGCCTGACGCATCACGGCGACGTTGCCGGTCGCCTCGAAGGTGTAGTCGGCGCCGAAGCCATCGGTCATCTCGAGGATCTGCTCGACCGTGTCCTCCCCACCCTCGAGCAGGTCGGTCGCGCCCTGGCCGCGGGCGAGCTCCAGCCGCTGCGGCGAGAGATCGACGCAGATGATCCGCTCGGCGCCCTGCAGGCGGCAGCCGGCGACCGCGCCGAGCCCGACCATCCCGGCGCCGAAGACCGCGCAGGTGCTGCCGGGGCGCACCGCCGCCGTATTGATCGCCGCCCCGAGCCCGGTCGAGAGCCCGCAGGCGAAAAGGCAGGCGTGCTCGAAGGGAGCGTCCGGGCTCACCTTCGCCAGAGCGATCTCCGGCATCACCGTGTACTCGGCGAAGGTCGAGCACCCCATGAAGTGACGAACTCCCTCCCCATCCCGAGAGATCCGCGTCGTCCCGTCAGGCAGGTGCCCCTTGTTCTGCTCCTCCCGGATCGCCAGGCACAAGTTCGTGCGCTCGTCGCGACAGTGGATGCACTCCCGACACTGCGGCGAGAACAGCGTGACCACATGGTCCCCCGGCGCCAGCGACCCGACGTCGTCCCCTACCGACTCGACCACCCCCGCGCCCTCGTGCCCAAGCACCGCCGGCGCATAGCCCGACGGATCGGCCCCGGAAGCGGTGTAGAGGTCCGTATGGCAGACCCCGCAAGCGTGCAGGCGAACCAGGACCTCCCCCGCCCGCGGCTCCGCCAGCTCGACCTCCTGCACCGCCAACGGCTCCCCGAACTGCTCCAGGACTGCGGCCCGCATCCTCATCGCGCAACCGTACACCGAGCACGGACCGCTCAAGTCCTACAGTTCGCATATGGAGCTGAGCAGGCACCAAGCCGGAGTGATGGAACCTGATCCGGGCCTGACCCTGGAGCCGCCGCCCGCGCCTGAGCCGCCGACGGCGGAGGAGCTGGACAAGGAGCGCAAGCAGTCGCGACTGAAGAAGCTCGGCGGCCTCTTCGCTCCACTCATCCTCCTCGCCGCCAAGGCCAAGATCCTCTTCCTGGCCCTGGCCAAGATCAAGGCGGTGACGACGCTGGGGACGATGCTCGTCTCCATCGCCGCCTACTCGCTGGCCTTCGGCTGGCCCTTCGCAGTCGGCTTCGTCCTGCTGCTCTTCGTCCACGAGATGGGCCACGTCATCCAGCTGCGCCGCGAGGGAGTAGAGGCCTCAGCCCCGATCTTCATCCCCTTCGTCGGAGCGGTCATCTCGGCCAAGTCCCTAGGCGAGGACGCCGTCGCCGAGGCCCGAGTCGGCCTCGCCGGACCCATCCTCGGCTCCATCGGAACTCTGATTCCGCTAGCCATCTGGCTCGCGACCGGCAGCGACCTCTGGCGCGCCATCGCCTACGTCGGCTTCTTCATCAACCTCATCAACCTCCTGCCCGTCCTACCCCTAGACGGAGGCCGAGCAATGGCCGTCCTAGGCCCCTGGGTCTGGCTAGCCGGAATCCTCATCGCCGTAGCCGCCACCGTCATCTTCCTAGGCCCCTTCATGCTCACCTTCATCCTCATCCTCGGCGGCCCCGAGCTCTACTACCGCTTCAAGAACCGCAACTCAGAGCAGAGCCGCACCTTCCACTCGGTGCCGACGAGGACCAAGCTCGCCGTCGCCGCCGTTTATCTGAGCCTCACGGCGCTGCTCATCGTCGGCGCCGCCGAGACGTACGTGCCTCGCACTCTTTAATCACGGGCCTGACCGACGACCCATAAGGTTCCGTCCCAGATGCGCTGGATGGGACTGACTGCGGCCGGAGCAGCGTTGGTGCTGACCCTCCTGGCGATGTCGCCAATGGAGGACCGAATGCAGGCGAACGGACCCGGCATGGTTCCGTTCGAGCTGAACGGCGGCCAGAGCCGCGCCGACGAGATTCTCGCCGAATGGGGCAGCGACGGCAGAAGCGCCGCCCGTGAACAACTCTGGATCGACTACGGGTTCATGCTGGCCTACGGCGCTTTCCTCGGCCTTGCGGGCGCCACGGTGCGTGACCTCTGCCGAGCCCGAGGCCTGCGCCGCCTGGCCCGGATCGGCCGCATCGCCACTTGGCTCGGTCCCTCAGCCGCAGCCTTCGATGCCCTCGAGAACGCCTGCCTGCTCCTCACCCTGGGAGGTGCCGGCGCAGCATTCCCCTTCCTAGCCACCGTCTTCGCGATCTGCAAGTTCATCCTGCTCGCAGCAGCCATCGCCTACCTAATCGTCGGCATAGCCTCGCTGTTTGGCAGCCGCATCGCGACAGCAGCCTCGGATTTCAGCGGGCCCGCTTAAACCGAGAAGACCGTCAGGCGGCGATCACGCGGCCGAAGCTACTGCCGACAGCGGAGTGACAGGCGGGATTCGAACCCGGGACCGCCGGCACCACAATTAGGCTGCGCTCTGGCGGGGTCTAGATCGAATCTCGCACGGCAAGCGGGATTGCGCCCGCCTTCGCCCGGCGCCGCCGAACCTCGATACGCGGGGATATTCGGCGATTGTCGGGGTGTACTGGCAGAAATGCAGATTTCTGCCTGATCGGGCATACCCCGGGTTTGAAGGGGTGGCAGACGGGCCTCGAGCCCGCGACCGCTGGCACCACGCCGTATCCGCCAGCGGACTGGCAAGGGGTTTGCCCGCACCCTAGCCGGGTGCTTGAGCTGCGGTCTCATCGTCGTGATCTATGGGCATGAACAAGTGCACTGGTCCACTGCCCGCAGTAGGCAGCGCTACGAGGTGGGTTCCCGAGATGGCAGCGACCTCGGGATTCATGAGGTGACTACCGATCACGTTTACAAGTGCCGCCGCCACGCCGGCCAAATCCGCGGCAGAGCCGTGAAAGGTTGGAACCGAGCATCCGCGGGTTGGGATCAGACTGTCCTCGCTATCGGGGTCGGCGTCCCAGAGCACGTGATAGGCCTCCAGATCGCCTCGCTTGAGGACCGCCTCACCGGCCGCGGCGTCGATCACGGAAGGTGTCGAAGCGCTGCCGGCGGCACAAATCGTCGCGACGCCGAGGTTCCCCGAGCCGGCATCGGTGGCTACCTGGGCGATCAGCCCCCTCCGCTCGGGTGAAACGGCGATCTGGTCAATGAGGGCGGCGACTGCGTTGTTGACCGTGGCATCGATCACGAGGTCGGCCGAGAGGATCGAATCGAGCGACCGCGGCTTTGGTCCCGCCTCGACAACGACGCGTAAGTCATCGCGAATCGCCTCGAGCCGCCGGCCCAGGGCCTCGGCCTTGTTAGCTCCGATGTCGTCCTCGCCGTAGTTCTGGCGGACCAGAAGGCCGCCGCTGACCGAACCGTGGTCACAGACGGTGATCTCCGCCGCGCCCGCGCGGGCGATGAACTCCGCGATCCAAGAGCCAAGGCCGCCGCAACCCCAGACCTGGACCGTCTTGTCTCGCAAGCCATTGACAGGGCGAGCCTCGTCGCGTCGGGTCGTCACTTGCGGACGCTCATCGCTGATCGGGCACCACTCGACGGTGGCGTCCTGGTCAAGGTTCTTCGGGTCAGCATTGATCACCCCGGCGTCGGCGGCCAGGGCTCGCAAACTATCTGCAGCGGGGGCAGCGAGCCGCCCGCCTAGGAGGTGGGGCGCGCCGCCCGCCGGGTGCGGGACCGCCAGCACGAAGTACTGGGGCGAGCCATCGGGGTTTCGGAGCGCACTGGCAAGCAGGCGCCTGACGAACCCAAGGGACTGCGGCGGGACGCGTGGTGGGTGACGGACCAAGGTGTCCGCATAAGGATCATCGAGGATCTTCAGCAGAAGGCCGAGGTTCTCCATGGCGCCGAACGGAAGCTCTGAGGAGAGCGAGATCACGGGCGCTCGATCGCCGCCTCGATCCTTGCGGTAAGTGAGGTCGGCCCGATGCTCGGTGCGGGGGATGACGTAGGCCGAGCACATCAGCTTGCTTGGCCCCTCCTCGCGGATAACCAGAGTCGCCACGCCGACACTTTGGTGAAGGACGCCGCCGACGGCGTGATACATCGCCGTCTCGGCGTCGAATTTCCCGGCCGCTGCATCCTCCAGCCACCCCCAGAGTCGATTGAGGAACCCCGCGATGCCCTCCCCCGGCTGCCACTCGCGAGATGGGTCGAGGTAGGTGCAGAGCCTTTGGCCCTGCAGGACATGGGGATGACCGAGAAAGCGACGGTGGTCGACCTCGGCCTGCGGAATGGAGTAGGTGGGAGGAGGGATCCGGAGCACGAACTCCTCGCTGCCGCCGAGCTTTAGGCCCTCGCTCGCGTGTGGGATTCCAGACGTGTCGAGCTCGATCCGAATCACCGCCTCGCCTCGAGGGCCCTGCTTGGGGCGACCCAGGACTTGGATCTCCTGCGGGCGCTGGGCGGCGAGCTTCTCCAACTCGCTGAGTAGTTGCTTTTGCCAGTCCGAGAACGCGGGTCGGCGGGTGCGCGGGGTCATCCCGCCCGGCCGGACCGCCCTCCGATGGTCGGCACCGCGGGCGCCGCGGGCGGAAACTTGACTTTGGCACTGGCCTCCTTCTCGGGGCTCTTGAACCCGTCGCCGAAGAGGTCTTGCCAGAGCTTGACGCTGCGGTCCTTATCTGCCTCCTCGTAGGCGTCGCGTATCTCGGCGGCGTGTGCATGGATCCGATCGCGAAAATAGCTGTAGGTCTCCTGGCTCCAGCGGTGGTCGAAGTTGGCGCCCGAGCCAGAGGGATCGGCAATCGAGGGCTTGCTGGGGTTCGCCTGTAGCCACACGTCCAAGTCCTCGATGAGGTGCAGGAGCGTAGTCGGCACGTTGCTGTAGTAGCTCGAGTCGGAGATAGTTTTCAGCTGGTCTACCTGTTCGCCAAGCAGGGTGGTCAAGAGGATCGAGCGCGTACCGGTGAAGGAGTTCTTGTGGTCGCGGAGGTACTTCAGCAGCCTGATCACCTTGCGCAGGTTGCCGTTGGCGATCTCGTCCTTTTCCTTCATCCAATTGGTGAAGCCCTGCGGGTGGGTGACTTCGAATTCGTCGTCGTCTCGATTAACGATTACCTCGCGCCCGTCGGCGAGGTCGAGGTGGGGAACGATGTCGACGTGCATGGAGTTCGCGTAGACGAGCGAGACGCAGCGGCATTTGCGCGAACGGGGCATCGTCTTGTAGTTGGCATTGCGCCCTAGAGCTGCGTAGACGGCCTCGATGTAGTTCTTCGGGCTCTGGCTCCACTCGGAGTTCTCGCTCATGTCGAGCATGAAGTCGGCGTCGAACTCCTTCTCGCCGACCGGGTTGATGATCGTCTTGTGAGCCCAGGATCCCTGGGGCGTCTTGCCCAGGATCAGCGAACCGAGCTCATCGTCGGCCTTGAGCGCGGCGTATATGGCGTCCACGCGCTCGGAGAGCAGCTCGAGCTTTGCGTCGGCGAGGTTGACGGTGTCCTTGAGCAGGACGTTGAAATGATCGGCGAGCTGCATGCGTACCCTGAAGATACCGCTAGGTGCGGATGCCTACGATCCGACCAACGGGGTGAACTCCCCAGCTTGGTGCTCGGCAAAGGTGTCGGAGTAGACGGGGCTCAGTTCGCGGCTCATGGAGGCCGCGATTCCGGCCATTTCTTCATGGTCGACCGAGTCGAGGGCATAGAGTCCGCTTGGTACCTGGGCATCAAAGCGCCTGTAGTTTCGCTTGCCGACTAGGTGCTCGGCGGTCCCCTGTCCACCGCGGCTCGAAGCCTGGACCAGGGTCGGCGCGATCCGAGTGGACCACTGGGCGAAGCCGCCGCGGTCGAGGCGCTTGGGGTGGTGAGCGACGGCCTCAGTGGTACCGATGTTCAGCACCTTGAGTGAGGTGAGGGGAACCTCGAGAACGCTGAGCGCCTCGGCGATGGCGACGACGCTCGGGTTGTTCGCCCAAACCCCGCCGTCGATCAACCTGTGGCCGTCGATGCGGGCAGCCGGGAAGTAAGTCGGGGCTGCTGAGGTCGCCATCGCAACATCGACCATCGAGATCCTTCGATCGCGCGTGAGGCGCTTGTGGTGCGGGGTTTTGAACACGTGCACGGCGGCGCGGCCGACGTCCCAGGCCGGGATCACAAGGCGCTTAGAGCTATCGCCGAGCAGCCTGTCGCCGAGCACGTCGGTGAGGACCAAGCGAAGGGGTGCGGCGTGGTAGAGGGGTTTGACCAGTTGACGGTGCCTGCGCCAGGGGCGCCGGCGGGACCTCGGGAAGACGGTCTGGGCCAATTCCTCGAAGTGGCCGACCAGCTCGGCGGGCGGCAGTCCCGCGCCGAGGCCGAGGGCAACGATCCCGCCCGCCGACGTTCCGGCGATCAGGTCGAAGCTGTCAGTGACCTTGACCCCGAGGTCCTGCTCGAGGCGAGCGAGCAAGTGAGCGGTGAAGAGCGCCTTTGCGCCGCCGCCGTCGAGCGCAAGGATTTGAAATCGCGCTTGCTCTGAGGAGCTTGGTTTGTCAATCATGCCGATTGAGGTAGTCCTACAGGCGCAGATTCAGTCACTGGCGTATCTGATGCGATGCTAGTCCTCCGACCGGTTGATGTTGGGACTACTAGCGGCCCCAAAATGGCGAAGCGGACCGGACGCCACCAGGCCGGTGCGGGAATAACAGCCCCGAACGCGAGGCATCGATGCCGGCGCTTCCGCTTGTGCGAGAAGGAGCAGCCTCCCGGCTGCGGGGCTACAGCAACCAACCGGTTGATCGCTGATCGAGTGGCTTCGAGCGCCACCTCAGTTGATTAGCCACCTCAAGGTCCTGCGTCTCGAATACCCAGCTGTGACAGTTAGCCACTTGGCGCTCGCAGCCAAACAAGAAAGCTCATCCCTAAACCGGGCCCTTCCAACAAACTGTCGATAGCTGTGACCAGCCGAGCGAACTCCCAACTCGGGAAGCGCGTCGGGTGGACGATCACGAGACCGTGATGCTCGCGATCCAGCTGCGTGTATTCGCGAATGATCGGTTCGAAGTCGACGCGGTTGTAGGTGACTAGGGCTCGACCTTGCTGCTGGGCTACCTCGAAGAGGTCAGGGTCGCTCAGCCCTCGAAGGCTTGGGTCATCCGTGGCGGCGGTGACGTCGTGGCCGCGGTCTCGGAGTCGTTCCGCGACCTTGCCGCTGATTTGCTCGTCGAGGAGGAGCTTCACGCCAAGGCGGCCTGTTCGCGCTTCCAGGCTGCTTCGGCTTCATCGGCGTCAAGGGTGTTGAGGGTGATGCGCCGGTCGACCTCCTCGGGGAAGGCGCCGTAGTAGCGGACCGCGGTCCGCACTTGGGAGTCGGTGAGATTGAGGAGCTCGGCGGTGGCGGTGATCGCCTCCTCCCCACGCGCCTTGCCGCTCTTAAGCGTGAACATCAGCTCCCAGACGTCCGGGCCGCCGGCCAATGCGGCACGCCGGCCGGTGGGGCCGCCGCGGAACACGATGCCGGGGTGCTCATCCATGCGGGTCCCCTCGTCCACGTAACGCTCGGCGAGGCGCGACTTGTTGGTGCCGGCCGCTTCGCTGCGTTGTTTCAAGCGGTCGAGGACGTCGGTGCCCCATCGGGCCGAGAAGGCTTGGGTATCTCGCGCTGCCATTTGTAATACAGCGTAGTACAAACGCTACGTGAGCTGGAATCGGCGGCTATCGCCGCACATCCCCCCTATCCGCCATCGATCAGGCAGAAACTGCCTGATCGGGAGCGAAATTTGGGTCCGGTTCAAACCGTCGCGTCCGATCCCGACATGCCGATTTGCAGGAGTTTCTTCTAGGGGTGGCAGACGGGATTCGAACCCGCGACCGCCGGCACCACAAGCCGGAGCTCTACCAACTGAGCTACTGCCACCGCGATAGGACCAATTTAGCTTGCGGCGCCGGTTGCTGGCGCCTAGGCCTCTGGAGGGGCGTAGCGGTGGTGGATGGCTAGGGCGTTGCCGTCGGGGTCGTTGAAGAAGGCTTGGTGGCAGACGCCGGAGTCGAGGGTGTCGCCTTTGAACTCGACGCCGCGGGATTCCAGCTCGGCCTTGGCGGCCTCGAAGTCGTCGACGTGGAACTCGATCGGGAGGTTGTTGGGGCGGAACTCGATGTTGAAGGCGTCGGTCTGCATGAGGGCGATCGTCAGGTTGCCGGTCTCGAACTCACCGGCGGGCATGCTCCCCCAGCGCTTCCCGAACTCGAGACCGAGGGTCTCGCCGTAGAACTTGGCCGCCCGCTCGTAATCCTCCGTCGCCACGGTGATGAAGTCGGTGCCGCTGATGATCTTGGTCTGAGTCGCCATCTCGCTCCCTTCGTCGGTTTTCCCGTCTGCTCTGCGCGCTTGCACCAGGCCGGCCAGCGCCGCGCCGCCTGCCGCCAGGCCGAGTATGGCGACGATCAGGGCCGCGATGGCGAGGCCGTCGCTGCCACCGCCGGAATCTCCCTCGGCGGCATCGGTTTCGGCCGTCGCGGCATCCGGTTCCGCGGCAGGAGCCGTGACCAAGACCTGAGGCGCCGGCGACTGGGATTCCGGGCCGCCGACCCAGCGCGCCACTTCCCCGTCCGAGTAGGTCTGCAGCGCCCTGAACGTCAACCTTTCCCCCACCGTCGACGGGATCTGCACCGCTACCGGGAAATCCACGAACTCTTCTGGCTGGATCTCCGCCGCGCGATCCCTGGCGGTCCAGATCACTCGGCCGACCCGCGCCGGAGTCGCCTGGCCGCTGATCGCCGACCGGGAGGCCTTCGTCATCTTCACCTGCGCTGACCAGCCCCGAACCGGCTGATAAAGCGCGTAGCCGAAGCCCGGCGGGAACCGGACTTCCACCCTGGTCGTCGTCAGTTCAGGGCTCTCGTTGGGGACGTTGACCCGGAGGACGGTGTAGGAGTCCGCCGGCGCTTCCTCGGGCTGCACCCGCACATGGGCCGCTGCCCCGACAGGCGCCGCCAGGGCGAGACCGACCAGCAGCGAAATGAGGACGCGGGCGCGCATGCCCCGCGAAGGCTATATGGGATGAAGTTCTCTGCTTAATCAGCAGCGCCCGAGGCGCCGCTACACAACCGCGGCGATCTCGCCGGGGCGTCCCCGCTCCTCGGCGCCGGCCGCCACCCCACCCCGCGAGAACTCGATCTCGTCGTCGATCGGCCCCTTCCGCAGCAGGCGGATGTCCTGGGCGTAGTTCTGATGCAGCCGCCAGGGCCGCGTCGCCGCCTGCTTCGGGAGCTGGTCGAGCGACCGCAGGACGTAGCCGGACTTGAGGTCGATGAAGGGTTCGACCTCGACCGAGGGGCCAGGCGCGCGGGGCGTGGCGATCCGGTACCCGTGCGCGTCCATGTGCTTGAGCAGGCGGCAGATGTAATCGGCCACCAGGTCGGTCTTGAGGGTGAAGGAAGCGTTGGTGTACCCCAGCGCCAGGCACATGTTGGGGACGCCGCTGAACATCATCCCCTTGTAGCCGACGGTCTCGGAGACCTGCTTCTCCTTGCCGTCGATGAGGATCTGCATGCCGCCGAGGACGAGCAGGTTGAGCCCGGTCGCGGTGACGATGATGTCGGCCTCGAGCTCGCGCTCGGACTGCAGCCGGATCCCCTTCTCGGTGAAGGTCTCGACGTGGTCGGTGACCACCTCGGCCCGCCCGCCGCGGATCGCCTTGAAGAGGTCGGCGTCGGGCACGACGCAGAGACGCTCGTCCCAGGGGTTGTAGCGCGGCTTGAAGTGGGTGTCGATGTCGTAGCCCTGCGGCAGCTGGTGCTCGAGGCCTTTGCGGATCGCCCGTTTGACCACCTGCGGCCAGCGGCGGGAGATCTTGTAGCTGGCGAGCATCAGGAAGACGTTCTTCCAGCGGGTCGCCGCGTAGGAGAGCTTCTCCGGCAACAGGCGCCGCAGCACCTTCGCGACCGGGTCGGCCGCGGGCCGGGAGATGACATAGGTCGGCGAGCGCTGCAGCATCGTCACGTGCGCGGCGCGCTCGGCCATCGCCGGCACCAGCGTCATCGCGGTCGCGCCGCTGCCGATCACGACCACCCGCTTGCCCGCGTAGTCGAGGTCCTCGGGCCAGTGCTGCGGGTGGACGATCTGCCCCTCGAAGCGCTCGGTCCCCTCGAACTTCGGCGTGAACCCCTCGTCATAGCGGTAGTAGCCGGTGCAGCCGTAGAGGAAGTCGCAGGTCAGCTCGACCGGCTCGCCGTCGCGCTCGGCGCGAACGGTCCAGCGCGCCTCGGCAGTCGACCACTCGGCGGCGAGGACCTTGTGGCCGAAGCGGATCTTCTCCTCCACCCCGTACTCGCGCGCGGTCTCCTTGATGTAGTCGAGGATCGACTCACCGCTGGTGATCGACTTCTCCCCGAGCCAGGGCTTGAACGAGTAGCCGAGGGTGAACATGTCGGAGTCCGAGCGGATGCCGGGGTAGCGGAAGAGGTCCCAGGTGCCGCCCATCGACTCGCGCGCCTCGAGGATCGCGTAGCTCTTGCCGGGGCAGCTCTGCTGCAGGTGGACGGCGGCACCGACGCCGGAGAGGCCGGCGCCGACGATGAGGACGTTGACGTGCTCGCGCTCGGGGGTGCTGGCGGGAGTGTTGGTCATCGAGATGCTCCTGGCTAGTCGCTGAGGCGAGCGAGGAAGTCGCTCGTCATCGGGGTTGACTTGAAGCGGCCGCGCTTGGCGGCGGAGCGCATCCGGCGCCGGATCGCCCGCTCGACGAGGCCTTTGGGAAGGAGGCGCAGCACCGCGTAGGACTGGGTGCCGCGTTTGGTGGTGGCGAGGTCGCGGGCGGGCTTGCCGTAGAGGGCGCGGACGATCGTCTCGACCGCGGCAGAGAGCGGCTCCGGCGGCACCATCCCCTCCAGGCCCATCCCGGCCTCGCGGCTGGCGTCGTGGATCGGGGTGCGGATGTAGCCGGGGTAGACGGTGGTGACGGTGATCTCGTCGCCGACCTCGATCCGCAGCTGCTCGGAATAGCCGACGACGCCGCGCTTGCTGGCGCCGTAGGCGGTGGCGAAGGGGACGGCGAGGTGAGCGAGGCCGGAGGAGATGTTGACGACGCGCCCGCGAGCCTCGCGCAGGGCCGGCAGCGCGGCGGCGGTGACGCGCCAGGTGCCGAGCAGGTTGACGTCGATGACCCGGGCCGCATTCTCGTCGGGGCGCTGGGCGGCGCTCTGGGGAATGCCGATCCCGGCGCAGTTGACGAGCGCGTCGAGCCCGCCGAGCCGCTCGACCGCGGTGTCGAGCGCGGCGTCGACCGACTCTTGGCTGGTGACGTCGCAGGCGACGATGTCATCGCCGGCGTTGAGGTCGAGGCCGACCACCTCCGCCCCGCGCTCGCGCAGGGCCTTCGCAGTGGCGGCGCCGATGCCGCTGGCGGCCCCGGTGATGATCACGCGCTTGCTCACGGGCCGAACTTTATCAACACTGTGTCGAGAAGGTCAACTACTTGTCGATTCTCTCGACGCCATGTATCGTGAGTACCCGATGCCGACCGCTGCCAAAGCCGATCCCGCCGCCCCCGGGCGCGGGCGCCGCACCACCCGCGCCAGCGGTGACGACCGCGAGCGGTCGATCCTCGAGACCGCCGAGCAGCTGCTTGAGGAGCGGCCGCTGAGCGAGATCTCGGTCGACGACCTCGCCAAAGGCGCCGGCATCTCCCGCCCCACCTTCTACTTCTACTTCCCCTCCAAGGACGCGGTGGTGCTGACGATCATCGACCGTCTCGTCGCCGCCGCCGCCGGCAGCCGCGAACAGGCGTTGCGGACCCTCGCCGAAGGCGATCCGCGCGCCGGCCTGCGCCAGGGCCTCGCCGACCTCTATGCCGCCTTCCGCTCCCGCCGCGCCGTCACCCTCGCCGCCGCCGAACTGCGGATGACCAACCCCGAAGCGCGCGAGCTCTGGGCGCAGGTGTTGGAGGGCTGGGTCGCCGACGTCACCGCCGTGATCGAAGCCGAGCGCGCCCGCGGCGCCGCGCCCGCCGGCGAGCCCGCCCGCGACATGGCGATCGCCCTCGTGCAGATGAACGAGCGGGTCCAGTACGCGAGCTTCGCCGGCGAGTCCCCCTCCCTGGAGCAGGACCGCGTCCTCGACGTCCTCGTCGACATCTGGCTGCGGGCAATCTACGGCAGCGCCGAGCCCACGAGTCTGTGAAAAGGCATCCTCAAGGTGCTTTTTCACAGAGTCGTGGGCCGACTCGAAACTGACTAGACCCGCGGCCCGATCTCGCGGCCCATCAAGGCGACCGCGTCGAGGTCGCGGTGGAGCAGGTGCTGTCCCATGATCCGCCTCAGCCCGGCCGCCTCCAGCTCGCGCAGCTGCTCGACCGCCTCCTCGGTCGTGCCGAGAATCGTGCTCTCGCGCAGTCCGGCGATGAAGGCCGCGCCGTCGTCCCCCTCGCCTTTCCACTGCGACAGGCGCGACGCCCGGTCGACCAGTTCCTCGCGGTCGGCGCCAACCAGCCACCCGGTCATCATCGAGAGCGGCAGACTCGCCGGGTCGCGATCCTCCGCCTCGCAGGCTTCGTCCAGCCGCCGGCGGATGTCGGCGATCTCCGCCGCCGTCGACATCACCGTGTTGTACTCGTCGGCGTAGCGGGCAGCGAGGCGGAGGCTGCGCGGGCCGCCTCGCCCGCCAAGGATCAGCGGCGGTCGCGGACGCTGGACCGGCTTCGGCAGCGCGTCGAGCTCCCGCGCCGAGAAGTACTTGCCCTCGAAGCTGAACGACCCCTCGTCCCAATGACCGCGGACGATCCGCATCTGCTCCTCGAGCGCGTCCAGCCGCGGGCCGACCGGCGGCAGCTCGAAGCCGTAGAGCTCGTGCTCGACCTCCCACCAGCCGGCGCCGATCCCGACCTCGACCCGGCCGCCGGAGATGTGGTCGGCGGTGACCGCGACCTTCGCCAGCACTGCCGGATGACGGAAGGTTGCCGGCGAGACCATCGTCCCCAGCCGCAGCGTCTCCGTCACCGCGCCCAGCGCCGTGATCGTCCCCCAGGCGTCGAGCGAGCCGCGCTCGCGGCGATCGTCGACCGAGAGGTAGTGGTCGGAGCGGAACATCGTCCCCACCCCGTTCGCCTCGCAGGCCTCGGCCAACGCCAGCCAGTCCTCCCAGGTCACATCCTCCTGCCCCTCGATCATCAGGCAAACGTCCATTGGCCCCACCTACCCCCGTTACCTTGCAGCCATGCCGAAGCTCGCCGCCCGCGGCAGAGGTTATTGCCGTATAGGGTCCATAAGCTCTGCCGCGTTTGGAGTTGCCCTTCTTCTGGCTGCCCTCCTCGTGGCTTCGATCGGGCCCTCCGCCGAGGCCGTCGGTCCCTACCCATCCCTCGGCTCCTGCCAGGTCTTCCCCAACCCGCCGGCTTCACTTTCGCCGCGGGCGCCTTCGCTGCCGACCGAGGCTGCCTGGAACCAGGACATCTCGAAGGCGCCGCGGGATCCGCGCTCGGCGGCCTACATCGCCTACATCGATTCGCACGGCGGCGATCACCTCCACCCCGACTTCGGCTCGCCGCGCCCCTACGGCTTCCCCTTTTCCGTCGTCGACTCCGGCCAGCCGCTGCTGCCGATCCATTACACGGCCTACGGCGACGAGAGCGACCCCGGTCCGTTCCCCGTCCCGGCCAAGGCGCCGGTCGAGGGAGGGAACGGCAGCGACGGTGATCGCCACGTGCTGGTCGTCGACCGCTCCGCCTGCAAGCTCTACGAGCTCTACCGCGCCTTCTACGTCGCCAAGCCTCGCCCCCACTGGAACGCCGACTCGGGCACCGAGTGGGACCTGCGCTCGGCCGCGCGCCGGCCCGAGGGCTGGACCTCGGCCGATGCCGCCGGCCTGCCGATCTTCCCCGGCCTCGTACGCTACGACGAAGCGGTCACGCGCGGCCTGATCGACCACGCCGTGCGCTTCACCTGTCCCCGCACGCGCCGGGCGTTCGTCGCGCCGGCACGCCACTACGCCAGCAGCGACACCTCGTCGGCCCTGCCGCCGATGGGGATGCGCGTGCGCCTCAAGTCGTCGTACGACGTGAGCACGTTCCCGGCCGAAGTGCAGGTCATCCTGCGCGGGCTCAAGAAGTACGGGATGATTCTCGCCGACAACGGCACCGGATGGTACATCACCGGCGCCCCCGATCCCCGCTGGGACGACGACCGCCTCGG
>DASSMJ010000009.1:0-153916 GCA_035688955.1 Solirubrobacterales bacterium | reverse complement strand
ATGGAGTCGATGTTCGACTGGCTCGCGCAGAAGCTGGACAGCGGCAGTGAGCCCCCCTTTGTCCTCGCAGGCGTCATGCACTATGGGATCACCGACGTGCATCCGTTCGCCGACGGCAATGGGCGGGCCGCCCGCCTCTTCCAGGTTGCCGTGCTGATGAAGGCCGGCGTCCTACCCGGCCGGATGTTCTCCTTCGAGCGCTTCTACGCGGAAGACCGGGGCGCTTACTACGCCGCCCTGCGCTCGGTTCGCGAGCAGACGCTGAACATGGAGACCTGGCTGCACTATTTCCTCGCGGGGCTGGCCGAGGAGTACGAGCGGGTTGCGGCCGCGGTGAAAAACCTCAGCACCCTCGCTCCCGGGAGAGGGACCACCCCCTTGCATCTCAGCGCCAGTCAAGAACGGGGGCTGACCAACCTTCGGATCCAGGGCCGCAGGGAGTTCGCCCGCCGCGACTACGAGGCTGCCGCCGGTATCGGTCGCTCGGCGGCGATCGAGGACATCGGCGAGCTGGTCGCCCACGGGATCCTCGTTCCGCGAGGCAGCGGGGTTGCCACCCGCTATCTGTTCACGGAGCATCCGACCGGCGAATCGACGCCGGCCGCCGGTCGGCGCGGGCGCCCGGTCAAGTGGACCGACGGGAAGATCGAGCGCGAGCTGCGGGCGTTCGTGGCGGGCCGGGCGAACTGGCCGTCACCGGAGGAGTTCCGCAGCGAGGGCATGGGGCCGCTCTACGCGGCGGCGAGCAAGCACGGCGGCGTCGGCCGCTGGCGACGGATCGTCGGTATGTGAGGGTGGCGCGGTCTCAGGCGGCTGCGCCGGCGCCGGCGCGCTGGCCGACGAGCTCGACGATCTCGCCCATGATCTTGTTGACGTCGAAGTCCTTCGGCGTGTAGACCCCGGCGACGCCGGCCTCGCGCAGGCGCTCGGCGTCGGCGACGGGGATGATTCCGCCGACCACGACGGGCACGTCGAGGCCCTCCTCTTTCAGCAGTCGCACGACCTCCGGGATCAGCTCCAGGTGCGAGCCGGAGAGGATCGAGAGGCCGACCACGTCGACGTCCTCCTGCACCGCCGACTCGGCGATCTCCTCGGGGGTCAGACGGATCCCCTGGTAGATCACCTCCATGCCGACGTCGCGGGCCCGCAGCGCCACCTGCTCGGCGCCGTTGGAGTGACCGTCGAGGCCGGGCTTGCCGACCAGGATCTTGATCCGGTGGCCGATCTGCTCGGAGGTCTCGTCGACCCGGCGGCGGATCTCCTCAAGCTGGTCGGGCGTGGAGGGTGCCGAGGCACCGTCGACGCCGGTCGGCGCCCGGTCGGGCCCGAATACCTCGCGCATCGTTTCCGCCCACTCGCCGGTCGTCGCGCCCGCCTTGGCGGCGGCGATCGTCGCGGGCATGATGTTGACGCTGTCGTCCGCCGCGGCCGCGGCGAGGTCCGCCAGGGCGGCCTTGACCGCGTCCTCGTCGCGCTCGGCCTTCCACTCGGCCAGCGCCTCGACCCGTTCGCGCTCGACCTCGGGGTCCGGCGTCAGGATGCCGCCGTCGGCACCGGCGGTCAGCGGCGAGTCCTCGGTCTCGGTGTAGCTGTTCTGGCCGATCACCTTCTGCTCGCCCGCCTCGATCCGCGCCACCCGCTCGCGGTGGCTCTCGACCAGGCGCGCCTTCATGTAGGGGACGGCGTTGACGGCGCCGCCGTGCTCCTCGACCACGGCCATCTCCGCCCGCGCCCCCTCGGTCAGCTCGGCGACCAGGCCCTCCATCACGTGGGAGCCCTCGAAGATGTCGGGGTACTCGAGCAGGTCGGTCTCGTTCGCCAGCACCTGCTGGATCCGCAGGCTCCACTGCTGGTCCCAGGGGCGGGGGAGGCCCATCGCCTCGTTCCAGGCCGGCAGCTGGATCGCCCGCGCGCGGGCGTCGCGGCTGAGCGTCACAGCCAGCGCCTCGAGCACGATCCGCTGGATGTTGTTCTCCGGCTGCGCCTCGGTCAGGCCGAGCGAGTTGACCTGGACGCCGTAGCGGAAGCGCAGCATCTTCTCGTCGGTGACGCCGTAGCGCTCGCGCCCGATCTGCTGCCAGAGCGCGCTCATCGTCCGCAGCTTCGCGATCTCCTCGACCAGCCGGATCCCGGCGTTGACGAAGAAGGAGATGCGGCCGAAGACCTTGGGGAAGTCCTCGTCGGCGACCTGGCCCCGCGCTTTCACCTCGTCGAGGACGGCGATCCCGGTCGAGAGCGCGTAGGCGATCTCCTGCACTGGCGTCGCCCCGGCCTCCTGCAGGTGGTAGCTGCAGATGTTGGTCGGGTTCCAGCTCGGCACCTCGTTGACGCTGAAGGCGACCATGTCGGCGATCAGCCGCATCGAGGGCTCCGGCGGGAAGGCGTAGGTGCCGCGCGAGAGGTACTCCTTGATGATGTCGTTCTGGGTCGTGCCTTTGAGCAGAGCGCGGTCGACCCCGTTCTCCTCGGCGACGGTGACGTAGAGGCCGAGCAACCAGGCGGCCGTGGCGTTGATCGTCATCGAGGTGTTCATCTCGTCGAGCGGGATTCCGTCGAGCAGCTGGTGCATGTCGCCTTTGTGGGCGACCGAGACGCCGACCTTGCCGACCTCGCCACGAGCGAGGACGTGATCGGGGTCGTAGCCGGTCTGGGTCGGCAGGTCGAAGGCCACCGAGAGCCCCGTCTGGCCCTTGGCCAGGTTCTTGCGGTAGAGCTCGTTGGAGCGGCGGGCGTCGGAGTGGCCGGCGTAGGTGCGCATCACCCACGGGCGGTCGGGCTGGGGAAGTCGGTGGTCGCTCATGCGTCGAATGATATTTGGCATTCGCCGGCGGTGACCGTGACCGAAATCCACCTTTCAAGCCAGGTCCGCCCGCATCTTTCGCCGCCACCTGTGTTTAGGCTGGCGATTCGATGAGGCTCCGCTTCTCAGCCGCTGTCCTGGCCGCGCTTGCCGTCGGCCTGCTCTCCTGCGCCGTCGCCGGCGCGGCGATGATCGGCATCTACCGCAACAGCATGGAGTCGCTCGGCCAGCGCGCCCAGCTAGTCAAGCTCGCCGGCAAGAGCTGCGACCGCGCCGGCATCAGTGGGGCGATGCGAATCACGATCGGCAAGGCGACCAGCTCCTGCTCCTTCCGCACGCCGGTGCTGGGACGCGACGTCGAGATCGCCGCGACCGAGCGCCTGCTCAGCAGCACTCCCGTGCCGCTGCAGAAGAAGGGCTTCCTCGGGCTCGAGCTGCGGGCCGGCGGTGGCGCCAAGTACCAGTTGCTCGTCTACCCACGGCAGCGCAAGGCGCAGCTGGTCAAGGTCACCAAAGACGGCTCCAAATACCTGGCGATCGCCAAGAATCTGAAATCGGTGGTCGGGATCGACGAACCGAACAAGCTGCGGCTGAGCGCGATCAACGTCACCAGCGGCCCCGAAAAGGGTCAGGCGAATCTGGTTGCCTCGGTCGGCGGCGCGGTGGTCGGCGAAGCGACCGACGAGGGCGCCGGCGACCTCACCGGCCGCGCTTCCTCGGTCATCGTCGGCACGGTCGGCAACGGCAAAGGCATCGTCGCCAGCGTCGACGACGTCGTCGTCCGCGTGCCGAGCCCCTTCTAGATCCGCCGCCGCTTTAGCGCCGGAACAGCTCGGAGCGCGGGTTGAGCGAACGCGCCTTGCGGTAGGCGAGTACCGCCGGGACCGCCCGGCCCCGGCGCGCTTCGATCCGCGAGAGGACGACCCAGGTGCGCCAGTTGGTCGACTCGCGTTCGGTCGCCGCGCGGGCGGCGGCCGAGGCGGGACCGAGAGCCCCGACCTGTTCCAGGACCAGCGCCTCCTGCAGGCGCGGGGTTGCCGCGAACGGCTCGGCGTTCTGGGCCGAGCGCGCGTCGGAGAGGGCCGCGGCGATGTCTCCCCTGCCGGCCTCGTCCTGGCTCTGGCGGACGAACGAGGTCGCGGCCAGCGGGAGCGCGATCACCGTCATCGCCACCAGCGAGGCGATGGCGACTCCCACCCGCGGCAGAACCGACAGCGGCGCCCCCTCCGGGGTGTCGTCGTAGTCGCGGAAGTCGGTGGCGACGAGCGTTCCGGCAAGGAGCAGCATCGCGATCGGCAGCACCGGGATCTGCCACACCCAGTCGACCGAGGCCTGGACGAAGAAGGCGACGCAGCCGGCGAGCGCGGCGGCCAGGGCCGGACGCCGCCAGGGAGCCGAGCGCAGCGAGACGACGGCGCCGACGAGGAGGACGGCGAGGACAAAGGCGCCGACGACAAGGAAGCCGATCATGCCCAGCTCGCCCAGCACCTGGAGGTACATCGAGTGGGCGTCGACGACGGTTTCGTCGTCGGTGCCGTCGCGGTTCCACCAGTATTCGTAGGTCCCGGCGCCGGTTCCGTCCAGCGGGCTCGAGCGCATCTCCCGTACGGCAGAGCTCCAGAGGGCGTAACGGCTCTCGCCGGCGACGCTGCCAAGGCGGTTGGAGCCGCCGACGGGGGTATCGCTTTCCTTGAATTCGCTCCAGGCGTCGGAGGCGCGGCCCGGCGCTCCAAGCGCCAGGGCGACGACGATGAGGACGCCGATCGAGGCGGCGAGGGCGGCGAGGGAGAAGTTGCGGGAAGGCACCGTCCAGGAGGGCCGCTCGACGTCGCGGGTGGCAAGCGCGAGCAGAGCGACGACGACCCCGACCACGAGGCAGACGACGATGGTCAGGAAGAGGACGTCGTTTCCTTGCTGGCGCAGGGCGTCGCCGACCACGCCGTGAACCAGAGCGTCCTTGGCCGAGGCGACGGCGATCAGGATCGCGCCGCCGGCGCCGGCGATGGCGCCGATTGCCAGCTTCGGGATCCGGTCGGAGGTAAAGACGTAGAAGGCGACGACAGCGACGACCGCGGCACCGATGCCGCCGCGCGAGAGGGTGAAGTAGAGCGTCAGCATCAGTGCCGGCACGCTGGCGGCGGCCAGGCCGCGGACGAGGGGGGAGCGGGCGTCGGTCGCCATCTGCAGGAACAGGGGCAGTCCGATCGCGATCAGGCAGGCCAGCCCGTTCCAGTAGTCGAGGGGGTAGGAGAGCCGTTCGGCGGAGCCGGGGAGGAAGGCCGCGGTCTGGTGGATCTCGTCGCCGAACCAGCTCGGGTGCAGGCGCGACAGCAGGGCGACGAGGGCGACGACGCCGATCCCGGTGCCGACCGCGGCGACCATCCGGCGGGCGCTGCCCTGATGGTGGGCGAGGATCGCCAGCGCGAGGAAGCCGAGGTAGCTGCTGAGGCGGGCGATCTCGGCGAAGGTCCGCTCCGAGCTCTCGGTCCAGTTGAGGCTCAGCGCCGTCCAGGCGAGAAAGCCGGTGAAGATCGCCAGCGTCGCCAGTGCGGCGGGGGGCATGCGCCGGCGGGGCAGCGCCCCGACCGCGACGGTCCCCAACAAGACCCACCAGGCAAGAATCCCGACCTGGTCATGGACGAGCGGGTCGTAGCCGCCGCCTTCGAGCCCGAGGTAGACGACGGCGACGAAGCCGAGCAGCCAGGTGAGAGCGATGTCCCAGGAGAAGCGGGGCCGCTCGCTACGATCTTGGCCTTCCCCAGCGCTCCCCGGCGCCGCATCGGCGAGCGGAATCCTGTGTTCAGAGAGAGACATGGTTGATCTGAGAAAAAGCTTGGCTCTGGTGGCGGTGTCGGTTGCGGCGCTGCTGTTGCCCTCGGCGGCGGTTGCTGCCCCGATCGTCCCTCCGGGCAACTCGGCAGTTAACCAGTACACCCAGACCATCCCCACGTCCAAGGGCAATAAAGAGGTTCGACAGAAGGGCGACGGCTCCCCCTCGAAGACCTTGGGCCACAAGGCGACGAAGAAGCTTCAAAAGCAGGGCAGCGACGGCCAGGCCACGGCTGAACTGGCCGCGGCCGGGACCCCGGCAGGCGCCACGGGCGGCGGCTCCGGCTCGGCCGGTGGTTCGGGTGGAGGCGCGGCAGGCGGCTCGACCCAGCGCGGCGGCTCGCAGGGAGGCTCCGGCGGCGGCTCCGGCGCGGGGGGATTGACCGCGGCTAGCGCCACCAAGGCGGTGGCCGGCGCCGACGCGGGTAAGTCCGGGGTCGGCCAGGTCCTGGGCGAGGTGACCGGCACCTCGTCCTCCGGCGACCTGGGTCTGCTGTTGCCGCTGGCGATCATCGCTGCGTGCGTCTGGTGCGCCGCATACTTTTGGCGCCATCGACGCACCACTGCCTGAGAACTTGACGAACCGGAACCCATCCCGCGGCAGACGCCGCCCTCGGCGGTCGCTGCTTTTCGTCGCGATCGTCCTGGCACTCCTCGCCGTCCTGCCAGCCTCCAGTTCCGCCAAGCCGATGTCCACCGGCATCTCCGGCCTCTACAACTTCAGCCCCGATGCGATGAACCAGGCGCACACGGCGGGGGTCGGCTTCCTCCGGGTGGTGATCCCCTGGCGGGCGGTGGCGCCGCGCAGCAAGCCGGATAGCTGGAACCCGAGCGATCCCGCCGACCCGGCCTACGACTGGCGCGAGACCGACGAACGCCTGAGCAAGGCCGCGAACGCCGGTTTCGTCCCCTTCGCCCTCGTCACCGAATCCCCCAGCTGGGCTGAACGGTGCAAGCCGGAAACCGGCACCTCGGCCTGCAACCCCGATCCGGACGCCTTTGCCGCGTTCGCCCACGCGGCGGCCGTCCGCTACAACGGCGACTTCCGCGGGCTGCCCAAGGTGAAGTACTGGCAGCCGATCAACGAGCCCAATCTCAGCTTCTTCTTCAACCCGCAGTACGGCGAAGACGGCAAGCCGGTCTCACCCGAGCTCTACCGGGTGCTGTTGAACCGCTTTGCCGAGGCGGTGAAGAGCGTCGATCCCTCGAACCTCGTCGTCGGCGGCGGCCTTGGGCCGATTGCGGTACGGCCCTACACGATCGGGCCGATGCAGTTCACCCGCCAGCTGCTCTGCATGGACGGGACGAAAAATCCCCGCAAGGGGAAGGGCAACTGCGAAGGCGGCGTCCACTTCGACATCTTCGACATCCACCCCTACACGACCGGCGGACCGAACCACAAAGGGCACGGCAACGACGTGCAGATGGGGGACCTCGGCAAGCTGCAGAACCTCCTGAAGGCGGCGAAGCGCGCCGGTCGGATCGTCAGCGCGAAGAAATCGGTGCCGCTCTGGATCACCGAGTTCTCCTGGGACACGAAACCGTCCGACCCGGGTGGGCTGGCGATGAAGATCGCCAGCCGCTGGGTCCCCGAAGCGCTGTACCGGGCCTGGCAGGCGGGCGTCGGCGCCTTCTTCTGGTACAGCCTCTGGGATGACCCTCCCAACGGCAACTACAAAACCTCGATCCAGTCGGGCCTCTACTTCACCGGCCCGACCGTGGCTGAGAACACGCCGAAGGAAATCCTCTTCGCCTTCCGCTTCCCCTTCGTCGCCTACCCCGAAGACAAGGGTCTGAGCTTCTGGGGCCGGACCTTCGGCGGCCAGCCCGGCAAGGTCAGCATCCAGACCTTGAAGGGCGGCAAGTGGCACAAGGTCGCCACGGTCAAGGCAAAGGCGGGCGGGATCTTCAAGGGCCTGCTGAAGGGGAGCGGCTACGGCGCCAACAAAAAGGGCGCCGTCCGCGCCGTCTTCGCCGGCGAAGAGTCGCTGCCGTTCGCGATGAAGCCCGTCAAAGAATTCCGCCAGCCGCCGTTCGGCTAGCGCTTCCCTCGCTCAGAACCGGCGTCAGCTGCTGAAGCAGCTCGCCGTAGATCGGGCGGCGCGGGGTCGCGCCAAAGGCAGCGATGCTGCGGCGCTCGTCTTCGGCCCACTTGACGAGGAGGACGAGCAGGGTGTCGCGGAGGACCTGTCCCTCCAAGCCGAGCTGGGCAAGCGGCCCCAGGACATCCCCGAAGGCGGGGTTCTCGCCCTTCAGCAGCGCTGCGATCACACTCGGGTCTGGATCAATGCCGGCGTGGGTGACGGCGAGGAAGACGAGGTCGAGGCCGCGAACGCTGGCCTCGCTGCACCACTCCCAGTCGATCGCCGCGATCCCGTCGCGCGCCGTAAGCAGGTTCTTCGGCTGCAGGTCCCCGTGACAAGGCGCAGTGGCGATGGGTGCGAGTCTCCCCAGCGCCGCCTCGAGCTCGGCCCGCAGCTCAGGGGGCGCCGCTTCAAGGAAGGCCTCTCCCCGCGGCGACTCGGGAGAGGTCTCGAAAGTCGGGCCGTCCAGGCGTGAG
Organism: Solirubrobacterales bacterium; assembly: GCA_035688955.1. Classification (GTDB taxonomy): domain Bacteria; phylum Actinomycetota; class Thermoleophilia; order Solirubrobacterales; family 70-9; genus VAYN01. The sequence continues at coordinate 145,727 of DASSMJ010000009.1, read as the reverse complement.
TAGGAGAGGACGAAGGCGGCTGCCTCGTCCCACCAAGTGGAGGCGGGGCCGCCGAGGGGCTCGCCTTCGACCTTCCCTTCGAGCACCCAGAGGGTGTCCCGCTCCCGGGCGTGGGCGAGGATCGGGGGGATGCCTCTGACGCCGGGGGCGGCGAGGACCAGCTCGCGGGCAGCGGGCGCGGCCAGCTGCGCTTCGGATGGGCCGATGAAGGCGTGGAGGATCGCGTCGCCGCAGTCCCAGAGGTAATGGGGCCGGGTTCCCCATGAGACCGGCAACGGCGTGGCGGCCGCCCCTTGCAGCGCCTCGGACACGGCGGCGGGCGGGTGTGCGGCGGCGAGCTCCGGCGAGACCCACTGCAGGCGGCGGCTAAGGCCTCCGAAGAGGCCGACGGCGAAGTCCCAGGACTCGCGCCAGGCCCGCCGGTCCCGCTTGCGCAGGGCGGAGAGGTGGGCGTGGAGAACCGCGTGGCCGTAAGCCGCGATCAGCCGCGGCGAGCGCGAGCGGCGCAGCATCCGGCCGGCGCCGAAGCCGTAGGGATAGCGGGAGGCTGCGATCTCCTCGTCGCTCTTGGTCGGGTGGTAGACGATCATCTCGGCGGCCCAGCGGATCCGCCTGCCGCCGTCGAGCAGGCGCCAGATCAGGTCGGTCTCCTCGCCGGCGATGCCGATCGCCCCGGGTCCGGTGCGCAGGTCAAAGCCGCCGAGCCCGGCCAGCGCCTGGCGCCGGAAGACCATGTTGCCGCCTGAGCCTACGACCCAGGGGAGGGCGTCAGGCTCGAAGATCCGGCTCTCGCCGAAGTCAGTGGGGCAGTGCGGCCGCCCGTCCTCGCCGAACGGCTCGATCGGGCCGAAGGCCGCGTCGACGTCGGCGAGCGCCTCGACGACCTTGCCGACCCAGGTCGGATCGACCACCTCGTCGTCGTCGATGTAGGCGACTATCGGCGCGGTGGCCCGCTCGGCGCCGCGGTTGCGGGCGTAGGAGACGCCGATCGGGCGGATCGCCTCGACCACGACTGAGGGCGGTGCCTCGGGCAGCTCGTCGCCCTGCCAGATGAGGATCACCTCGGTCTCGATGCCGCAGGCTCGGGCCGACTCGAGGGCGGAATCCACGGCAGCCCGCCAGTCGGGGCGGTTACCGAGGGTGGGGATAACCACGCTGACGTTTGCCATCGTCTTTTTCATCGGCAGAAACGGCGTGGAATCCGCGCCCTGCAACGCTACTGTACCCGCCGTGACTGCCGCCCCGTTGCCGTCGATGACGGTTGTCGTACCTACCTATCGCCGCCGGGACGCCGTGGTGAGGCTGCTGCGCGCGCTGATCGAGGAGCTCCGGGCCGAGGAGGTGGCGGCGGGGGTCGATCTGCTGGTGATGGTCGACGGGTCGCGGGATGGGACTCTGGAGGCGGTCGAGGCGCTGGAGAGCCCGGTGCCGCTGCGGGCGCTATTCCACGAGAACGCCGGTCGCGCCGCCACCCGCAATCGCGGGCTCGAGGAGGCTGAGGGGGAAATCGTCTGGTTCGTCGACGACGACATGGTCCCCACCGACGGCCTGCTGGCTCGGCACCGCCGCGGTCACGCTGGGCCGGAGCCGCGCTTCATGATGGGTCCCTGCCTGCACCCGCCCGACGGCGCCGAGATCACCGGCCCGATCCGCGACTACGCCGAGAGCTGGTTCGGCGCCCTCGCCGAAGCCGGCGAGGTGACCAAAGCCTTCGACTTCTCCGTCGCCAACACCAGCGGGCCGCGCTCGCTCTGGGTCGACGTCGGTGGCTTCGACGAGCGGCTCAGCGGCTGGGGCGGGGAGGACTACGAGATCGGCCTGCGGATCATCGATCGCGGCATCCCCGTCCTCTTCGATCCGGAGGCGGTCGCCTGGCACCACCAGCTGCGAACGGTGCGGGAATTCTGCGCCGACCGCTACGAGCAGGGCCGCAACTTCGTCCGCATCGCCCGGCTCCATCCCGACTCGGTCGAGGAGATGATTCCTGAGATGAGGAGCGGCAGGGCGCTGCGGCTCCTGCACCGCCTCAGCGCCGGGCAGCCGCGCCGCTACGCAATCGGGGCCAAGGCGCTGACGCTGGGGGCGCAGGCCGAGGCGCGCGTCGCGCGGGACGGGGGCGGACGGCTGCTTGACCTCGCCCAGATGGCCAGCCAGATCGCCGGCGTTGCCGAGCTCGACCCCGAAGGTTCGTTGGTCGAGCGCTATTTCGCCGGAACCGCTTGAGTTGCTGCTCTCGCCGCTCCGATCCCTGCTGATGCGGCGGGCGCAGCCGCGCCAGCGGGTGGCGGCGCCCGGGAGCTTCGCCCTCACCTTCGACGACGGTCCCGACCCGACGTTCACGCCGCAGGTCCTCGACCTGCTGGCCGAGCGCGGTGCGGTTGCCACCTTCTTCATGGTCGGGAGCAGCGCCGAGGCGCACCCCGAGCTGGTGCGGCGGGTCGTGGCTGAGGGGCACGGTCTCGGCTCACACACCTGGTCGCACCCGGAGCTGCTGGGCCTGTCGTTCACGCGCTTGCTGCGGGAGTGCCGGCGGGGGCGACAGACGGTCGAGCAGGCGGCGGGGCGACCGGTGCCGGCCTATCGGCCACCGAAGGGGCACTGGGACGGGCGCGGGGCGGCAGCCGCGACCGCGTTGCGGCTTCAGCCCTGGATCTGGACCCAGGACCCGCGGGACTGGGAGGGGGATGCGAGGGCCGAGGGGATCATGGGATCGCTGGAGTCGCTGAGCGCCAGCGATGTGGTGCTGCTCCACGACGGCATCCAATCGCCACCTGACCCCGCTGCCCACGATCGCTCGGCAACCGTCGCCGCGCTTGGACCGCTGCTCGACCTCGCCGCTGAGCGCGGCCTGCGGCCGGTGCGTTTGGAGGGCTCGTGAACTTCGTCCCGGGCGAGCGCCAGGAGGTCGAGTCGGAGATCTCAGACGCCGCTGCCGCGACCACCGGTAAGTCGGTAGCCCGCGGCGGGGCTTGGCTGCTCTTCGCCCGCTTCGTCCCGCAGTTGCAGGTGCTGATCGTCTCCGTTGTCGCGGCCCACTACCTCGGGCCGGAACTGATGGGGCGGCAGAGCTTCATCTCTTTCGTCGTCAGCTCGGTCGTGATCCTCGCCACCGCCGGGCTCCCCGGCGGGCTCAACCGCTTCGTCGCCGAGCTGCAGGGCGCACGCCTGGGCGGCGTCGCCAAGTCGCTCTTCTGGTGGACCTGGCGGATCGAGGCGCTGATGGCGACTCTGGCGGCGATCGGGATCGGTCTGGCCGCCCTGGCCGGAGCTGAGCCTCAAGTGGCCTGGATCTTCGCCGCGCTGGCCTGTGCCTTCTCGGTGATGCAGACCGTGCCAGCCGCGCTCCTGGTCGGCATGCAGCGCTGGCGCGCCGCGACGATCGCCGGTCTCACTACCGGCGTGCTCAGCATTCCGGCGACGATCGGCGTGCTGGCCGCGGGCGGCGGCATCACTGGCTTCTTCGTCGTCGAGGCGGCGATGGTTCTTTTCAACCTCGTCTGGATCGCCTTCCTCGGCCGACGGGCGCTGGTCGACCTGCCGCCGCGAGAAGAGGTGCCCGACAAGTACCGCCGCGACTTCCTCCGCTTCGCCGGGGCGACGACGCTTTTCAGCGTGATCGAGCTGGTGGTCTGGAAACGCTCCGAGTTCGTTTTCCTCGCCGCCTACTCGAGCGACGCCCAGATCGCCCTCTACTCGATCGCCTTCGCCGCGACCAACGCGCTGACGCGGATGCCGGAGGTGATCACGGCGGTGACGATGCCGGCGGTGGCGACCCTGGCGGGAGCGGGCCAGTACGACCGGATCAGGTCCGGCTACTGGCGGGGTTTGCGGATGCTGATCCTGGTCACTCCCGTCGTCGCCTTCGGTGCTGCGGCGCTGGGGCCGGAGGCGCTCGAAGCGATCTACGGCAGCGACTACTCCGGGGTGCGGCCGGTCTTCTTGATCCTGATGGCGCCGCTGCTGGTGATGCCCCTTCTCTCGATGACCCAGGCCGTCCTCTACGCCCTCGGCAAGCTGCGCTTCCTGATCATCGTCGGCTTCGCGGCCACCGCCGTCAACATCGCCCTGGCCTTCGTCCTGATCTCGGCCTATGACGCCGTCGGCGCTGCGCTTTCCAACGCCGGTGCCCAGCTCGCCGCGGGGATCCCGGGGCTGATCTACGTCGGCCGCATGCTCGGCCCCGTGGGGGTTTCCTTCGGTGGGGTCTTGCGCAGCCTCGCGACCGCCGGGCTGATGGGCGGTGCCGCCTTCGGAGCCCTCGCCCTGGTCGGCGGGGTGCCGGGGGTACTGGTCGGATTGGTCGTGGGGGGCGTCGCCTTGCTCGCGGCAGGGCGCACCCTCAAGCCTCTTACCGCTGGCGACGCCGAGTGGGTCGAAGGGCTCGGCGAACACCCGCTCCTGGGCGTCGCCGCTCGCTGGTTCTCCCCGTCGCAGCCTCGATCGGAAGGGATTGCATAATGGCGACGATGTCGACGAGCACGATCGAGCGCCCCCGCACCGCCGGTCCCGACTCCGGCCTCGGTGGCAACTGGCGGGTGATCGTTCGCAACGACAACCACAACACCTTCGACCACGTCGCCCAGACCCTCTCCCGGGTCCTCCCCGGGGTCAGCCTCGACCAAGGCCACCGGATCGCCGACCAGATTCACCACAGTGGCCAGGCGATCGTCTGGACCGGCCCCCGCGAGCCGGCCGAGCACTACTGGGAGCAGCTGGAGGCCGCGGGCCTGACCATGGCCCCCCTCGAGCGCGGCTAGCGCGTCACGGTTTCGCGCCACTTCAGCCTCTGAAAAGGCACAAACCGCGCGCCACACGCGCGCATTTCCCCGGCAGGCTTCCGGCATGGGAATCGAGTCCGCAAAAAGTGGGGTAGAGCAACACTTTTCGCGGACTCGCGGAGACGACCGCCCCTTGGCCGACCTGGCGGGACGGCAGCACGGGGTGGTGGGGCGGCGACAACTGCTGGAAGCGGGGTGGACCAGAGAGGAGATTCGGTGGCGGTTGCGGACTGGGCGGCTGCATCGGCTGTATCCCGGCGCCTACTCGGGAGGGCACACGGTGGTCACTCGGTACGGGCGCTGGATGGGAGCCGTTCTCGCATCCGGTCCCGAAGCGGTTCTGAGCCATCGATCCGCTGCGGCCCTTTGGGAGATCCGCGCAACCTCGAGGAGCAGGATCGATGTGACGGTGCCGCACCGAAGCCGGTCGTCAAGGGCAATCTGGCGGCACGTCTCGCTCGTGCCCGAGGACGAGCGGGCGGTGAGCGAGGGGATACCGGTCACCTCGGTGCACCGGACGATCTTCGACCTGGCAGCGACGGAGGACCTGGAGGCCGTGATCTCGATGCTGCGCGAGGCCGAACACAGAAACCTCTGGGAGAAGCTCTCGCTCTGGGATCTGCTCGAGCGCCATCCCGGCAGTCGGGGCTCGTGCAAGCTGGTCTTTGCGCTCGAGCGCCTGAAGGAAGAGCCCTCAGGTCGGCGACGCAGCAAGTTGGAGGAACGCTTCGCGCCGTTCGTCCGCCGCTATCGCCTGCCGATGCCGCGCTTCAATGACTGGATCCTGCTTGGCCCGAAGCGCTACCAGGTCGACTGCCACTGGCCGGGCACGTTCCAAATCGTCGAGCTCGACGGCTGGGAGGGCCACGGCACCCGCTCGGCCTTCCGGAACGACAGAGCCCGGGACCGCGCTCTACGCGTCGCCGGCTACTCGGTCACGCGCCTGACCTGGAACCAGCTCGACGACGAAGCCGAGGCGATCGCCGCGGACCTGCGGACCCTGCTGGCGCGCTGATTAGTTTTCGGCCGCGACGAGGATGTGCCAGGTGGGCAGCAGGGGGATGTCGTAGAGATCGATGATCGCGGCGCGGGCGTGCTCGATCTCTTCCGAATACCAGTAGCGTTCGAAGTCCGAGCGCTGCTCCCAGATCATCGTCTGGCGGATCGCCAGGGGGTCGTCGGTCGAGCGGGTCAGCGACCAGCTTTTGGCGCCGTAGGCCGGGGCTTTGGCCGCGGCCGGTTCCCAGAGGTCGAGGAAGCGGTCGGCCCGCAGCGGGGTGATGTGCCAGTCGAGAATGCAGACCTCCGCCATCAGACTCCCCTCTCAGTCTTGGTGAACGGTCGGCTCACGCGCCGACCTCCGCCCGGATCGCTCCGGGGCCGTCCTCGTGCTGGCCCTCGTCCTCGGACTCGGCGCCGACGAGGATCGCGATCTTGCCGAGGTGCTTGTTTTCGTGCATCAGCTGGTGGGCGCCGGGGACGCCGTCGAAGCCCATCGTTTCCGACAGCACCGGTCGCACCTTGCCCTCGGCCATCAGCTGGTTGGCGCGCATGCACTCGTAGGCGTTGGCGAAGTGGGAGCCGATGATCTGCTTCTGCTTCATCCACAGGTAGCGGACGTCGAAGTCGAGCTGGTAGCCCGAGGTGGCGCCGCAGATGACGACCTTGCCGAACGGCTTGACGGTGAAGACCGAGGTCGGGAAGGTCGCCCGGCCGACGTGCTCGAAGACGATTTCGGGGGCGTCGCCGAGGATCCCTTTCACTTTTTTGGCGAAGGCGCGGGAGGCCTTGAAGCGCTCCTTGTCGGCGGCGGGGTCGGTGAGGTTGTCGTCGGTCCGCATCATCTCGCGGAACTCGTTGCGGTTGACGTAGTCGACGGCGCCGAGCTTCTTGATCAGCTCGCCCTTCTCGTCAGAGGAGACGACCCCGACCGCGTTGGCGCCGGCGGCTTTGCAGAGCTGCACGGCGAAGACCCCGAGGCCGCCGGCGGCGCCCCAAATGAGGACGTTTTGGCCGGCCTGCAGGTTGCACTGGTCCATCAGCATCCGGTAGGCGGTGAAGTAGGTGAGCCCGTAGGAGGAAGAGTCGACCCAGGAGAGGTTGCGCGGCTTCGGCAGCAGCTGCTGCGCCTGCACCTTGGTGAACTGGGCGAAGGAGCCCCAGGTGGTCTCGTAGCCCCAGATCCGCTGGCTCGGCGCCGCCATCGGGTCGAGCCCGTGGACCTCGACGTCCTCGTAGGAGGCCTGGTTGCAGTGGATCACGACCTCGTCGCCGACCTTCCAGCGGGTGACGCCCTCGCCGACTTTCCAGACGATCCCGGAGGCGTCGGAGCCGCCGATGTGATGCCCGTACTCGGGGTGGTCGCCGTAACCGAAGATCGAGACCGGCTCGCCCAGGGAGGCCCAGACGTTGTTGAAGTTGACGCCGGCCGCCATCACCCGCACGATCACCTCGAAGGCGCCGGGCTCGGGGACCTCGATCTGCTCGAGCTGGAAAGCGTCTTTGGGCTCGCCCTCGCGCTCCTGGCGGATCACCCACGCCGCCATCGTCTCCGGCAGCGTGCCGGGCTCAACGTCCAACTTCGCGATTGCACTGGTGTCGACGGCCAAGGGTCCTCCGCAGGTCGCAGTTATGGGCCGCGAATCCTAGTTAAGCGACATCGAACCTGCGATTCACCACCTCAGAGGTGGCAAATCATCGGCTCGTCAGGCGGCTTCGGCTTCGGGGAGCTCGGGGTCCGCGTCGCGCAACTCCGGCGCGGTGATCTCGCGGACGGTTGCCTCGACTGGCTGCGGCGACTCGATCTCGCCGCCGCGTCCGATGCCCATCTCCTCGGTCTTGCGCAGCTGCGGGAGCAGACGGGCCTCCATCGACCCGACTGCCGAGTTGTAGGCCTTGTTGGCCGAGGTGAGGCGAGCCCCGACGGCATCGAAGTCCTTGATGAACTTGCCGAACCGGGTGTGAAGGGTTTCTGCGGCCTCGGCGATCTCCGTCGCCCGCTCGACCATCTTCTCCTGGCGCCAGCCGAGCTCCATCGTCCGCAGCAGGCCGATGAGCGAGGTCGGGCTGACGAGCAGGACCTTCTGTCTCAGCGCGTAGTCGAAAAGCTCAGGGTCGGCGGCAAAGGCGGCGTGCAGGGCGGGCTCGTTGGGGATGAAGCAGATCACCAGGTCCGGCATCTCGCCGGGATTGAACTGGCCCTGGTAGTCCTTCGAGCTGAGGGCCCGCACGTGCTCGCGTGCCTGTCGCGCGTGGCGCTCGAGGTGGACCCGCCGCTCCGATTCGACCTCTGACTCCTGCGCGTCGAGAAATGCGTCGAGTGGCACCTTCGAGTCGGCGACGAAGCTGCGCCCTTCGGGCAGGTGAAAGAGCGCGTCGGGCCGCAGGCGGCCATCTTCGGTCCTCAGCGTCTGCTGCAGCTCGAAGTCGACGTGCTCGGTCATGCCGGCGATCTCGACGCAGCGACGCAGCTGCAGCTCGCCCCACTGGCCGCGCGTCTGCGGCTGGCGCAGCGCCTTCTTCAGGCCGGCGGTCTCGCTGTTGAGGTTGCCGATCGTCTGGCCCATCTGTTCGAGCAGGGCCTGCGTGCGCAGGTCGGTCTCGCCGCGCCGCTGCACCTGCTCTTCGATCTTGCGCTGCCCCAGGGCGATCCGCTCCGCCAGGCCCTTGATCTCCGCCTGGCGCTTGTCGAGTGCTGCCTCGGCGGTTTTGACGTCGACTTCGCGCGCCTCCTTGTTGGCCTGCAGCAGGCCGGGCAGAGCCTCGGTCAGAGCCCGAGCGGTCGCCTGCGAGGCAGCTTCCTGGATCGCGGGGGAGAGGTCGGGCTGTTCGACCGGCTCGGGCTCCCGCGCCACCAGCAGGTAGACGAGGGCGACGGCGAGGACGAGGACGGCTATGGCAAGGGCAATCGTCATGGGATCCAGGCTGACGCACCCTTCAGACGGAAAGGCTCTCCTGAAACGCCGCTTGCAGCGGGTTGCGCAGGGGCGCCGTCAGGGTCAGTACGGTTAAGAAAGCTTGAGTAAAAACCTCCTCGGTGGTAGGAGGTCAGGCGGGACCAAGAGGTCTCGTCCATCTCACTACCAGTGAAGGGAGAGTCAGATGACTCGCAAGTTCAAGGCGCTCGGGTTGACCCTGGGCGCGATCGCCGCATTGATCGCCGTTGCCGCTCCGGCGGCGCAAGCCGAAACAGGGGCGCTGACATCGCCGGTGTTCCCGACGATCGTCACAGGGCCCAAGGTGAACGTCGGGCCGACCTTTGACATCGGGGCAGTACGCACGGTGTCCTGCGAATCGAAGCTCGACGCGACATTATTCGGGCCGACCGACCCGGTCACATTCACGCCGACATACAACAACTGCACCTCGGAACCGGGCGGCGCGACACCGGTCACAGTCACAATGAACGGCTGCGACTACCTGGTCGGGTTCAGCAAACCCGGGACCACAGGCCCGGCGGCGCCGACAGGCCTGATGCACGCGTGGATCCAGTGCCCGGGGGCAGCGCAGATCGAAATCCACGTCTACGCAAACGCGTTCGCCCACGCGATGAACGTCTCGACCTGCACATATGACATCGGGCCGCAGGGGCAGGTCCCGGCGGGCATCTACCACAACCAGGCGGAAGCCGGGATGATTCCGGACGTCCTCGCGACAGTGAACGCCAAGTTCACAGCCCGCAGCACAATCGGGTTCGGCGGCGCGGTTTGCGGCGGCGACCCGGAAACGCAGCACCTGCCGATCACGCTCACAGGCCAGTACACACTGCAGGGCTTCCAGGACAACAACCAGGTCGAGGGGGCGCAGGTCCCGCTTGACGTCGGTTAGCGGCTAGCCGCTAAGGCAGCAGAACGTCGTTCTGCGAGGAGGCGCGGAAGCTGCCCACCTTCAGGTGGGCGGGCCGCGCCTCCGGCACGCCCACGGCGGAGATCGTGTAGCTGCCGGCGGGGAGGGCGACGCCGAAGGTGCCGGGGCTGCGGGCGTAGATCGTGTCCGATTCGGCGCTCTTGCTGCCGCGGATCTTCAACTTCGTGTCCTTCGCCGTCTGGTTGGCGGTGACGATGGCGACGCCGAGCGGGGCGTCCGTCTTGATCGGCGGCTCCGGGTGATCCTGGTTCTGCGGGATCTCCTGGTTGACTTCGGCTTCGAAGCCGATCCTGGTTGGCTGCACGATCACTTCGCCGGTGTTGATCGTGACGCTGACCCGAGTCGAGCCCTGCGGCCGCTGCTCGTTGGCGTGGCGGGATTCGCCGCAGCCGGCGAGCAGGGCGAGCAGGCCAGCCAGCGCGACCAGCGTCGCAGCCTGCGACCGCCGACTCCACGAGCTCACTCTCCCGGGCCCCATCGAGGCGGAATCTAACCGAAGGGGAGGGTGACTACTTCAGCCGTAACGCCATCTTCACCTACGGCGAGGGTGGCGCCGGGCTCCGCCTCGCGGCGCAGGATCGCCAGCCCGATCGGGCCGAAGGCGGGGGAGACCGCGGCACCGCCGAGGGTTCCGACCTCTTTCTCGCCGAGGAGCAGCGGGGCACCGGGCGCCATGGGCGCGCTCAGCTTCAGCCCTCGCAGGTGGCGGTTCGGCTTGCCCTTGTAGTGGAGCCGGGCGACCGTCTCCTGGCCGATGTAGCAGCCCTTGGTGAAGCTGACCGCGTCCTCGACGATCCCCGCCTCGGCCGGCATCGTCTCGGTCCCCATCTCGGCCCCGAAGCGCGGGCGGCCGGTCTCGATGCGGACGATCTCCGCCGCCTCCGGCGTTACCTCGGCCGCGCCAGCCTCGAGCAGGGCCGCCCAGACGCGCTTGCTTTCGTCCGTCGCCACAAAGACGTCAATGCCGAGCGCGGTGCCGACGGCGAGGCACTCGGCGCCGCCGATCGTCACCTCTTCGCAGCTGTTCTCCGGCAGCGCCGCCGAGCCGGCGATCTCGACCGCCCGCGGCCCGATCAGCGAGAACAGCGCCCGCTCCTCGCTCGCGTCGACGACTTCGACCTCGCGGCCGATCTTGTACATCGCCAGGTGCCGGCGCGCCGCCTCCAGCCCCTCCGGCTCGAGGTCGAGCCAGAGGTCCGGCCCCTCGCCCGGCCGCAGCACCCGCATGTCGGCCTGCATGTGCCCCTTGCGGTCGAGCAGGGCCGCATAGAGCCCATCGCCGGGCTCCAGCGCCTCGACGTCGTTGGTCAGCTGGCCCTGCAGGTACTCCGCCGCCTCCGGTCCGGAAACAAGCAGCTTCCCCCGCGAAGAGACATCAACGACTCCGCACTCCTCGCGCAGTTGCCGGTACTGCCCATCCAGCTCCACAAGAACCGTCATCTGCAACGAAGTTTAGAAACCGGCCCCCGCGCCATATTTTTAGATGTGTCAAACTCTTTTAGACGTGTCTAATTCTCAGGCGATAGAGGACTACGCGAAGACGATCTACGCGATCTCGCAGGAGCGCGACGGGCTCGTGCTGAACGGCGAGGTCGCGGAGCGGCTCGGGGTGACGCCCGCCACCGCGACCTCGATGCTGAAGCGCCTGGCCGATCTCGGCCTCGTCGACTACATGCCCTACAAGGGCGTCAGCCTGACCCCGGCCGGCGAGAAGGTCGCGCTCGAGGTGATCCGCCACCACCGCCTGATCGAGGCCTACCTGTCCGAGGCGCTGGGGATGGACGACGAGCGGGTCCACGAGGAGGCCGAGGTGCTCGAGCACTACATCTCCGAGGAGCTCGAGGCGCTGATCGCCGCCAAGCTCGGCGAACCGCGCCACGACCCGCACGGGACGCCGATCCCCGGCCCGGACCTGGTGCCGCCGACCTGGGGGGCGCGTTGAAGCCGGCCCCGCCGCCGAGCGAGGCGGTGGTCGAGGAGCCCCGCCCGCACCACGCCGAGCCGGAGGACGTCCTCCCCGGCGAGGCGGCGGTCGCCGCGGCCGCCTACCGCTCGCTCGAAGGTCATCGCCGCGGCGTCCGCCGCGTCTGGCCCTTCCTCGGCCCCGCCTTCGTCGCCGCCGTCGCCTACATCGACCCCGGCAACTTCGCCACCAACATCTCCGGCGGCGCCCAGTTCGGCTACCTGCTGCTCTGGGTCGTGCTCTCGGCCAACCTGATCGCGATGCTGGTCCAGACCCAGTCGGCGAAGCTGGGGATCGCGACCGGCAGGAACCTGGCCGAGCTCTGCCGCCAGCGCTTCTCCCGCCGCACTTCGATCGGCCTCTGGCTGCAGGCCGAGCTGGTGGCGATGGCGACCGACATCGCCGAGGTGGTCGGCGCCGCCCTCGGCCTCAACCTGCTCTTCGGCATCCCGCTCTTCCCGGCCGGGATCATCGCCGGCGTCGGCGCCTTCACGATCCTCGCCCTGCAGCAGAAAGGCTTTCGCCGGCTCGAGGCGGGGATCACGGTCCTGGTCGGCGTGGTCGTCGCCTCCTTCGTCTTCGAGCTCTTCGACGCCGGCCCCGACGGCGGCGAAATCGCCAAGCACCTGGTTGTCCCAGGCTTCGCGGGGACCGAGAGCATCCTCCTGGCCACCGGGATCATCGGCGCGACGGTGATGCCGCACGTCGTCTACCTGCACTCGGCCCTGACCCAGCGGCGGATCGTCGGCCGCGACATGGAGGAGCGCAAGCGCATCCTCGGCTTCGAGAAAGTCGACGTGGTGATCGCGCTCTCGCTCGCCGGGCTCGTGAACCTCTCGATGATGATCGTCGCCGCCGCCCTCTTCCACACCAGCGGGCTGACCGGGGTCGACTCGATCGACGGCGCCTACGACGGCCTGCAGACGCTGGTCTCCCACCAGGCGGCGACGATCTTCGGCATCGCCCTTCTGGCTTCCGGCTTCGCCTCCTCATCGGTCGGGACGATGGCCGGGCAGGTCGTGATGCAGGGCTTCATCGAGCGCCAGATCCCGCTCTTCGTCCGCCGCGCGATCACCCTCGCCCCGGCGCTGTTCGTGCTGGCCATCGGCCTCGACCCGACCGACGCCCTCGTCGGCAGCCAGGTCGTCCTCTCCTTCGGCATTCCCTTCGCCCTGGTCCCGCTGCTGATCATCGCCGCCGACAAACGGGTGATGAAGGAGATGGCGAACCCGCGCTGGCTGTCCGCGCTGGCCGGGGTCCTGGCGTCGCTGATCATCGCCCTGAACGCCTTCCTGCTCTTCCAGCTCGCCTTCGGGTAGCTAGGCTTCGGCTGTGGGCCTGGCCACCGACTTTCAGCAGATCCTCGAGACCCTGCCGCCGGACTGGACGGACCTCGAGGTCGACATGCGGATCGAGGACATGTCGCAGTACGTCGACACGGCGGTCGCTCTCAGCCAGGTCAACGCGCAGGTCTACCAGCACCCGCAGGAGGGATGGCAGTGGCGCTTCCTCGTCGCCCACAGCTTCGGCCACGCCGCCGCGGCGGAGACCGTCGTCGGCGTGCTGGAGAAGCTCGAAGCCGCCGGAGTCAGCGGCGAGTTGCGGGTTGCCGAGGTGCGCGAGGGCCGCTCGGAGGTCGTGCAGATGTGGGGCCGGCCGGAGAGCGTGCGCGAAGAGTTCCGCCAGCGGCGCTCGCTTTAGCTGACAGTGGCGCGCGTTCTCAGCATCTCGACCGACCTGATGCTGGGGTCGAAGGTGCAGGAGACGCTCAGCTCCGCCGGGCACGAGGTGACCACCGCCGCCTCGATCGAGGAGAGCACCTGGGACGGCGTCGAGCTGATCGTCGCCGACCTCGACGTCGAGAACCCGGAGGCGCTGGTCGGCCTGGGGATGCCGGTGCTCGGCTACTACTCCCACGTCGACGTCGAGACGAAGGACGCGGCGGAAGCCGCCGGGGTGGACCTGGTGGTGCCGCGCTCGCGGATGGCGCGGGAACTACCGCAGCTGGCGCGGAAGCTGCTCAGCGACTGAGGGCGAAGGCTTCTTCGACATCCAGCGGCGCTTCCAGCAGGCCGTGCTTCTGGTCCCAGGCGGCCCAGGCTCTGAGCACAGCCGGATCGAACGGGGCGGGGCGGAGGATCGGCGTCAGCGCCTTCATCTGCGCCGCCTGTTCGCCCCGGTCGAGTTCCGGGTTGGCGGCGAGAACGTCGGCCAGGGCTGCCGCCGGCTTTGCGGCGGCAGAGGCGTAGCCGCGGCGCGTCGCCGCCGCCGCGGCGTCGACCAACTTCGGGTCTTCTCGCAGCAGCCGCTCGGAGGTGCAGAGCACCAGCTCGGGGTAGGGGGGCGCGCCGAAATCGTTCACCTTGAAGACGCGGATCGGGACTCCCTGGCGGCGCAGGGCCACCGCCTCGGCGTTCCAGAAGCCGGTTGCCGCCTCGACCTTGCCCGCGGCCAGCGAGGGGACCGCGGTAAAGCCGATCGTCACCTCGTCGACCCGCGTCGGGTCGCCGTCGTCGGCTTCGACCTCGGAGTCGACCACCGCTTCGTCGGAGGGGAGGCCGCTGACCCCGACCCGCTGGCCCTCCAGCCGGCGGGGGCTGCGGACCGGCCCGTCGCCGCGGGCGATGACGGCCGCCAATGGCCGCTGCACGATCGGCATCACGCCGACTATCGGCACCCCTTGCTCACGGGCGATCCCGAGGTCGTGGATGTCGAGGATCGCGAACTCGACCTTGCCCGCTCCCAGCAGCCGGGGGGCGTCGCTCGATTCGCCCGGAGGCTGGACGCGGAGCTTCACCCCTTCGTCGCGGTAATAGCCGTTTGCCTCGGCGGCGTAGATGCCGCTGTGGACCGCGTTGGGGGTGAAATCGAGCACGAGCGTCGCGCCTTTCGGCACGCCCGGTTCCGCACCGCTCCCCCCGCAGCCGGCAAATCCGGCGAGCGCGAGAGCGGCCGCCAGCAGCGCGACAGCCCTTCTCATCTGTCAGGGAAACTAAATCATCGAGCGAATGTGAGTACACTGCCGCCGCTTACCTAGTTCACGGGAATCGAGGAGGAAAAAGGTGCAGGAGAGAGGTCTAGCCGCATATTTGGCTGAGTTGATCGGCACGTTGCTGCTGGTCTTCTTCATCAGCAGTGTCGTCATCCTGTTCGTCTCGGTCGGTGGTCAGGCGCAATTCGGATCCGACTTCGCCGTCGTCGGCCTGGTCCACGCCTTCCTGCTCTTCGGCTTGATCGTCATGTTCGGCGTGGTCAGCGGCGGGCACTTCAACCCGGCCGTGACCTTGGCGGCGCTGGCGATTCGCCGCATTCGCCCGCTTGACGGAGTGATCTACATGCTCGCCCAGCTTTCGGGTGGTGTCCTCGGTGCGCTGCTGGCCAAGGGCCTCCTGGAGGACGAGGGTCGGGCCACGCACTACGGCGCGCTGCAGGTCAGCGGCCTGCTCTCCGGCAACTTCGCCGGCTCGATCGTCGAGGCGATCGGTACCTTCGTCCTCGTCCTTGTCATCCTCACCGCCGTCTACTCCGAGAAGAGCTTCAAGGAGTGGGCGCCGCTGGCAATCGGTACCACGCTTGGCTTCCTGGTCATGGTGATCGGCCCGCTCGACGGCGCCGGCTTCAACCCGGCCCGCTGGTTCGGCCCGGCGCTCGTCGGCAACGAGTGGGGCGGCGTCTGGCCCTTCATCGCCGGCCCGATCGTCGGCTCCCTGGTGGCGGCCGGCGTCTACCGCTTCGTCCTCGAGCCGGGCGGCCTGCCCCCGACCGAACCGCCGGAGCACGTGCGGCCGCCGGTCCCGAAACGGGCGACGCCGACCAGCGACAAGCCCGCCGACTGAGGCCCGTCCTCAGCCGAGGCAGACTTTCGAAAGCGCCGCCCGAACGGGCGGCGCTTTTTCTTTGCGGCCGCGCGGTCCCGCATGACCGGGCGGGCGGGTGCAGTAGCTTGAGCGGCGTGCGCCGGGTCACCTTCTCCCGCAACTACACGCTTTCCCTCTCACGCACCTGCCAGTGCTACTGCAAGTACTGCGCCTTCGCGACCCACCAGGCGCATATCCATGCGCCGGCTGACGTCGAAAACCAGCTCGACCAAGCGCTCAAACGCAACGCCAAGGAGCTGCTCGTCCTGACGGGAGAGCGGCCAGAGGTCAATCCCGTCGTTGCTGAGCGTCTCGCGACTTGGGGCCACGAAGACTTCACCAGCTATGTCGTCTGGGCCTGCGAACGGGCACTGGAACGCGGAATGCTTCCGCATACCAACCTGGGTGTGCTTTCGAAGGACGATCTCGCGCGGTTACGAGAGGTCACCGCATCTCAGGGCCTGATGCTCGAGTCGATCTCGGAGCGCCTAATGGACACCGTTCACGCCGGCTCGCCCACCAAGCACCCGGCAGCTCGGTTGGAGACCATCGAAGCCGCCGGCGAACTGAAGATCCCATTCACCTCCGGAATCTTGGTCGGCATCGGTGAGACCGAGGACGAGCGCGTCGAATCCCTGGAAGCTCTTGCAGAGATCCACGAACGTCACGGTCACCTCCAGGAGATCATCCTCCAAAACTTCGTCGCCCATCCGCGCTACTACGGCGCCGAGGTAGCCGACATCGCCGACGACGCCTCGCAAAGGCGCTGGGGGGACGGTGAGGGTGACCCCGTAGGAGCCTCCACCTCATTTGCGACGGAGGGGTCACCCTCACCGTCCTGGGCCAACCCCGTCGGAATCAACGAGATCAAGCGCCTCATCCAGGAGTGCAAACGCCTGATGCCGGACGTGGGGGTGCAGGTGCCACCGAATCTGTCGGAGTTCTGGCCGGAGCTGGTGGAGGCGGGAGCTACGGACCTCGGGGGGCTTTCGGCGAACGGAGATCACATCTCTCCTGAGGAGCCTTTTCCGAGCCCCCACCAGGTCAGGAAGGAGCTGGCTCCTCGCGGGTTCGCGCTGACCGAGCGTCTTTGCGTCTACCCGCAGTACATGGACCCGGAGTGGATGGAGCAGGGAGTCCTGGACGTGATCAAGCTGAAGTACTGGTCTTTCATTCCGCGGCGGGGGTCGGGGCGCAGGTCGGAAGAGTCGATCGCACCTGATCTCGCCGGGCGCGCGATCGCAAAAGGGCGTGAGGGGGAGGAGCTGTCGGAGGATGAGCTGACCGCTCTGTTTGCCGAGCGGCGGCCCGAGGTGATTGAGGAGATGCGGGTCGCGGCCGATGAGCTGCGGGCGGAGCTGGCGGGGGATCGGGTCACGTTCGTCGTCAACCGCAACATCAACTTCACCAACGTCTGCGTCGTCGGCTGCGCCTTCTGCGGGTTCGGGCAGGGGCGGCGCTCGCCAGATGCCTATGAAGTCGCCGAGGAGGACTTCGCCGCGCGGGTGCGCGAGGCGGTCGAGTTCGGGGCCACCGAGCTGTGCATGCAGGGGGGCATCCATCCTGACCTCAGCCTTGAGGAGTACGGGCGCTGGCTGCGGTTGGCGAAGGAGGTGGCGCCGCGGCTCCACCTGCACGCCTACTCGCCGATGGAGATCAACTGGGCCTGCGAGAAATCCGGGCGTGAGCCGCTGGAAGTGTTCGAGTACCTGCTGGATTGCGGGCTCGGCTCGACGCCTGGGACCGCCGCCGAGGTGCTCGACGACGGGGTGCGCCAGCGGATCTCGCCCAACAAGCTCCCCGCCGGGCGCTGGGTCGAGATCATCGAAGCCTCCCACCGCGCCGGCCTGCGCTCGACCTCGACGGTGATGTTCGGCCACATCGAGGAGCCGCGCGAGCTCGCTCGCCACATGCGGGTGATCCGGGCCCTGCAGGAGCGGACCGGCGGCATCACCGAGTTCGTCCCGCTCTCCTTCATCCCGTTCAACACGATGCTGGGGCGCACCCACGGAATCGAGGAGATCTCGATCGAGGAGAACCTCAAGCACACCGCCGCCTTCCGGCTCGCCCTCGGCCGCAGCATCCCGAACATGCAGGCGAGCTGGGTGAAGATGGGGCTGGAGGGGGCGACCGAGGCGCTGCGCTGGGGGGTCAACGACCTCGGCGGAACGCTGATGGAGGAGAACATTTCGCGGATGGCCGGCTCCCAGCACGGGGTGCGGCTGGAGCCCGAGCAGCTGATCGCGGCGGCGCGGGCGGCCGGGCGCGAACCGGCGCAGCGGACGACGCTGTACGAGATCATCGAGACATATGCGAGCGATGGTCCTCGAGAGGCAGCGGCAGCCGCTCCGGCCGGCTGAGCTGCCCGAGCCCAGCGCCGGACCCGGCCAGGTCCTGCTCGACGTCCGGGCCTGCGGCGTCTGCCGCACCGACCTCCACATCCTCGACGGGGACCTGACCGAGCCGAAGCTGCCGCTGGTGCCGGGGCACCAGATCGTCGGCGTGGTGCGCGAGGCGGGGGAGGGGGTGGAGCGCTTTGTCCCGGGAGACCGGGTGGGGGTGCCGTGGCTGGGCTGGACCGACGGCACCTGTCGCTACTGCCGCGGCGGCCGCGAGAACCTCTGCGACAACGCCAGGTTCACCGGCTATGACATCGACGGCGGCTACGCCGAGATGGCGGTAGCCGATGCGCGCTACTGCTTTCCGATTCCCGACGGCTACCCGGACCTGCAGGCCGCGCCCCTGCTGTGCGCAGGGCTGATCGGCTACCGGGCGCTGCGGCTGGTCGGCGAGGCGGAGCGGATCGGCTTCTACGGCTTCGGCGCCGCGGCCCACATCCTCTGCCAGGTGGCGGTGCACGAAGGGCGCCGCGTCTTCGCCTTCACGCGCGGCGGCGACGAGGAGACGCAGGCCTTCGCGCGGGAGCTCGGCGCCGAGTGGGCGGGAGCCTCCGAGGACGCGCCGCCGGAGGAGCTCGACGGCGCGATCGTCTTCGCCCCGGTCGGACCACTGATGACGGCGGCGCTGCGGGCGAGCGCCAAGGGCGCGCGGATCATCAGCGCCGGCATTCACATGAGCGACATCCCCTCGTTCCCCTACGCGGAGCTGTGGGGCGAGCGCGTCCTCGGCTCGGTCGCCAACCTGACGCGAAGCGACGGCGAGGAGTTCATGGCGCTGGCGCCCCAGGTGCCGGTGCGGACGGAGGTCGAGGTCTACCCGCTGGAGCGAGCGAACGAGGCACTTGACGCGATCCGCAGCGGCCGACTCCACGGTGCTGCGGTCCTGCAGATCAAGGGTTGAGTCCGGCCTCCTAACGGGTATCCGGAACGCATCCACAAGCCAAGGAAGGGATGCGATGAGCGACGAGATCCGCAATAAGGACGACGCCAAGGGCCGCGTGAAGGAGGCCGCCGGCAGCCTCACGGGTGACGACGACCTCAAGCGCGAAGGCAAGGTCGACCGCGCCTCCGGGGCCGTCAAGGACGGTCTCGACAAGGCGTCGGACAAGGTCAAGGACGCGGTCGGTAAGGACCGGGACCGGGACTAGCGGAACAGGTCTTCGCCGGGAGGGCGGCGGAGGGCGGCGGCTCCGGGGCCGTCCTCCGCCACGACGTAGCGGTCGAGGCCGCGCACGATCACAGCCGGCACGCCACTGTCCTTGACCCGGACCAGGTCGGCGGCCGCGGCGACCTCGTCGGCGATTGCGATGACGGTGGCGCTGAGCTCACGGCCGCCGGCATCGGTCCGTCCACGCCAGTCATCTAGCGGCTGCAGCCCGGCACAGCCGATCGCAGTCTCGGCCTGGCCGAGGCGCCAGGCGCGACCGAAGCTGTCGCTGATGACGACTGCGACCTCTCTTCCAAGTTCAGCTCTGATCTTCCGAGCTGACGCATCCGGATCCTCCGGCAGCAAGCAAACCGTGCCGTCCTCCGGCAGGTTGGAGCTGTCGATGCCGGCGTTGGCGCAGACAAAGCCATGGTGGGTTTCGGTGATCAGCACGCGCTCCTCGCGCAGCACCTCGCGGCTCTCGGAGAGCACCAGCTCTACGAATCCCGCCTCCTTACCTAGCTTCTTTGCGAGTTCCTGCGCGAGCTCCGCAGGTTCCACCTCCGCCAACCGGCGCACCCGACCCTCTGCCTTGGACACGACCTTCTGGGAGACGACGACGATGTCGCCCTCAGCCACCTCCGCCCGCCCGGCGATCAGCCGGCCGAGGCGATCCCCCGCCTGCACCTCGGGCATGCCCTCGACGGGCATGACCCGAAGCTCGCTGCTCATATCCCCAGCGCCTTGGCGGTGCGGCGGGCGCGCTTTGGTTGGCGCGCAAGCTCCCGCGTCAGCGCGATCACGTCGGCCGGCGTGTCGAGGTCGAGTTCGATCGAGGGCAGCTCCTCGATCCCGAAGGGGATGCCGGCCTGGCGTGCCGCCTCGACGTGGCGGTCGCGGCTGCCCTCACCGAAGGCGGGGACGATCGCGCTCGGCGGGCTGAGCAGGAGAGCGTTGGTGCCGGTGCCGTGGCGGTCGGGGACGACGCCGACGTAGTTGCCGGGCACGCCGGTCAGCAGGCGGTCGAGCTCGCGCGGGTCGAGCAATGGGCAGTCGCCGGCGAGCAGGACGACGCGCTCGGCGCCCTCCGCTTCGGCCCGGGCGATGCCCGCCTGCGCCGCCTCGACGTGGCCGCCGTCCTCGGGGTCGGGCACAACCTCGGCGCCGGCCTTTGCCGCTAGCTCCTGGGCGATCGGGTCACCGGTGACGACGATCGTCCGCTCGACCGCGCGGGCCTTGCCGATCGCCTCGAGGACGTCGGCGACCATCGCCTCGGCGAGGTCGCGGCGCTGCCCGCCGGTGATCCCTGCGGCCAGGCGCTGCTTGGCGGCGCCGAAGCGCTTCACCGGGAGTACCGCGGTCGCGTTCAAGAGGGGGAGGCGAGCGTAGCGGCGTAATCCAGCACGATCCGCGCCAATCGGACGCGGCCGGCCGCGCCCTCCATCAGGGTTGGGGCGCTGAGGGTCGGGACTTCGGACGGTGGCGGGTCCGGGTCGCCCGCGTCGACGACCATCCCGTCGATCAGCCCGGCGTAGAGGGAGGCGACGCCGGCGGCGGTGGTCGGGCGGCCGATCCCTTCCATGAAGCGGTCGGTCGGGCCCTTGACGACGGCGCCGGCGACGTAGGGGCTGACGGCGACGACCGGGGCGGGGGAGGCGGCGATCGCCTCGCGGATGCCAGGAACGGCGAGGATCGGGCCGATGCTGATCACCGGGTTCGACGGGCCGATGACGATCGCGTCGGCGCCGCCGATCGCCTTCAAGACCTCCGGCGTCGGCTCCGCCGCCTCGATTCCCTCCAGTTGCACGCCGAGCACGTCGGGTTGGCCGCCGTCGAGGATCAGGTACTCCTGCAGGCCGCGCTGCCCGCCGGGGGTCATCACCTGGGTGCGGACCGGCGTGTCGGTCATCGGCAGCACCTGTGCCTCGACACCGAGGCCACGGGCGATCTGCGCCTGGGCGGCGGTCGGGCGGCCGCCGTCGTCGAGGAACTGGCGGCGGTAGAGGCAGGCGGCGAGGTCGCGGTCGGAGAGGCCGAACCAGCTGGGGGCACCGAGCTGCTTCAGGCGCTCGAAGACGTTGAACTCGTCGTCCTTGATCCCCCAGCCGCGGGTCTCGTCGATTTCGCCGCTCAGCCAGTAGGTGACGAGGTCGGGGTCGGGGGAGACGTGGACGCCGAGCGCCTCGACGTCGTCGCCGGTGTTGGCGATCACCGCTAGGTCGCCGCCGACCTCCTCCTGCATCCCGGCCGCCAGTTTGGCGCCGCCGGTGCCGCCGGCGAGAAGGGCGACTCTCACGCCCAGTGGTCGCCGTCGGGCAGGCCGGTGAGGCGGATGCCCGCGTGGACCTTGTAGCGGGTGTTGACCGAGATCAGCATCGGGGTGAGCTGCTCGACGATGCGGGCCATCTCGAGGGCACCGGCGTTGACGGCACGCAGGCCGGGGATCAGCTCGATCAGCCGCGCCACCCGTGCCTTGTCGGCCTTCTTGTCTCCGCAGACGAGGATGTCCTCGCCGAGCTCGGCGTCGAGGTCGGCGAGGGTCGGGGCGCCGACCGTGTGCAGGGCGGAGACGACGGTGACGCCCTCGGGGACCATCTCCTGCGCCTGCTGTGCGGCCGAGCCTTGCCAGACGCCGAGCGACCGGGTCGCTTTGCCGCTGACGGCGGCGGCGAGGGGCACGGTGCAGTCGACGAGCAGCTGACCGGGCTGCAGCGCCTCGCGCAGGTTGTTGAGGTTCTCCGACTGGGCGCGGAAGGGGACGGTGAGGAAGACGATTCCCCCCTTGGTCGCCGCCTCCTCGTTCTGCAGGCCGGTTACGTCGGCGTCCGGGACCGCGTCGCGGATCTTCGCCGCCGCCTCCTCGGCCCGACCGGCGTCGCGGGACCCGAGCACGACCGGCACGCCGGCCTTGGCCCAGCGGCGCGCGAGGCCGGCGCCGAGGGCGCCGGTGCCGCCGATGATCGGGATCGGTTCGCTGCCCGGGGTCAAGACCGCGCAGTCTATGCTCCCGGCCTCATGAGGCTCGAGGGCAAAAAGGCGCTGGTCACCGGGGCGGCGAGCGGTATCGGCGCCGCGATCGCCGCCCGGCTCTCGGCCGAGGGCGCCGAGGTCTGGGTCGCCGACCTCAACCTGGAGGGGGCCGAGAAGGTCGCCGGCGAGGTCGCGGGGCACGCGGTCGAGCTAGACGTCACCGACCTGGAGGCGGCCCGCGCGGCCATCCACGGGGTGGGCGAGCTCCACGTCCTCGTCAACAACGCCGGCATGGACAACTTCGGCTTCTTCGTCTACGTCTCCCAGGAGCAGTGGCAGCAGACGCTCGACGTCAACCTCGGCGGGGTGATGAACTGCACCCACGCGGCGCTGCCGGGGATGCAGGAGCGCGGCTACGGTCGCATCGTCAACATCGCCTCGGAGGCGGGCCGCGTCGGCTCCAAGGGCTCGGCCGCCTACAGCGCCGCCAAGGCCGGCGTGATCGGCTTCACCAAGGCGATCGCCCGCGAGGCCGCCCGCTACGGCGTCACTGCCAACGCGATCGCCCCCGGCCCGATCGAGACCCCCCTGCTGATGGGCGCCAAAGAGTTCGGCGAGATCGGCGAGAAGGTGATCGAGACGATGAGGGCCAGCACCCAGATGGGCCGCCTCGGCCAGCCGGAGGAGGTAGCAGCCGCCGCCGCGTTCCTAGCGAGCGACGACGCCAGCTACGTAACGGGCGAGACCCTGGGCGTAAGCGGCGGCCTAGGCATGGTCTAAGCCCCGCAAGCTGCACAAACAACAGCGGGGTAAGGGGGCGAGGGACCAACGGTTGGTGACTTAAGGCCCCTATGGGGGCATCAACTCACCAATCGCAGAACGGCAGTGAGGTTTGGCGGCTTGTGCGACGCCAGCATGGCGTGATTGCACGAGAGCAGCTCGCAGCGCTTGGGTTCACTCCGAAGGCGATTCGGCATCGCATCTCGATCGGGCGCCTGCATCCGATCAGGCGTGGAATCTACGCCGTCGGTCGTCCGGATCTCACTAGGCATGGGCGCTGGATGGCGGCTGTTCTCGTTGGTGGCGACGGTGCTGTGCTCAGCCACTCCAGCGCGGCTGCGCTCTGGCGCATCGGTGTCGAGCAACGCGCCGCGATCGAGCTATCCCTACCCAGCCCCTCCCGCCGGCGTCGCCCAGGCCTCCGAATTCACCGACGCCCGTCGCTCAACCTCGAACGCGACACGACCCGCGAGTACGGCATCCCGGTCACGACGCCCGTCCAGACCCTGATCGACATGTCACTCCGCCTCGATCGCGCAGGCATCGAGCGGATGATCAACGAGGCGGACAAATACAACCTCGCGCACCCGCCCGGTCTACGCGAAGTGCTCGACGCCCGCGCGGGGGAGCCGGGCGCCGCGAAGCTGCGTTTCGTCCTCGATCGCCGCACCTTTCGGCTGACCAAGGAGGAGCTGGAACGGCGCTTCCTGCCGCTGGCGCGCGAGGCGGGCCTGCCGGTTCCGCTCACCGGGGAGTGGGTGAACGAATTCGAAGTCGACTTCTACTGGCCGGCCCTCGGCCTGGTCGTCGAGACCGATGGGCTCCGCTACCACCGCACCCCGGCCGAGCAGGCACGGGATCGGCTACGCGACCAGGCCCACACCGCCTCGGGCCTGACGCCGCTGCGTTTCACCCACGAGCAGGTGCGCTACGAACCGGAATACGTGCGGCGGATCCTCGCTCAGACGACGAGCCGGCTGGCCATCGCGACGAAGTAGTCGAGCGCGGCGGGGTTGGCCAGCGAGTCGCGGCTCGCCGCCTTCTCCGGCGGCGTCCCCATCAGGATCCGCTTCACCGGCACCTCCAGCACCTTGCCGCTGAGCGTGCGCGGCACCTCGGCGATCGCGAAGACCTCATCGGGGACGTGGCGCGGGGAGCACTGCTCTCGCACCCGCCGGGCAATCTCGCGCGGCAGCTCCTCGTCCAGCTCCGCGCCCTCGCGGAGGACGACGAAGAGCGGCATCCAACCGTCGGTCCCGGCGCGCGGCAGGTCGACCACCAGCGCGTCGACGATCTCGTCGATCCCGAGCACCGCCCGGTAGATCTCGCTGGTGCCCATGCGGATGCCGCCGCGGTTGATCGTCGAGTCCGAGCGGCCGTAGATGATCGCGGTCCCGCGCCGGGTCAGTTCCAGCCAGTCGCCGTGGCGCCAGGTGCCGGGGAACATCTCGAAGTAGCTCTCGCGGTAGCGGCTGCCGTCCTCGTCGCCCCAGAGGTAGAGCGGCATCGAGGGCATCGGCTCGGTGACGACCAGCTCGCCGACCTCCTCGACCACCGGTTCGCCGTTTTCGTTCCAGGCCTCGACCGCGGCGCCGAGCGCCCGGGCCTGCAGCTCGCCGCGGTAGACCGGCAGGGTGGCGACCCCGCCGACGAAGGCCGTGCAGAGGTCGGTGCCGCCGCTGGTGGAGAAGAGCCAGGTGTCCTCCCCGACGTGCTCGTAGATCCAGTCGAAGCCCTCCGGGGAAAGGGGGGAGCCGGTCGAGCCGACCGCTTTCAGGGCGCCGAGGTCGCGGCCGTGCCCGGGCTCGATCCCGGCCTTCATGCAGGCACCGATGTAGGCGGCGCTGGTGCCGAACATCGTCACCCCGGCGCGCTCGGCCAGGTCCCAGAGCGTTTCCATGTCGGGGTGGCCCGGGTTGCCGTCGTAGAGGACGATCGCCGCCTCGGTCAGCAGCCCGGAGACGAGGAAGTTCCACATCATCCAGCCGGTCGTCGTGAACCAGAAGAGGCGGTCGCCGGGGTGGGCGTCGACGTGGAGGTGGAGCTTCTTCAGATGCTCGAGGAGGATGCCGCCCTGGCCCTGGACGATCGCCTTCGGCAGGCCGGTGGTGCCGGAGGAGTAGAGGACCCAGAGGGGGTGGTCGAAGGGGACGCGGTCGAAGCTGAGCTCGGCGCCTGCGCCCTGCTGCTGCAGGTCCTCCCAGGCAATCGCGTCGCGCAGGGGGGAGAGGTCGGGGTCGGGGCGCAGGTAGGGGAGGACGACGGTGCGCTCGAGCGTCGGCATCGCCTCCTGCAGCTGCGCCACGACCTCGCGCCGGTCGAAGTCCTTGCCGCCGTAGCGATAGCCGTCGACGGCGAAGAGGACCTTGGGCTCGATCTGGGCGAAGCGGTCGATCACGCTGCGCGGGCCGAAATCGGGCGAGCAGCTCGACCAGACCGCGCCGATCGAGGCGGTGGCGAGGAAGGCGACGATCGCCTCCGGGATGTTGGGGAGGTAGGCGACGACGCGGTCGCCGCGCTGCACGCCGAGCTCGCGCAGGCCCGCGGCGACCGCCGCCACCTGCTCGCGCAGCTCGCCCCAGCGGATCTCACCTAGCTCGCGCAGCTCGGAGGCGTGGAGGATCGCCACCTCCTCGTCGGCTTTGCCGGCGAATACGTGCTCGGCGTAGTTCAGGCGCGTGCCGGGGAACCACTCCGCGCCGGGCATCTCCCGGCTGCCGAGGGCCGGGCCGCGCTCGCCGTCGGCCTGGACACCGAAGAAGTCCCAGATCGCGTCCCAGAACCCGTCGAGGTCGTCGACCGACCATTGCCAGAGCTCCGGGTAGCCGTTGAAGGAGAGCCCGCGCTCGCGCTCCAACCAGCGCATGAACTCGGTCAGCCGCGAGCGCTCGACCAGCTCGGCCGAGGGCTCCCAGAGCAGCTCCCCGTCAGCCACGGTCACTCATGCCGGAGGTGGGATTCGAACCCACAAGCCCGCAAGGGCAATCGATTTTGAGTCGATCGCGTATGCCAATTCCGCCACTCCGGCTCCGCCTGAACGATAGAGCGCAGATCAGGCAGGCTGCGGTTGGCCGGAGGCGCCGGCGCCGTAGTCCTCGCCGGAACCGATCGGGCGCTCCTCCTCGACGTGCCACTCCTGGTTGAAGGCGTAGAGCGCC
The DNA here is from genome assembly GCA_035688955.1 of Solirubrobacterales bacterium. GTDB lineage: Bacteria > Actinomycetota > Thermoleophilia > Solirubrobacterales > 70-9 > VAYN01. Next base: position 119,809 of record DASSMJ010000009.1, on the reverse strand, counting down.
GCGGCGATGAGGACGATCTGCAGCAGGCCGAGGATGATCACCAGCAGCCCGAGCAGCGAGGAGTTGAGCAGGGCGTTGTCGAAGCCGGCCCGGTCGCGGTTGAACCAGCTCTCGGCACCGACCGCGCAGAAGATCGCCAGGATCATCGAGAGGGCGGCCGCCACCGGCAGGATGCCGCGGTTCCAGCGGGCGACCAGAAAGGCGAAGAAGGCGTAGAGGATCGCGTAGATCGCGCAGACGATTCCCATGCCGCCGCCGCCCTTGAGCAGCGACCAGCCGCCGATCGTGACCAGGGCCGCGACCACCGCCGTCGCCGCCAGCAGCAGCACGACGACGAACTTGGTCGTGACCGAGCTCGCTTTTTCCCGATTTGGCCGCCACAGTTCGTAGCCGGGCCTTAGCTCTCCTACCGCCACCGCCCGATCATAGAATCTGTCAGCGACGCGGCGGCGTTGGCCGCTCGTTAAGGCCCATCCGGGCCAGCCACGCGGGCGTGGCGGAATTTGGCAGACGCGCCAGGCTTAGGTCCTGGTGGACGAAAGTCCGTGGGGGTTCAAGTCCCTCCGCCCGCATCCATACACTCTCCGGAACTTTTTCGATCAAGGAGTGTGTCTTGCCTGCTTTCAGTCGTCTTCGTCGTTTTTCGAAGCCCCTTCTCGCCCTCGTTGCCCTCGCGGTGTTCGCGTTGGTGTTGAGTGCCTGCGCTGTCATCAAGCCAGGCTCGCTCAGCGTCAGCCAGCCTGGCGGCATCGGCGCGGCGCGCGTGCACTTCGTTATCTGCACCGAACCGGAAGAAGGGACCTGCCAGCCAAACGAAACCAGCAGCGAAGTCCAGTACCTCCTTGGCGTCGCCGTCCCGCCGGGCTCGTCGGCCCCCGCGACGATCACCGCAACCCCTAACGGCGCTGGCGACCCGATCGTCTTCACCCGCAACGCCGAAGTCGGGCCGGAAATGGCCGCGGCGATCGCCGATCTGCGTGCGAACGCCCCAGAAGAAGTTGAAGAATCCTGGCCTCCCGCCGGCCTCGAACCGGTCGGTTACCTCTCCGGCGTAGTCAACGAAGCCAAAGAAGCCACCCACGAATGGACTGTAGACGCGGATTTCGGTCTGCCTACTCCAGCGGATGGCGCGCCCTTCGTCGGACCGTTCCAGACCTCTCCCGCGTGGGGTCTGAGGATCGTGAACTCCGAAAACTCGTCCAGTCGACCGGTGCACTGCTTCCGACTGTCGCCGGAAGAAGCCCCGGAAGAATCCGAATCATTCTGCTTCCCCAGCGGCGAGAAAGCCGAAGTCGGAACCTCTGATCTGAAGGTCGGAGCGGCACCCACCGGCACCGCGTTTGTCGGTGGCCAGGGGACGTTGCAGTTCCCGCTCAATTTCGGCAGCACCGCTGCTTCGCTGCCGAGCTTCAACGTGACGGCGACCTCGACGCTGCCGGGGGCGACCCTGGCCGTCTCGAGCCCGACGTTCGCGCCGCCGGCGCCCGCAGCCGACACGCATCGCTCCGCGGGCACCGAGACGGTGACCGTGACGGTGCCGAAAACCGCGGCGCCGGGTGTCTACGACGTCACCCTCACCGCCGCGACCAGCGGCGGCGGCTCGGTTTCCCAGGTGGCGAAATTCGAAGTCGGCAAACCGAAACTGAAATTCGGCAAGGTGAAGCTGAACAAGAAAAAGGGCACCGCGACGCTCTCGGTGAACGTCTCCACCGCCGGTACCCTGACCGCTTCCGGCAAGAAGATCGCCAAAGCCCAGCGCAAATCGACCGGGCCGGCGACGCTGAAAGTGACGATCAAGGCCAAGGGCAAAGCCAAGCGGCTGCTGAACGAAAAGGGCAAAGCCAAGGTGAGGGCGAAACTCTCCTTCGCTCCGACTTCCGGCGCGCCCGTTGTCAAATCCAAGGCGATCGTCCTCAAGAAGACGCTCGCCGGCTAGCTGAGTCTGATCAGGGGTGGGCTGGCCGCGGCTAGCCCACCTCGGGCGCCGCGCCGCTACGATCCACCCCTCTGGGGCACTGGCCTAACTGGCTAAGGCACCGGTCTCCAAAACCGGCGATTCTAGGTTCGAGTCCTAGGTGCCCCGCTCGGACACTTTGGCTGACAAGCCGCAATCCGAAAAAGGCTGGTTTCGACCCCCTTTCATTCCCCTGGGAGGGTGCGGGGCCGCCTCGGCCAGGCTAGCCCAGGGCGTCGCGGATCGGCGCGTCGGTGGGCGTCGTCGCGATCAGCTTGCGGTTGGCGAATTCGAGGATCCCGAGGGGGGAGAGCTCGCGGCCGAAGCCGGAGCGCTTGACTCCCCCGAAGGGCAGGCTCGGCTCCGAGGCGGTCGGGTGGTTGATGAAGACCATGCCGGCCTCGAGCCGGTCGGCAACCGCTTGGGCGCGCTCGCCGTCGCTGCCGAACACCGCCGCGCCGAGCCCGTACTGCGAGCCGTTGGCTAGGGCTATCGCCTCCTCGTCCGACTCGACCCGGTAGACGACGGCGACCGGACCGAACAGCTCCTCGTGGTAGGCGCGCATCTCGGGGGTGACGTCGACCAGGATCGTCGGCTCGACGAAGGCACCGGGGCGGTCGATGCGGCGGCCGCCCGTCACAACGCCGGCGCCCCGCTCGATCGCCTCGTCGACCTGCTCAATCACCAGCTCGGCCGCCCGCTCGGAGGAGAGCGGCGCCAGCGTCGTCTTTTCGTCGAACGGGTCGCCGGGTTCGAGCTCGGCCATCCGTTCGGCGAGGCCGTCGACGAAATCCTGGAAGACGTCGGCCATCACGATCATCCGCTTGGCGCTGGTGCAGACCTGGCCCATGTTGTGCATCCGCCCGACGAACGCAGCCTCCACGGCGCGCCCGAGGTTGTCGCCGTCGAGGACGATGAGCGGGTCGCTGCCGCCGAGCTCGAGCACCACCTTCTTCAGGGCGCGGCCGGCTTCTTCTCCGAGGGCCGAGCCGGCCCGCTCGCTGCCGGTCAGCGAGCAGCCCTGGACGAGCGGGTTTTCGACGATCCGCGCGATGTCCTCCAACTCCACGAAGACGTTGGTGAAGACGCCCTCGGGAGCGCCTGCATCCGCGAAGAGCGCCTCGATCGCCAGCGCGGATTGGGGCACGCTGCGCGCGTGCTTGAGCAGGATCGTGTTGCCCAGCACCAGATTCGGGGCGCTGATCCGGATCGCCTGGTAGGCGGGGAAGTTCCACGGCTGCACGGTCAGCAGGACCCCGAGCGGCTCGTTGCGGATGACCGCCGAGCCCTCGTCCTCCATCTCCAGCGGTTGGTCGGCGATCTGCGCCGGGCCCTTCTCGGCGTAGTACTCGAGGATCCGGATCGTCAGGTCCAGCTCCGCCCGGCTGTGGCGGATCAGCTTCCCCATCTCGAGCGTGATCGTCTGCGCCAGCTCCTCGTAGCGCTCCCGCATCAGCAGCGCCGCCCGCGCGACCACCGCGGCCCGCTCGGCCGCCGATCGCTGCCGCCACGGCTCCAACGCGCGGTGAGCCCGCTCGACGACCCGATCGATCTCCTCGCCGCGCAGCGACGGGAACTCTCGCACCACTTCGTTGGTGTACGGGTTGACGGTTGCGTAGCCGCTGCGGGGGTCTGCCTTGGTATGAGCCATCGCCGCGGCGTTGCCTTCCTAGGCCCGCACCGCGGAGATGTCGATTCGGAGCGCGACCTGATCGCCGACCAGCAGCCCGCCGCCGACAAGCGACTGCTGCCAGGTGAGGCCGAACTCGGTCCGGTCGATCGAGCCGCGGACCGCGACGCCGACGCGATCTTTGCCCCAGGGGTCGACGGCCGCTCCTTCGACGTTGGCCTCGACCTGGATCTCGCGGGTGACGCCCTTGATCGTCAGATCGCCGGTGACCCGGTAGCTCCCCGCCTCGACGTGCTCGATCGCGGTCGACTCGAACGTAATCGACGGCCAGTGCTCGGCGTCGAAGAAGTCCGGTCCCCGAAGGTGTTCGTCGCGGTCGGCGTTGTTGGTGTCGATCGAGGCGACCTGGGCGCTGCCCCAGATCCGTGAGTGGTGATAGTCCTCGGCCGCCTCCAGCGTCCCCTCGTACTGCTTGAAGTGCCCGCGGACGGTGGAGATCATCATGTGCTTGACCTCGAAGCCGACGCTGGAGTGGATCGGATCCACCGTCCAGGTCCCGGTCGGCACCCGCACGATCCCCTGCTCGGTCTGCAACTGAGTCGTCATCTCTTCTCTCCGGTAGGCCGCCGCGGTGCCTCTGTCAACCAACCGCCCCCTGGAGTTCGAGGTGAAGGTCGTCAAGCTCGACATCGACAGCGCCCCGGAGATCGCCAGCCGCTACAGCGTGCAGAGCATCCCGACCCTGATGCTGGCCCGCGACGGCAAGGAGGTCGACCGCCTGATCGGCGCCGCTCCCAAACCCCAGCTCGAGTCCTGGCTCGAGAGCCACCTCGCGCGCTAGATGCCGTTACTCCGGCTCCCCCTCTATTGACAAGCCGGTGTCACCGGCCTACCAGGGGCGTAAATGGGCGCCGCCGAGCCAACCGAGGTCACCGAGACCCCCGACCGCGACGGCGCCTTCCCGCGGCTCAGCGGGAGTCAGATCGAGACGTTGACGGCGCGCGGTCGCCGCTCGCGGACGACGGTGGGGGAGAGTCTCTACCGCCAGGGCGACTCTCCCTACGACTTCTTCGTGGTCCTCGAGGGCCTGGTATCCGCCCACGCCGATGACGAGGGGGACGAGCCGGCGGTCGCGGTCCACGGCCCCCGCCGCTTCCTCGGCGAGCTCGGCCTGGTGACCGGGCAGCCGGCCTTTTACACGACGGTTGTTCGCGAGGCCGGGGAGGTACTGCAGGTGGCCCCGGAGACGCTGCGCCGGCTGGTCGGTGAAGATCCGGCCCTCGCCGACCTCGTGCTGCGCGCCTTCCTGCTGCGTCGTGAGCTGCTCAGCGGCCTCGGCGCAGGGCTGAAGATCGTCGGCTCGCGCTACCTGCCGGACACCCGCCGCCTGCTCGACTTCGCCGCCCGCAACCGGCTGCCGTTCCGCTGGGTCGACCCGGAGCGCGACCCCCGTGCCGAGGCGCTTCTCGAGCGGCTCGGGGTCCGGCCCGAGGAAACCCCGGTCGTGGTCTGGGGCAGCCGGGTCTGGCGCAACCCGAGCAACGCCGAGCTGGCGGCGGCGGCTGGGATGCGCGAGGAGCCGCCGCGCGACCGGGTCAGCGACCTCGTCGTCGTCGGCGCCGGGCCGGGCGGCCTGGCGGCGACCGTCTACGGCGCCTCCGAGGGCCTGCTCACCGTCGCCGTCGACGGGATCGCCGTCGGCGGCCAGGCCAGCACCTCCTCGCGGATCGAGAATTACCTCGGCTTCCCGTCGGGGATCTCCGGCGCCGAGCTGGCCGAACGAGCGACGATCCAGGCGCGCAAGTTCGGCGCCCGGTTCGTCGTCGGTGCCGCCGCGGTCGGGCTCGAGCGCCGGGACGGAACCCACGCGATCTCACTCGAAGACGGGACGACGCTGGAGACGCGGGCGCTGCTGATCGCCACCGGCGCCCGTTATCGCCGCCTCCCGGTCGAGCGGCTCGAGCACTTCGAGGGGGGCGGGGTCCACTACGAGGCCACGTTCATGGAGGAGCAGCTCTGCGTCGGCGCTCCGGTCGCCGTGGTCGGCGGCGGCAACTCAGCCGGGCAGGCAACCGCCTTCCTCTCGCGCCGGGCCAGCAAGGTCTACCTGCTGCTTCGCCATCGCGAGTTGACTCGCGACATGTCGCGCTACCTGGCCGACCGGATCGAGCGCCTGTCCAACGTCGAGGTGATTCGGAACACCGAAATCCGCGAGCTGTGCGGGGATGACTCCCTCGAAGGCGTCGTCGTCGAGGACCTGGAGGGCGGCGAGCGGCGCCGCCTTGACATCAGCGAGTTGTTCGTCTTCATCGGCGCCGAACCGTGTACGGACTGGCTCGAGGGCGTTGTCCCGCTCGACGACCACGGTTACGTGCTGACCGGACCCGGCGCGGCATCGGGGAACAGCAACGGCGCCGCGCCACCCGCCCTGCTCGAAACCGGGGTGCCGGGGATCCTTGCCGCCGGCGATGTCCGTGCCGGCTCGATCAAGCGCGTCGCCTCGGCGGTCGGCGAGGGAGCGATGGCGGTACGCCTCGTCTACGCCCAGCTCAACGCCTGAGCGGCGGGCCCAAGCGGGAGCGGTTCAGGCTCCCGCCCGGCTCTCCGCAATCTTACGAGCTTTCTTCCGCTTCTTCGTCGCCGCCGACCGTGACCTTGCGGGGTTTCGCCCGCTCCGGCTTCGGGATCTCGACGAGCATCACGCCGCCCTCGAGCCGCGCGTCGACCCGTTCGGTGTCGACATCGTTGGGCAGTGCCACGCGGATCTCGAATTTGCCGGTTCGGCGGGTGCGGTGGCGTATTACGCCGACCCGTTCCCGCTCCTTGATCTCGCCGGTGATCAGCAGCTCGCCGTCGCGCACTTCGACGTCGACGTCCTTGCGCTTCACCCCGGGCAGCTCAGCCTCGACGATCCAGGCGTCTTCGGTCTCCTCGATGTCGAAGCGCGGTATGAACGCGCTCTGGCCGTTCTGCATCGTGTTCCCGAAAACCCCTTGGATCAGCTCGCGGAACGGGTCCCATTGCTCGACCGCCAAGGGGGCACCGGCGGAGCGACGTACTGGCAGGGCCATGACTCCTCCTTTGTAGGGCTTTTTGCCGTCGCGCCGATAGGTAGGCCCGCCGGTGCCCCTGTCGAGAACTTGATCCGCCCCCGGCCCGCCCTACCGAACAGGGTGACCGACAACCGCCGGTCGCCCACGGACAAGGAGGAGCTGGTGGAGACGAAAAACCGGGGAGGCGTTCCCCGCGATGAGATCGGCGGCAGATCTCGTCGGGCCGTGGCCTCCTATGCAACCTACGCCGAGGCCGAGCGCGCCGTCGACTATCTGTCCGACCAGAAGTTCCCGGTCGAGCGGGTCTCGATCGTTGCCCGCGACCTGAAACTGGTCGAGCAGGTGACCGGCCGCCGCGGCTACCTCGAGGCGGCGCTGCAGGGCCTGACCTCCGGCGCTCTGATCGGCTTCCTGATCGGCTGGCTGTTCGGGGTCTTCAACTGGTTCGACCCGGTCACCTCTGCCTTCTGGCTGGCGATCGACGGCCTCTGGTTCGGAGCTCTGGTCGGGGCTCTGCTCGGCCTGCTCATGCATGCCCTGAGCCGCGGCCGGCGCGATTTCGACTCGGTCTCCGGCCTCAGCGCCGACCGCTACGAGGTTCTGGTCGACGACGAGGTGGCCCCCGAAGCGGCACGCCTGCTCGGAGACCGCCTGCTCGGAGGCGGTGGGGGCCATCGCCAGTAGACACGTTGACCGGGACTCAGAGCGCGGCGACCGCCGTCTCGACGGGCGTCTCGCCGGAGACCACCTCGAACGTCTTGCCGACCGCGTTGTCGGCGGTGAGGACGGCAGCTAGGACCGCGACCACGTCGGCACGCGGGATCTCGCCTCGCTCCACCCGGTCGGCGATCGTGACCAGGCCGGTCGGCGGCTCGTCGGTGAGGCTCGCTGGACGCACGACCGTGTAATCGAGGCCGCTCGCTTCGAGCTCCTGGTCGGCTTTTGCCTTGGCCCGCAGGTACTCGCCGAAGACGCCGCCTCCCTCGGCCGGCGGATCGCCGGCGCCGATCGAACTGACGATCACGTAGCGAGTGATCCCCTTGGCCTTGGCCGCCGCGATCAGCTTCACGGCGCCGCCGTAATCCAGGGACCACTTGCGCTCGGCCCCGCTGCCGGGACCGGCGCCTGCCGCGAAGACGATCGCATCGGCGCCCTCGACCGCCGCTCCCACGTCATCGTCGGCCTCGAGGTCGCATAGGACCGGCTCGATGCCGTCGGCAACCAGGTCCTCGGCCTGCTCGGGCTTGCGGATCAGTCCCCTGACCCGGTCGCCGCGCGCGGCCAGCAGCTTGCCCAGCCGCAGGCCGATCTTCCCGTGTCCACCAGCGATAACCACGTCCATCACGCCACCTCCATCGTTGGATTGACTATTGCGCGGAGCTTGGCGAGGGCACGTTCCTCAAGCTGCCGCACCCGCTCGGCGCTGAGGTGGGACTCGCGGCCGATTTCACGCAGCGTCCGCTGCCGGCAGCCGATCCCGTAATGAGCGAAGACGATGCGGCGCTCGCGTTCCTCGAGGCCGGCGGCGAGGTCCTCGATGTGCTCACCGTCAGCCAGGTCGACGATCCGTTCGTACTCCTCCTCGGTGGCCGGATCGGCCAGTCGTTCGGCGAGGGTCGTCGTCTCCTCTTCACCGGCGGCCGGGGCCTGCAGACTGCTCGAGGCGCGCTCCACGGAGACCAGGTGCTGGACCTGGTCCAGCGGCATCCTGGCGGTCTCGGCGAGCTCGGAGTCGGAGGGCTCGCGCCGGTTCGCCTGGGCGAAGGCGGCGCGCGCCCGCTTCATCTGGACGAGGCTGCGGGCGGCCCGGTCGGAAAGGACGACGGGACTGGTCAGCTCGGCGACGAGCTGCTGCATTGCCTGTCGGACCCACCACGAGGCATAGGCCCAGAACGGCGTCTCGTAACGCTGGTCGAAGCGCCGCGCGGCGCGCAGCAGGCCGACGACACCCTCTTGCTGGAGCTCCTGGCGCTCGAGGCTGCGGAAGCTGCGGTAGCGGCTCGCGACCCCGTCGATCGCCGGCATGAAGGCTGCCACCAATTCGTCGGTGCCGACCCGGTCACCCGCCTCGGTCAGGGCGAGGAGGCGGCGCTCGCGGGCCACGGGGAGAGGCGAGCCAACTGGGTGCGCGCCGTCGCGCAATGCGCCTTCTTCTTCCGGTGTTGTAGTCCGTGTGACCGGGCAGTTCCGGATCACCGGGACCAATAGCTCGAGGTGCTCGAGGTCGCCGCCCGGTAACTCCTCCACGTTCCCCTCAGCAGGCTGCCCTAAACCCTCTTGACGGCAGCCTCCACCGCCCTACCTAGAGGTGTGCAAGCCCGCAACCGGCCCGAGCACTCCCCGGGCCCTGGGAGGAGGCACCCATGGCGAAGGCAGTCGGAATCGACCTCGGTACCACCAACTCGGTGGTGGCCGCGACGATGGAGGGCGGACAGGCCGAGGTGATCCCGAATTCCGAGGGCTCGCGGACGACGCCGTCGGTGGTCGCCTTCACCGAGGACGGCGAGCGGCTGGTCGGCCAGATCGCCAAACGCCAGGCGATCCTCAACCCCGAGGCGACGATTTACTCGGCCAAGCGATTCATCGGCCGCAAATGGGACGAAGTCCAGACCGAGATCGAGACCGTCCCATACAAGGTCGCCAAAGGGCCCAGCGACGCGGTCCGCTTCGAGGTGCGCGGCAAACAGCACGCGCCGGAGGAGATCTCGGCCGCGGTGCTGCGCAAGCTCGCCGACGACGCGGCCAAGTTTCTCGGCGAAAAAGTCACCGAGGCGGTGATCACGGTCCCCGCCTACTTCAACGACGCACAGCGCCAAGCGACCAAAGACGCCGGCAAAATCGCCGGCCTCGAGGTGCTGCGGATCATCAACGAGCCGACCGCGGCGGCGCTCGCCTACGGCCTCGACAAGAAAGGCTCCGAGACGGTCCTCGTCTTCGATCTCGGCGGCGGCACCTTCGACGTCTCGCTGCTGGAAGTCGGCGACGGCGTGATCGAGGTGCGGGCGACCAGCGGCGACGGCCACCTCGGCGGCGACGACTTCGACAAACGGATCGTCGATTGGCTGAGCGAAGAATTCAAAAAGGAACAGGGGATCGACCTGGCGGCGGACCCGCAGGCGCTGCAGCGGCTGTACGAAGGCGCCGAGCGGGCCAAGGTCGAGCTCTCCTCGACTACCCAGACCCAGATCAACCTGCCGTTCATCACCGCCGACGCCTCCGGCCCGAAGCACCTCAACGTCACGCTCGCCCGGTCGAAGTTCGAGCAACTGGTCGAGGACCTGATCGAGCGCACCCGTGGGCCGGTCGAACAGGCGCTGAAAGACGCCGGCCTCAGCGCGGACGGCATCGACGAGGTGATCCTGGTCGGCGGCTCGACCCGGATCCCGAAAGTCCAGGATCTGGTGCGCAAACTGACCGGCGGCAAGGATCCGAACCAGACGGTCAACCCGGACGAGGTGGTGGCGATCGGCGCCGCCCTGCAGGCCGGGGTACTGAAAGGCGAAGTCGAGGACGTCGTACTGCTCGACGTCACCCCGCTCTCGCTCGGGCTGGAGACGATGGGCGGCGTGATGACGAAAGTCATCGAGCGCAACACGACGATCCCAGCCCGGCGGACCGAGGTCTTCTCGACCGCCGAGGACAACCAGACCGCGGTCGACATCGTTGTCCTCCAGGGCGAGCGCGAGATGGCGCGGGACAACCGGCAGCTGGCCAAATTCCGGCTCGAAGGAATCAGGCCGGCACCGCGCGGCGAGCCGCAGGTCGAGGTCACCTTCGACATCGACGCGAACGGCATTCTCAACGTCTCGGCGCGCGACAAAGACACCGGCGCCGAACAGCAGGTGACGATCACCGAAACGACCAACCTCGACAGCTCCGACATCGAGCGGATGATCAAGGAAGCCGAAGAACATGCCGCCGAAGACCGCCAGCGGCGCGAAGAAGTCGACGCCCGCAACGAGCTCGACGCCTTCGCCCATCGGGTCGAACGGCAGCTCGAGGAACTTGGCGACCGGGTGCCGGTCAACCAGAAAGAACAGGCCGGGGCGCTGGTCCGCGACGCGCGGGCGGCGATCGAGGAGCAGGCCGGTCTCGACCGCGTGCGGCCCCTGATCTCCGACCTGCAGCAGATGATCCAGGCGCTGCAGAGCGCCGGTGCGACGACCGGCCCCGAGGACGGCGGCAACGGCGACGAGAGCCAGCCCGCGGCCGAGGAGGAGGAAGTCGTCGATGCCGAGTTCACCCGTGAGTGAGGAGGAGCGGCTCGACGACGAGCGTTACCTGCGCGCCCTCGCCGACCTCGAGAACTACCGCAAGCGCTCGGCGCAGGAAGTGGAGCGCCGGGTCACCGAACAGGCCGAGCGGCTGCTGCTGGACTGGATCGAGGCGGTCGACAGTGTCGACCGCGCGCTCGCGATGCAGCCCTCCGACGGGCTGCGGAGCGTCCTCGAGCAGATGGAGGCGATCCTCGCCCGGCAGGGCGTCGAACGGGTGGGCGCCGCGGGCGATCGCTTCGACCCCGAGCTGCACGAGGCGATCTCGGTCCAGGAGAGCGACGAGGCCCCCGACCGCACCGTGCTCGGCGTCGCCCGCTCGGGCTATCGCCAGGGCGAGCGGGTGCTGCGCCCGGCGCAGGTGGTGGTTTCGCGAAACGGCGGCGGCTCGGAGCGGGAGCAGGAGCCCAGCGGAGAGGGCGAGGACTGATTGGCGGTCGGCTTTCGTGACTACTACGAGGTACTGGGCGTGCCGCGCGGCGCGAGCGACGAGGAGATTCGCAGCGCCTACCGCAAACTCGCCCGCGAATATCACCCGGACGTCAACAGGGATCCCGGCGCCGAGGACCGCTTCAAAGAGGTCTCGGAGGCCTACGAGGTTCTGCGCGACCCCGAGAAACGGGAGAAATACGAACGCCTCGGGGCGAACTGGAAAGCCGGCGAGGACGTCAGCGGCGCCTCCGGGTTCGGCGGCGGCTTCGGGGGCGGCGATGGCCAGGGATTCAGCGATGGCCAGGGATTCGGCGACGGCGCCGGCTTCAGCGATTTCTTCGAGAGCTTCTTCGGCGGCCGGCGAGGGGCCTCCCGGGGCTTTGACGGCTTTTCGATGCGGGGCGGCGACCAGGAGGCGACGATCGAGGTCACGCTCGAGGAAGCCGCCCATGGCGGCAAACAGAAAATCTCACTCGCCGACGGCCGCGACTTCGAGGTGCAGATCCCGCCCGGCGTCCGCGACGGTCAGAAAATCCGCCTCGCCGGTCAGGGTGGGGAAGGGGCGAGCGGCGGTCCCGCGGGGGACCTCTACCTGCGGGTGCGGATCAAACGCCATCCGCGCTTCCGACGCGAAGACGACGACCTCGTGGTCGAGATCCCGGTCGCGCCCTGGGAGGCGGCACTCGGGGCCACGGTTCCCGTCCCCACCCTCGACGGCAGCGCCAAAGTGAAAGTCCCGGCCGGCTCCTCCAGCGGCCGCCGTCTGCGGCTGAGAGGCGAGGGGATGTCGGGCCCGGGCGGACGCAGAGGCGACCTGTACGCAAGCGTCAGGATCGTCGTTCCGAAGGTGCTCGAGCAGCGCGAGCGCGAGCTGTTCGAGGAGCTCGCCGCGGTCTCCCGGTTCGACCCGAGGCAGGGACGTTGATGGCGACCGGCACGGCACTCGTCCTCGTCGATGCCCGGGCACTGGCTCGACGCTCCGGGCTGCACCCCGACTTGGTGCGGCGGCTGGTCGCGCTCGACGCCGTCGACCCCCTCGATTGGGACGCGGCGGCACGCCTCGCGCGGCTGATGCGGCTGCGCCACGACCTCGGCCTCAACGTCGCCGGCGCGGCGCTCGCGTGCGACCTGCTGGCGCGGATCGAGGAGCTGGAAGCACGGCGGCGCTAGCCGCCGTGCGATCGCCATGGCGACGGTGAAGCTGGGCCTGATCGTCTCGCCGGCGATCGACCAGGTGGCGGCCGACGAGCTGGCGGCCGAGCTCGGCGCTGCCCTGGCCGAGCGCTACCCCGAGGTCGAGTGGGAGCCGGAGGTCCTCACCGACCCGTTGGCCGAGCCTCCGGTGCACCTGACCGAGCTCGTCTCTGCGGTCCGTCGCCTGCTGCTCGACGCCGATTGGGACCTGGCGGTGGCGATCACCGAGCTGCCGCTGCGACTCGCTCACCGGGCGTTGCTCAGCCATGCCAGCCGCACCCACGGCGTGGCGCTGGTCTCGTTGCCGGCGCTTGGCGTGCTGAGGCGTCGCCGGCGTCTTTACGACGCCGCCGCCGATGCGGTCGGGACCTTGGTCGGCGACCCGGAGGATGACCGCGCCGCGCGGTCGGGGGGCGCGGGGCTCGGGGTCCAGCGTCGCCTCGCCGAGCTGGCCGGCGACGTCCACGACGACGACGGGGGCGTGGCCTACGTCGCCCGGGTGATCAGCGGCAACCTGCGGCTGCTGGTCGGGATGGTCGGCGCCAATCACCCCTGGCGGCTGGTCGGGCGGCTCTGGCGGGTGATGCTGGCGGCGGTCGCGGCGGTCGCCTTCGTCATGATCCAGATCGAAGTCTGGAAGATCGCCGGAACCCTCGGCCCGCTGCGACTGACGATCGCCGGCCTCGTCTCGATCGCCGCCGCCTCGGTGACGCTGATCGCCGGCCACCGTCTCTGGGAGCGGGCACCCGCCCCGCGGGTGCGCGAGCAGGTGACGTTGTTCAACCTGGCAACCACCGCCACGGTCGTGTTCGGGGTCACCGCGCTTTACCTCTCCGTCTTCCTCGTCAGCCTGCTCGGCGCCCTGCTGCTGATCGACTCGTCCCTTCTCTCGGAAGCGCTCGGACGAGATACGGACGTATGGGACTACGTGCGCCTCGCCTGGCTCTCGAGCGCGCTGGGGACGATCGGCGGCGCCCTGGGGGCGACCCTGGAGACCGATGAGGCGGTCAGGGAGGCTGCGTACGCCCACCGACCGAATAACGCCCGTGGGCGATAGCGCCGCGGTTGCGCACTGCCCGATCCGGACTTCGGTTCTGAGGCTTGCCGATTTGGGTAGCTGGCGCTCGTACTTCAAAGAAGGGAGCGGAGCATGGCGACGAGGAACGGCAGCGCCGAGTGGAAGGGCGATCTCAAAGGCGGGGCGGGGACCGTCAAGGTCGGCGAGGGCGCTTGGGAGGGGAGCTACTCCTTCACCTCGCGGTTCGAGGAGGGGGAGGGGACCAACCCCGAGGAGCTGATCGCGGCGGCGCACGCCTCTTGTTTCGCGATGGCGCTGAGCAACATCCTCGCCGAGGATGGGCACACGCCTGATTCGGTGCGGGCGCAGGCCAGGGTGCAGCTGCGACTGGTCGAGGACCAGCCTACGATCGCGCGGATCGAGTTGGAGGCCGAGGGTTCGGTGCCCGGCATCGACGAGGAGACCTTCCGCGAGTACGCCGAGAAAGCAAAGGCGGGTTGCCCGGTCTCGCGGGCGCTCGCCGGGGTCCCCGAGATCGAGCTGAACGCGCGGCTCGCCGGCTGACCAACGGCTCCGTCGGCGTACCCCCGGTCGTCCCAAGCACGCCTGGCTGCGTTGGACCTTTTGTCACTTGCGTGGAGGAACTGCCTCTGCCACGCTGACTCCCGATGGGGGGGAGGACTCCGTTAGCGAGGCGATTGGGGGAAGCGGCTTCGGTCGCCGCGGAAGCGGCCGCGCGCGGAGCTGACCAAGAGCTTCTCGTCGAGCGCTCGACGCTGCGACGGCGGGAGCTGCTTGCCGGCGGCGCCGGTCTTGCCGCCGCGGCGATGCTGAGCGGGCCGATCTCGCGGGCGCTGGCGGCGACTCCGCCGCGGATCGTGATCGTCGGAGGCGGGCTTGCCGGGCTCACCTGCGCCTACCGGCTGAAGCAGGCCGGCGTCCAGGCGCAGGTCTACGAGGCTTCCGATCGGGTCGGCGGGCGCTGCTGGACGCGCCGCGGCGAATTCGCCGAAGGGCAGATCGCCGAGCACGGCGGCGAGCTGATCGACCAGGGGCACGCCCAGACCCGTCAGCTGGCGCAGGAACTCGGGCTCGATCTCGACAACCTGCTCGCCGCCGAGGTCAACGGCACCGAGGCCCTCTACTACTTCGACGGGCAGCCGTACACCTTCGCCGACGCCACCGACGACCTGAAGAAGATCTGGCAGCAGATCCACAAGGACGTCTCCGCGGCCAGCTACCCGACCCTCTACAACCTCTCGACCGAACGCGGCCGCGAACTGGATCGGATGTCGATCGCCCAGTGGATCCAGGCCTACGTCCCCGGCGGGCTCAAATCGAAGCTGGGGCAGCTGCTCGACGTCGCCTACAACATCGAGTACGGCGCTGAGACCAGCGTCCAGAGCTCGCTCAACATGCTCTACCTGCTCGGCTACTCCGGCCAGGGGCAGCTGCGCATCTTCGGCCCCTCGAACGAGAAGTACCACGTGCGCGGCGGCAACGATCAGATTCCGCAGCGGCTGGCGGCGGCGTTGAAAGGGCAGATCACCAAGGAAGCGGCGCTGAGCTCGATCCGCCGCAACGCCGACGGCAGCTACGGCCTCGCCTTCGCAACCGGGCTGACCACGCAGACGATGGTCGCCGACCGCGTCGTCCTCGCGCTCCCGTTCTCGGTCTTGCGCACCCTCGACTACACGCAGGCGGGCTTCTCGACGCTGAAGAAGACCGCGATCGAGGAGCAGGGGATGGGGACGAACTCGAAGCTGCACGTCCAGTTCAAGCAGCGCCTCTGGAACTCGCTCGAGTGCAACGGCGAGACCTACGCCGACACCGGCTACCAGAACACCTGGGAGGTGACCCGGGGCCAGCCGGGGACCGCCGGGATCCTGGTCGACTACACCGGGGGCAAAATCGGCGCCAGCTTCGGCCCCGAAAACGGCAGCCCGGGCGAACGGGCCGAAAAGTTCCTCAAGCAGCTGGAGCCGGTGCTGCCCGGGATCAAGGCTCAGTGGAACGGCAAGGCGACGATCGACTTCTGGACCGGCTATCCCTGGACGAAGGGCTCCTACTCCTACTGGAAGGTCGGTCAGTACACGAAGTTCGCCGGCGTCGAGCGCGAACAGGAAGGCAACTGCCACTTCGCCGGCGAGCACACCTCGATCGACTTCCAGGGCTACCTCAACGGCGCGGTCGAATCCGGCGAACGCGCCGCCGAAGAGATCTTCGCGGCGCTGAAGTAGTCCTGACGGACCTGCTAACCCTCGGTTGAGCCGGCCCGCAGCGTGGCGGGGCTGATCTCCAGCCCGTCGGCGAGGGCGAAGAAGGCGGCGGCGAAGGGGCTGGCGGCGGTGCGCTCCCGCAGCTGCTCCCAGTCGATCTGCTCGCGCAGCGACCGCGTGATCAGGATCAGGTCGCGGTAGTCGGCGCTGTGCTCGTCCAGCGCCAGCAGCTTCGTGGTGAGGATGTCGTCGAGGTCCATCACCCGGATCTGCATCGCTATCACGCTCATCATCTCTCCGCGGGCGATCACCTCGTCGTCGACCGTCATCCCCGAGGGTTCGTAGATCAGGTCGATGAGGATGTCCCGATCCCAGGCCTTCCGCAGCCACTGCTCGGGCGGGGTCTCGGGGCGCATGCCCGCTTCGGCCAGCGCCTGCTGCGCGCGCTCGGCGTCCTCGGGCTTGATCATCAGGTCGATGTCGTTGGAGGAGGGCGGACCGCCGCGCGCCCAGCAGCCGAGCCCGCCGCCGAGCACGTAGGGCACGCCGCCCCCGTCGAGCGCCGCAACCGAGCGCTTGAGGCTGTCGGTGAGGTCTTCGGCGACCTCGCTCTTGCCCAGGTTCTCCGCCACGCCTTTTCCGTGCCCCGGGGCGCCGGGCGGTAAACGTGCCTGCAAGCGGGTAGGGAAGGCGCGATGGCTTCAGTCAACGGCGACGGACAGCGGCTGCGCATCGCCGCGACCGGCGACATTCACTGCCGCGACTCGAATCGAGACGCGATCGTCGAGTCCTTCGCCGCGCTCGGCGACGACGTCGACCTGGTCCTGATCGCCGGCGATCTGACCAGTCATGGCCGCCTCGACGAGGCGGAAATCCTCTGCGCGGCGGCGGCCCAAACCGAGGCGCCGGTGTTCGCGGTGCTCGGCAACCACGACTGGCACGCCGACGAAGCCGAGGCGATCCTCGAGCGGCTGAGCGACGGCGGCGTGCAGATGCTCGACCGCACTGCCTCGGTCTGCCAGGTGAGTGGGGTCGAGGTCGGGATCGTCGGCGTCAAGGGCTTCGTCGGCGGCTTCGCGCCGCGCCACCTGCCGGACTTCGGCGAGCCCTCGCTGCGCGCCGTCTACCAGGAGGCGACCGACGAAGTGCGGGCGCTGGACGAGGGCCTGCGCGAAGTCGCCACCTGTCCGGTGCGGATCGTCCTGCTCCACTACGCGCCGATCGAAGCGACGCTCGAGGGGGAGCCGCGGGAGATCTGGGTCTTCCTCGGCAGCGATCGCCTGGCGGCGCCGATCCTCGAGCACGGCCCCGATCTCGTCCTCCACGGCCACGCCCACGCCGGCTCGCCGGACGGGAGGATCGGCGAGACCCCGGTCCACAACGTCTCCCAACCGGTGCTCGGGACCGACTTCCGCATCTTCGAGCTCGACGCCAGTCGCGCCCACAGCCCGATCCCGTAAGCGCAACCGACTTTCGACACAGCGGGCTGTGTCGAAAACCGGTTGCGCTACCTGGGGTCGAGCCCGATCAGCTCGTAGTAGCCGACGAGGAAGAGGCGCCTGCCGTCGGAGACCATCGGCGTGTAGCCGGCCTGCTTGATGTGGAAGGTGGGGTGGCCGGTGCGGGCGTCGAGACCGGTCGTCGTCTGGGTCTTGAAGCTCGAGGTGTAGACGGTGTCGCCGATCACCGTGGCGGTGCCGGGGACGGGGCCGCCGACCTCGTAGCGCCAGCGCGGCTTGCCGGTGCGGGCATCGAGGGCGAAGAAGCGACCGTTTTCGGCGCCGATGTAGACGCTGGGCGGAGTGCCCGGGACGCGGGCGACGGCGGGCGAGCCGTAGATGTAGTCGCCGGTGTCGAAGGACCACTCGACCTTGCCGGTCTTCTCGTCGAAGGCGAAGACGGTGCCGTCGTCGCGGGCGGCGTAGACCCGGCCGAAGGCGATCGCGGGGGAAGAGAAGAAGCCGCCGCGGCCGTAGGGCGGGGCCTTGCTGGTGTTGGTGCGCCAAACCGGCTTGCCCGTTTCCGCATCGAGGGCGAACATCGAGCTCTGGTAGTCGGCGACGAAAATGTTGCCGTCGGCGTAGCTTGGGCTGGCTTTGATCGCGGCGGGCGAGTTGAAGCTCCAGCGGGTCTTGCCATTCTCAGCGTCTAGGGCGACGAGATTGGTCGTGTCGGTGCCGAGATAGAGCGTCCCGTCCACCGCCAGCGGCGAGGATTCGAGGTGGGCGTCCAGCTTCCGCACCCAGTCTTTCTTGCCGGTCTTCGCGTCGCCGGCGGCGACGTGTCCGTCGAGGAAGGCCCCGTAGATGCGGCCGTCGTAATAGACGGGCGCGGTGACGAAATTCGGCTTCCCCTTGTCGCTGGGCCGGATGTTGATTTCCCACAGCACCTTGCGGTCCGCGAGCCGTACCGCCTTCCCGTTCCCGTACTTGTTGATCACGTAAGCGACCCCGCCGTGAATCGCCGGCGGGAACTCGATCAGCGCATGCGTGTTGATCGACCACGCCTCCTTCAGCGGCGGCTGCAGGGCATGAGCTCGATCCGGCAGGTAGTGCGTCCGCGCCGGCACGCGACCGAAGTAGGGCCAGTCGACATAGCCGCTGGAGCTGGGCGAGTCGCCCGAGCCGGCGCCTTCCGTCTCATCACCTGAGACGCCACAGCCCAGCAAGCTGAGGCCAAGAGCGAGGACGACGAGGATCGAGGTTGCGGCACGCACCGCTCCTCTCATCGGCAGCAACGGCTGCCTCTTGAAGCGGCGGACGGGACTCGAACCCGCGTCATCGCCTTGGAAGGGCGAGGCTCTACCGTTGAGCTACCGCCGCGCGGAGGAAGCCACCCCGCTTTGCGGTGCGGCGCCGATGACAGTTTGCACAAACCACCTCGCACTTTGCAATCTCGTCGAGGACGTCCCCCCACCGCCGTCCCTGTAGTCCCTCGCAGATCGAGAACCTTTTGTCCCGCAGATGGTCGAACTCGAGCACGATCGGATCGCCCTCGCCGCAGTCGACGCAGGGATGGTCCCGCAGAAAAGCGACCAGGTACTCAGTTCGTTCTTCGACCAGCGCTTTCTTGCGTTGCCTCGCGGCGGCGATGTATCGAGCTTTATTCGCCGCATAGTGCTCCTGCTTGTAAGCCGCTCGGCAAGTTCGGCAGTAGTTGTCGCGCTGTCCCCGCGCCCGGCGCCGCCAGGCAAATTCGTTCACCGGCTTTTCAGTCCCACAGCGTCCGCAGCGCCTCATAAACGCAGCCTATGGAGGCGAACAGACGTTCCCATAGGCACCGCGGCCGCCAATCCGTCAAAATGAAGACCCCACGGGGAGTGGCGCAGTCTGGTAGCGCACTCGGCTGGGGGCCGAGCGGTCGCAGGTTCAAATCCTGTCTCCCCGATAAGAAGCTCCTCATTTGAACCGCCGCCAAAAGAAGCGCCGGTTCCGGTGACAGCCTCACCGTCCAGCCGCTTCGGAAGCTCTGGATCGGCGAGGGTCGCGAAGGGCCCGGCGACCTCGGCGTCGGAGATGCGCTCGTCGTAGACGACCAGGCGCTCGAACAGCGCTTGGTTCCATTGGCGGCGTAGGTGACCCGGTGCGGCGAGGTAGGCGCCCTGGCAGTCGGCGAGCAAATCGAGCGCCTTGGAGAAGATGGCGGCGATGTCGCCGAAGGAGGCCTCGGTAGCTTCCAAGTGGCGCTCGGCCTGCTTGGTCTCGGCGGCAAGGCGGTCCTGCCCAGAGCGCAGAAGATCGACGGGCACCGCGCCCGCGTAGTAGGCGTGGAGGAGCTTCTCGCGCTCCTCATTCACCTTCGCCAGTCGCCGCCGCTGGCGAGCGGCCTCGGCTTCGGCCTGCTCGCGTATCCCGGTGAGTGCCACCTCAAGCTTCTCCTTCACGAGATCGGCTTGCTTGCGCTCGATGGCGACATTGCCGTAGGTGTCCTCGACCGCCGCCTCGATCAGATCGACGGGCACGTAGGGCTGCTTGCAGCCGGTGCCCTTCATTCGGCCGATGCAGAAGAAGTAGGGGTAGCGGCCGCCGTTGCCCTTCGCCTGGATCAAGCTCATCCGCGAACCGCAGCGACCGCAGTAGAGGGAGCCCTTCAGGTAATGGTGGTGCTTGCGGTCCTTCTCGGCGGCGTGGTAGTGGGCGGCGAGGACCGCCTTGGCTTTGTCGAAGCTCGCCTTGTCGATCAGATGCTCTTGTCGTCCCTCGTATTCCACTCCCGCGTAGCGGACGATCCCCACGTAGTAGGGGTTCTGGAGTATCAAGGCGAGCTGGCTTCGCGAGAGCCGGCGGTGGAGACGCGCAGGTAGAGCGCTGCCCGCCTCATCGCCGCCGTGCCTTCCTCGGCGAGGTGCGCCTGGGGTGGGATCTGTCGCAGCCAGACTCAGAGGCCAGCACCAACAGGGCGGCGACAAAGCGGTCGAGGTCAGCCTCCCGGCGCCTTTCCGCTAGGACCCGCGCCGAGCGGGCACACCCGCGCTCACGTCGACTCTCGCGAGGGTTCCTGCGCTGATGCCCCACTACGCCGCCGCCTCCGAGGCGGCAAGCCGCCGCTGGCGGTGACGGGAAGAAGCGCTGCATCCAGCGCGGAGGAGAGGGCGCGAGCGCCGAGCGTGAAGGGCGCTGAGATGTAAGAGGGGATGTGCGCGAGATATCGAGACCACCGACTGGCTTGGGTGTGACGTAGAGATGTCGGCAGAGGGCGAGGGCGCGGAAAGCGCAGTCCCCTGGGCAAAGCGGCAGCTTGGACAGAAGCTCAAGGCGACCACCCAGGCGAACAGCCACACGAACTCGGTACGGGGCATTTTTGATTGTTGATCCAGGGCTCCATAGCTCCTGGACAGCTCCGTGGAAGCGCGAAGTCAACTCGGATCTCGGAGAAGAGGTAGTCGCGGGTAATCCATGCATATCCGAGTGCTCTTTTGGCCGAAAAATTGATCGGCGGGGTCGGCTCCAGCTCGGCCGACCCCGCCGCCGCTCACCGCGCCTTCGCCTCCTTGAGGACGTAGGCGCGAGGCGCTTTCTTCGCCAGTCGCACCTTCTTGGCTTTAGCGAGGCGCTTGAGGCAATTGGCGACGGTGCCGGGTGAGCGGCCGATCCCCTTGCCGACCGCCGTGGCGGTCAGCGGTCCCTCCTTTCGGTGCTTGCAGAGGTAGGAGAGGACGAGGCCGCCCAGCTCGCCAGGGCGCAGGCGCTCCTTATGCGCGGCCGACACGGATCTCTCCTTCCTCAGAGTCGGCCAGCGCGTCGAGGATGACTTCACAGGTCTGCCAGGCAGACTGGAAGCCCGCGGCCTGGCTCTCGACCTCGTGGGAGCGCTGCTCTGCTTCTGCGTCGGCGAGGCCGCCCTGCGCTTCATCGCGCAGGCGCCGGACGACTTCCATCAGGTCGTGCGGCGGCATCGTCAGCGCCACCCGCTCGCGCTGATCCTCCAAGTCCCAGCCGAGGTCGGCCATCAGCCGGAAGTCTTCGGAGAACTCGATCGCGAGCCGCTCGGCGGTTGCGTAGTCCTTGTTGGTCTCCAGCGCCAGCCAGAGATCGCCTACGGCGGCGAGGTGATTGCGGACTTGCTCATAGAGCGCGTCACGCTGGTCCTTCGTGATCCTGATCGTTTCGCGGGGCAAGGTGCCCTCCTCTCGGCAGGGCACTGAGGAGGGCCGGATGCGTCCTCGCGTGCGAGGACTTCGGCGAGTACTTTCTCGCTTGCATCGAAGCTGATCCTTCGGTGCCATGCCCCGGGGCGTTCCACCGCCGCCGGGGCGCTTTTCAGTTGCTCGCGGACGTTAGCTCTGCTGCGCGGCGGAAGCGAGCGCTATTCAAGCCGGTGTTTTGGGACCAGAATCTCCGTATGGCTAGGAAGGGTCGCACTGCGCCGTCAAAATAGATTTCCTGCAGATGACCGGACTTGAGCACTACGTAAAGGAGCTGGGCGCGCTGATTGCCTCGCCTGGGCGGATCGAGGCCGAGAACGCTGCCGCGCATCTTGACGGCCGGCCTGCGAAAGAGGTCCGCGCAGCGCTCAAGCGCGAGCTTCGCCGGGAAAGAGGGATCTTCATGACCCCTGCGGTTCTTGCCGACCAGGCCATTGCTGCCGTTCCAGGTCGACTGGCAAATTCGACCATCATCGACCCGGCAAGTGGATGCGGAGATTTGCTGCTCTCAGCGATGCGAGCAGCTGCAGCCAACGATGAAGCCGACTCGGTCAAGTTTGAAGGGACCGATCTCGAGCGAGAGCTCGTATCGATTGCGCAGGCGCGTCTGAACCTCTTCGCGCGCAGCGACGGCTGGGATCAATTCGCAGGAGAAGCACCCGTCGATATTCAAGTCGGAGATGGCAATCAGGTTCCGGGACGATTCAGCTCGGACTGCGTGGTCGTCCTGAATCCCCCTTTTGGGCAATCCATAGCACCGGCAGCCTGCACTTGGTCTTCGGGTCTCACCTCGTCTGCGGCGCTCTTTCTCGATGGGGTCCTCGACCGAATGGACGATGGCTGCCGCCTGACCGCCATTCTGCCCGACGTGATTCGGAGCGGAAGCCGCTACGGGAAGTTGCGAAAGCTAATTGCGAAGAGACTCAAAATTGAATCCATCAAATCACTGGGGCTCTTCGACCCTCATGCGGATATCGACGTCTTTCTGCTTGCGGGCACTGCGAAGGCCGCTCCTAAATCACATGAAGGCGACTGGATAAAGAAGTCCAAGTCAAATACGACGCTGGCCGATTATTTTGATGTCTGCGTCGGCCCTGTAGTTGACAACCGAGATCCAAAGCGAGGCCCCTGGCGTCCTTTTATAACGGCGCGCTCCGTCAGCGGCGAGGTTGGTCTAAAGCCCACTCGGCATCGTCGGTTTCGGGGGCGCGCTATCTCACCTCCCTTTGCTGTAACCGGGAGAACTTCAAGGCCGACTGAGGGGTCGGCCCCCCGCCTGCAAGTGAGTGTGGTGACCGGATCTGATCCGGTTGCTGTCGAGAATCATCTCTTGGTCGTGAAGCCCCACAGCAGAACGCTTGAGGATTGTGTTCGGGCCAAGGCCCACCTGGAATCGCCGGAGGTGAGCCGTTTCCTCGACCACCGGATTCGGCTACGGCACCTCACCGTCCAAGCCTTAAAGGAAGTTTCGTGGCAAGCGGAGACCGATGACTGAGCACCTTAGGTTTGCGCCGTCGATCCTGGCGAGACTGGGTGAGGAACTTATCCCTCATCCTGATCAAGGCATCTTGGAGCTCGTTCGAAACGCCTACGACGCGGATGCCCCGGATTGCAGCGTCACGCTGAGCGAAACCGATGAGCCGGGTGGCACCATCGTGGTTGCGGATTCGGGTGACGGGATGACGCCCACTCAGATTTCTGAGGGATGGCTCGTCCTAGGACGGTCGATCAAGGATCCAGAGGAACGGACCCCCAAATTCCATCGACTGCCGGTGGGAGAAAAGGGTCTTGGACGCTTGGCTGCCCTGCGTCTTGGGAGGTGCGCCAAAGTAATTACGCGGCCAATATCACGGCCAGGAAAGGCTTACGAAGTCGTTTTCGATTGGGAGAAATTCGACCGCGCGGACACGGTTGATGAGGTCCCGGTAGCCGTCAAATCGAAGAGGACCAACAAGAAGAGCGGGACGGAAGTTGTGATCGAAGGGCTTCGAGATCGACTCACCCGTGCAGACGTCAAACGATTGGCGCGCGCGCTGCTGCTTTTGATTGACCCCTTCAAAGTGGGCGTGGGATTCCAGGCACAACTGGTCGCACCAGGCTTTGAAGATATTGAGAACCTTGTTAGCAGCGGCAACTATCTGGACCTAGCTAGTTACGAGATCCGAGGGAAACTCTCCTCAAAGGGCATCGCTCGCGCCGAGGTCGTCAATCATGACGGAGGAGCGCCGATCGTTGGCGACCACGACGACATCGCAGAGCGTTTCCACAACGGCGAGCAGTATCGAACCCCTGCGGCCGACCTTCGCCTCTGGGTTATTCCGCGAGGAGGGTCAGGCCTTCAGAAACGATCTCGTGCAACGACGGTCGGCGGCATCAAAGAATGGCTCGACGAGGTCGGCGGAGTGCATATCTATCACCGTGGCTTGCGCGTGTACCCGTATGGAGATCCGGGGTACGACTGGCTGGACATGAACAGGATGCGTGCATCCTCACCAGAGGAGCGACCCTCGACCAATAACAGTGTCGGACGTGTCGTCGTCAAAGATCCCAAGAACAGGCTGCGCCAGAAGACCGATCGAACGGGTTTCATCGAGGACAAAGCATTCTTAGAACTCCGTGCCTTCGCTCGCGACGTCGTGGATTGGGCGGCCCGGGAGAGACTGAAGAGAGCCGAAACCCGGCGAGAGAGAGACCGCCGAAAATCTCCCGCGAACGTCGACAAAGCTCGTAGCACGCTCGGGTCAGCAATTGCCAAAGCGCCAAAACCTGCGCGAAAAGACCTTGAAAAAGCTCAGAAAAAACTTGAGCGGGCAACTGATCGGGAGATTAAGGTTCTCCAGAGCGACCTTGAGCTGTACCGCACCCTTGGAACCATCGGGACTACGACCGCCATGATGGCTCATGAGGCTTTCACTCCGGCAGGAGTTGTTCTCCGAATGGGTCGTGCGGTGGAGAAGAAGGGAAAGCAGTTGCTTGGGGACAGCTACGAAAAGGAACTCGGAAAACGAGTTGACCTCATTCTGGCCGCAGGTGAGCGAATCTCGGTGTTAGTCGAGCTTCCCCGCCGACTCTTGGAAGCGTCAAAGCGACGCCGGCGAGCACTGGCACTGAATGCAGCGATATCGGAGACGGTCGATCTCCTGCGTCCGATACTCGACGAGCACGGCGTGGACTTAGAAATCGACCTCGAAGACGACGTCCCGCAAATTGTCGGAACGGTTGCCGCTGTCGAGTCCATTGTCGCGAACCTCATCACGAACTCGATCCATGCCCTGGACGCGAAGCCCAAAGGAAACCGGAGGCTTCTGGTTAGGACTGAATCCGAAAATGGGAGCATTTCGCTCCTGGTGTCTGACAACGGGCCAGGGATCCGGAAGGTGGGGGTGGACGAGATCTTCCTCCCTGGCGAAACGACCACCAAAAACGGTATCGGCCTAGGACTGACGATTGTCCGTGATGCCGTTACGAGTCTTGATGGATCTGTATCTGCAAGGTCCTCGGGAGAACTCGGGGGGGCAGAGTTCCTCGTAGAGCTACCTATCATCTCGGAGGATTCATGACGGTCGGATCAGCAGAGGAGGCAGCTATCGGCCTAGGTGACTTGGCCGATCTGACTATCGCGATTTACGACGATAACCGCGAAGAGGCCCTGAGTCTAGAGATCGAGCTCGGCGATCTTGGGGTTGGCGGAGTCGTCGTCCTCCCTGCCGAGCATCGTGATCTGGAAGCTGCCTTACAGGCAGTTCGCGATCACGCCAACGCTGCAGTCTGTGATCACGTCCTTCGCATTCACGCAGATGCGGAGTTCAGCGGAGCGGAGATGATCGAGGGGTTGGTCGCCGCCGACACCCCTGGTGTCCTTGTTACTGCCTTCGCTGCTGATGTTGGGATGGATATTCGCCCGCACCTTCCCTCTATTCCCGCCTTCATTCGCCGCTCCCAGCTAAGCGAGGACCCTCTCATCGTTCTCGAGGAGCTCAACAACTGTCGCGTCGAGATGCTTCACGGCAGGCCCGCGCATCGCGAGGCATTCAGGACCCCCATCTACATTGAGAGAATCGCCACGATCAATGGCGAGCACGCCCTCGACGCGCGGATCGGCTCGTGGCAGCTCGATGAGGTGATCCAGTTTCCGGCCCGGATGCTTGGTGAGCACTGGGCTGACAGCCCCGATGAGGCAGTGGGTCAGATCTTCTTTGCGCATGTCAACTTGGGAGCGCGCAAGCCCGAAGAGCTTTTTCTTGAGCAGTTAGAGCCAGAACCAGTAGACACCCAGGAGGCCGAGCTCCATTTCAGCTGAGCCCTGTGAAGTCGTCGTACTGGATGTAGGCCATGGCAATTCGGCTATCGCCGTTTCTTCGGGCTTCGCCATGCTCATTGACGCCCCTGCGGACCCGACTCTTCTTTTCGCGATCAAAGATCTAGGGATCGAGAAATTCGATTTCGTAGTGATCTCCCACAGGGATCGCGATCATGTGGCTGGTCTTCCCGCCGTCATCTCAACGCAGTCTCTGGAGATTGAGGAGATTTTTATCCCGGCTGATGCCACCAAGAACGCTGCGAGCCATCAGTCCAAATCTCTGATCGCCTCGCTTGCTGATGCGAAACGCAGCAAACGAATAAAGGTAAGCCGGGACCTAGATGATGCAGTTGGGGATGCCTTGAGCGGGGGCCGCTTCAAGATAGAGGTGCTGGGGCCGCTGTTTGAGGATGCGATGACCGGTCCGGGTGGCGTAGCCCAAGACGGCAAGATGATTTCGAGCAATAGCGCTTCTGCTGTGATCCGAATCTCCTGCGATGACGGAGGAAGCATTCTCCTCCCCGGGGACGCCGACCAGCGTAGTTTTGAGGCTCTTGAGGCGAGGGGCGTTGACTTGACCGCCGACATCCTTGTCTTCCCCCACCACGGTCGAAATGCGACCGTTGGCCACGAACGCGGATTTGCCCGCTGGATTACGGAGCTGGTTTCGCCCGGACAGGTCTACTTCTCAGTCGGGCGCGGTGCCATCGCCCGCCCAAGCCCCGAGGTACTTCTGGGCATGCGGGAAGCTGCTCCGAACGCATACATCGCCTGCACTCAACTATGCGCCGAGTGCGCACCGGAGCCTCTTGCCGAAAATCGGACGATCGGCCACCTCGGCGGCCTGCCTTCCAGTGGGGCCGCCTTGCGAACCTGCTGCGCCGGCACTCTGCATATCGATTTGAACGGACCCAGCCTCAGGGCGCCCGATCCGAGAGAGCATCAGAAATTTATCGATGCAGTCGCCGTTGACCCAATGTGCCGCCGCGCAGTTGCCTGAGCGAGCACCGAGACGCGTTTTGGGTGGAGATCCCGATATGGCCAAAGCTGAAGACGAGATAGCAGATCTCGAAGAGCGCCTTAATTCCGCACAGAGGGAGCTAAGAGCCGAGATTGAGCGACTTCGTAAAGAAGGTGATCGAGCCTGGGCGAACGGAGAACGGCTGATCGGTCTAGGCCGCGAGAGTGGACACTCAGCCCGTGCTCAAGCACAAGGGCTTCGACAGCAGGCAGACCGGTTAGAGGGGATTTTCAATCTCCTCCTAGGCCCGGGCAGGGCCGCTGCAGGCGAGTAGTCCCGCGAGCTGCTTACCCACTAGCCGAATCCCTTGTTTGGCCCGGTTCAAATGCCGTCCCAGTTAAAGCGATCTCAGACAATAAATTTCACTCAGATCCGGACTGCTATGGGCTGAAGGTGAGGCCATACCGCGCGGTCAGATTGGCCAAGCCTCGTTGGATCTCCTCGTATTGATGATCGAAGGGCAGGGGGTTGCTTGGGTCGCGCGCGAAGTCGGGTCTGAGAACACCGCGCTCCCACTCCCGCTCAGTCATCCCCCGGACCCCGTAGATGCGATTGTCCCTCCCCAGAAAGAGTTGGTGCTCAGTGACAATTT
Source organism: Solirubrobacterales bacterium (assembly GCA_035688955.1). GTDB lineage: Bacteria > Actinomycetota > Thermoleophilia > Solirubrobacterales > 70-9 > VAYN01. The sequence goes on along the minus strand of DASSMJ010000009.1, from coordinate 92,478 downwards.
CCGACCCTTGAACGATGGACGACGCGGTGATCTTCGTCGCTAGATCCCAGCCGCCCACGGCGCGTTGAGCCAGCCGATCCTGGCGCAGGCGCCAGAGGAGCGAGAAGGGTCCACCGACGCCTTCCCCTGCGCGCCGATACCTGGCGAGCTCCTCAGCCGGGATTAACTCAGACTCAGGGGCATGACCTTCAGATGCGAGGGCATCGCCCACCTGCGAGACCAGCCTCCACGTTTCTTTGTGGAGTCGATCTCGCTCCTGCGCCTTAGCGTCTGCCGCCTGCTCCCTTCGAGTCCGTTCGAGTGCGGCGGCCTGATCCATAGTGGGCGGCTGGGACCGACGTGCCGCGTCGACCATTCTGTTGAAGCGCTCTGATCGCTCAGCTGCCATCAAGGCTAGGGAGATTAACCGCGTCAGCCCTCGGCCAGCTCTTGACGCGGTTCAAATGCCGTCCAGTTAGGGCGATTTTCGCGACCCGCTTGCTTCTGGCACGCTCAAGTTTCGGTCTGCGTACGTCGATCCATTCTCGCCAGTCAACTGAGTGAGGAGCTCGAGCGTTGTTGCCACGCTCGCCCTGTTCATCGCCCTTGGCGGCGCCTCCTACGCCGCTACGAGCCTGCCGCAAAACAGCGTCGGGAACGCGCAGATCAGGGACGGCGCGATTACGTTGGCCAAGCTTTCGAAGCCGATGTCGCAACGGTGGAAGGCCCTGCGCCATGCTCACATCTCGTATGTGACGCCGGCCGATCAGGGGTCGCAGAGCGACACCGGCTCGGCGGCAGCGCTCGAAGGTCAGCTGAAAGAGACGATCCAGGCGCAGAGCAAAGAGATTGAAGGCCTGAAGAGCAAAGTTGCCGGCTTGACCGGTGAGCTTGGCGACCTTGAAGGTTCGCTGGTAGGCGTCGAAGGCACGGTTGGGGGAATCGGCGAGAAAGTAGGCGGGCTGAAAAGCTCGGTCGACGGCGTCGAAACGACCGTTCAGGGCTTCCAGGGCTCGCTGACGGGTGCGCTCAGCTCCATCACCGGCCTCGAAACCGGGCTCACCGGCGCGGTCAAATCGATCGGTGACGTCGAAGGGGAAGTTGGCGGACTCGAAGGAGCCGTGACCAACCTCGAAGGCGCTGTCGGCACGATCCAGGGCACGGCGCAGGCGGCTGAAGAAGCGGCTTCGAACGCGACCAAAAAAGCCGACGAAGCCTCGTCGAGCGTAACCACGCTTGGCACTACCGTGACCGGCCTCAGCACCAAAGTCACCAGCCAGTGCAACGGCCTCAACGAAGTCGTCACCCACTCCAACCAACTGACGGGTGGGGTGAGCGAACTCACCGCCGCTCTCAACCTGGTGCTCGGCGGCTTCCTGCCGAAACTGCCGAGTAACTCGCAAAGCGTGAGCTGCTAACCGGCCCGGCGGCGAGCCGTAGGGCCTCGGCCCCGCGGCTCGCCGCCGCTCCGGTGCCTGCTCAGCGACGCCAGGCGTGGAAGGAAAGTTCCTCCATCGGCCCTTCGAACGGCCCGGTGTGGCACTTGTCGAAGATGCCCGATTCGGGGGCGGATTCGTTCGATTCACGAGCGAACTTGCCGACGATCGATCGCGACGTCACCTTGCCGGCGAAGATCTCGGTTTCGTCGGCGTTGAAGAACACTTCCGACCTGAAGACGCGGAACCTTCCGCGTGCGTCAAGCCGGAGCGGGTAGCGCGGCGATGCGTAGGTCAGTGCCTGGCGCAGGCGGTAGCGCCCTCCCTGCCCTTCGCCCCTCGTCGTGCACCTGTCTAAATACACGACGGTTGCTTCGATCAGCTTGCGGCCCCTGAGGCGGAACGAGACCTTCTTGATCCCTTTGCCGCGGCCGGTGTAGAGAACTGATCCGCGGTACTGGTTCGGTGGAGGCGGGGGCGGACCTGGCTTGGTGCGGACGCTGAATTCGACCCGGTCCTCGGTTTCGTTGAAAGCGAGATCCCGGGCCACCACCACCAGTTCATAGGTTCCTTCCGGCAGCGGGCGCGGCGGCCTGAAAGAGGTCATCTCATCGCAGGAAGGGACGGTTACCTGGAATTTCTTGCCGACGATGTGGCAGCTGACTCTGTCCGCCCCGGCGATCCGCAGCGTGAACTTCGGCCTCTGCTGGTGGGTGAAGCCGGTCGGGCCGGAGACGATCGCGGCGGTGGGCGCATGGGTGTCCACCATGAACACCGCCTGGGCCGGGGTCGGGTCGGCCTCGCCGCTAGGCCCCACCGCGCGGACTTCGATCGTGTGGGTGCCCTCGGAGAGCTCCGCCCCAGGGTGGCCTTCGAGGACTTCGTAGGTGGCTGGGCCGCAGAAGAAGAAGGGTTCGGAGTCGAGCCTGCATTCGAAGTACGCGTCGGGGTCGTTGGACGTGTACCCGAATACCGGCCGGGTCACGTGGGTCCAGCCTTCCGGGCCGAAGGTGATCTTGGTGTCCGGCGGGAGGGGGCCGGCACTGGCACTTTGAAGGGCTCCAGTGCCGGGCGATGCCGCGAAGGCGAGGGCGAGGATGGACACAGCAAGGGCCGTGCGGATCGACCGGATTCTCATCAACCGAGCATAGGAGGGCCTGCCGTCCCGGACCGGGCCAACGATGGCCGCCCGGTAGCGAGCGCGGCGTCGCTGGCCCGTGGGTTCGGCCGGTTACCGTTTGTGGGGTGTTTCGCCCCACCGACATGTTGTCGCTGATTCCCGGCCTGGCTTCCGAGCGTCCCGAGCAGGCGCGGGAGGTGGACGGGTTCTTCCCCGCCGACTCGATGGTGCGGCGGCTGCACCGGGAGCGGCTGGTGCTCTTCTCGGGGGTGCGGGCGCTGTTGATGCAGGCCTGCGACCCGCTGGCGGTCGTCGGCTTCCGCCGCCACTCGATCATCTTCGACGACCCGCAGGCTCGCCTCCTGCGGACCGACGAGCGGATGTCGCGGATCTATTTCGGCAGCCGCGAGGAAGCCGAGGAGACCGGCCAGATCGTCCAGGCGATGCACCGGCGGGTGCGGGGAAAGACGCCGGCGGATTACGGGCCGATCCCGAAGGGGACGCCCTACGACGCCACCGACCCCGAGCTCGGGCTCTGGGTGCTGGCCACCTTGGCCGACTCGGCCCTCGTCTATTACGAGCGCATCTTCGGCGGCCTGCGATCCGAGGAGCGCGAGCGCTACTGGAGCGAGTACCGCCAGGTCGGCGAGCTGCTCGGCCTGCCCTCCGACTCGATGCCCGCCACGGTCGGCGGCCTGGAGGAGTACGTCGCCACGCGCCTCGAGGACGGCAGCCTCTGGATCTCCGACGAGCGTCGCGAGCAGGCCGTCGCGATGATCCTCGAGCCGCCTTACTCCGGTTGGCAGCGGGCGGCGGTCATCCCTGTGACCGAGACCGTGCGGCTGATCTCGGTCGGCCTGCTGCCTCGGCAGATCCGCGAGCTCTACGGCTTCAGCTGGGACCCCGGTCGCGAGGCGCTGTTGCGCTCCGCCCTCCTGCAGCTACGGCTCGGCAGCCGCTTCTGGCTCAATGCCGTGCGCCTCCATCCGGCCGCCCGGCTGGCGGCAGGCGAGCGCTACGGAACCCTCGCGGCTTAGCGCTCGTCGATCTCCCGCGCCACGCGGGCGGGGTTGCCGAAGGCGACGACCCCCGCCGGGAGGTCGCGGGTGACCACCGAACCGGCGCCGACGACAGTGTTTTCGCCGATCGAGACGCCTGGGCAGACCAGGACAGCCGCCCCGAGCCAGACGCCGTCCGCGAGGGTGACCGGCAGCGCTTGCTCGAGTGCCGCGCGGCGGGCCGCCGGGTCGACCGGATGCGTGGCGGTGATCAGCTGCACGCCGGCGGCCAGGAGGCACTCGTCCCCGATCGTTATCGGGGCGCCGTCGTACAGCGTGCAGTTGGAGTTGACGAAGGTGCGGGCGCCGATCCGGATTCCGTCACCGAAGTCGCAGTAGAAGGGCGGTCGGATGAAGGTCCCCTCGCCGATCGCGGCCAGCAGATCCGCCAGCGCGGCGGCGCGCTCCTCGACCCGCTCGTAGGGGATCGCGTTGAGCGCCCCGACCATCGCCTGGCGCCGGTCCAGCTCGCGGTTGAGCTCCGGGTCGTCGCCGGGGTAGAGCTCCCCGGCGCGCATCAGCTCCTTCGCCGTCGGCACGGGCTAGCGACCGCTGCGACCGCTCCCCGAAAGCGCGATAGCGAGGCCGGGCTGACCGCCGTCGTCGCGGACGATCTGCAGGCTCGCCGACTGCGAGCCGGCCGCCGTGGGGGCGAACTCGACCTTGATCGCCCGCTTCTCGCCGGGTCGCAAGATGAAGTGGACACCCTCCGGAGGAGCACCGGGGAGGGAGAAGGCGGGCGAGCCGCTGAGCCGCGCCGTGGCCGCAAGGGAGGCGCCGCCGCGGCGGTTGTCGTTGCGGACGAAGACGAGCCGCTCGGCCTTCTTGCCGATCCGCACCGAGCCGAAGGAGCGTTCGCTCGGCGAAAGCTCCAGGAGCCCCGGGCTGGGGGTGGGGGGCGGCGGTTCGACCACGATCGTGCCGGGGCTGAGACGGCCCTGCTGACCGATGTCGTCTTCGGCGACGACTTCGACCAGGTATTCGGCGGCGAGCGGGCCGCTGTTGGCTGGCGCCGTAAAGACGCCTTCGAAGTGGCTGGAGCTGACGCCGTTCAGAGGTACTTCGAAGCTGCCGCCTCCCGAGATCGGGGTGACCGTCGCGTAGACGGCGCTGAGCGCCCGGGTGTCGTAGGCGTCGGCGCTGATCGTCACTGCGCCGCCTTCAGCGGGCAGGAAAGGCGGGCTCAGCTGGCCTTCCCAGACGTAGGGCGGTTCGTCGAACTGCGGCCGCCCTTCCACGTCGACCCCGCCGATCGTCGAGGCGTTGTAGTTGTTGGCGAGGTCGTAGACCTGGATTTCGACTTCGTAGCTGCGTGACGATTCTTCGTAGTTCGCGGCCGCTTCGAAAGTCCCGAAGTAGTTGTTCGTGTAGCCCTCGAACAGCTGGAACGATTGCCAGGAGCCGTCGGAGCCGCGGACCGTCGCGAAGACCGTCGAGACCCCGACGTCGTCGACGACTTCGGCCCGAATCTGCACGCTGCCGCCTTCGTAGGAGAGGCTGCCGGGGCTGACTTCGCCGCCCGCGATCGCCGGCGGTTCGTCAATGGTTTCCGGTTCGTCGGCGGCGGCGCGGTCCGCGCACAGGAGCAGCGCTCCCAGCAGCCCGAAGAACATCGCCAGCATCCGCAACCGCCCGAAGCTCATCCCTGCCGACCTCGCCATTTCTCCCTCTCCCGTCATTGGACACTGTGGCTAAGGGCGGAAGCTAGTCGACTTCGCAGCCGCGCGCCAGGGGGCGCACGGTCGCTCGACGGATATCTTTGGCCGGTGAGCGATTCGCTGCAGCGCTACCTCTCGGCTTCGGAGGCGGGTGATCTCGAGGGCCTGATGAGCGCTCTGACGCCCGATGTCGAGGTCGTCTCGCCGATCTCCGGCCGCATGGTCTTCCGCGGCCGCGACGACGTCGAGCTGCTGCTCGGGGCCGTCTACGGCAGCCTCAAGGGCTTGCGCTGGTCGGAGCCGCTCGGCGACGGCGAGCGCCGGGTCGCGGTCGGCGAAGCTCGGCTCCTCGGAGTGCGGATGACCGACGCGATGGTCTTCGACCTCGCCCCCGACGGCCGCATCCGCCGCATCGGCCCGCACCTGCGCCCCTGGCTGGCGCTGACCCTCTTCGCGCTCGTCCTCGGGCCGCAGATCGGAGCACGGCCGGGGGTCGTGTTGCGGGCGCTGCGCGGCTAGAACGCCCGCACGATCAGGTTCAGCAGGACCGTGAGGATGATCGAGGCGAGCAGGGAGAAGACGAGGCAGCCGGGGAAGAAGTGGACCTGGGTGTGGACGTTGCTGCCGCCGAAGTTCATCGGGCCGGAGGTCGAGCGGGCGCGCTCGGGCTCGGCGCGCTGGCGGTACTTGCGCACCGCGTAGACGATCAGCATCGCGCAGATCACCGAGAGGATCAGGCCGGGGCCGGCGTCGCGGTCGAAGACGTAGTAGGCGATCAGGCCGGCGACGAGGGAGCCGCCGATGCCGGCAAGCATCGTCTCGAGCAGGCTCATCGGGTCGGGGCCGATCAACAGCAGCCGTGCCAGCGCGCCGATCGCGAGACCGCTCAGGGCGAGCAGGATGATGTAGGCGATTACGTCGATGTGCTGGCTTACCCGCGATCTGGGTAGAGGAACCGTGTGCCCGGCACGATCGGCATCGGGGAGCTGTTGAAGGATCGCTACCGGCTCGAGCGCACGCTCGGGCGCGGCGGCATGGCCGCGGTCTGGCTCGGCCACGACGAGGTGCTCGATCGGCCGGTGGCGGTCAAGGTCCCATCCGACACGATCGCGACCGATCCTGACTTCGTCGCCCGCTTCCGCCGCGAGGCGACGACCGCGGCCGGGATCTCGCATCCGAACGTGGTCGGCGTCTACGACTTCTCCGAAGAGGGTGAGCGCCCGTACCTGGTGATGCAGTTCGTCCCCGGCGAGAACCTGGCCGAGCGGCAGGAGCGGGGGGTGGCGATCGACCGCGACCAGCTGGCGCGGGAACTGCTGGAGGCGCTGGCCCACATCCACGGCGCCGGGATCCTGCACCGCGACATCAAGCCGGCGAACATCATCGTCGAGCCGGACGGGACGGCCAAGCTGATCGACTTCGGGATCGCGCTGCCGCGGGACGCGACCTCCCTGACCAGCACCGGGCTGGTGCTCGGCACCGAGCGCTACGCCGCGCCCGAGGTGATGGAAGGCAAGCCGGCGACCGAGCGCTCGGATCTCTACTCGGCCGGGCTGGTTCTGCGTGCGTGCGAGGGCCCGGGGTCGGGCGCCCTCGAGTCGCTGATCGGGTGGATGACTAGCAAGGAGCCGGGCGCGCGTCCGGCCTCCGCCCGACAGGCTCTGGAGCGACTGGAGCGGGTCGGCGGGCAGGGCGAGGCGACGCGGGCCTTTGAGCCGACTGCGGCGTGGACGCCACCGCCTCCCGCTGAAACCGAGCGTTCGACGTCGCGCGGCGGCCGCTGGGGCGCGGCGGCGGCGATCCTCGGCGTCCTTGCCGCCGTCCTGGTCACTGCCGTGGTCCTTCTAGGGGGCGACGATCCGAAGGGGGATGCAGCCAAGTCGGCGCAGAAGGCGAAACAGGCGAAGGCGCAAAAGGCCCGCCCCGAAACCAAGAAGGAAGCGCCCGAGGCCGAAGAACCGGCGTCGGCGCCGGAACCAAAGCCGGTATCGGAATCGAGCGCAAGCGATTCGGCCAGCGGGGCCGAACTGAACGAACAGGGCTATGCGCTGATCCAGAGCGGCGAATACGAAGCGGCGGTGCCGGTGCTGGAAGAAGCGGTCGGCTCCTTCCCGGAAGGCAGCGAAGAAGTCGATTACGCCTATGCGCTCTTCAACCTCGGCAACGCGCTGCGCCTCAGCGGTCACCCCGAAGAGGCGATTCCGATCCTCGAACAGCGGCTGGCGATCCCGAACCAGACCGAAACGGTGGAAAGGGAGCTGGAAGAGGCCAGGAGCGAAGCCGGGGAATAGCGCGCTGGCGCGAAGTGGGGCGGATCTGCCCTTTACTTCATTTGGGGCCTATGCGAACATATGTTCGTGTTCGCGCTGACGAGAGACCGCCCCCTTGAACTGGGTCCTCGCCTGCGGCACCGCTGGAACCCGATGCGTACCGCAAAAATTCCGGTCGCGCGCCAAAACAGTGGAGATTTGGTCTCAACTCTATGGACGCGGGGGCGGGAGGCAAATTCGCTTCCGTAGATGCCTCGCAGGGAAGAACCACAGCTGGGTTTGAGCAGGGCAATTCGGCATTTTCGCCATGAGTCCCAGCTGAGCCAGGAAGCCCTCGCCTTCGCCGCGGGGCTGCATCCGACCTCGATCTCGCACCTCGAGTCCGGGCGGGTAAACCCGACCTGGGGCAATGTGCGCCGGGTCGCCGAAGGGCTCGGGGTGCCGCTGCCCGAGTTAGCCGCGCTGGCCGAGGATCTGGAGCTGAAACTTGGCGCCGCCCCCCGGCCGGGCCAGGAGGCCGGGGGGCAGTAGGGGTCGCTCTTGGGGTTCGACCGCCTCAGGGTGGTTGAGGTCAACTCTAATACTCAAATGTTCTTATAGCCGCCCGCTCGGATCCTGCGGCCGGACGCTCGGATACGCTGCCGGCCGTGCGTCGTCTCGTCCTCTTGATCGTTGCCCTTGCCTGCGGGCTTGGCGCCTTCTCGAGCACTGCCTTCGGGGCGCGGTTCTACACGCCGGACTACGGCTCCGGTCCGCCCGAGGTGATCGGCGGCTTCGATCTCGGCGCGGATGGCGCGATCGACCCGTTGTCGGGCTCTCCCTTCCCGGCGTACGTCGAACCGTCGCCGGTCGGCGGGATCTGGGGGCTGGGGTTCACGCCCGACGGCGATCGAGCCGCGTCGGCCTTCCTCTTCAACGGCGGCGCGCAGGGTTACTCGTTCGCCGGGGGGACGCCGGCCATTGCCGGCAAACCGATCGCGACCGCTTCGGCTACCAGCATCGCGGTCTCGCCCGACGGTCGCTTCGCCTTCGCGCCGACGCGGGAATTCGGGGCCGCCCCCGCCGAAGGCATCCGCCGCTTCGCGATCGGCGCCGACGGGGCGCTGACGGCGCTCCTGCCCTCGGCTGGGGCCACTTCGGACTACGGCGACATCGCCATCTCACCGGACGGAAAGCTGCTGTTTGCTTCTCTGGGCGCCAAAGTCGAGCGCTTCACGATCGGCACCGACGGCTCCCTTGCTTCGCTGGGCACCACCCCTTCTCCCGCCGCGCAATTTCTTGCCGTGTCACCTGACGGGCGCTTCCTCTTCCTTGGGCTCGGGGGCGGCTCGGGATTCGCCACCTACGCGATCGGTCCGACCGGCAGTCTGACGGCTGCCGGGATGCCGCTGGAAATCCCTGGCGGCTCGGGAAAGATCATCGCGGCGGGAATCGACAGCCGGCACGCCTACCTCCCGGACTACAACAAAGACCTGATCTACACGATCGCGATCGCCGCCGACGGCACTCCCACGATCGCCGGGGAAACCCCCGTGGTGAATCCGGAATCCGTCGCGGTCTCGCCCGACGGTCGCTACCTGCTCTTCTACAAAACCGGCTCCGAAAACGAGATCGGCGTCGCCGCGATCGGCCCCGACGGCGTGCCGGTCGTGATACCGGAGACGGAGCCCTGGAGCACCGGCGAGCCCGAGCGCATCGTCTTCCAGCCGCGGCCCGCACCGGTTGCGAGGTTCTCGGTGACCGCCGGCGTTGCCGGGCAGGCGACCAAGTTCAACGCCAGCGGCTCGGAGCGGGCGGTTCGCTACGACTGGGACTTCGGCGACGGCAGCACCCTTGCGGACGGTGGCCCGACTCCGACGCACGTCTACGCCCAGGCGGGCGATTACCAAGCCACCCTCGTCGTCACCGACAACCTCGGCTGCTCGAGCCGGCAGATCTACACCGGCCAGAGCACCGTCTGCCCGGGTGGTTCGGCGCCTCGCGCCAGCGCTGTCGTGGCGATCTCTAACCCCCAGGCCGTGCTCCCGATTTCCAAGGCTCCTCGCGGAGTTGTGCCGGAAATCAGCCGGATCCGCGTCACCCCCCGCAAATTCGCGCCGAAGCTGCGCGGCGTCGATCCGGGCGCGGTGAAGATGGGCACCACCTTCCGCTACACCCTCTCCGAGAGTGCCGGCGTTCGTTTCAAGATCGAACGCAAGCAAGGCAAGCGGTTCAAGAAGCTCGGCAGCCGCTCGAAGAAATCGAAAGCCGGTGCCAATCGGCTGAAATGGAACGGCAAACTCAAGGGCAAACCGCTGGCCCCGGGTGCCTACCGCGCGACGGTCGTCGCCACCGATGCCAGTGGCAAGCGATCGCTGCCGAAGACGGTAGGCTTCCGCATCCTGCCGCTGCCGCCCCTGTCATGAAGAAGCTGACGCTGACGTTCCTCCTGCCGGTCCTGCTGCTTGCCTTCGGCTGCGGTAGCTCTGGCGACTCGACTACCGGCGCGACGGCGGCGGCGGGCAACTGCGAACCGGGGCAGCTGCCGACCGAGAAGCAGGGCGTGCTGACGGTGGCGACCGATAAGCCCGCCTACCCGCCCTACTTCGAAGACGACGATCCGACCAACGGCGAAGGCTTCGAGAGCGCCGTCGCCTACGCGATCGCCAAGCAGCTGGGCTATCCGGCGGCGAAAGTGGAGTGGACGGTCGAGCCGTTCAACTCGTCCTACGCGCCCGGCCCGAAGGACTTCGACTTCGACGTCAACCAGATCTCGATTACGCCGGTGCGCGAAAAAGCCGTCGACTTCTCGGCGCCCTACTACACGGCCAACCAGGCGGTGGTGGCGCTGAAGGGCTCCGCGGCGGCCGAGGCGACCTCGCTCGAGGAACTCCAGGACGCGAAGCTCGGCGTCCAGATCGGCACCACCAGCCTCGAAGCCGCCGAAGACGAAATCGAACCGAGCGACAAGCCGGAAGTCTTCAACAGCTCCAGCGACGTCGTCACCGCTCTGAAGAACGAACAGATCGACGCCGTCGTCGTCGACCTGCCGACCGCGCTCTACCTGACCGCGGTGCAGGTGCCCGACGCGACCGTGGTCGGCCAGTTCAGCGCCCCCGGCGGCGACCAGTGGGGCGCCCTGCTGGAGAAGGAATCGGCGCTGACCGGCTGCATTAGCGAAGCGGTCGAAGAGCTTGAATCCTCCGGCGAACTGGAAAAGCTCACCCAGCGCTGGATGAGCAAAGCCGCCGGCGCCCCCGAACTCCAGTAGGCCATCGCCGAACGTCGCCTCGAACGGGAAGCGGCCAAGCGTCAGCAGGAGCGGCGCGGCCAACTCGTCGCCGCGGTCTCCAGCCTCGTCGTCCTCGGCGGCCTCGCGCTCTGGGTACTGACCAGCCCGGGCTGGCCAGAAGTCCGCGAAACCTTCTTCAACTGGGAAGTCTTCAAGGACTCGTTCCCGGAAGTCCTGGATGGCTTCTGGCTCGACGTGAAACTGTTCGTGATCGTCGAGCTCGCGGTCCTGGCGGTCGGTCTGGCGCTGGCGGTGCTGCGGACCAGCCGGGCGGCGGCGCTGTTCCCGATGCGGCTGCTGACGGTCGTCTACGTCGACCTCTTCCGCGGCATCCCGACGATCCTGCTCGTCTACCTGATCGGCTTCGGGATCCCGGCGCTGCGCCTCAGCGGCCTGCCGACCGATCCGGTGGTCCTCGGCGGGATCGCGCTCGGCCTCTCCTACAGCGCCTATGTCACCGAGGTCTACCGCGCCGGCATCAACTCGGTCCACCGCGGCCAGCGCGACGCCGCCCTGGCGATCGGGCTCACCGACGCGCAGGCGATGCGGCACGTGATCCTGCCGCAGGCGGTGCGCCGCGTCGCCGCGCCGCTCCTCAACGACTTCGTCGCCCTGCAGAAGGACGTGGCGCTGATCTCGATCCTCGGCCCGCAGGAGGCCTTCCGGATCGCCCAGATCGTCCAGGGGGAGACCTTCAACTACACGCCGCTGATCGCCGCGGCACTGCTCTACCTGGCGGTGACGGTGCCGCTGGCGCGAGTGGTCGAGCGGATGGGCGGCGGCGCCGAGGGGGCGGTGCGGTGAGCGAGCTCGGCGGCCCGGTCCTCGAGGTCCGCGGCGTCACCAAGGCCTTCGGCGAACGGGAGGTCTTACGCGGTATCGACCTCAGCGTGCGCGAGCACGAGGCGGTGGCGCTGATCGGCGCCTCCGGTTCGGGCAAGTCGACGCTGCTGCGGTGCATCGACCTGCTGGAGGAGATCGACGACGGCGACGTCTTCCTCGACGGCGAGGTGATCACCGACCCCACCGTCGACCCGGTCGCCGTGCGACGCCGGCTCGGCCTCGTCTTCCAGGCCTACAACCTCTTCCCGCACATGACCGCGTTGGAGAACGTGGTGCTGGGGGAGAGGAGGGCGCACGGCGCCTCCCGGGCCGAGGCCGAGGAGCGGGGCCGGGCGCTGCTGGCCCGGTTCGGCCTCGACGGGCGCGAGGACGACCGCCCCGACAACCTCTCCGGCGGGCAGCAACAGCGGGTGGCGATCGCCCGCGCCTTCGCCGGCCGCCCCCGGGCGCTGCTCCTCGACGAGGTCACCAGCGCGCTGGATCCTGAGCTGGTGGGGGAGGTCCTGGCAGCGGTCCGCGACCTGAAGAGGGAGGGGATGACGATGGTGATCGCCACCCACGAGATGAGCTTCGCCCGCGAGGTCGCCGACCAGGTCGCCTTCCTCCACGAGGGCCGCATCCTCGAGCAGGGCCGGCCCGCCGAGGTCCTCTCCTCACCGAAGCAGCCCGAGACCCGCCGCTTCCTCAGCCGCCTCCTAGAGGCCGGCCGCGCCTAGCGGAACGGTCTCTGGTGCTACGGCGCGTTTTAGAAGACGCGGCGGAACAGGTAGATCGCAAGCAGGATCAGGATGATGATGATCAGGATCGTGACGATGCTCATTGCTCTCCTCCGGGTTGGGAATGGGGGCTGCCGCCAGTCATCCCCTCTAGGGCTGGCGCTCAAACTTCCCGATCTGTCTCGCGCTGTTCGGCGAGTTCCGTCTACTCGATTCGCGGTCATTTGATCAAATAATTTGACTCGCGCAGCGATCATGCTTATGCTGCTGCCGCACTTGAGCAATCAGGGAACAATGCTCAAGGCAGGGAAGACATAGCTAGCACCTGTGCCTTAATCGGTTAAAGGGTCGGCGTTGTAAGCCGAAGATCCGGGTTCGAGCCCCGGCGGGTGCATTTCGAACAACCAAATTCGAGGCAGAAAGTTCGAAAAAGCACAGCTATGGGCGAGAACATCTTCACCACTTTCGACAGGGTCGCCGCGGGCGAGAGCGGCAAGGCGCTGTGGGCGGCGCGGGCGCCCTACCGGCCCGAGCCTGAGTTCGACCTGATGCTGATTCCGCGCCTGCCGAAGGGCGCCGACTGGCGGGAGGACGCCGATGCGGTGGCGGCGCTGGAGGGGATCGAGGCCGAGCCCTGGGTCGCTTCGGTCTCGCGCGAGGGCAAGCAGCCGACGCTGCGCCTCGCCGACGATTGGATCGAAGCCGAGGGGGAGGCGATCCGCTCCGGCGCCTACGCCGACGCCGAGCTCACCGACATGGCCGGCGGCAACCGCTACGCGGTCTACTTCTGGGGCGCCAACACGACCAAGGCGCTGCACATCGGCCACCTTCGCAACCTCGCGGTCGGCAACGCGATCGCCGGCGCGCTGAAGCAGGCCGGCGCCCAGGTCGACAACCGCAGCCTGATCTGCGACGTCGGCCGCAGCATGGGGGAGGCGATGGCCGGCGTCGCCACCCGGGCCGGCGAGGACTCCGGTCCCGACGCCGACGAGAAGTCAGACCACTTCGTGGGCTTCTGTTACGCCGATTACGTCACCGCCAGCCGCAATGGGGGCGGTGGCGACGACGGCGCCGAGGACTCGGTCGCCCGCGAGTCGACCCAATACAACGACAAAGCCGACGAGATGATGATGCGCGTGCTCGACGGCGACCAGAAGGCGCTCGAACTGTGGTCGAAGACGCGCTCCTGGGTGATCTCCGGCCAGCGCAAGACCCTCGCCCGCCTCGGCATCACCTTCGACAAGGTGATCTTCGAGTCCGACTACCTGCCCGAGGTCGCCGAGTTCATGAACCAGGGCCTCGCCGACGGCACGCTGACCAAGCGCTGGGGCGACGACATGGTCATGTACGAGACCGAACGCGAGGAGCTGGAAGAAATGCCGCTGGTCCGCTCCGACGGCCTGCCGACCCAGCACATGCGCGCCCTCGCCTACTGGGCCGCCGCCGACGAACTCGACGACGTCGTCTCGATGCAGGTCTGCGGCAACGAGTGGGTCGCCCATGTCACCTGCCGCCGCAAGCTGATCGACGAGATGGGCCTGCAGAACGGCAACGGCAACGGCAGCGCCCGCGGGGGAGGCCCGCCGACCCACGACATCTTCCACGGCATGGTCGCCCGCGAGAACGAATCGATCAGCTCCTCGAAGAAGGGGGCGCTGCTGATCGACGAGCTGGTCGAGTGGCTCGAGGACGAGCTCAAGGCGAACCCCGAGTTCGCCGCGGAGATGGCGCGCCACCCGCACCCCGAAGCGGTGCCGGCCCAGGTCGCGCTCGGCTACTTCCTGCTGCAGCCGACGACCAAGCAGGTCAAGTTCGGCAAAGAGAAGCTTCTGGTCGAAGGAAAAGGGAGCCTTGGCTGGGACCTGGCGCGCGCGCAGGCCCACCACGCATCGGGAGCGATCGAGGGCGAGCGTCCGGCGGAGGACCCGGACTACCGCTTCGCCGTCGTCCAGTCAGAGCACTACCGGGTGCACCTGCGCAGCGCCGTCGACGAGTTCGACGTCGCTCCGCTCTCCAAGTACCTCTCCCACTTCGCGCGCTGGTACCGAGAAGAGGAGCGTGCACCGGAGGTCGAGGCGGTCGTGCAGCCGGTGCTCGAGCAGGGCCTGCGGGGCCTGGGACTAGAGGGAGCCTGACGTGAAAACGCTGCTGGTCGACAACCACGATTCCTACACCTACAACGTCTTCCACCTGCTGGCCGCGGCCTCGGGCGAGGAGCCGATGGTGGTCAACAACGATGCGGTCTCCTGGCGGGTGCTGACAAGGATGGACTTCGACGCGATCGTGCTCTCGCCCGGCCCGGGTCACCCCAGCCGCTGGCACGACTTCGGCGTCTGCCGCGACATCCTCCGCCACAGCGAAGTCCCGGTCTTCGGGATCTGCCTCGGCCACCAGGGGATCGGCAACCTGCTGCAGGGGACCGTCAACCGGGCGCCGATGGCGATGCACGGCCGCCTCAGTCGGGTGATGCACGAAGGCAAGGGCCTGTTCAAGGACGTGCCGCAGGGATTCTCCGTCGTCCGCTACCACTCGCTGGCGATCACCACCCCGCCCGGGCCGGAAGGGAGCATCGTCGCCTGGTCTGACGACGGCGTGGTGATGGGGGTCGAGCACACGCGGCGGCCGATCTGGGGCGTCCAGTTCCACCCCGAGTCGATCTCGACCGAGTACGGGCTGAAGATCGCCCAGAACTTCTTCGACCTCGCGGCGCAGTACACCCGCCCGCAGCGGCCCGTCGGCCGGGCGACGGTCGCCCCGAGCCCCGCCAAGGCCGGGCCGCGCACCGCGCCCGTCGAGGGCGGCGGCGAGCTGGAGCTGCGGATGCGCGAGATCGAGGGCCAGGCGCCGACCGAGTACGTCTACGAACGGCTTTTCGCCGAGCACGATCCTTCCTTCTGGCTCGACAGCGCCGACGCCCCCACCTGGCTGGCGCAGTGCTCCTACATGGGGACCACCGCCGGCGCCGACCGCTGCTTCGTCTCCTACGACGTCGACAGCGGCGAGATCCTGGTCAACCGCGGCGGCGTCGAGACGGTCGAGCGCAAGTCGATCTTCGACTACCTGCACCGCGAGCTCGGCCGGATCAAGGTCGACCCGCCCGAGGGCGTCGACCGGGGACTCATCGGCGGCTACGTCGGCTACCTCGGCTACGAGCTGAAGGCCGACTGCGGCTCGCCCAACGTCCACAGCTCCGACCTGCCCGACGCGGCGCTGATGCTGGCCAACCGCGTCGTCGCCGTCGACCACACGCAGGACAAGACCTACGTCTTCGCCCTCTGCCGCGGCGAGGACCCGGAGGCCGAGCTCTGGCTCGACGCCGCCGAGCAGCTGATCGCCAGCGCGATCGCCGAGCCGCCGGCTGAGCGGCCCCTGGCGCCGCCGATGGATCCCGGCGGCCACGTCTCCTTCCAGTCCGGCCGCGGCCGCGAGCGTTACCTCGCCGACATCGCCAAGTCCCAGGCCGAACTGCTGGCCGGCGAGTCCTACGAGGTCTGCCTCACCGACCAGTTCACGACCGATGCCAGCCCCGAGCCGTTCGAGCTCTACCGGCAGCTGCGCCGCAGCAACCCCTCGCCCTTCGCCGCCTTCCTCCACTTCGGCGAGAACGCGATCGTCAGCTCCTCGCCGGAGCGCTTCATCTCCGTCGACCGCCAGCGCCAGGTGATGGCGCGGCCGATCAAGGGAACGATCTCCCGGGTCGAGGACCCGGCCGAGGACGCCGCCCGGGTCGCCCACCTCGAAGGCGACGAGAAGACCTACGCCGAGCACCTGATGATCGTCGACCTGCTGCGCAACGACCTCGGCGTCGTCTGCGACGTCGACAGCGTCCACGTGCCGGACCTGATGGTGGTCGAGCCTTACGCGACCGTGCACCAGATGGTCTCGACCATCGTCGGCCGCCTCGAGGACGGCCGCAGCCCGGTCGACTGCGTCCGCGCCACCTTCCCCGGCGGCTCGATGACCGGCGCTCCGAAGGAGCGGACGATGGAGATCATCGACGACCTCGAGGAGGAGGCGCGCGGCGTCTACTCGGGCTCGATCGGCTACTTCGGCGCCGACGGCTCGACCGACCTCAACATCGTCATCCGCACGATCGTGATGCGGCCCGGGCGGACGACGATCGGGGCCGGCGGCGCGATCGTCATGCAGTCGGACCCCGAGGAGGAGTTCGACGAGATCCTGCTGAAGGCGCGGGCGCCGATGGCGGCGATCGCCCGGACGGTCACCGGCTCTGAGGTCCCGGGCGAGGCCTGGAGCGTCGAGCTGGAGCCCGCCGCTCGCCACGCGGAGGCGGCGTGACCGAGGCCGCGGCCAGTAAGGCGACGGTCCGCGAGGGCGGCGCCGATGACGTCGAGGCGGTCGCGGCGGCGGTCGACAGCCTGCTCGAGGAGCTCGGGGGGCGCATGCCCTCGCGGGCGGAGATGGAGGCGGAGGTACAAGCTTTGCTCGACGACCCGCAGGGCGGGTCGGTGCTGATCGCGGAGGCCGACGGCGAGGTCGTTGGCGCCCTCACCGCGAGCTGGCAGCGGGCAATCCACGTTCCCGGCGTGTACGCGACGATCCAGGACCTCTGGGTCGATGAGGCTTGGCGCAGTCGCGGCGTCGGGGCGGAACTGGTCGAGGCGATCGCGTCCCAGGCGCGAGCGCGCGGTGTCAGCCGACTTGAGGTCGGCCTGCCGCGCGAGACCTTCGCGGCGATTGCCTCGACCGAGTCCTTCTACAAGCGCAACGGGTTCGAGCACCTCGGGCCGCGGATGCGGAGGCTGCTGTGATGCAGGGGGTCCGCCGGACTTTAGCCCCGCATAGCGGTGCCAAGGTCCGGCGGACTTCTGAACTGGTGATGGTCGAGCAGCGGCAGGGGGAGGACGACGACGCCTTCTGGGTGCGCGAAGGCGACCGGCGCATCCCCGGCCAGGACGGCAATCAGCGCCTGGTCGAGCTGCGGGCCGGCCTCGTCCGCCATTCGCGGGTACGGCCGGTTGCCGCCGACGCTCCCGACGAGGAGGTCGAGCGGACGCTGGCGACGCTGCACGAGACCACCTACCTCGAGGCGCTGGCCGAGGTCTCCTCGACCGACCCGGTGGTGATGCCCGACTTCGCCCCGCCTGGCCTCGAGCCCGACATCCCCGTCAACGCGAACCTGATCGCCGCGGCCCGCGAGGGGGTCCGCACCTCGATCACCGCGGCCGAACGGCTGCTTGGCGGCGCCCGGTTTACCTACGCGGTCTGCCGTCCGCCCGGGCATCACGCCGGCCCCGCCTTCCACGCCGGCTACTGCTACCTCAACAACGCGATGGCAGCGGTGCGGAGGCTCTCCGACGGGGGCGTCAAGCCGGTCGGGATCGTCGACCTCGACCTCCACTACCCGAACGGGACCTCGGCCCTGATCGAGCGGATGGGCCCGATCGCCGCCCTGCACTCGCTGCATGCGGCGCCGGTCACCAACCTGCCGCCGGGGACGCCGCTGCCGCGGCTGGCAGGGGAACGGGCCGTCGCCTTCGCCGAAAGCCCTGACGAAGGCACCTACCTGCAGGAGGTCGCCCACTCGATCCACGACCTCTCCGAGATCGCCCGCGCCCTCGTCGTCTCGCTCGGCTACGACACCGTCGCCGGCGACCCCCACGGCGACTGGAGCTTCCGGCCGGAGATCTTCACCGAGATCGGCCGCCTGCTGGCGCGCTCGGGCTTGCCGATCTGCGTGATCCAGGAGGGCGGCTACGACCTCGGCGTCCTCGCCGAGTGCAGTCATGCCTTCGCCACCGGCCTGCTGGGCGGGGAGGAGCGATGAGCGCCGACGCCGCCGAGGGCCTGGAGCCGTTCCGCCGGCGCCTCGACGAGATCGACGAGGGGATCGCCAAGCTGCTCGGCGAGCGCCTCGACATCTGCCGCGAAGTCGCCGTTTACAAGAGCGAGCACGAGATCCCGATGATGCAGCCCGAGCGGGTGAAGATCGTCCGCGAGCGCTACCTCAGCCGCGGCGTCGAAGCGGGCCTGCCCGCCGAGTTCTGCTCCGACCTTTTCGAGCTCCTGATCGCGACCACCTGCCGGCTCGAGGACGAGCTGATGGACGAGATCGCCGCGCAGAATGGGAGGGAGGCCGCATGAGCGCGCTGCCGCCCGGCCCGCGGCTGCCGCGGGCCCTGCAGGCCGTCGGCTGGACCCAGCGGCCACTGCCCTGGCTGGAGAAGTGCCACGCCCGCTACGGCGACGCCTTCACCCTGCGGATCCGCCACTACGGCGACTGGGTGATCCTCAGCGATCCCGACGACGTCAAAAAGGTATTCACCGCCGGCTCCGCGGTCGGGGTCGCCACCGCCAACCCGCTGCTGGGGCCGCTGCTCGGTCCGCGCTCGGTGATGCTGCTGGAAGAACCGGAACACATGACCCGGCGCAAGCTGATGCTGCCCTCCTTCCACGGCAAAGCCGTCCAAGCCGATTCGGAGATGATGGCGGCGGTGGCGCGGGGAGAGATCGCCCGCTGGCCGGTCGGCGAGCCCTTCGTCCTCTGGCCGCGGATGCAGGACGTCACCCTCGACGTGGTGATGCGGGCGGTCTTCGGCCCGGCCTCGCAGACGCCCCGCCTGGCGCCGCTGCGCGAACGGCTGCGGGAGCTGACCAACTGGATGAACGAGCCGCGCAACCTGGCGATGCTCGCCGCCTTCGGCCCCGGCTGGGTGACGCGCAGCCAGGGCTACCGCGAGGCGATGGGCGCGGTCGAGGAAGCGGTGATGGAGGAGGTGCGGCGGCGCAAGTCCGAACCGGAAGGGGGCGAGCCGGGCGTCGTCTCGATGCTGGTCCGCGCCCGCTACGAGGACGGCTCGCCGCTCTCCGACCAGGACCTGCGCGACGAACTGGTGACGCTGCTCTCCGACGGCCCGACCTCGAGCACCCTCGCCTGGACCTTCGAGCGCCTGCTGCGCAACCCCGACAAGCTGGAGAAGCTGCGGGACGACATCCTCGACGGCGACGGCACCTACCTCGACGCCGTCGTCAAGGAGACGCTGCGGCTGCGACCGCCGGTGCCGGTCGTCGTCCGCACCCTGCTGGAGCCGATGCGCCTCGGCGGCCACGAACTGCCGGCGGGGACGATCGTCGCCCCCTGCATCCACCTGATCCACCGCGACGCCCGCTGGTACGAGCAGCCGCACCGCTTCCTGCCCGAGCGCTTCATCGGCAAACAGCCCGGCACCTACACCTGGATCCCGTTCGGCGGCGGCGTCCGCCGCTGCCTCGCCGCCAGCTACGCGGAAATGGAGATGAAGCGGGTGCTGCGGATCGTCCTGGAGACGACGGAGCTGCGGGCGGTCGAGGACAGCGCCGAGCGCGCCCGCAAAAGCGCGATCTCCTTCGCTCCCGACCAGAAGGGGCTGGTGATCGCCGAACCCAGGGAAGCCGAGCCCGTCGACGACGGGGCCCTGGCGCCCGTCTAGGAGCGAGCATGAGCCCCGGTCAAGGTGAAAACGACATCCTCATCGTCGGCGCCGGCGCCAAGGCGGCCGCGCTGGCCGCCAAGGTTCACGTGGTCAACACCCTCGGCCTGGGCGAGATCTCGATGACGGTGATCGAGAAAACCGAGCCCGCCGCTTCCTGGCTGGGCCGCAACGGCATGACCTCGGGCGAGGAGCCCCTGGCGATCCCGCCGATCAAGGACGTCGGCTTCCCGTACCAGAGCAGCCGCCAGTTCGGGCCGGTAGGGGACGAGATCGACGCGGCGCTGCTGCCGTTCACCTGGCAGCGCTTCGCGATGGAGCGCCACGAATACGCCGCCTGGGTCAACTCCGGCTCGCCCTCGGTGATGCACAAGGACTACGGCGAGTACCTCGGCTGGGTGCTGGGACGGGCGACGGAGGGGGTCAGCATCTACGACGGCCGGGTGACCGAGGTCTCGCTCGACGAGGATCGCGAGAACTGGCAGGTCGAGGTCGCCGAGCGCGGCCGCCCCGAGGACCCCGAGCGCCACTCCGGCCGCTCGCTCGTCCTCACCGGCCCCGGCGTCCACCGCCACTTCCCCCACGACCCCGACGTCGAGTCGCGCGTCTTCCACTGCGACAGCCGGCGCGAGGAGTTCGCCCGGGTGCCCGAGGACGAGGCGGTCGAGATCGCGATTATCGGGGGAGGGGAGAGCGCCCTCAGCGCCCTCGTCTTCCTCCGCGCCCTGCGCCCGCAGGCACGGCTGATCGTCTACACGCCGACCCTGCCGCTGAGCCGCGGCGAGAGCTTCCTCGAGAACCGGGTCTTCGCCGACCCCGACAACGTCGACTGGGAACACCTCGACCTCGAGACCCGGCGGGACTTCGTCAAGCACTGCGACCGCGGCGTCTTCGACTCCAGCGTCCTGGCCCGGATCGCCGACGACGACCACCTCGCCTTCGTCTGCGGGCGCGCCATGCACGTCTCCCTGGCCGATGACGGCGAGGCCGCGCTGCTGGAGTTCGAAAGCCCTTCGGAGGGGATGTGCTCCGAGCGCTACGACTTCGTCATCAACTGCACCGGCTTCGACCTGCTGCGGCAGCTGCGCGGCCTCTTCCCCGACGCGGTCCGGGACGAGGTCGAAGAACAGTGCGGCCCGCTCTGGGACGCGCCGCCGCAGACCGAGGTGCCGATCGGCCGCGGACTCGAACTGGAGGGCGTGCGGCCGCGGCTGCACATCCCCGGCCTCGGCGGCCTCCGCCAGGGCCCCGGCTTCGCCAACCTCGGCAGCCTCGGGCTGCTAGCCAATCGCGTCCTTCATCCGCTTTTGGACGAACTTCACCCCTCGTTTGCAGGTATCTCTGAAACGATAGAAGACAAATCCTTATTACTCGATTAGGGAGAGGAGACGGGATGTCGAAGCGGTCGAAAATGAGGGGGTCGGCGCTGCTTGCGCTGGCGGCGCTCCTCGCGCTGGGAGCCTTCGTGGCGGGATGCGGCGGCGGCGACTCCGCCTCCTCGGCCGACGCGACGCTGACGGGTAATGCCTATCCGGGCATCGACCAGGCCAGCACCCGCGAAGCCGACGGCCAGATCAAACGCGCCAACGTCTCCGAACTCGAAGAAGCCTGGTCGCTGCCCTCGAAAGCGCAGAGCACCTACGGCGCCTACGCGGCCAGCCCGGTGATCAGCAACGGGGTCGTCTACATGCAGGACCTCGAATCCAGCGTCCAGGCGATCAACCTCGAAAGCGGCGACGTGATCTGGACCTACAAGTCCGAATCGGCCACCCAGGGGCCGAACGGCGTCGTCGTCGGCGACGGCAAAGTCTTCGGCGCGACCAACTTCGAAACCTTCGCCCTCGACCAGAAGACCGGCAAGAAACTGTGGTCAGTGCCGGTGGCGGAAACGCCGCTGGCGATCGACATGGCGCCGGGCTACGAAGACGGCCTCGTCTACGTCTCCACGGTGCCGGTCAACGTCAACTCCGAATACCAGGGTGGCGCAGTCGGCACCCTCTACGCGCTCGATGCGAAAACCGGCAAGAAGGTCTGGACCTGGGACACGGTGCCGAAGAGCCTGTGGGGCGACAAGAAGATCAACTCCGGCGGCGGCCTCTGGTACCCGCCCTCGTTCGACGAAAAAGGCTCGATGTACTTCGGCACCGGCAACCCGGTGCCCTACCCCGGCACGCCGAACCAGCCATGGGGGGCGAGCCGTCCCGGCCCGAACCTCTACACCAACTCGCTGGTGAAACTGGACGCGAAAACCGGCAAGCTCGACTGGTACTACCAGCAGACCCCGCACGACGTCTATGACTGGGACTTCCAGAACTCGCCGATCCTCGCCAAGGCAGGCGGCCGCGAAGTCGCGATCGGCTCCGGCAAGAACGGCATCGTCACCGCGGTCGACGTCAAGACCGGCAAGCCGGTCTGGAGCACGCCAGTCGGCAAACACAACGGCCATGACGACGACGGAGTGCTGGCGATGCACGGGCAGTCCTCGAAGATCAAGGAAGGGGAAGTCTTCCCCGGCACCCTCGGCGGCGTGATCGCGCCGGCGGCGGCGAACGCCACCACCGTCTTCGTGCCCGTCGTCAACCACGCCCTGACGGTCACCGGCGGCGCGGAAATCGGCGAAGCCGGCGGCCTCGAAGGCGGCATGGTCGCGCTCGACATCAACACCGGCAAGGTCAAATGGGAAGAGGAATACCCGACGGCCGCCTTCGGCGCGCCGGTGGTGATCAACGACGTCGTCTTCTTCACCACCTTCGACGGCACGGTGCACGGCCTCGACGTCAAGAGCGGCGGCGAAGTCTGGTCGGGCAGCCTGCCGGCCGGCTCCAACAGCGCCGTCACCGCCAGCGGCGACACCCTCGTGGTTCCCGCCGGGCTGGCCACCCAGGAAGGCCAGCAGACGAGCCTCGTCGCCTTCCGCCTCGGGGGCTAGGGCGCAGGCGCAGCTTTCGCCATCGGCCGGGTCGGGTAAGACTCGGTCGATGGCGACCAAGCGCAGCGCCGGCATCCTCCTCTACCGCCGGGGCGAGGGAGGGACACAGTTTCTCCTCGTCCACCCCGGGGGTCCCTTCTGGGCGAAGAAAGACGCCGGCGCCTGGTCGATTCCGAAGGGGCAGATCGAGGCCGAGGAGGAACCGCGCGCCTGCGCGATCCGCGAGCTTGAAGAGGAGCTCGGTCCGGCGCCGGAGCTCGATCCCGAGCAGCTGCTCGAGCTCGGCTCGATCCGCCAGCGCGCCGGCAAAGTGGTCGAAGCTTGGGCGAGCGAGGCCGATTTCGACCCGGCGACCCTGGCCAGCAACACCTTCGCGATGGAGTGGCCGCCGCGCAGCGGCAAGCAGCAGGAGTTCCCGGAGGTCGACCGGGCCGAGTGGTTTGACCTGGCGGGGGCGCGCGAGAAGATCCTGCCCGCCCAGGCTGAGTTTTTGGATCGGCTGCTGGCGCGGTTAGAGTCGGCTGATGGAGAACGGGGCGTCCCGGAACGGTAGGTCCCCGATCCCGGCGCGCCTGCTCGGCGTCGGGGTCCGCGGCGCTCGCACCGTCAGCAAAGCGACCGGCATCGACCGGGCGGTCGAAGTCGCCGCCGAGGACGCGATCGTCGCCGCGGTGCAGAGCGGCGCCGTCGAGCGGGCGATGGCACGGGTGATGGAGGGGCCGGTGGTCGAGGAGGCCGTCGCCGGAGCGCTCGAGAGCGACGCGGTCAAGCGGGCGCTGTTGGAGGCGATGGACAGCGAGCTGGTTGACGAGGTCTGGCGCCGCCTGCTGGCCAGCGAGGAGGCCCAGCAGCTGGTCGAGCGGATCGCCGGCGCGCCGGAGATCCGGGCGGCGATCAGCGCCCAAGGGGCGGGGTTGATCACCGATGTCGGCCGCACGATCGGCAGGATCGCCCGCCGCCTCGACGACCGCTTCGAGCGGATCGTTCGCCGGGTCTTCTTCCGGCCGCAGCGGCTGGTTCTGAGCGATCGCGCCGGCGCGATCAGCCGCGGCCTGGCGATGCTGGTCGACGGTGTCTTCGTCAACCTCGCCTTCACCGCCTTCGCCGCTCTCATCACCCTGGCGGCAAACGCTTTTGGCGGCAACGGCGGAGGCGGCAGCAGTCTGGCGATCGCCGTCGGCTCGACCGCCTGGCTCTCGTTCGGAGCGGTCTACCTGGTCGGCTTCTGGTCGCTGGTGGGACAGACGCCCGGCATGCGGTTCCTCGGGATCCGCCTCGGCGAGGACCGCCTGCCGCCGCGGCGCAGCTTCAGGCGCCTGGTCGGTCTCGGGCTCTCGGTTGTCGCCTTCGGGATCGGCTTCCTCGGCATCGTCTTCGGTGAGCGCCGTCGCGCCTGGGACGATCGCCTTTCGGGCAGCGAAGTGGTCTACGACGAGCGGCGGCCGGAGCCCGCTCCCTGGTCGCAGGCGACTAGATCGGAGCTCCCGAGCGATTCGGCAGCCGCTGCTGGATCAGCAGGGTCAGGCAACCGCTGAGAATCAGCAGGGAGACGTTGACGGCGAGGACGACCGCCGCGCCGAGCGCGTGCTCGATCCCGCCGGCCCCGAGCGCGACGCCGAGGTAGGCGGAGGCGGGGATCGTCGTGACCGAGATCGCCACCCCGACCGCCGCGCTGGCGCGAGTCTCGAAGGCGAGCATCCCGGCGACCCCGGCGGCGAGGGCGATCAGCACGGTGGAGTAGTCCGTTTTCGCCAGGCTGGCGAGGCTGCTCTGGTCGACCTGGAAGCCGTCGGGAAGGAAGCCGCCCCAGCTGAGCAGGGCGCTGAGGACCATCGCCGTGACGACCACGAGGCCGAGCCCCATCACCAGCGTCAGGAACGCCCGCCGGGCGAGCCGGTAGCGGCGGCTGACGAGCCCGACCGAGGTGGCGCAGATCGGCAGCAGGTCGGGGCTGACCGCCATCGCGCCGACGATCAGGATCGAGCTGCTGGTGATCACGCCGAGGGCAGCGATCACGGCGGCGACGTTGATCAGAGCGAGGTAGCGCGCCAGCAGGCGCGAGTTGGCCTGTGCCTGTCCCAGCACCTCGACCCAGGCGAAGCCGTCGACCCCGCCTTCGCCGTGCTTGTGGCGGTGCTGGGGGGCGACCACTTCCATCCGCGTCAGCACGTAGTCGTCGACCGGGATGCCCAACCCCTCGATCCGCTCGACCAGAACGTCGGCGCAGTTCGGTTCGACGTCGGCGACGAAGACGAAGGCGAGGGCATCGAGCGCCTCGTCCTTCTGCTGGACCACGCGGTGAACGCCCTTGTGTTCCCGCAGCAGCGCGGCGAACTCGTCGGCCCGGTGGTGGGCGACGGAGGAGCGCAGCCTCAGCATCCGGGCATCAGGAGAGCAGTTTCAGGACCTTGAACGAGCGGTCGCCTTTGGGCGTCTCGACGGTGACGGTCGAGCCCACCTTGGCGTCCATCAGGGCGCGGCCGATCGGGGACTCGGCCGAGAGCCGGCCTGCGGCCAGGTCCGCCTCGGTCGAGCCGACCAGGGTCCAGGCGTTGCTCTCGCCTTTGGACTCGTCGAGCACCTCGGCGGTGCGGCCGAAGGAGAAGAAGTCGCTGTCGAGCTCGGAGACCTCGACCACGACGGCGTTCCGCAGCCGCTCCTGCAGTCGCTTGATCCGCGTCTCCATGTGCGCCTGGTCCTCTTTGGCGACGTGGTACTCGGCGTTCTCCTTGAGGTCGCCCTCCTCGCGGGCGACCTTGATCCGCTGCGCCATCTGCTGGCGCGCCGGCCCTTCGAGCTCGGCCAGTTCGGCTTTCAGTTCTTCGATTCCGGCTTGCGTGATCGGCTCGCCGGTCTGCTCCTGCCCGTTCATGCGACAGAGCGTGGCAGAAATCAGTCCCCGGCGGCCGTTTCGGTGGCGACGAAGGCGGAGGCGAAGGAACGCACCTTCTTCCCCTCCGCGGCGCCCAGCGGCGCGAGCCCGAAGAGGTCCTCGCTCGAGCGCAGCAGCGAGTAGGGGTCGTAGTGGGTGGCGTCGGTTCCGCCGGGGGTGAGCAGGGGAGAGACCAGCAGCGCGCCCGTCCTCAACGGGTCGGCGGGCGCGGCGGCCGGATCGGTCGGCGGCGCCGGGTCGGCGGCGCCGAAGCTGACGATCAGCAGCCCGTCCTTCTTGTAGGCGGGCGACTTGAGGATTTCCGGCACCACTTTTTCCAGCCAGGCGTTGGCGGCCGCGGCTCCGTCGGCGGTCCCTTCCGGGCACTGGCCTCGGAAGCCGGAGTTGCAGAGATTGGGGGCGATGTAGTTGAAGTTGGCGGTGGCGTCGGCCTTCTTCAGGTCGCCGGACAGCTCGCTCAGCGGCACGTCGTTGGCGGCGCAGTCGCCGAGGTCGAGCAGGGAGTGGAAGTAGACGAAGGGGTTGAGCTTCGCGGCATAGCCGCCGGTGGCCGGCGCCTCGACCGCGTCGGGTTCGGGGTGGACGCAGTTGTCGGGTTTGCCTTCCGCATCAGCCATGTCTTCGAGGTAGGCGTGCCAGGTGAGCTGGCCGGTCGACAGCTGATCGGCGAGACTGAGCGTTTCCACCGGCTGCAGGCAGGCTTCGTAGTCGCCGCAGTCGGCTTTGCTCGCCGCGGTAGGTCGCAGGCCGCCGATTGCCGCCAGCAGGTTGGGCGAGGCGGCGGTGTCGAGCAGCGCGAAGTTGCTGAGCAGGACGCCCTGGTCGCGCAGCTCGCCCGAGAGGTAGGGCATCTGCGAGGCGGTCGGCTCGAAGGCGGCGTCGTAGCCGGGGCTGGCGAGGGAGACGAGGAAGACGTGCTTTACCGGGCCCGCTTCCGGCAGCTCCGGTTCGCTCGGCGGGCGGGTGGGCGCTTCCGGTTCGCTCGGCGGCGGCGGTGCTTCCGAGGCGATTGGCGCCGGAGCGGGAAGCGGCCCGGAGGAAGCCGCTTCCCCGCTCGGCACCGATTCTGGGGAGGAAGTGGGAGAGGCCGGCGTCGCTTCCGGAGCGGGCACGGGCGCCGGGGCGGCAGCCACGGCGGCGGGTTCTTCTTCCAGGTAGGCCTGGGCGGCGGCCTCGGCCAGTGGGCTGACGCCGTTCGAGCCGCTCACCGCCGAGAGGACGATTGCCGAGGTGGCGAGGAGCGAGGAGGCGACCAGCAGCGCGAAGCGCTGGCCGGTGAATTCGCCGGCTGCGGCGATCGCTTTCTGCAGCGAGCTCTGCGCCTTTTTCACGATCCCGCCTCCGTCGCGACCAGGGAGCTGCCGCACTGCGGGCAGAAGCGGTCGGCGCGGCCGAAGGGGGAGTTGCAGGTGGGGCAGTGGCCGGCGGCGTCGGTCTGTTCGAGCTCGAGCTCACGCTCGACCGCGAGCAGCTCGGCGTCGACCCGCTGCAGCTCCGCCGCTTTGCGGGTCAGCACGTCGAGGCGGACGTGGTCCCGTATCGCCATCTCGTAGAAGGCGCCGCCGAGGTCGGCCTGCATCACCGTGAACTTCTCCAGCAGGCGGTCGCGCTGAGCGCGCAGCTCCTTGTTCTCCGGCGGTGGCTCGGGGGTCGGGGCAGGCTTGTGGCCGTTGCCGTTGCCGTTGGCCGGGTGCCTGCCGGTCACCCACTCGGGAAGCTTCAGCTCACGTAGCCGCTCGATCACGGTTCGACTCCCGATGGCGCCGGGGCGCTGCCCGCTTCGCCGCCGACGACGATCACGTCAGGCAGGTTCTGCTGGGCCTTGATGTAGTTCTCGCCCGTCTGTTCCGGGTTTTCCTGGACCAGCTGGGTGTCCTCTTCTTCCTTCTGCTTGGAGGCCTTGAAGTCGGTCACCTCGTGGACGTCGCCGTTTTCGGTGTGGGCGACCACCTTTTCCTTCGGTTTGCCGTCGGATTTGGCTGCTTTCGCGTTCTTTTTCGCTTTGGTCGTCGCCACCGCGGTCCCCGTGGCGCCGGGCGTCGCGGTGCTGGCGGCGGTCGTCTGCTTTTCCCGCAGCGCCTGCAGCAGTGCCTCGTTGTCGCCGCCGTCGTTGCCGGAGCGGCCCACCATCACGCCGAGGGCGACGGCGATCGGCAGCAACGCGAAAAACGCCACAGCGGCGGCGCGGCTGTTCGGGCTCTCCTTCTCCGCCGGCGGCGCCACCAATGGCCGCCGCGCCCGTCTACTCATCGCCGCGAAGTAGCGCGAGGAGGGGTTGGCGCCGTTGCCGCGCCGCGCCGCGCAGTTAACGCAGTAACGCTGCTGCGGGTCCATCGGCGCCCCGCACTCCTCGCAGGGCTCGTAGGCCTGCGGACGGCGAACGTCTTCCAGCTGGGTTGTCATCCCTTCCCCTTTTCGTCCTCTTGCTGCTTGCGGTGGTTGTGCTTTTTCTTCTTCTGCGCCTGCCGCTTCGCGCGCGCCTCGAGGATCCGCTCCGATTCGGCACGCTGGGCGGCCGCCTTCTCCTGGGTGGTCTCGCAGCCGGCGAGGCTGCCGGCGCCGATGGCGCCGCAGAGGGAGAGGACCGCGACCTGCCGGTATCGCCTAGCCGAAGGCACCGCTCACGTACTCCTGGGTGCGTTTCTCGCGCGGCGAGCCGAATAGCTGCGTGGCGCTGGCGTACTCGACCAGGTCGCCGAGGTACATGAAGGCGACGTGGTCGGCGATCCGGTAGGCCTGCTGCAGGTTGTGGGTGACGATGACGACGGCGACGTCGTCGCGCAGCTTGACGATCAGATCCTCAATCACCTGGGTCGATTTGGGGTCCAGCGCCGAGCAGGGCTCGTCGAGCAGCAGCACCTCGGGGTTGGCGGCGAGGGCGCGGGCGATGCAGAGCCGCTGCTGCTGGCCGCCGGAGAGCTTCAGCGCCGGGTGGTCGAGGTTGTCCTTGACCTCCTCGAGCAGGCCGGCGCGGTCCAGGGCGCTCAAAACCTCCGGTTCGAGGGTCTTTTTGCGCGCCCGCCGCGAGCCCTGCTCGCGCAGGACGTAGGCGATGTTGTCGAAGACGCTCATCGGGAACGGATTCGGCTGCTGGAAGACCATCGTCACCCGCCGCCGCAGCAGCGTCGGCTCGATCTGGAAGATGTCGATGTCGTCGAGCAGGATGCGGCCGCTGAGGCGGGCGCTGGTGGTCAGCTCGGTGAGGCGGTTGAGCGAGCGCAGCAGCGTCGTCTTGCCGCAGCCGGAGGGACCGATCAGCGAGAGGACCTCGCCCTGGCGCACCGGCAGCGAGACCCGTTTGACCGCTTCTTTGGCCCCGTAGTGGACGCTGACTTCGTCGATCTCCATCCGCCGGATCGAGAACTGCGGCGCTTTGATCGAGCGTTTGGCGGCGGTGAAGCCGCTTCCCTGCGCCGGGGCCTCTGCCTGGCTGCTGTGGACGGGCGGCAGCACCTCGGTCGCCGGGGTCGGGTCGTCGACCGGCAGGCGGCGGACCGGGGGTGGGGCCGCCGGCCGGCCGGCGTTCTCCGGGTAGGCGGCGACCTTGTACTCGGAAGCTCCGGGGGTCAGTGACTCCACGTTCCAACCTTTCTCGCGCGGCGGTGGACGACGTCGACGGCCGCGTTCAGGGCCAGGACCATCAGCAGCAGGACGAAAGCCGCCGCGTAGGCTTTCTGCGGCTGGTTGAGGTTCCCGGTGGGGGAGGCCTCGTAGACAAAGTTGGTCAGGGTGGTGCCGGCCCCGCGCAGGTAGTTGAACGGGAAGCCGACGCCTTCGACCGGGGCGAAGTTCTGGGTGGCGCCGAGGAGGACGACGATGATCGCGGTGTCGCCGATGATCCGGCCGAGGCCGAGCATCGCCCCGGTGGCGACCTGCGGGCGGCAGGTCGGCAGCAGGATCCGGCGCGTCGTTGCCGCTTTCGTCTTGCCGACCGCGTAGGAGGCCTCGCGCACGTGGCGCGGGATCGAGTTCAGCCCCTCGCGCACGCTGGCGACGATCAGCGGCAGCGCAACCAGCGAGAGCATCGCTCCGGCAGCGAAGAAGGAGCGGCCGAAGACGACCCCTTCGGAAGTGCGGCTGAGGAAGCCGAGGGCGGTGCTGGAGAAGATCACCGTGCCGAACAGCGCCAGCACGATCGAGGGGATGCCGGCGATCGCCTCGATCGTCGATTCGGTGATCCGGGCGAGCGTCGCCGGGCGGCCGTACTCGACCAGCCAGACGGCGATCGCGATCCCGATCGGCAGCGCGATCGTGATCCCGATCACGGCGACGATCATCGTCCCGAAGAAGGCGTCGGAGAAGCCGCCGGTTTCGGTCTCGCTGAAGCCCGCCGCGGCCGGCGTCCAGAGCATTTCCGGGCGCAGGAACTTGATCCCCTGGATCATCAGGTAGACGACGATCGCCACCGCGATCGCGCAGAAGAGCAGGCCGAGGGTCCAGCAGATCGCCAGCCCGACGCGGTCGCTGAGGCTCCAGGTGGCGCTGCCCTCGACCGCTCCCTTGCGCTGATGGGCGCCGGGCGGATCGGCCTGGTCGGGTGGCGGGACGGGGGGGACCGTCAGCGGGATGTCCTGCATCCGACCCTCCATCAGGGCATCAGGTACTTCCGCATCGAGCGACGGGAGAGCCAGCCGGCGAGGGAGAACATCGCCGCCGAGAAGAGCAGGAAGGCGGCGATCGAGAACAGGGTCGCGTTGAAGGGCGGCGAGCTCAGCTGGTCGATGTTCTTGACGATCGTCGGGCCGAGCGGCCGCGAGGGCTCGTAGATGAAGATCAGGCCGTCGGCGGGGTTGGGGGCGAAGGCGACCGAGCCGGAGATCATCGCCAGCATCACCGCCTCGCCGATCGCCCGGGCGACGGCGAGCACGGTGCCGGCGACGATCGACGGACGGGCGCTGCGGACACCGATCTTCCAGGTCGTGCGCCAGCGGTTGACCCCGAGCGCAAGCGAGCCCTCGAGCCAGCCCGGTTTGACCGCGCGGAGGCCGTCGCTGAAGATCGAGACCATCAGCGGCGCGATCATCAGGGTCAGTACGAGGACCGCGGCGAGGAGGCTGTAACCGGTGAGGGAGATCACCCCGGCGACCGAGGCCTTCTGGCCCTCGGTGACGAGGTGGTTGCCGATGAAGGGGACGAGGACCAGCACCCCGAGCAGGCCGTAGATCACCGAGGGGACGCTGGCCAGGAAGCGGATCACCGGCTGCAGGATGTTGCTCATCCACTCCGGCGCGAACTCGACGATGAAGACGGCGACGAAGAGGGCGGAGAAGAGGGCGATGAGGACGGCACCGCCGGTGATCAGCAGCGTGCTCCAGATCAGCGGCCAGGCGTGGAAGGTGTAGACGTATTCGCCGCTGGTCTGGGCGGAGAGGGAGATCGCGTTGAGCTGCTCTTCGACGTCGCCCGAGCCGCCGAACCAGGCGAGCCCGTTGTGGGAGAACGACGGCCAGGCGTGGACGAAGACGGTGACGATCAGCGCCAGCAGCAGCGCCACGACCCCGCAGACCAGCGCGCCGAGCATCCGCTCGACGCGCTGGTCGGACCATTTCGGCCCGTACGTGGTTACTTCCTCGTCCAATTGCCTACTTCTTGTTGAACGCGGGGACGCCGCCGGCGGAGGTGATCGTCGCTCCGGCGAGCGAGCTGCGCCGCGCCCAGTCGATGAACTTGAGCAGCGCTTTCGAGCTGGTGCTTCCGTCGCCCGGGAGGACGAGGAAGATGTAGCGCGAGAGCGGGTACTTGAGCGGCTCGACGCTGATCTTGCTCGGCGTGCAGGGGATGCCGTTGACCTTGAGCGGCTTCAGCCCCTTCTTCTGCCAGGCGAGACCGGCGTAGCCGATCGCGTTCGGGTCCTGTTTCACCGCGTTGACAACGAGGCCGTCTGCGGTGAGGGCGTTGACGTTCGAAGCGGGCGGCTCGTTGTTCAGCACCGCTTGGAGGAAGAAGTTGTAGGTCCCTCCGTTGGTGTCGCGGCCGACCGGGTCGATCGTCGTGGTCAGGTTCGACCCTCCCACCTGGCTCCAGTTGGTGAGGAGCCCGCGGTAGATGTCGTGGGTCTGCTGGACCGAGATGTTGCTGATGCTGTTCTTCGGGTTGACGTCGAGGCAGAGCCCGTCGAGGTAGAACTTGATGTAGGTCGTCCCTGCATCGCTGGGGAGGGGGGTACGAGCCTGCCCGGCGAACTGGCTGGTCCCGTTCTGGACGTCTTTGACGCCGGCGTTGCCGCCGTTGGCGGTGTAGATGAAGTGGACCTTCGGGTTGACCTTCTTCGTGTAAGTCGCGAAGAGGGCCTGCAGCACGGGCTGCGCGGCCACGGAGCCGGATCCGATGATCTGGACGGCACCGGCCGACGCCGGCGCAGCGAGCCCCAGGAGGGCGATCGCCGCTATGGCGAGGGTCTTGATTCTCATGCGGGGTTGAGTCCTTTCCTGCCGGGTAGTCATCACTAACAGCACTTTGTTGACCAACTTGGTCGCATAACCCTAACAGGTTCTGTAGTTTATTGACCTCCTTAGTAAAGAAAGGCCAACGAGGGCAGCGCAAAAGCTGTGCGGAGGCCGCAGACATGGAGGATCAATTGCTGAAGAGAAGACTGTCCACCCCCCGAGCCGCGACCGCCGTGGTGCTGGCGGCAGCGGTTGCCGCGTCGGTGACGGTGGTGCCCTCGGTCGCCCAATCGTTCCTGACGAGCCAGCAGGCATCGAAGAAGTTCGTCAGCAACCAGAAGGCGGGGCAGCTGTACCTGAAGAAGAAGGCCGCGGCGAACCTCTACGTGCCGAAGTCGGCGGCGCCGACGACGCCGGTGCTGGCGATCGCCGCCGGGTCCGCCCAGTTCAACGCGGAAACGACGACGCCGGGATACATCCCGACCGCCTTCACCTCGTTCGCGACGAAGGCGGAAGTCAGTTCCGCGGTGATCACCTTCTCCGGCCAGGCGACCTGCACGGCGGCGAAACCGACCGCCGATCAGGCCTGCCCGGTGCAGATCCTGGTTGACGGCCAGGCGACCGGGAAAGTGAACTTTGCCCCGGCCACGGCATCCTCGCCGGCGCCGGTCCCGGTCATCCACACGATCGTGCAGACGGCGGTGCTGACCAAAGGCGGCCACACGATCGCGGTTCAGTACGCAGGCGCGAAAAACGTCAACTTCGCCCTCAAAGGCTGGAACCTCGCCGTTCAGGCGGTAGGCCAGCCCGACGAACCGCTGCAGACCGAGACCACGGATCAGGGCAGCGGCAAAAAAACCAGCTGACGCAGCGCAGCTAAAGCCACCGCCCCCGCAACTGCATCAAATTCTCCCCCTGCTGGGTGGGGAATTTGATGCAGTTCGCGGGGGCGGTTTGTTTTCAGGTCCTGGCGTCACACATTCGCCACATTCGCCTGACGCGCCTTCGGCGCATTCGCCATTCATGGCTCAGCGCTGGGGGCGGGGGAGGGAATCGCCGAGCACCAGGCGGGCGCGGTAGAAGAGCGCCTCGTCGGCTCCCCGTAGCGACGACTCGCGGTTGTCGGTCTGCGTGGTCCGGTTCTGCCCGGTCCCGGCCGGGCTCTCGTCCCGCACCAGCCCCGCCAGCCGACCCCTCGAGCGAAACGTCGTCGTCTCCACTCTCCTGGTCATCGTGTCTCCTTTCTGTATTTGTTGATCATCTAACTCAAGAATAGCAGAAGCGCGCAAAATCCTGGGAGGAGGGGGGAGAGAAGACGGGCGTCCCACGCTTAACTCCTTATGGGGAAGGATCTGCTCTACAAGGTCGCCTATGACGAGGCGGTCAGGGCGCTGTCCGAGCAGGCGGCAGTCGTCGACGGCCTCCGCTCTCGAGCCGGCGTCTTATTTTCGGCTGCTGCGATCACGACTTCGTTTCTTGGAGCACGAGCGGTGCAGGATGCCCACTGGAGCCCCTTCTCATGGCTGGCCTTGGCGACCTTTGTCGGTGTTGCCGCCGCCTTCCTGGCCATTCTCTGGCCGCGGCGATGGGAGGTTGCGGCCAATCCCAATATCGTGGTCAAGGCCTATATCGAGTCGGAGGAGCCGATTTCGATCGAGGATCTGCACCGAGAGCTTTCCTTTCACCTATACGGAAGCTATCTGGAGAACCGTCCAGCCCTGGAGAGACTTGTTGTCTACTTCCAGATTGCTAATGTGCTTTTCGCTGTTGAGCTCGTGCTCTGGATCGCTGCTGTCGCATTTACCGCTTAAGGAGACCGGCCATGACCGAACCAGAAAAACCCGCCCGCCCGCTGAAGCCGGAACGGCCGAGTCCGATGATGTCGGTGGAGCCCTCCTTCAAGGAAGCAATCAGTCACTTCATCCCTCGGTGGGCGAGACGCTTTTCGCGACGCAGCCGCCCCTCCTAGGACCGGAAGGTCGCATCACCACGCGGCGAGTTGGGGCGGGGCACCACCCGGCAAGAAGGCACCCCGCCCCTTCGCCTCTTCAGACGGCTGCAGGTAACCCCGCGTCGCCGCCGTCGTGGGTCCCGAGGGGAGTCGAGGCCCCTGGGGAATGTGACGACGACGAACCGTTGAAGCTTTTTGCCTGGACCGGGCGCAGATAGGCGATCTGGCCCTCCCGCAGCTCGAGGCGCTGCAGTTCGGCCCGGGTCAGCTGCGCCCAGACCTCGGTCCCGTCGGAGAGCACGAGCTCGACCCGCACCTCGAAGCCGAGGGTGACGATCCGCTGCACCAGGCCCTCCTGGGTGCGGTCGTCGGGGTCGAGCACGACCTCCATGTCGTGCGGCCGCACGAAGTGGTCGCCGAGCTGGTTGACCTCGCCGACGAAGCTCATCACGAACTCGTTGGCCGGGTGCTCGTAGAGCTCGTCGGCGGTGCCCGACTGCTCGACCCGGCCCTCGTTCATCACCACCAGCTGGCCGGCGACGTCCATCGCCTCCTCCTGGTCGTGGGTGACGAAGATCGTCGTCACGTGCATCTCCTCGTGGAGGCGCCGCAGCCAGGTCCGCAGGTCCTTGCGCACCTTGGCGTCGAGCGCCCCGAACGGCTCGTCCAGCAGCAGCACCTGCGGCTCGACCGCCAGCGCCCGCGCCAGCGCCATCCGCTGGCGCTGCCCGCCGGAGAGCTGGGAGGGGAAGCGGCCGGCAAGGCCGTCGAGCTGGACCAGCTGCAGCAGCTCGTGGACCCGCTTCGAGGTCTCGGGCTTCTTCCACTTGCGGATCTTCAGCCCGAAGGCGACGTTGTCGTACACCGTCATGTGCTTGAAGGCGGCGTAGTGCTGGAAGACGAACCCGACCCCGCGCTGCTGCGGCGGCTGGCTGGTCGCGTCCTGACCGTTGATCGTCACCTGGCCGGAGTCCAAGTCCTCGAGCCCGGCGATCGCCCTCAGCAGGGTCGACTTGCCCGAGCCGCTGGGCCCGAGCAGGGCGGTAAGGGACCCGTCCGGGACCTCGATCGATACGTCGCTGAGGGCCTGAAAGTCACCGAAGCGCTTGTTGGCTCCCTCGACTGAGATTCCCATCAGGCGTCCTCCTTTCGTTTGAGCAGGTTCATTGCGAACAGGGTGATCAGCGCCAGGAGCGCCAGCACCAGGGAGGCGCCGTAAGCGCCGGTGGAGTTGAAATTGGCGTACTGCTTCTCGACGAAGAGCGGCAGGGTCTGGGTCTGGCCGTTGATCGAGCCGGAGACGATCGTCACCGCGCCGAACTCGCCGAGCACGCGGGCGGTGGTGAGGACGACGCCGTAGGCGACGCCCCAGCGGATCGAGGGCAAGGTGACTTTCCAGAAGGTCTGCCAGCCGTTGGCCCCCAGGGTCGAGGCCGCCTGCTCCTGGTCGTTGCCGATCTCCTGCAGCACCGGCACCGTCTCCCGCACCACAAAGGGCAGCGAGACGAAGATGCTGGCCAGCACCATGCCGGGCACGGCGAAGAGGATCTTGAAGCCTTCTTCGCTGATGAAGGCAAACCAGCCGCCGACTCCGTAGAGGAGGTAGAGCGAGAGGCCGATGACCACCGGGGAGACCGCGAACGGGAGGTTGATGATCGCGTCGATCACCACGTTCAGCCTCGACTTGTGGCGGACCAGCAGGAGCGCGCAGCCGATCCCGAAGATCGTGTTCAGCGGCACCGCGATCACGACCATCAGCAGGCTCAGCTTCAGCGCATGGAGGCCGTCCGGCGAGGTGATCGCGTCGAGCGGCGGCCCGAGCCCGTCTTCGAAGGTCTTGTAGAAGATCATCACCAGCGGGATCAGCAGCAGCATGGTCAGGTAGCCGATGCCGAGGAACCGCAGGCCCCAGCGGCTGGCGGGGTTGGCGGTCATCGCTCGTCACCCCCGGAGGTCACCGGCTCGGCGGTAACGACGAAGTCGGTCGCGCCGCGGTCGTGGCGGATCGCCCAGCGCTGAATCAGCGAGACGCAGGCAAGCAGCAGCAGCGAAGCCACGAGCAGCACCACCGAGACGGCGGCGGCGCCGACCTCGTTGCCGGACTCGACCTGGTTGCGGATGAAGACCGAGGAGACGGTCGTGTCCGGGTTGCCGCCGGCGAAGAGCAGGACTGAGCCGAACTCGCCGAGGGCGCGGGCGAAGGCCAGCGCGATTCCCGCGGCGAGGCCGGGGAGGAGGTTGGGGAAGATGATGCGGCGGAAGATCGTGAAGTTGCCGGCCCCGAGCGAGGCCGCCGCGGCCTCCATCTCGCGGTCCATCTCCAGCAGCAGCGGCTGCACGGCGCGGACGACGAAGGGCAGGGTGACGAAGCAGAGGGCGACGACGATCGCCGCCCGGGTGAACGCCAGGTCGATCCCCAAGGGGCTGTCGGCGCCGTAGAGCGTCAGCAGGATCAGGCTGGCGACGATCGTCGGCAGCGCGAAAGGCAGGTCGATGACCGCGTTGATGATGCTCTTGCCCGGGAACTTGTCGCGGACCAGCAGCCAGGCGAGGATCGTGCCGAAGAAGCCGTTGACGACGACGACGATCAGCGAGCAGACGACCGTCAGCTTCAGGCTCTGGAGAGCCAGCGGGGAGGTCACTTGTTCCCAGAAGTGGCCGAGGCCCTGGGAAAAGGCTTCGCTGGCGACGGCGGCCAGCGGCAGCAGCACGATCACGCTCAGGTAGAGCACGACCATGCCGCCGCCGAAGCCGACGCCGAGACCGGGCAGGCGGATGCCTGCCCGGTGCTGGCTAGGAGCGGGGAGGTTTGCCGGGTGTGCCTCCATCAGCCGCTCGTCGAGACTCCGAGTTCCTTCTCGATCTCGGCGACCGAGCCCGTTTCGTCATCGAAGAACTCGTCGTTGACTTTGCCCCAGCCGCCGAAGTCGGCGATGTAGAACAGATCCTTGGGGGTCGGGAACTGCTTCTCGTCGACGAGCTTCGGGTTGACCGGTCGGTAGCCGTTTTCGGCCCAGATTTCCTGGCCTTCATCGGACCAGATGAAGTCGAGGAAGTCCTGCGCGGCGGGCTCCGGTGCGTCTTTGGTGACGGCGATCGGAGTTTCGATCGAGAGCGTCGCCGGGGGCACGACATATTCGACGTCTTCGCCCTCCTCTTCGGCCTTGATCGCCTCGTTCTCGTAGCTGAGGAGGACGTCGCCCTGGCCCTGGGTGAAGGCCGAAAGGGCGTCGCGGCCGCTGCCCGGCTGGGCGACGGTCTTTTCGAGCACGGTGCGGACCTCGTCCAGCGCCTGGTCGGGCGACTTGCCGTTCTCGATCGCGTTGCCGTAGACGGCCATGATGTTCCAGCGGGCCGAACCGGAGCTGAACGGGTTCGGGGTGATGACCTCGACGTCCTTGCTCTGCAGGTCGTCGAAGCTCTCGATGCCCTCGGGGTTGCCCTTGCGGACGACGAAGACCACGACCGATTTCTGGGCGATGCCCTTGTACTGGTTCTGGTCCCAGTCTTTGGCGACGATTTCGCCTTCTTCGACCAGTCGTTCCATGTCGCCCGCCTGAGAGAAGTGGACGACCGATGCGGGCTGACCGGCGGCTACGGCACGGCTCTGGTCGCCGGAGGCGCCGAAGGAGTTGCTGAAGCTGACGCCGCTGCCTTTCGAGCTTTCCTCGAAGGCCGGCTCGAGGTCTTCGGTGTAGACGGCTTCCGGGGTGGAGTAACCGACCACGTCGAGCTTGCCGCCACTTCCTCCGCTGTCTCCAGAAGAGCCGGTGGTGTCACTACCACCGCCGCATCCAACGGCGAAAACTGCCAGGAGCAGTACGAGAAGAGCGGCGGGGAGGCCGATCTTCACGCTGCGCCGCCGGGTGTCGCGAGCGATCCGCATCTATGTTCCTTCCTATGTCGACTGACTTACTTTCTTGAGCAACTTACTGCCCAATGGCCGGGCACCGTAGCACAAAGTCGACCAAGAAAGTCCGGAATCCGGATCGGGATTCCCGGGATTGAAGTCAACAATCTCTTTTCGGCTTAGGATGGCCCGATGAGAATCGATGCGCTGCGCACGCCCGAGGAGCTGCTGGAAGGCCTGCCCGACTACCCCTTCGAGTCGCGCTATCGCGAGGTCGACGGGCTGCGGCTGGCGCACCTCGACGAGGGGGAGGGGAAGCCGGTCGTCTTCTTCCACGGCGAGCCGACCTGGTCGTTCCTCTGGCGCAAGGTGATCCCGCCGGTGCGGGACGCAGGTTTCCGCTGCATCGCCCCCGACTACGCCGGCTTCGGCCGCTCTGACAAGCCGACCGATCTCGGCTGGTACACCTACGACCGCCACGTCGAGCTGACCGGGGCGCTGCTGGAGGAACTGGACCTGCGCGACGCGACCGCCGTCGTCCACGACTGGGGTGGGCCGATCGGGCTGCGGCTGGCGGTCGAGCATCCCGACCGGATCTCCCGGCTGGTGATCATGGAGACGGGCCCCTTCACCGGCCACCAGAAGATGAGCGACGCTTGGCTCGCCTTCCGCGAGTTCGTCCGCGAGAGCGAGGACGTACCGGTGGGGATGCTGATCCGCGGCGGCTGCAAGAACGACCCCGGTGACGAGGTGATCGCCGCCTACGAGGCTCCTTATATAGACGGGGCCTCGAAGGCCGGGGTGCGCGCCTTCCCGCTGATCCTGCCGACTACCCCCGACGCGCCCGGTGCGGCGGAGGGCAAACGGGTCGCCGACGCCTTGCGCGAGGACGAGCGCCCGGCGCTGGTCCTCTGGGCGGATTCAGACCCTGTCCTGCCGTTCTCGGTCGGCGAGCGGGTTTCGAGCCAGCTGAACTATCCGGCCCCCCGGCCGGTCGAGAACGCGGGGCACTTTCTGCAGGAGGACGCGGGGCCGCAGATCGGGGCCACCGTCGCCGAGTGGCTTCAGGCGTAGGAGCGCTCCACCAGTTCGAGCAACTCGGCGTGGGAGCGGTCTAGGAGGAGCTGCTTTCTCCGGGGTGGGGCGTCGTCCTCCAGCCAGGTGACGGTCCCTGGCCAATAGGGGCTGGGTGGGCGACCGGGGTGATGGAAGGCGGTGGCAAAGACCCAGCTGCCGGTGTTGTGGAGGCGGCCGCCGCCCGGCAAGGCCCACTCGGCTTCCTCGGGGGACGGACCACCGCGATGGGTGTGGCCGGTGATCACGTGGACGTCGTCGATGCCCAGCCGCACGGCGAGCTCGGCGGCGGCATCGACACCGGTGCGGAAGATCGCCTGGGTGGTGACGTCGGGCGAGAACTCGGCGTGCAGGAGCCCGTTGAGGCCGCGGATCGCGAGCGGGAAGCCGGCGCGGGCGGCGCGGGCGCCGATCGTCGTCTTCCGCTCTTCGCCGGCGAGCACCTCCCAGGCCCGCTCGAAGGGCCCGTTGCGGCGGCGTCTGATCGGCATCACCTGGGCGAGCCCGTAGGCGAAGCCGTAGAGGGGCCGCAGGATCCGCTCGTAGTCGGCCGGGGTGGTGCGCGCGGGCAGCGGCCTGGAGAGACGGGCCATCAATGCCGCGGCGATGCACTCCGCTCGCGGCAGCATCAGGTGGGCGTCCATGTAATGACCGTGCGTCGCGTAGACGTCATCGCGGAGCCAGACGCCGGGGTAGGCGAGCTGCAGCCGCGCTTGCCCCAGCCAGCCGTCGACCAACGCGATCGGGCGGGAGGAGGGCTCGAAGCGGTGCTCCAAACCCAGCGCTTCGTCGCCCGCGATCGAGAGCCCGTCGAGCAGCGGCTCGGCGAGCCGGGCGTCGTGATTGCCAGGCGTCAGGATCACCTCCGCCTCGCCCAGCACTTCTCCCAGCTCTTCGAAGAAGGGCCGGCTGCGCTCGAGCGAGGGGCCGACCGGGAGGTTGCGCAGCTCGATCACGTCGCCGAGCAGCACCACCCGGTCGGCACCCGCGATCTCCTCGAAGAGGATGCGGCGGATGCCGGCGTCGCGCAGCACGTCCTCATCGCTGGCCACCCCGAGGTGGAGGTCGGAAATGATCGCCGTCCGCACCCGTCCTTTCTACCTCAGCGCGGTGGCGTGTCGAGTTTGTCTCCTATAGGGCGACAAAGTCGACACGCCCCGTTTGGCTGCCCAGCCAGGCTGGGTAGGCTTGCCGGATGCACCGCTTCGGCGAAGAGCAGATGGCGCCGGTCAACGGGATCGAGCTCTGTTACCAAGAGATGGGCGACCCGGAGGGCGAGCCGCTGCTCCTGATCATGGGGCTGGCGACGCAGATGGTCGCCTGGTCGGAGGAGTTCTGCGGGATGCTCGCCGAGCGCGGCTTCCGCGTCGTCCGCTTCGACAACCGCGACATCGGCCGCTCGACCAAGATCCGTTCTGCCGGCAGGCCGAACCTGCTCGACCTGCTGATCGGCCGGGGCAGCCCTCCGTACCGCTTGCGCGACATGGCCGCCGACACGGTCGGCCTGATGGACCACCTCGAGATTGAATCCGCCCATCTCGTCGGCGCCTCGATGGGCGGGATGATCGCCCAGTGCACGGCGATCGGTCACCCCGACCGTGTCCGCTCCCTCGCCTCGATCATGTCGACCACCGGCAGCCGCCGTGTCGGCCACCCCAGCTACAAAACCTTCGGCCTCCTCCTGGGCAAACCGCCGAAGGAGCGCGAGGCCGCGATCGAGCGCGTGGTCAAGACCTTCAAGACGATCGGCTCCCCCGGCTACCCGTTCGAAGAGGAGCGCATCCGCGAGATCGCGGGCGAATCCTTCGACCGCGGCCACAGCGAGGCCGGCATCGCCCGCCAACTCCACGCGATCACCGCTTCCGGCGACCGCACGTCCCGCCTCCGCAAGCTGCACCTGCCCGCCGTGGTCATCCATGGCCGCAACGACGTCCTCGTCAACCCCTCCGGCGGCCGCGCCACCGCCAAGGCCATCCCGGCGGCGCGCCTGAAGCTGATCGACGGCATGGGCCACGACATGCCCCGCGCGCTTTACCCCACCTTCGTCGAGGAGATTGCCTGCAACGCCGCCCGGGCGTCGCAGGAGAACCCGGCCGCCCAGGTCGCCTGAGCCACGACTCTGTCTCAGCGGGTGCTCTACGCCCCTTTTCACAGACTCGTGAGAGGAAATGCGGCTGAGAGGAGTCGAACCTCCACGGGCTCTCGCCCACACGGACCTGAACCGTGCGCGTCTACCAGTTCCGCCACAGCCGCGCGGAGCAGGCAATTTAGCGGTTGCGCGCCCCGCGCCTCCCGCCGCCCCCAGACACCGTCCTGTGATCCACGTCTCGCGCCCGCGCCCGCCGGCTCGCTAAAATGCCCGCATCCTCGCCGCTATCGTCTAGGGGACTAGGACGCCGGATTCTCAGTCCGGAAACCGGGGTTCGAATCCCCGTAGCGGTACTTCAGACACAGAGGCAAAGACCGCGCCCGAGGGGCGGCTTTTTTGTGCAGAGTGGCAAGGTCTGGCGGCGAACAGCCGCAAGTTACTCGGGGTAGCGACCATGCAGACGCTTGTGGGCTCGCTCGTAGACCGTTCGCGTCGCCGGGCTGGCCGGATGGCGCTCGCCGAAGGCGACGAGGTTCAACGACAGGCTTCCATCTGGCTCTTGCTGCAGGCGGAACACGAAACCGTAGGGCGCGTCGGACGCCCCCGACTTGCCGAGCGGCACATAGAGTTTCACGCAGCCGGGGAGGCTGGTTCCATCCGGCGCGTCCTGCGCTCGACAACGCCGCCACGCCAGCATCGCGCGCCCAGCTTCGATCTCGCGCCGAGCCCGCTGCGCCTGGAGGCGAGCTGGCGAATTCGGCCCAAAACGCTCTACCTCTTCAACCCACTCCTTCGGCCCGAAATTGACGGGCGGAGAAAGTGCTGCGGGCTCGTGTGGACTCACGCGGCCACGATAAGGGTCAGCAGGAATCGATACCGCAAGCTCATGGGACGAGTTTCGCCCCCTGCGAACGAAACTGGCTGGCCTGGCCGCTTAGTTCTCGTCGTCGTAAGGAATGTCGGCCGCGAACCGCTCGAAGTCCTCGGCTGATGCCGGTTTGGTCCCTCGCACCGCGTCAAGCTCGGCCATCGGAGTGATCGGAGGCTCCAGCGTCAATCCCGGCCCGTCCTTTTCAGGCACGACCTCGTAGCGGCGCCCCTCGATTTCGACCAACTCGCCGACGTGCAGGTCGAGCTTCTTCGCCGCAGTTGCCATGCCACAAGTGTAAAGGGGGCTTACGGGCGTTGTGAAGGGGAGTGGTCAATAGCTCAACTTGGGTTTACCGGGCATGGTTCGCCCGATCCCGATCTAGGATCGGCGAAGCCGCTGATCATGCCGCGATGACAATCCCTATCGATCTGGCCGCATCGAGAAGTAGTCAGGAGCTTCCGTGTCCTCCTCGCCGCGTGCCGCGAGTTGCGTC
Source organism: Solirubrobacterales bacterium (assembly GCA_035688955.1). Taxonomy (GTDB): domain Bacteria; phylum Actinomycetota; class Thermoleophilia; order Solirubrobacterales; family 70-9; genus VAYN01. Next base: position 50,161 of record DASSMJ010000009.1, on the reverse strand, counting down.
AGGCGCTGGAGTTCGCTCTGCACGAACTCCTCGGGTATCCCAGCCTTGGCAAACATCGCCTGGGTACGCTCGGTGAGGATGCCATCGGCATCCTGAAGCACGGCTATCGCCTTCTCCAGTTCCTCGATCATCACGAGGCGATTCTCACTCGTCCCCTGTCTCAATACCCGCGTCCTCATCCAGGAATGGATCAGCTCATTGCGCAGTTTCAGGACGTCAGCCATCTGCTCGGCTAGGACCCACTCACCCTGCTCGCCGAGAACGCGCTTCACGTTGCTGATGTTTCTGCCGAGCGTGTTGCCGAAGAACTCGGCGAAGAGGTCATCGACCTGGCTCGTGGTCGCCACGCCTCCCTCGGTCGCCCGCCGCAAAATCATCAGATAGTTGACGAGCCCCGCCTCGACTACCTGGCAGAAGAAAACGGCCAGGCCGAATTTGGCGTAAATCTCGCGTTGCTCCCATTCATTCCGAGGGAGTGGCTGGAGAACCTCCGCGTCGTAGCCCATGTTCGACCTTCCTACTGCTGGTTTGGCCGATCCTAATCAACGACAAGAGTCCAGCTAGGCCGCTTTAGGCAGATTCCGCGCAAGAAGGGTGCATCTCTGCGGGGCCACATGCGCCGCCCCCTTGGGAGAGCTGCGCTGCGTTGAAACGATCGGCGGTCGGCTGTTCCATGGCTTCAAGGATAGGCCGGGCGCAGGCTGGGGCCCGAAAATTCCGTGTCCGAGGTTTGTGTATCGACCCATGCTATGCAGGGGTATTCGCCAAATCGGACCTTCGCCCGCGTTTCCCTTTGCCTCCCTGGCCTAGCAACTAGACGCCCTGTCCAGGGTTGGTACGGACAGATTGTCATTAAGGAACGGAAACGATTTGCCGTTCCGCAATATCGGAGGTTCAGGCCATTGGCTAAGAATGGCTCGCGCAGCCGCGCGGGTACCGCTAGATCTAACTCATCGCGAAGCACGCGATCGCGGAGCTCTCGCTATCCGAAGTTGAGGCCGGGACCGGGACGTTCGGCGGAGGACGTTGCCATGCACCAGCGTGCACGGCTGCACGAGGCAATGGTCGAGCTCACCGCCGAGCATGGTTACAACGCCTTCTCCGTGGCGGCGCTGGTCAAGCGCGCCCGCGTCTCGAAGCGGGACTTCTACAAACACTTCTCTGGCAAGGAGGAGTGCTTTCTCGCTGCCTATGACACCATCGTCAACCACTCGCTGCGGGGAGTCCACGCCGCCGTCGAGGGTGAGGAGAAGTGGCGCGAGCGACTCCGACTCGGGTTTCTCGCCTTCGCCGGCCAGATCGCCGGCAACCCCGAGGCGGCGCGGCTGACCCTGGTCGAGGCCTTCGCCGCCGGTGCCGGCGCGGTCGAGCGGATGCTGCATACGAACCGGCTCTTCGAGGCGCTGGTGGCGAAAAGCCTCGCTTCGGCCGACGGGCCCCCGCGGCTGCCGCGGCTCCTGGTGAAAGGCATCGTTGCCGGCTGCAGCCGGGTGGCGCGGGCCCGGCTGCTCTCCGGAGAAACCCGGCAGTTGGCTCGCGACGGGGACGAGCTGATCAAGTGGGCGCTCTCCTTCTGCGACGACGATGTCGCCCGGCTCTGCGGCCTCGGGCTCGACGGGGCGCCGCCGCTGCCCGCGGTTGTTGTCGAGCCGCCCCCTGGCGACGAGCGGGCGATGATCCTGGCGGCGACGGCGAGGTTGGCGAGCAAGGAGCACTACGCGACGCTGACGGTGCCGCGGATGCGCGCCGCCGCCGGTGTTTCCGGGCGCAGTTTCTACGCCCACTTCGACGGGGTGTCGGATTGCTTCTCGGCGACGCTCGAGATGCTCAGCGACCGGACCTTGGCCGCCGCGAAACCCTTTTATCTGACAGCCGAAGACTGGGCGAGCGGTGTCCACCACATGGTCTCAAGGCTCTGCCGACAACTTGCAGGCGACCCGGACTTCACCACCCTCGCCTTCCGCGAGGTCTTCGCGCCGGGCCCGCAGGCGGACCAATGGCGCAGCGAGATGATCGTCAAGCTGGCGGCGAGGCTGCGGCGGGGAGCACCGCCTAAGCAGCAGCCGACCGTGTTCGCGGCCGAAGCATCTATCGGGGCGATGTGGGGAGTGATTCACCACTTCGTTGCGAGTGGAAACGGGGAGCAGCTGCCGATCGCGGCGCCAGTTCTCTCCTACATCGCGCTCGCCCCGGCGATCGGAGGTGCGGCCGCAATCGACGCGATGGTCGGTCAGCCCACCCAGGTCCGTCCAGCAGTCAAAGAGGCCAACGCTAGATAGAAACCAGTTCGCCGGAGCGCTTGCCTCGTCACGCGTAGGGATAGATGCTCCCGCGTGCGGCGCAGGGGTGTGCCGCTTCGGCCAGCGGAGGGGGTTTCCGCTATGCGGCACAGGCCAGGGCGTCGCCAAGGAGAAATAATGGGCCGGGGCCTGGGAAGCACCAGGCCCCGGCTTTAAAACCACAAATCTGGCTCAGCGCTCTACGGCGCGGTGTAGGCCCAGGTGCCGCGCAACAGTCCGTTGAACTGATTGCTCCGCCAAGTCATGACTCCGCTCACCGGTCCCGCGTAGATCGAGCCGGGCATGGTTGAGATGAAGGATTCGAAGCTCATGCCTTCGTTGAAGGACTGGTACACGCACAAGTAGCTGGGCGCCGCTTCGCCGGGAGCAGGGCATTCAGACGTGCCCGGGGCGCCTTCACCCAATACCTTGATGTGTCCTTCCTGCAGCGATTCCGGTAGGTGCGGCCAGAACTGGACCAGCACCGTGCCTGCTTCGCCGTTGCCCGCGGCGGCGATGTAGTCGCCTGCCTCGGTTTGCCCCGACCGCAGAACAGAGTTGGCGGTCATGTAGTGGTCGGCGGGCTGACCCCCCAAGGAGTCGGCGTCTTTGGCGGTATTGGCGACGTCGGCGGTGTCCGCGTCGTCGGCCGAGTCGGCATGGGTCGCGGCGGCAGCCGAATCGGCACGGTCGGCGAAGGCGGCCGTCGACGCCGTGGTTGCCTTGTCCGCGGTGTCGGCGTGCTTAACGCTCTCCGGCGTCGAGACGGTCGCCGGCGTGACGCCCGAGGCCGCGATCCGTTCGCGGACGCCCTGGCCCAGCTTCGAGGCGGTCACCGCACCGTCGGCGATCTTGCCGGTGCGGATCGCTTCGGCCTGGATCTGGCCGGCTCCGACGCTGTTCTTCGGCAGGGCCGTGGCGGCATAGCTGACCCCGCCGAGGGCCGCGAAGAGGGCGATCGTGGCAACGACATTGGCGTAGGTGAGGCGAGGGCGGCGCAGCTTCATGGCTAGTGGCTCCTGTGGAGGTGCGGGCCACCTCCCATCGGCCGGCTCCCGATCGACCTTGAGCCGTGGCCGGGGGGTTACGGGCCGAACGAGAGATCAGCGGTAACGTTTGCGGCGCTTTGGAGGATCTGAGTAGCGCCGGTTCGGATCGCGTTCCGCCGAGGCGGCGCCGTTGGGTGTTCGGCGTTGGTCTCGCGGCGCTACTTGCCGCATGCGCTTTCTTGGCCGTGCACAGAGGCGACGGCGACGGCGGCGGTCCCCTCAACGCGATAGCCGAGGCGGCTGTGAAGACGCAGCAGGCGGGCGGTGGACGCGCTGTGATGTCGGGGACGGTGACCAAGCCGGGTCATGCCGAACCGTTCATCCTCTCGGGCCAGGTCGTCTACAACGACGAGGGCTTGAGTGGCGGGACGGTTCATCTCACCGATCCGAAGACGCACGGCCCGGTGAAGTTGGAGATGGTCCAGGACGGGACGGAGATGTACATGTCTTCCAGCTCTTTCGGCACCCTGCCGCAAGGGCGGAAGTGGATGGGGCTCGACCTCGCGCTCGGGGCTGACCTCGAAGAAGCGGCTCCCCCCGCGACCGTCGACGCGAGAGGGGAACTGGCGCTGCTTGAAGAGGCGACCGGTGGCGTACAGGAGCTTGGCAAGGCGGATGTGCGCGGGGTGCCGACGACGCGCTACCGCGGCAGGATCGACGTATCCGAGAGCGCGGCCCGCCTGCGGGAACTGGGCGCCGACGACACCGCTTCGGTGGTCGAAGACCGGGGCGCCCCGGTTCAACTGGAAGCTTGGATCGATGGCAAGGGCCTGGTCCGGCGGATGCGGATAGTCCAGGCCAAGGCTCGGGAAGAGGGCGAAGAACCGACTGTCACGAAGATGCAGATCGATTTCTTCGACTTCGGTCTGGAACCGGAAATCGACGTTCCCGACTCGGACGAAGTCTTCGACGCCACCTCCCTGGTGCGGGAACAGGTCGACGACGAATAGCCCCGGTCATTGTCGCGGCGTCCAGATTGTGGCGCAACATAAAACGTTGCGCTAAAGTAGGCGCATGCCCGTAGCCACGGCAGAGAAGATCACCGCGCTGAGCCATGACCTCGGCTCGCAGCGGCGCCTCGCCGAGCTGCTGGGGGTGAGCCCGGCGCAGGTCACCCGCTGGCGACGGGGCGGGGGGATCGACTTGCAGAACGCCGAGCGGGTCGACCTCCTGGAGCTGGTGGTTGCCAGCCTGCTGCGGCTCTACCCGGCCGAGGCGGCTGAGCGGTGGCTGCTGGGTCTCAATCCCCATCTGGGGGATCGGCGGCCGGTCGATCTGGTGCGGGCGGGACGGGCGCAGGAGCTGCTCGGGGCGCTGGCGGCCGAGCGCGCCGGCGGGTTTGCTTGAGGCTTTGGCGGGCGCTGCCGCTCGACCGGAGTGCCCGGGTCACTGAGGCAGGCGGCGCGCTCTGGTTTCCGCGGCTCCAGCAGGGAGGGGGGAGGCACGACAACCCCGACCTCTACGGCTGCCTCTACGTCGCCGAGGAACCGGTCTCGGCGGTGGCGGAGATGCTCGCCCCGTTTCGCGGCACCGGGCGCCTCCTGCCCTCGATGCTGGTCCGCTTCGGCAAGCCGCTGGCGCTCGCCGCGCTGGAGCTGGAGGACGGGGTGACTGCGGTCGACCTCGACGATCCCGCGACGCTGATCGCCACCGACCTGCGGCCCTCGCGGGTAGCCACCCGGCACCGCACCGTCACCCAACAGGCCGCTGCCGAGATCTACGAATCCCACCCCGACGCCGTCGGCATCCGCTGGTGGTCGACCCTCGAGGCGAGCTGGATCAACTGGACGCTGTTCGACCGCGCTGGGAATCGCCTCGAAGCAGGCGAGGTCACCGAGCTGACGGTGAACGACCCGGTCGTGCGCGAGGCGGCGGAGCTGCTGGGGCTCTTCGCCGCCTAGCGCTCAGCCCCGTCCTGGCCGCTGACGCTCGTGGGGTCGTTCGGGCTCGCCTGGCGCGGGTCGTTGGACCAGGCGCCGGGTGGCTCGGGGACGGGGCCGTCAAGCAAAGGGTCCTCGGTCGCCCGCATCCACTCCATCAGGCGCTCGCGCATCTCGGCGAGGATTTGCTGGCGGGTGGGGTCGGCGGAGAGGTCGTTGAGCTCGTTGGGGTCGAAGAGGAGGTCGAAGAGCTGCTCCTCGGGCACGCGCTGCTCGCCCCAGCCGGCCTCGACCAGGATCGACTTCGAGGCGCTGTCGTCGCAGTTGGCCAGGACGGGGCGGTCGTACTCGGCGAAGCGGCGGATGTACTTGTAGCGCTCGCTGCGCACGGCGCGCAGCGGCTGGTAGGCGGCGTGGTAGGTCATCTCGGCGAAGAGGTGGTCATTGACCGTGGCGCTCTCGCCGCGGACCAGCGGCATCAGGCTCGTGCCCTGCAGCCAGGGCGGCTCCTCGATCCCGGCCAGCTCGCAGATCGTCGGGTAGATGTCGAGGTGGCTGACGAGGCCGTCGAAGACCCGGCCGCCGAGGAAACCCCCCGGCCCGCGCATGATCAGCATCACTCCGATCCCGCGGTCGTACAGGGTCGCCTTGGCGTTGGGGAAGGCGAGGCCATGGTCGGTGGTGCAGATGATCAGCGTCTCGTCCTGGAGGCCGAGCTGGTGGAGGCCGTTGAGGACGGCGCCGATCCCCTGGTCCAGCGAGCGAGCGCTGGCCTTGAAGGCAGCCATGTCGGCCCGCGTCTCCGGCGTGTCCGGCAGGTTCGCCGGCGGCAGCGAGTAGAGGGTGTCGCGCACGGAGGTCGGAACGCGGTAGGTGCGGTGGGTCTCGAAGAAGCCGACCGACATGAACCAGGGCCCCTCGGTCGCCCCGAGGCGCTCGATCGTCGTCGGGGCGATGTCGGCGGCGTGGTGGCTGTCGACCTCGATCACCTCGTCGTAGCCGATCACCTCCGGGTCCTCGGAGATGTGCTGCTCGCCGATCAGGACCGACTGGTAGCCGGCTTCGCGGAGGGGGTGGACGAGGTGCTGGCCGTAGTCGTTCAGCTCCCAGCCGCGGTGGGCGAGGCCGAGCAGGCCGTTGTTGTGGCAGTACTGACCGGTGAGGAGGGAGGCACGGCTTCCCGAGCAGGTCGGGGCGGCGCAGAAGGCGTTGCGGAAGAGCACTCCCTGATCGGCCAGCAGCTGGATGTTCGGAGTCGGCACCGGAAAGCCGTAGGGCTGGACGTAGCGGCCGGTGTCGTGCGAGTGGATGTAGAGGATGTTAGGTAGTTTGTTGATGAACTTAGTATACAATCTCGCTATGCGCCTCCTCGGAATCGACCACGTCACCGCGATAACCGCCTCCCGGGCCGAGTGCCTCGACTTCTACGCCGGCGGCCTCGGCCTCGAGCCGGGCACCGGTTGCAACGGCGGCGACCTCTGCTTCGGCGACAGCCGCGAGGGGCCGGCGGTGCTGCGCTTCGCCGACCAGCCGGGGGCGAGCGCCGGCACCCCGGGCCCCGGCATGGTCCACACCGTCCGCTGGTGGGTGCCGGGACGGCGGGCGCTGGAACAGTGGGCGGCGCGCCTTGAAGGGGGCGGAATCCCCTGCGGTATGGCCCTCGACGCCGCCGAAGACCCGGTCGCGCTCCAATTCTCCGACCCGGAGGGGCTCGGCCACGAATTGATCTCGCGGCCGACAACCGAGCGCCGCCTGCCGAGACCCCCCGTGCCGGGGATGCCGCCGGCGCTTACCCTGGCCGGCGTCCGCGCTTTCGTCGCAGGCAGCGTCCAGAGCTTCGACCTGCTCGCCGGCCGTCTCGGCTTCTCCGCTCTGGGCGAGCGCGAGTGGCAGGTCGGCCCACCGCCGGCACCCGCCCGCTACGCCTGCGATCCGCCGCCGGCCAACCGTCCCTTTCAGGGGGCGGGCACGGTCCACCACGTCGCCTGGCGCTGCGCCCCCGGCGAGGAGCGCGCCTGGCGACAGCGGGTGATCGGCATGGGCGCCACCGTCAGCCGCCTGGCCGAGGAGGACGGCATCCGCTGGTTCTTCTTCCGCGAGCCCGACGGCGTCCTCTTCTCGGTCGCCTCTTATGCGGCGGCCGGTCTGCGGCTCGAGCCGCCGCTCCCCACGCGCCCGCGTGAGCTGCCACCGCGGATCGCCCGCCCGATCGGGCTGCGCGCCGCGGCCTGAGCTAGCCGAGCAGCGGCAGCGCGATCTCGAACGTCGCGCCGTCGCCCGGCTCGGAGCAGGCGTCGATCGTGCCGTCGTGGGCTTCGACGATCGAGCGGGCGATTGCCAGGCCGAGGCCGGCGCCGGAGATCTGCAGCTTTTCGACGTCGTCGCCGCGGAAGAGGCGCTCGAAAAGGCGGGCGCGCTCCTGTGGCTGGATGCCGGGACCGTCGTCTGTGACGGTCAGAACCGCCTCCTCCTCGTTCGTCTCCAGGTGGACCTCGATGCAGCCGCCGCCGGGGGTGAACTTGATCGCGTTGGTCAGCAGGTTCGCCAGCACCTGGTCGAGACGGTCGGCGTCGCCGAGCACCCGCGCCGGCCCTGCGCAGCAAAGCTCCAGTCGCAGATCCTCTTCGGCGGCGGCCGGGCACATCGCCTCGACTCCGGCCCGCACCACCTCGGCGAAGTCGAGCGGCTGGCGCTGGATTTCGAACTCGCCGGCCTGGATGCGGGCGATGCTGAGCAGGTCCTCGACCAGCCGCAACTGACGGCGGGCATTGCGCTCGATCACGTCGATGTGGGTGCCGGCGTCGACGATGCCCTCGGTGTCCTCGCGCAGCAGCGCGGTGTAACCGAGGATCGAGGTCAGCGGCGTGCGCAGCTCGTGGGAGACGGAGCTGAGGAACTCGGACTTCGCCCGCTCCAGCCGCGCCGCCGTCTCGCGGGCGCGGTGCTCCTCGCTGACGTCCTGCTGCACGCCGACCCAGACCGAGCCGTAGCGGGGGTGCTCGAAGGTGGTGTAGGTGCTGCGGCACCAGAGCGTCGTGCCGTCGCGCCGCAGGCGCCGGCCCTCGTAGGTGCAGGTGCCGCGCTCCTGCAGGCAGCGCCGCGCCTGCTCGCGTACGGCTTCTTCCTCCGGCGTCGGGTCATCGGGAACCATCACCTCGCTGGCGCGGCGGCCGATCAGCTCGCCCGAGCGGTAGCCGAGCATGCGCTCGAAGCTGGGGTTGGTGAAGACGATCCGCTCGTTGCCGGTGGTGACGAGGCAGACGCCCTCGCCCATGTTGGAGATGATCTCGCCGTGGAGGTCGAGCATCTCCTCCAGGCCGACGTGCCGCAGCGGCGTCGGTGGAGCCTCGATCTGATTCTGAGTGGTCATCCCTAGCTGGCTTCCTTATCGGCGGCCGCTCCGACAGATTCGACCCGCGAGCGTTCCGACCTTCCGATCGGATAGACGTACGGCCGTGTCTGAAGCGACGATCCTGGTGATCGAGGACGACCCCGATATCCGCGGCCTCGTCGTGGCGCTGGTCGAGCGGGCCGGGATGCGGGCGCGGCAGGCGGCCGACGGCCGCGAGGGGGTGCGTGCCTTCTTCGAGCAGCGGCCGGACCTGGTCGTGCTCGACATCGGCCTGCCCGAGCTCGACGGCTGGCAGGTGCTCGACCGGATCCGTGACCTCAGCGAGACGCCGGTACTGCTGCTGACCGCCGAGGGCGAGCAGGTGCAGAAGGTCCGCGGGCTCGAAGGCGGCGCCGACGACTACGTCACCAAGCCTTTCGGCCGCGACGAGCTGGTGGCGCGCATCAACGCCCTGCTGCGCCGGCGAACAGCCGCTGCCGAGGACGATGGCGGGGCGCTCGACGACGGGATCGTCAAGGTCGATGGTGCGCGGCGCCGGGTCGAGGTGAGGGGGACAGAGCTGGCGCTGACGCCGACCGAATTCCGCCTCCTCACCTTTCTGATGCGGAACCGCAACCAGGTGGTGAGCCAGCTGCAGCTGCTGGAAGAGGTCTGGGGCAACGCCGAGGCGGACCCCAAGCAGGTGAGGCTCTACGTCAGCTATCTGCGGCGCAAGCTGGGCGAGGCGGGGGTGGATCCGATCGAGACCGTTCGCGGTTTCGGCTACCGCTACCGACTCGCACATCTGTCCAGCTGAGCCGGCGCCTCGCGGATTCATACGCTTTTCAGACAAGAACCGGACGTACCGACGACAGCGGCCTCCGATCTCGCGCTCGACGGCAAAAGCCGTGACGAGTGAACGAGCAAGGAGGTTCGATGATGAAAACCAGCACCAAAGTTCTGCTGACGGCGCTCTGCGTGGGCGCGCTCGGCAGCTTCGCCGCGATGGGCGTGTTCGGCGCTTTCAGCAGCACCACGACCAACGCCGGTAACACGATCACCGCCGGCACCGTGGCGATCGCCGACAACGACGCCGGCGCCGCGATGTACAGCCTCACGTCCGCCAAGCCGGGCGAATCGGTGAGCAAATGCATCAAGGTCACCTACACCGGCAGCCTCGACTCCGACGTCCGCATCTACACCACCAGCACGATCGGCTCGCTGGGCCAGTACGTCGACCTGACGATCACGCCTGGGACCCAGGCCACCTCGACCTTCCCCAGCTGCACCGGCTTCACCGCCGACTCCGGCGGGGCGCTTTACACCGGCACCCTGCAGAACTTCGGCACCACCAAAAACAGCTACGCCAACGGTGTCGTCGACTACCCCGGCACGGGAACCAAATGGGCGACCAACGAAGCGGTCGTCTACCAGGTGACCGCGACGCTGCAGTCGAGCGCTCCGGACGCCGCCCAGGGCCTCACCACCGGCGCCCACACGTTCACCTGGGAGGCCCGCAACCAGTAGCGGCCCCCCGATGAACGCCTCCACTGCTGACAGGTTCACTCGCGCCATCGGCGCCGCGATCGGGCTCGCCCTGATCGCGGCGCTGATCGTCGCTGCCCGCCCCGCCGGCGGCCACGGCGGCGTGCTGCCGGCCTCGCTGCGCTTCAGCGCCGCGCTCGACGGCGCGGTCGGGGTCGAGCCGGCGGCGCCGAAGCCGCTGCTGACTAGCGGGCCGATGCGGCCCGGCAGCCACGCCAGCGGCAGCTTCAGCTTGAGCAACCAGACGGGTGAGATGCTGGCGGTGCGGCTGCGGGCGAAGCCCGACTCCACCGCGCTGGACGGCACCGTTCAGGTGCGGCTCGAGAGTCGCGGGCAGACGCTGGGAGAAGGAACTCTGCAGGCGCTGCGCCAGGGCACGCCGGAAGCGCTGCGGCTGCGGCCGGGCGCGGTGGTGACGGTGACGGTGGTCGCCTGGATTCCGGCCGAGGTCGAGACCGGCTACGAGGGCAGCCGCGTCGCGGTCACGCTCGAACCGGTGGAGGAAGCGCTGCCGTGATCGCCGCCGCCCGACGCCTGCGGATGCTCGTCCTCTGGATCGGGCTCGGGCTGCTGTTCGGCGCCCTGCTGGCCGCGGTGGCACCGCAACTGGCCGGCTACCGCTCGTTCACCGTTCGCTCGGGGTCGATGACTCCGGCGATCGAAACCGGCGACGTCGTCGTCACCAAACCGATTTCACCGCTCGCCGCGCGCGTCGGCGACGTCGTCACCTTCGTCGACCCGGAAGGGACCGGCCGGCTCTTCTCCCACCGGGTGCAGTCGGTGCGGCCGAGCGGCGACAGCGTCGCCTTCGTCACCCGCGGCGACGCCAATACCTCGGTCGAGCGCTGGCGCGTTCCGGCCGACGGCAGCGTCGGCCGCGTCGCCTACCGGATCCCGAAGATCGGCTACGGCCTCTCCTGGATCGACGGCGGGCCGGCGCGGCTGGCGCTGATCGCGATCCCGGCGTTGCTGCTGCTGTGGGCGGCGCTGGTGCGGATCTGGCGGCCCGCGACCCCAGCGGAGGCCGAGCGCCCGTGAGCCTGCGGCCGGCGACGATCGCGACGATGCTGGCGGTGGCTCTGACCGTGACGGCGTCCCTGGCGGGGGGAAGCGTTTGGGGAGGCTTCACCTCGAAGGCGCCAAGTACAGGCAACACGATCACCGCCGCCACCGACTTCCGCGCCCCCAGCGCCAGCGCCGCCGTGATCGGCAAGACCGCCGGCGGCACCGTCGGTTACATCAAGAAAGCCGGGACCTACTACGTCTACGCCAACGTCAGCGATACCGGCAACCCGGCCAGCGGCGTCTCGACCGTCACCGCCGACGTCAGCACGATCACCTCCGGCTCAACCGCCGTCGCCCTCAGCTCCGGCAGCTTCACCGCCGGCGGTGTCAGCTACAACCGCCGCAGCGCCTCGCTCACCGCCGGCACCGGGCTTGCCGCCGGCAGCTACGCCTTCTCGCTGACGGCCACCGACGTCGCCGGCAACTCGAAAACGCAGACCGGCTACAGCGTCGTCGTTGACAACACGGGCCTGAGCGGGAGTGACGTGCAGACCAGCAACGGCGGCAGCACCAACGGCCTCGCCGAGGCCGGCGACAAAGTCACCTTCAGCTTCAGCGACGCACCCGACCCGAACTCGATTCTCGCCGGCTGGACGGGCGCCTCCACCAGCGTCGTCGTCCGTCTCAACAACGGCAGCAGCAGCGCCAACGACACGGTGACCGTCTACAACTCGACCAACGCCAGCCAGTTGCCGCTCGGCAGCGTCAACCTTGGCCGTACCGACTACACCGCTGCCAACCTCACCTTTGGCGCCACCGGCACGGCATCGACCATGGTCTTGAGCGGCAGCACCGTGACGATCACCCTGGGCACCCAGTCGGCGGCGGCGACCACGGCGGCGGCGACCGGAACGATGAGCTGGACGCCCTCGGGCTCGGCGACCGACGCGGCCGGCAACAACGTCTCGACGACGGCCGTGACCGAGTCCGGGACCGCCGACAAGGATTTCTGATGCGCGGCGGTATCGGTGTGACGGCCGCGGTCCTCGTGCTCGCCCTCGCGGCAGCGGCGCTCGCCGCGTCCTCGAAGGGGCGGCAGGGGGGAGACGGCTCGGTGGCCGTGGCCGCGAGCGGCAACCTGCGGATCGCCGACAGCCGCGGCGAACGGGCGATCCTGAGCGCGCCGGCGCTGGCGCCCGGGCACCCGGTGGCGGGCACGGTGACGATTCGCAACCTCGGCGCGGCCGCCGGCCTGGCGCTCTCCCGGCATCGCCTGACCGAAGCCCCGGGAGCGGGCGGCCGTCTGCTCGGCGACGCCCTGCGGTTGACGATCCACCGCATCTCGGACCCGCCAGGGCTCGTCTACCACGGCCCGCTGGCGGCGATGCGGCCGCTGCACCTCGGCCTCCTGGCGCCGGGCGCCGCCCGCAGCTACCGCTTCGTTGCCTCCTTACCGCGACCGAGGCGGGCCAGTGGGGCGCTTATGGGCGCCCGGGTCCGCTTCGACTACCGCTGGCGGCTCACGCCGAAGCGCTAGCCATCGCCGGCGCCGCGCCCGGCAGCAGGTGCCGCCGGCTCAGGAGCAGCGGCAAGCCGAGCGCCGGCAGCGCCGCGGCAAGGACGATTCCGGCGCGCCAGCCTCCCGCCTCGACCACCGGGCCGGCGATCGCCGAGCCGGCGCTGGCGCCGATCATCAGCGAGAGCGAGAGCCAGGTGAAGACCTCGGTGCCGGTCCCGGGCGGCATCGAGACGCGGGCGAGCTGCGTCCGGGCGGTGATCGTCGGGGCGATGAAGCTGCCGGCGAGGACGCCGAGCGGCAGCATTGCCGGGATCGAGGGCGCCAGCAGCAGCGGCAGGCAGATCAGCGGCTGCAGCAGCGCCAGGCGGATGCTGACCTGAGCCGGGCTGCCGAAGCGCTCGGGCGCGGCGCCGTAGGCCAGCGCCCCCAGGGCCGAGCCCGTCGCCAGGGCGGCGCCGAAGAGGCCGCCGACGGCGGCGCTGCCGTGGTCGACGCCGAAGGCAGGAAGGGCGACGTCGAGGGCGCCGAAGGTGGAGCCGATCGGGAAGCCGCTGAACACCAGCAGGCGGATCACCGGCGAAGCCAGGGCGCCCGCACGGGTGCGATGGTGCGATGGCGCCGGCTTGATCCCGCCGACGGCCTGGCTGGAGACGAACCAGATCGTCCCCAGCAGGCCGAGGCCGCCGGCTGCGAGCAGCGCCGCAGCGGGGTCGATCGCCGCCACCAGCAGCCCGGTCAGCAGCGGGCCGGCGATGAACACGGCCTCGATCAGGATCGAGTCGAGAACGTAGGCGTTGACCAGCAGATCCTCGGCGACGAGGTCGGGCCAGAGATGGCGCAGCAGTCCGCCCACCGGCGGCACCCCCGCTCCGGCGACGGCGGCCATGGCGATGATCGGGGCGGTGCCGGCCCCGGAGCTCCCAAGCAGCACGGCGCCGAGGAGCGCCCCTGCCGAGACCGCCATCGCCGGCACCAGCACCGGTCGCGGCCCGCGGCGGTCGACCAGGCGCCCGAGCAGCGGTGCGGTTGCCGCGAGCCCGATCGTGTTGGCGCCCGCGGCGAGGCCGGCGGCGCCGAAGGAGCCGGTCTGGTGGTGAACGTAGATGACGAAGGCCAGCCCGCTCATCCCCGTCGGCAGCCGCGCGACGACCGAGGAGATGGTCAGCGCGAGAACGTGGGGGGTGGAGAAGATGCGGCGGTAGGCCATACCGCCCAGGGTTGCACGCCCCCTAACTCGACTGGCCGAGCGCCTCCAGCTGTTCTTCCACCTCGGGACCTAGCTCGTAGACCCGGGAGTCGTCGGGGACCGCGATCTCGGGGGCGATGCCGAAGTCGAAGAGGTCGGCACGGACTTCGGTCGTCACCGCCTTGCCGTCGGAGAGCTCGGTCGAGACCGTGCGCATCCGGCGCAGCATCCCAGCGTCGGTAATGAAGACTTCGGCGTGGACGGGGCCGACCATCTGCGGCGCGGCCTGTTCGATCTGTTCGGCGAGTTCGTCCTTGCCCTGCGCCTGCAGGCCGCGGACGAGGCCTTCCGGGCTCATCGTCAGGCGGTAGCGGGTGGTCTGGGCGCCGCCGATCCTGGCCGGGCCGACTCGGTGCACGTCGCCGGCGACCTGCAGCATCCGCAGCGATTCGTCGGGGCCGCCGGCGGTGGGGGCGCTCATGTCCTCCTGCCCCGGGAACCCTTCGAGCTTGATCCATTCCTTTCCTTCGGGCATCTGGCCGGCGAGCTGGGGATAGCGGAAGTACCAGGCGTCCTCGCCGAGGATCGCGTCGAACCGCATCCGCTGTCCCTGCGCGGTGGTCCCGTCGTAAGTGATTTCGGCCAGGTTGTCGGCGCCGTTGTAGACGCCCTTGCCGACGACGGTGACCGGCGGAGTCGATTCGCTGCTGACCCGCATCGTCATGTTCATCCGCATGCCGGGAACCGCCTGCGTCCGTTCCGCCGCCGCGGCAACCGGGTTCGGGTTGAACGGGCTGTCGCTGCCGCTGTTGAGCAGTGAGTTGACGACGACGAGGATCAGCAGCAGCGAGAGCACCCCGGCGGCCTGGAGCAGGCGGCGGGAAAGCGGCTCGAGCGGAGGCGCGGCTGCCGGCACTTGCGCCTGCGCCGGCTCCTGTACCGGAGCCGCCGGTGCTTGCGCACTCCACAGCGACTGCGCTCCCGGGGGTGGAGTGGATTGCGGGCTGGGCGCGCTCACACAAGTTCATCGTGCCCGCCTGGCGACAACTTGAGCATTTCCCGCCTCTTTGGGCGAAAGAGGACGTTCGTCCAGATTCCCGCTTCAGAAGATCTGCGGCGAGACGATCGGCCCCCGCACGCGCGAGCGCTCGATCGCTGCCATCACTCGCGCCTGGTTGGCGGCGACGAAGCCGTTGCGCATTTCCAGCAGCTCGTCGACCAGGCCGCGACAGATCCGGTCGGGTTGGGCGGGAGAGAGGAGGGAAGTGTCCCCGTCGCGCTCGAAAGCCAGCGCCGAGCGCTCGACCAGCTCGAAGAGCAGGTAGTTGCTGCGGGTGGTGAGGTCGGTGAGGGCGGCTCGATACTCCGGCAGGTGCTCGAGCGGGCCGGCCAGGCGGGAGAGCACCTCCACCTCCATCCAGGCCCAGTTGAGCTGGTGGGAAACGCCGTCGTTGTGGATCCAGCCCTCGGCGGCCCGGTCGAGCAGCCGGTGGTACTCGGTCAGCCGCGGGTCGAGGAACTCGTAGTCGGGGCGGGTCACGTCCCCGCGCAGGCGCCCTTCCTCCCGCAGCCGGTCGCGGATCGGCGTGCCGCCGTAGGGGAGCATCCGGCAGAAGGTCGCGCCGACCTGCCCGTCCGCCGTGATCGAGTGCAGGAAGCGGGCGTTCTCCCGGATCGAGTCGAACGTGCTTGACGGATCGAACAGCATGAAGCCGTACTCGAAGGCGATCCCCAGCTCCCTCAGGGTGGCGATCGCAGCCTTGTTCTGCTCGACGCTGATCTGCTTGTTGAGCACCTCGAGCCCGCCCTCGTTGCCCGACTCCAGCCCCATGTAGACGAGGTAGAGGCCGGCGTCCCGCAGTTGCGCGAAGAGCTCGGGCTCGACGTACTCGGCCCGGCAGGAGATCTTCCAGACCACCCTGCCGACCAGCTCCTGCGCCCGCAGCTCGCCCACCAACTCGTCGACCCAGCGGCGCCCGGCCTTGCCCCAGAGCGGGAAGTCGTCGTCCTGGAAGAGAAAGACGGTGATCCCGTCTTGCTCGTTGAGCTCCTTCATCTCGGCGACGATCGCCGCCGGTTCGCGTTTGCGAACCACCTTCCCGGGAGCCGACCGGTAGAAGGCGTGGATCGAGCAGAAGGAGCAGCGGCGGGCGCAGCCGCGGCTGGCCAGGATCGGCACGGTGCGGAAGCCGATCACGCGCTCCGGCTCGGCCGGGCGGACCGGGTGGGGAAGGTCGTCGAGCCGCTGGATCAGCGCCCGCGGCTCGCTCTCGGTCAACTCTTCGCCGCGGCGGAGCGCAAGGCCAGGGACCTCGCGCCAGTCGTCCCCCGCGGCGAGGCGCTCGACCAGGTCGACCAGCGTCAGCTCGCCCTCGAAGCGGGCGACGCTGTCCATCTCCGGCACGCTCTCCAGCACCTCGTCGAAGCAGAGGCTCGGGTAGTGGCCGCCGATCGTGAAGTGAGCGGTCACCCCGGCCTCGCGCAGGGCCCGCGCGAGATCGCGGTAGCTCGGCAGGTAGTACTGGAAGATCAGCGAGAAGCCGACCACCAGCGGGTCGGCTTCTCGCACCTGCTCGACCAGCACCTCGGTCGGATCGTTGAAGTCGAGCAGGGCGACCCGCCGGCCGTGCTCCTCGAGGGTCGCCGCCAGGTAGCCCATCCCGAGGTTCGCCTGGTCCTTGAACCCGACCAGGGCCACGTCGCTTGGGGCCACGGCGGCGGCGGTCATCGCTCGGCGACGATCTTGCCGAGTGACTCGTAGGCGTCGGCTCTGTTCCTAAGGTTGGCGATCTGGTAGTCGATGACGATCCGCCGCACCTCGACCAGGATCGCGGGATCGAGGTCCTTGAACAGCCAGGGCGGAGCCGGGTCCGTGGCCCAGCCGGGGTCCCAAAACAGATCGGGCGGCAGTGGGCGGTCGGAACGTGGCGGTTGGAAGTTCATAGCTCTCCCTTCGAAACCTCTAAGTTTTTAGAAAGAACTTCTTTAGTTCATAAGAACCTAATCGGTCGTGGGCACGTTGGCAAGCCGCCTGTAGGCTGGCCGGGATGGGACTTCTAGACCCCGCGCCGCCTCCGTTCGAGGTCGAGGAGTGGCGCCGGTTGCCGCACCTGCAGCGGATCAAGCCGCTGGCGCAGGACTGGGCGCTGAACGGGTTCGGGACGCCGGTCGCCGTCTACTTCCTCTACGTCTTCAAGGTCCTCGCCTACGCGGGGATCGGGTTCCTGCTGATCGAGGCGACGAGCGGGTGGGCGCACTGGACCGACCCGATCGTCTTCGAGAAGGCGGTTATCTGGACGATGCTGTGGGAGGTGCTGGGGCTCGGCGCCGGCTCGCTGCCGCTGACCCTGCGCTTCAGCCCGATGGTCGGCGGCTTCCTCTACTGGCTGCGGCCGGGGACGACGCGGCTTCCCCCCTGGCCCGAGAAGGTGCCGGGAACGCGGGGGACGAGGCGGACCTGGCTCGACGTCTCCTTATATGGAGCGCTGCTGGCGGCGATGGTCTTCCTGCTGGTGAGCCCGGGGGTCGACGCGACCGCCCCTTGGGTGGACGGGACGGTGGCGCGCCTCGATCCGCTCGCGGTCGGGGCGATGCTGGCGCTGCTCGCTGCCCTCGGCCTGCGCGACAAGGTCCCGTTCCTGGCGGCGCGCTCGGAGGTCTACGGCAACCTCGCGCTGGTCTTCCTCTTTCCGCTGACGAACCTGGTGATCGGTGCGCAGCTCGTCTTCTTCTGCATCTGGTGGGGAGCCGCCTCCTCGAAGCTGAACCGCCACTTCCCCTTCGTGGTGACGGTGATGATCAGCAACACGCCCTGGAACCGTTGGCGGGCGGCGAAGCGGCGCCTCTACACCCGCCACCCCGACGATCTGCTGCCCTCACGCCTCGGCGCCCTGACCGCCCACCTCGGCACGGTGATGGAGTTCACCCTGCCGCTGGTCCTGATCCTCTCCAGCGGCGGCATCGTCCAGACCCTCGCCGTCGCCGGGATGGTGATCTTCCACGCACACATCCTCTCGACGTTCCCGCTGGCGGTGCCGCTGGAGTGGAACGTCTTCATGATCTTCGGCCTCCTCGTCCTCTTCGGCCACTACGGAAGCGTCCCGTTCTCGACGATCGACGACCCGCTGCTGCCGGCGATCCTCGCCCTCACCTGTGTCGGCCTGCCGGTGCTCGGGAACCTGCGGCCCGACCTCGTCTCCTTCCTGCCCTCGATGCGCTACTACGCCGGCAACTGGGCGACGAGCCAGTGGCTCTTCCGCCGTGGTGGCGAAGACGGGGAGGGGGCCGAGGCAAAGCTCGACGCGCACTTGGTCAAGGCGGCGCCGACCGTCGGCGTGCAGCTGGAGAAGTTCTACGAGCCGGAGCTGATCGAGGTCCTCCTCTACAAAGGCCTCGCCTTCCGCTCGATGCACTCGCACGGGCGGGCGCTGAACGGGCTGACGGCGCGGGCGGTCGACGACATCGAGGCCTACGACGTGCGCGAGGGCGAGCTCGTCGCCGGCGTCGTCCTCGGCTACAACTTCGGCGATGGCCACTTCCACGACCAGCGGCTGCTGGCGGCGGTGCAGGAGCGCTGCCACTTCGCGCCGGGGGACGTGCGGGTGGTGACCCTGGAGTCGCAGCCGGCGCACCAGCAGCAGCAGCGCTACCGGATCTGGGACGCGGCGGAGGGGCTGGTCGAGGAGGGCTACGTCGAGGTCGCCGAGATGGCCAAGCGCCAGCCCTGGCTCGGGGACGGCGAGTTCCCGGTGCAGACCCTGTGAGCAGCGTCGTCGTCGTCGGGTCCGGCCCGAACGGGTTGGCCTGCGCCGCGACCCTGGCCAGCCGCGGCGTCGCGGTGACCGTGCTCGAGGCGGAGGACCGGATCGGCGGCGGCACCCGCACCTCGGAGCTGACCGGGGATGGGCTGCGGCACGACGAGTGCAGCGCCACCCACCCGATGGCGGTCGCCTCGCCGGCGGTGGTGCCGCTGGAACTGGAGCGCCACGGGCTCGAGTGGGCCTGGCCGGAGGTCGATCTGGCGCACCCGCTGGACGGCGGCCGGGGGGCGGCGATGTTGCGCTCGCTGGAGGCGACGGCCGCGGGGCTGGGGGAGGCCGGAGCCAACTGGCGGCGGATCTTCGGTCCGCCCTCGCGCGGCTACGAGGCCTTGACCGAGGACATCTACCACCCGCTGCCGCATCTCCCACGCCACCCGTTGCGCTTGGCGCGCTTCGGCCTGCCGGCGGCGGCGCCGGCCTCGCTGCTCGGGCGAGCCCTCGGGACGGCGGAGGCAGCGGCGCTCTTCGGCGGCGTCGCCGCCCACTCCTACGCCCGGCTCGACCGGCCGTTCAGCTCATCGATCGGGATGGCGCTGACCTGCGCCGGCCACGCCTACGGCTGGCCTGCCGCCAAGGGTGGCTCGGCTGCGCTTGCCGAGGCCTGGGCGGCGGTGATCCGCGAGGGCGGGGGGCGGATCGAGACCGGTCGGCGGGTGCGCTCGCTGGGGGAGCTGCCGCCGGCCGACGCGGTCGTCTTCGACCTCTCACCGCGCGGGGTGTTGGAGGTAGCGGGAGAGCGACTGCCGCCGCGCACCGCCCGCGCCTACCGCCGCTACAAGCACGGTCCCGGCGCCTTCAAGCTCGACCTCGCTGTCGAGGGCGGCGTCCCCTGGACCTATGAGCCCGCTCGCCGCGCCGGCACCGTCCACGTCGCCGGCTCCTTCGCCGAACTGGCCTTCGCCGAGCGCGAGATCAACCGCGGCCGCATGCCCGAGCGCCCCTTCGTCCTCGTCGGCCAGCAGTACCTGGCCGACCCGCAGCGCTCCCAGGGCGACCGGCACCCGATCTGGGCCTACGCCCACGTCCCCAGCGGCTACGCCGGCGACGCCACCGAGGCGATCCTCGACCAGATCGAACGCTTCGCCCCAGGCCTGCGCGAGCGGATCCTCGCCCGCTCGGTCCGCAGCCCGGCCGAGATCGAGGCTCGTAATGCCAACTACCGCGGCGGCGACATCCTCACCGGGGCCAACACGCCGCTGCGGACGTTGCTGCGCCCCCGGATCACCCCGGCCCCCTACTGGACCGGCGCCCCCGGCCTCTTCATCTGCTCCGCCGCGACCCCACCCGGCGCCGGCGCCCACGGCATCAACGGCTTCAACGCCGCCGAGGCGGTCTTGAAGACGCTCTAGATCATCGAGCGGTCGATTCGCCCCGCCTGGGGGGGCGAAATGACCACTCGCTTCAGTCGCCGGCCTCGATCGGCCGCGGCGGTGGGGTGGGAAGGGGCTCGGCGGGGATCGATTCCAGGCGCCAGACGCCGGGGACGAGGAAGACGGCGAGCTGGCAGAGGGTGATCGCGCCGGCACCGATCCAGAGGGTGGTCGAGATGCCGATCCCGGCTGCCAGCGGGCCGATCAACGCCAGGGTCAGCGGCTCCAGCGCCAGTGAGCCGAACCAGTCGTAGGCGGTGACGCGGGAGAGCGCCTCCTGCGGGACGTGCTGGGCGCTGGCGGTGTCGAAGAGGATCTCGGCGAGGCTGACGGTGCTGCCGGCGATCAGCGCCCCGATGGCGATGACGGCGGTGGAGGCGGGGATCGCCAGGAGCAGCGCCGGCAGTCCGAGCAGGAGGATGAAGCCCTCGCTGACCAGCAGAGGCCGGCGCGGCCGGATCGAGAGCGCGGCGAGCCCGCCGGCCAATCCGCCGACGCCCCAGAGGGTGGCGATAAGCGCCCAGGAGCTGGAGCCGCCGAGGGATTCCTTGGCGACGGTGGGGCCGAGCACCTGGAAGGTCGGGAAGAAGATCGCGTTGGTGAAGGCAGCCGAGATAACGATCGCCACCAGCCAGTCGCGGCTTGAGAACTCGCGCCAGCCGTGGCGCAGCTCGCCGAGGAAGGTCTCCTCGCCGCGATCGGGCGCGCCAGGCGCCCGCACGCTCCAGAGGCAGAGGGCGCTGACCACGAAGGTGGCCGCGTCCGCGGCCAGGGCGACGCCGGGCGAGGCCACTGCCAGCAGCACGCCCGCCACGGCCGGGCCACCGACTTTGCCGCCCCAGCGCGAGAAGTTGAGCAGCGCGATCGCCTCCTGCAGGCGCCCGCCGGGGACGATCTGGGGGACGATCGCGTTCGAGGCCGGGTTGAAGAAGGCGGTGGCGGCGCCGTCGACCGCGTAGAGCAGCGCCAGCTGCCAGATCTGCGCCTCCCCCGCCAGCAGTAGCGCCGCGATCAGCCCCATCGAGACCGCACGGACCACGTCGGCGCCCAGCATCGCCAGCCGCGGCGAGATCCGGTCGGCGACGACGCCGCCGACGAGGATCAGAGCGATCAGGACGGCGCTGTGGAGGGCGAGGACGATGCCGAGATCGGTCGCCGACCCGGTCAGGTCGAGGACGGCGAAGGCGAGCGCGACCGGGGCGATCCCGTCGCCGACCAGCGAGGTGGTGCGGCCGAGGAAGAGCCGCCGGTAGGCGGGTTCGGCGAGCACCCGCAGTTTGTCGCCTCCCGTCATCCGGCTCAGAATAGGACGGGTTAAAGAAGCTCGGGGCCGGGGTAGCTCGCCCTCACGGACGCTATGGGGATCTCATCCAAAAGCATCGGCGAGGCGCGCAAGGCCCAGGCCGAGGGGGCCGGCGCCGCCCACAAGTTCGGCGCCTCGGCGCCGCTGACGATCGGGGTCGAGGAGGAGCTGCTGCTGGTCGACGCTGACTGCGGCCTGGTCGCCGACGGCGAGACCGTGCTGGAGAAGATCGATCCGGACTGCCGCGCCCGCGTCTCGACCGAGATCTTCGCCACCCAGATCGAGCTGAAGACGGGCGTCTGCCTCGACGCCGAGCAGGCCGCCAGAGAGCTGGCCGAGGTGCGACGGGCGACGGCCGCGACCGGCGCCCGGCTGATGGGCTCGGGCATCTACCCAGGGGACTCGGGCGAGCCGGCGCTGGTCGAGAAGGCACGCTACGAGACCGTGAAGAAGGACCTGGCCAGCCTGCTCTCGACGCCGCCATGCGCGCTGCACGTCCACGTCGGCATGCCGGATCCCGAAACCGCCGTCGCCGTTGCCAACGCGATGCGGCGCCACCTGCCGCTGCTGGCGGCGCTGACCGCCAACTCGCCCTTCCGCGACGGCGCCGACACGGGTCTCGCCAGCGCCCGTGCCGCCGCCGTCCGCAGCTACCCCCGCTTCGAGCTGCCCCGTGCCTTCCGCGACTACGAGGACTTCGTCCGCGTCGCCGACCAGCTGATCGCCGCCGCCGGCGTCTCCGACTACACCTACATCTGGTGGGACGTGCGCCCGCACCCCAACCTCGGCACGGTCGAGGTGCGGGGGATGGACGTCCAGGCACGGCCCGAGGCCAATGCCGCGATCGGCGCGCTGATCCAGGCCCTGGCGGCCAAGGAGATCGACCGCCCCGACGCCCCCGGCCTCACCCGCGAGGCAATCGAGGAGTCCTACTTCCAGGCCGAGCGCTACGGCCTCGAGGCCCGTCTGATGGTCGACGAAAGCAGCGCCGCCCCCGCCGCCGAGGTCGCCCGCGCCGTCCTCGGCCAGGCCCGTCCCTACGCCGAGGACCTCGGCGGCGCCGCCGTCCTCGAGGAGGTCGACCGCATCCTCGCCGACGGCAACGGCGCCGACCGCCAGCGCCGCGTCCACGAGCAGGGCGGGATGGCGGAGCTGCTGCGGCAGCTGGCCGCGGAGACGCAGGGCTCGAACTGAAGGGCGGGAGGGACGGCGCTTACTGCGGCGCCGGCAGCTTCAGCCGTTTGCGCGCCGCGACGACGGCGGCGACGGAGGAGCGGCAGGCTTTGGCGATCTCGCCGTTGCCGTGGCTGGGGCGGCGGCGCACCTCGAACTCGACCAGGGCGGCGCGGCGCAGCTTGGCGCGGTCTTCGAGGCCGCTGTCCTTCGGGGCGGCGTCGAGGGCGGCCTCGGCGGCGCGCTCGCGGCGGCAGAGGAGGCAGAAGGTGCCTTCCTTGGTGCTGGTCCAGCTTGCGGGCAGCTCGACCTTCTCACCGCCAAGGCGGCTGACCGTGACCCCGCACTGATCGCAGGTCCATTTTTTCGCGGTAGAAACACTCATAAAGACATAAAAGAACAAGAGTCGGCGAGGGGTGACACTGCCGAGCTCGTTTACCTACGGTAGCAGGGTGAATTCGTCGGTCAGGGAAGCGCGCGCGGGTGACGGCGAACGTGTGAAGGAGCCGGCGCAGGCCGAGCCGTTTTCCCGACGAAGCCGGCCTCCTACACTTGATCGATGCCGATCGAGGAGGCGCCCGAGCCCACTTACACGCTCTACCGCCGCGGTCTCGAGCTGCTCGAGGACGGCGACTTCGAGCACGCGACCGCGCCGCTGGCCGAGGCCGCCCGGCGGGCGCCGGAGAAGAGCTCGATCCGCGAGGCGCTCGGCCGCGCCTACTTCCGCGCCGGCCGCTTCGCCCCGGCCGCGGTCGAGTTCGAGGCCGTGGTCGAGTCCCACCCGGTCAACGACTTCGCCCACTTCTGCCTCGGCCGCGCCCTCAGCAAGACCGGCGAAAAGCGGCGGGCCCGCCACCACCTGGCGCTGGCCTCCAACCTGCGGCCCGACCGGCGCGACTACCGCTACTACCGCCGCCTGCTCGACGCCAAGACCTGAGCGGGGCGACCGGGCTGGCCGCCCCGCGTGGGTGGTGCGTCAGCCGAGGAGTGGGATGACGCAGCGGTAGCGGAGACTTTCGGTGGCGGGTTCGGATTTGATCGCACCCGCTGAAGTGACAATTACCACCGCGTAGACGTTGGTTCCGCTGACAGTCGGGATATCGCCCGTCCACTCACCGCCCACCGCGATCGTCACGCCGGGCTGTTTCGAGAACGCGGCCAGCGCCAGCGCGCTCGGCAGTTCGCCGCCTTCGCCGGCGCAGTTGCCCGCCGCCGTCGGCGGGGTCACCGTGGCGGCATTCGCCACCACCTGCCAGCAGGCGCCGGCGTAGAGGCGGGTCCCGGCTTTGCAGCCGGCTTCGTAGCCGTTGACGGTTTTGGCGTTCTGGGCGTTGGCGGCGTTCAGCGCCGTCTCCGCGTCTTTGGCCGATTTCGCCACGTCGGCTTCGTCGGCGTGGCCGGCGCTCGGCATCGGCCCGAGGCTGGCGACGTCGATCTGCACCCCGGTCACCGAGCCCGGGGCCAGCTGCTCGCCGCGCAGCGTGCCCGGCGCCAGCATGTCGCCGCGGATCGTCCCCGGGGCCAGCGCCTCGGCCTTGATCGTCCCCGGCCGCAGCCGGTTGCCCGGCACCGATCCCGGCGCCAGCCGGTTACCCGGCAGCGACTTCACCTTGATCGTGCGGCCGTTGATCTTTCCGGCTGCGTACACCGTGCCGCCGAGCGCCGCCACCGCCACCAGCGCGGCAGCGACCAGCACCGGCGCCTGCCGGCGAATTCCCCTGCTCATCGAGTTCCCCCTTACGGGTCGGGATGGTTGAACGAGACCCCATCAGCGGACGAGGCTTTTGAAGCGGCGGCAACTTAGCCGAGGAAATCGGCGCTTGGACGAATGTCCGCGGGCGGCGTCGTCGGAAGTTCGATCTTCGGCCGGCGATAGCGTCGCCGCGATGCCGGACCTGCTCATCCTCTTCCTCGCCGCCTGCGGCACCGCGCTGGCCACCGGCCTCGGGGCGATCCCGGTCTGGTTCCTGGGGCGGCGGGCGGCGGAGCTGACGCCGTTCCTGCTCGGCTTCGCCGCCGGGGTGATGGGAGTGGCCTCGCTCGTCGGCCTGCTGCTGCCGGCCGCCGAAGAAGGGTCGGTCGCCGAGGTGCTGGCCGGGCTCTTCGTCGGCGGCGTCCTGCTCGGGGTGGCGCATCGGCGCCTCGACCCGGAGGCGGCCTTCATGGGCAAGAGCGGCCCGGGGGCGCGGACCTCGGCCCTGGTCTTCGCCGTCCTCTTCGTCCACAGCCTGCCCGAGGGGCTGGCAGTGGGGACGGCGTATGCGTCCGAACGGGCGGGGCTCGGCCTCTTCGTGATCGTCGCGATCGCGATCCAGAACATCCCCGAGGGGACGAGCGTGGCGGTGCCGATGGAGGCGGCGGGCTTCGGGCGGGCGCGGCAGTTCTGGGCGGCGGTGGGGACGAGCGCGCCGCAGCCGGTGGGCGCGGTGATCGCCTACCTGGCGGTCGAACAGGTCACGGCGCTGCTGCCGTTCTCCTTCGCCTTCGCCGCCGGGGCGATGCTGAGCCTGATCGCGGTCGAGCTGCTGCCGCAGGCCTACGGAGCGGCGCGTCGGCTCGGTCCGAGCCTGGGACTGTTGGGAGGCGCGGCGGTGATGATGGCCCTGGACTTACTACTAGGCGTATAGACCATGGCCAGTACCTATTACAGCCTGTATAACGGTCAGGCATGCTTAACCTTGAAAGGGAGATCAAGGAAATACTCGAGGCGCAGGCTCGGGACGCGGTCGCGGCGGGCTGGGCCGAGGTGCGGGTGGTGGAGACCGGGATCGGGCTGACCTTCCACCTCGAGCCGATCAAGCCCAATGCCGCGCCGCTGGAGATCTACCTCGATTCCGAGGAGCTGGTGGTCTGCGCGCCGGGGCGCCACGACATGGTCTGCGAGTTCTTCGCCGAGGACCCGCTGGAGATCAAGCGGCAGGTCGAGGCCCTTGCAGCCGCGGTCGTCGCCGGCAGCTACGCCGAGCGGATGAAAGACGGGAGCATGGAGGTGGCGGCGGAGTGGCCCGGCCCCGACGGTCCGCAGGAGGCCTCCCGCAACGTGCTCTCGATGGTCGGCGCCGAGGG
Organism: Solirubrobacterales bacterium; assembly: GCA_035688955.1. GTDB lineage: Bacteria > Actinomycetota > Thermoleophilia > Solirubrobacterales > 70-9 > VAYN01. The sequence goes on along the minus strand of DASSMJ010000009.1, from coordinate 24,635 downwards.
CAAGCCCTGGCGCGCGATCAACTACGAGCCGTACTGATCCGTCTCAGAGGACGGCGAGGACCCCGAGCGCGAGCACGCTGATCGCGACCGCGCCCAGGGTCACCGCCGTCGCCACCCGGTCGAAGCGGCCGAGGGCGGCGTCCCCCATCAGCTCGCGGTCCCCCGCCAGCGAGCGGACGAAGGGCAGCAGCACCAGCAGCAGCACCGCGTTCAGGGCCTGGGTGAGGAAGAGGATCTCGATCAGCGGCGCCCCCGGGATCAGCACCAGGCAGGCGGCGAGCGCGGTGACGGCGCCGAAGCTGAGGTAGAAGGTGCGCGCCTCGGCAAAGCTGTCGTCGAGGTCGGCGCGGCGGCCGAGCGTCTCGGAGATCGAGTAGGCGGTGGAGAGGGGGACGATCGCCGCCGCCAGCAGCGCCGCGCCGAGGAAGCCGAGCCCGAACAGGGTCGCGGCGGCGTCGCCGGCGACCGGCTCCAGCGCCCGCGCCGCGTCGCTCGCGTCCTCGACGTCGATCCCCTGCGCGTGCAGGGTCGCCGAGCAGGCGACGACGACGAAGAGCCCGATCACCCCGGTCAGCACCGCGCCGACGACGACGTCGACCCGCTCGTAGCGCAGGTCCTCGACCTTCAGCTTCTTGTCAACCGCGTAGGACTGGATGAAGGCGAGCCCCCAGGGCGCCAGCGTCGTCCCCAGGGTCGCCACCGCCACCAGCAGCGCCTCGCGGTTGAGGGGGATGCTGGGGACGACGAGGCCACGGCCGGTCGCGCCCCAGTCGGGGTGGGCGAGGATCCCGGCGACCACGTAGGCGACGAAGACGGCGCTGAGCAGCAGCAGGAAGTGCTCGACCCGGTGGAAGTTCTCCCGCAGGACGAGGGCGGAGACGCCGATCGCCGCCAGCGGCACGCTGACGTAGCGGCTGGTCCCGGTCAGCAGGTCGAGCGCGGCGGCGACGCCGGCGAACTCGGCGCAGAGGGTGCCGGTGTTGGCGATCGCCAGCGCCACCATCACCGCCGTGGCGGCGCGGGTGCCGAAGCGCTCGCGGACCAGCGTCAGCAGCCCTTTGCCGGTGACGACGCCGAGCCGCACGCCGACCTCGTGGAAGACGATCAGCGCCGCGGTCGAGAGGGCGAGCACCCAGAGCAGTTCGTAGCCGTAGCGGGCGCCGAGGATCGAGTAGGTGGTGATCCCGGCCGGGTCGTCGTCGGAGAGGCCGGCGAGGACGCCGGGGCCAATCACCGCCAGCAGCGCCGCGACGCCGCCCAGGCGCAGCAACCGGCCGCGGTGGCGGGCGACCCGCCAGTGGGTGTGGCGGCCCGGCGTGCGGTGCGGCGCGGGCCGGCGCCGGTGCGGGTGGGGGAGGTCCACGTCGGTTCATCCTGACGCCGCCCCGGGATAGACTCGGCGCGTACATATCGGTCGGTGGTCAAGGGAAGTCCGGTGCAAGTCCGGCGTGGTCCCGCCACTGTGACCGGGTGGAGGAGTTCGCGGGCGCCCTCGGGCGTCAGCCACTGGAGGCGACACAGAACCTCCGGGAAGGCGCGTCCTCCCTGATCCCGGAAGCCAGGAGACCTGTCCCCGGCCTAGCCAATTCAACCCTCGAGGAAAGGGTGGCGTAAATGCCAAGATTCACCCCGTTCCGGCTGGCCGCCGCGTGCGTGCTGGCTATCTCCCTGACTCTCGCCCTCGCGGCGGGTGCTTCGGCCAAGGGCTTCCAGGCCGAGCTGCGCGTGGTCGGCAGCGGCGGCAAGGTGCTGGCCGAAAAACCGGTCGCGACCGCGACCACGTCGGTCAAGACCAGCCCCAAGGCCGAATGCTTCGGCAAGGGCTCCGGCGGCAGCGGTGAGGAGGTCACGATCAAGGGCAACACCGCGATGGGCCTGCTTGCCCGCGCCTCCACGTTCGTCGCCTCGTTGCGGCCGCTGCTGATCAGCGACAGCTTCGACTTCGGGCTGGCGCTGTGCGGGATCGGAAAGAGCGTCGCCAAGGGCAGCTCCTCCTGGTACCTGAAGATCAACCACAAGTCGCTGCCGGTCGGCGGCGACGTGGCGACGATCAAGCCCGGCGACGAAGTGCTCTGGGCGCTGGCGAAGACCGAAGCGCCGGACTACAAGTACCCGGAAGAGCTGGTGCTCTCGGGGCCTAACGGGACCGCCAAGGCCGGCGTGCCGTTCCCGGTGAAGGTTCTCTCCTACGACGAAAAAGGGAAGAGCAAGCCGCAGGCGGGCGTGAAGGTGACGGGGGCGAGCGAGCCGACCGGCGCCGACGGCCGCACGATGGTGACGCTGAGCAAGCCGGCGAAGCTGATCGCCACGGCGGCGGGGGAGATCCCCTCGGCCCGCGAGCCGGTCTGCGTCAACGGCAAGTGCCCGAAGTGAGGGGACTCGCTCGCAGATGACGGGACGCCGTGGCATGGCGGTCGCGATCGCGCTGCTCGGTGCGGCGCTCGCGGCCGCCGGCTGCGGCCTCGGCCCCGGCGCCGACGTCGGCTCGGTCGAGCTGACGGTGACCCGGGAATACGGGACGGTGCCGGTGCTGCGGCGCGCCGTCGAGGCGAAGGAATCCGACACCGTGATGCGGGTGCTGGAAGCCAACGCCGACGTCGAGACGCGCTTCGGCGGCGGCTACGTCCACTCGATCGACGGCGTCGCCGAGGGCGAGCGCGGCGGCGACCCCTACGACTGGTTCTTCTACATGGACGGCGTCGAGTCGCCCGTCGGCGCCGCCTCGGTCGACCTGGGGGGCGGCGAGAGCGTCTGGTGGGACTACCGCGACTGGTCGGCGACCAACCACGTGCCGGCGGTGGTAGGGCAGTGGCCCGCGCCGTTCCTCGACGCTGACGGAGCGCAACAGCATCCGGTGGCGGTCCAGTGCGCCACCGAATCCCGTGGTTCCTTTCGCACGGATGACGTGCAAAAGGAACCACGAGTCGCCTGGGCTGAAGCCTGCGAGCTGACGCGGAAGGCGCTGGAGCGCGAAGGAGTGGAGCTCACCGACGGGTCGCCGAAGGGCGCAGTCCGTGTCCTGGTCGGGCCGTGGGACAAGCTGCGCGACGACGCTGCGGCGCAGCTGCTCGAGGCCGGTCCCGCCGAAAGCGGCGTCTTTGCCGACTTCGAGGCGACCGGCGACGGCTATGAACTTGTCGCTCTGGACGAAGACGGCGGCAGGGCACGGAGGCTCGGCACCGACGCCGGCCTCGTCGCCGCGACCAGCCGATACGGCGGCGCACCGATCTGGTTTGTCACCGGCGGGACGCCGGCCGCCGTGCGCGCCGCCGCCGACCTCCTCGACGAGGCGCACCTGCGCGACCATTACGCGGTGGCGATCGAGGACGGGACGGAGACGCCGCTGCCGCTGGAGGCGCGATGAGGTCACCGTTCGCCTACGTGCCTCGGCGCCGGCCCTTGCAGTCGGCTCCACCTGGAGCCGCCGTCGCCTACCTCGGCGCGATCGTCGTCGTTGCCTTCCTCTATTCGAACCCGCTGGTGCTGGTCGCCGCCGGTCTGGCGGCGGCGCTCGCTGGGGTTCTCGCCGGCGCCCGTCCCGCTGTGCGCGCGGCCCTGAAGATGGGCGTCTCCCTGGCGCTGCTGATCGTCGTCGTCAACGCCCTCGTCGTCGACCGCGGCGCGACGGTGCTGGCGCGGCTGGGGGACTGGCCGCTGCTGGGTCAGATCGACATCACCCTCGAGGCGATAGTCGCCGGTCTCTCCTACGGCCTCCGCGCGGCGGTGACGATGATCGCCTTTGCCGTCTACTCGGCCTGCGTCGACCCCGACCGGGTTCTGCGGGCGCTGCGGCCGCTGGCCGGGCGCTCGGCCCTGACCGCGACCCTGGTCTCCCGCCTCGTCCCGGTCACCGCCGCCGACGCCGGGCGCCTGCGCGACGCGGCGCGCCTGCGCGGCCCCGCCGCCGCCGAGGTCGGCAAGGCCTCGCTGGCCCGCCGCCTCCTCGCCGGCTCGCTCGACCGCGCCGTCGACGTCGCCGCCACCCTGGAGCTGCGTGGCTACAGCCTCGACGCCCCCAGGGCCCGCAACCGCCGCGCTCCGTCCCGCTACGCCCGCCGCTTCTACGCGGTCGCAACCCTCGTCCTCGCCACCGCGATCGCCGGCGAGCTCCTCGGTGCCGACGCCTTCAAGACCTATCCCGCGATCGAAATCGGCGTCGCCCCCCCCACCCTCGGAGTGGCAGCCCTAGTGGCGCTCAGCGGCCTCGCACCCCTGCAGCGCTCCCGCCGCCGCACCCACAGGGCGGCCGACGGGACGAAAGTACCCCTATATGGAGGGAAATCGTCCCGTCGGCCGCGGAGTCGGGAGGTGGCGGGTGTCTGAGCTGGCGATACGCCGCGGGGCGGCTCCCGCGCTCGCGATCGAGGGCCTGGGCTACGCCTACCCGCACTCCACCAGGCGAGCGCTGGAGGACGTCTCGCTGCAGGTAGCGCCGGGCGAGTTCGTCCTCCTCGCCGGCCTCTCCGCCTCCGGCAAGTCGACCCTGCTCAAAGCCGCCTGCGGCCTCGTCCCGCATTTCCACGGCGGCGAGATCGAGGGAGAGGTTCGGGTGGCCGACCTCGACGCCCTCGCCGCCGGGCCCGGCGAGCTCGCGGCGGCGGTCGGATACCTCGCGCAGGACCCGGAGACGCAGATCGTCTCGACCACGGTCGCGGCGGAGATCGAGCTGCCGCTGGAGATGCGCGGCGACTCTCCCGCCGACCGTGCCCGCGCCGTCGAGGAGGTTGCCCTCGCCCTCGCGATCCCGCACCTGCTCGACCGCGCGGTCGACACCCTCTCCGGCGGCGAGCTGCAGCGGGTCGCCCTCGCCGCCGCCCTCGTCACCCGCCCGCGCCTGGTCCTCCTCGACGAGCCCACCTCGCAGCTCGACCCTGTCGCCGGCGACGAGCTGATCTGGCTGCTCCGCCGCCTCAACGAGGAGTGGGGGGTCGCCGTCCTCCTCGCCGAACACCGCCTGGAGCGCTGTCTTGCGGCGGCCGATCGGGTTGTGGCGATGGAGGGAGGCGCGGTCGGCTTCGACGGGGCGCCTGCCGAGTTCCTCGCCTGGGCGCAATTGGCAAATCCCGCTCTTGAGACCCCTGCCGCCCGCTTGTTCTCCCTCGCGGGAATCGAATCGCTACCCGTCGGCGTCCGCGATGCACGTCAAACGTTGCGTGGGATGGGGGTCACTCACCCTCCTCACCAAGCCAGTAGGAGGGTGATTGACCCCCATCCCCAGGATCCGGTTCTTACTGCCAAGGGATTGTGGGTGGAGCTCGATGCGGGGGAGGGGCCGCGGGACGTGCTGCGCGGGCTCGAGCTGCAGCTGCGGCCCGGCGAACGGGTGGCGCTGATGGGACGCAACGGGGCCGGGAAGTCGACGTTGCTGCGCACGGCGGCGGGGCTGCACGAGCCGGTTGCCGGGAAGCTCGCCGTGGGCTCGATCGCGCTGCTGACCCAGAACCCCGGCGACTACCTGGTGCGAGAGCGGGTGGGCGACGAGCTGCCGGGCGAGGCGGGGATGGCGGCGCTGCGGACGGTCGGGCTGGAGCACGCGCTCGACGCCGACCCGCGCGACCTCTCGGGGGGTGAGCGCCAGCGCCTGGCGCTGGCGATCGCGCTGGCGGGGCGGATGGAGGGCGGACAGCTGCCCGCTGTCGTCGCCCTCGACGAGCCCACCCGCGGCATGGACCGCGCGCGCAAGGATGATCTCGTCGCCTTGATCCGACGGCTTGCAGGGGATGTCGACTTAGTGGTCGATATGGCCACTAAAGCGACACGCGGCGCTGCGGTCGTGGTCGCAACCCACGACGTCGAGTTCGCTTCCGAGTTCGCCGAGCGCGTGGTCCTCCTCGGCGACGGGGTCGTCATCGCCGACGGGCCGGTGGAGGAGATCCTCTCCGGCGGCTGGTACTTCGCCACCGAGGTGGCGCGCGTGCTCGACCTGCCGGGGATCGTCACTCCCGAGCAGGGGGCGGCGGCGCTGAGGGGGGCCTTGTGAGCTGGGAGATGACCAGCTTCCTGATCCTCTTCGGGGTCCTGCTCGCCGGCTTCGCCTGGTACGAGCGTTCGCGGCCCCCTTCGCAGGTGGTCGCTCTGGTCGCGGCGCTTGCGGCGCTGGCGATCGCCGGGCGCATCGCCTTCGCCGCTTTCCCCAACGTCAAGCCGACGACCGACATCGTCATCTTCTCCGGCTACGCGCTCGGCGGCGCGCCCGGTTTCGCGGTCGGGGCCCTCGCCGCACTGGTCTCCAACTTCTGGTTCGGACAGGGGCCCTGGACCCCGTGGCAGATGGCCGGCTGGGGGCTCTGCGGCATCCTCGGCGCGGCGCTTGCGCTCGGCTCCCGCAACGCCGGCCGCCTCACGCTCGCGGCCGTTTGCGGCTTTGCAGGCATTTTGTACGGGGCTCTGCTGAACTTCTCCTTGATGGCGACCTACGGGGGAGACCTGTCATGGCGGCACTTCTGGGTGCTCGAGGGTCGCGCGATCCCGTTCGAAGTAGCCCACGTGCTCGGCAACGTCGTCCTCGCGCTGGTCGCGGGCCCGGCGATGGTGCGGATGCTCGTCCGCTTCCGCGAGCGCTTCGAGTGGCGCCGCGGCAGCGCGCCGCGAGCGCCGGAGCCGAGCGGCGGCTTCGGTGGCGCTCTGCGCGGCGGCGGCGTCGCCCTGCTGCTGTTGCTCGCCGTCGCGGCCTTTGCGGCCGCCCCCGCGCAGGCGTCCCCCGGGACGAAGGCCGCGGACTGGCTCGAATCCCAGCAGCGGCCGAGCGGCGGTTTCGCCGCCGAAGCCGGGCGCGAGCCAGGAGCGGAAATGACCTCGTGGGCGATGCTGGCGCTGGCATCGGTCGGCCGCAACCCCCTGGACGTCGTCAAGAGCGGCAAATCCCCCGTCGACTTCCTCCGCGCCCACCTCGACGAAGTCAGCGACGCCGGCGACGTCGCCCGCACGATCCTCGCCCTGGAGGCGGCGGGGGTCGATCCGCGCGACTTCGGCGGCGAGAACCTGGTCGACCGCCTGCTCGGAGAACGGCGCCAGAGCGGCGCCTACCAGGGCTGGCCGGCGACCAGCGCCTACGCGGTCCTGGCGCTGCGGGCGGCCGGCGCCAACGACGCGACCGCGAAGACGGTCGAGTGGCTGCGCAAGGTGCAGGGCAAGGACGGCGGCTGGGGGAACCTGCCGGGGGACGCGGGAACCGCGGAGATCACCGGTGCCGTCCTGCAGGTGCTGACCCCCGGCTCGGATGCGAGCGATCGCGCCCTTGCCTACCTGCGAGACGCGAAGCGCCCAAACGGCGGTTTCGCCCCGGGCAACAACCTCCCGGCCAACGCGCAGGCGACCGCCTGGGCTTCGCAGGGCCTGCTCGCTGCCGGCAAGGACCCCGCCAATTTCAGCAGCGGCAAGAGCTCCTTCACCTACCTGCTCGAACTGCAGGCGGACAACGGCCACTTCCTCCAGTCCCCGGGGCAGGAGGGCTCGCCGGTCTGGGTCACCGCCGACGCGATCGTCCCGCTCTCGGGCCAGCACCTGCCGATCGCCGCGCCGCCGCGGGAACCGAAACCGGCCCCGAAACCGCCGCCTTCGAAAACGAGCGGCACCCCGCCAGTTCCCGGCGGCGTCCCATCGCTGCCGTCCGTTCCGCCGGCCGAATCCGGCCCCGTGCCCGCCGAAATCGAAAAATTCTTTGAAGGGGCCGGCGGGGGATCCCCCGGCTCCACGGCTCCCTCCGGTAGAGGCGGGCGCTCGCCGAAGGTCCCACCGGCAGCCTCTTCACCATCGATCCCCTTGCCCGAGGGCGACTTCGGCACCTCCCAGGAAGCCTCCGAAGTGCAGTACGGGAAGCAGATCGCAGCCGCGGCCAACGACGAAGGCGGCTCCGACAGCAGCACTGCCGGGGCGATCGTCCTCGGCCTGCTTGCCGGCAGCGTCCTCTTCGCCCTGGGCCTCGCCACCCGCCGCGGCTGGATGCGCTGGCGCTACGGCCTCTAGGTCACAGGTTTGCCACAGATTTGGTGCCAAGAATTTGCAGAAGCGCCTTGTTTCGTTACAGACAAAAACATACGCTAGGATCATGGCTGTGATGGCGAGGGAGAACTGGACCGACGAGCGCCTCGACCACTTCAGGGAGCGGGTCGACGAACGCTTCAACGAAGTCGACAGGCGATTCGACGCCGTCGATAAGCGACTGGACAAGATGGACGAGGACATCCGCGAACTCCGGCAGACCATCACCCAGATGCACAACACCATGTCGATCGGCTTCATCGGCCTCGCCGGGCTGATCGTCTCGCAGACGCTCTTCTTCTGAGGTCCTCGCTATACCCTCGACGCATGGACGTCGAGACCGCGATCCGCACCAGGCGCACGCACAAGGCCTTCGGGCCGGAGCCGCTGCCGCGTGAGGAGATCGACGAGCTGCTGGAGCTGGCGAGCTGGGCGCCGAACCACAACCTCACGGTGCCCTGGCGCTTCCGGGTGGTCGGGCCGGAGACGCTGCGGCGGCTGAAGGAGGTCGCCGGCCCCGAGGGCGCCGCCAAGCTCGACCGGGCGCCGACGCTGATCGTCGTCTCCTGCGTCCTCAGCGGCGACCCGGTCGAAGAGGAAGAGGACCTGCACGCGACCGCCGCCGCCTCCTACATCGTCCTGCTCGCCGCCCACGCCCGCGGCTACGCCGGCTACTGGCGCACGCCCGGCCTGCTGCGCACGCCGGAGGGCTGCGCCGCCGTCGGCCTCGGCGAAGAGGAGCGCTTCGTCGGCCTGCTTCACCTCGGCCATCCGCGCCAGGAGAAGCCGGCGCCCGAGCGGCCCGGCGCCGAGCGAACCACGACCTACCTGGCCTGATGCTGACCCGCGCGCAGGCCATCGAGGAGATCGCCGGCAAGCACTTCGAGGTGGTGGTGATCGGCGGCGGCATCACTGGCGCCGGCGTTGCCCTCGACGCCGCCTCGCGCGGCTACTCGGTCGCCCTCTTGGAGCGCGGCGACTACGCGGTCGGCACCTCGAGCCGCTCTTCGAAGATGGTCCACGGGGGCCTCCGCTACCTGCAGAACTTCGACCTCGGCCTGGTCCGCGAGGCGCTGGTCGAGCGCCAGCTGATGGTCCACCTGGCGCCGCACCTCGTCTACCCGACGCCCTTCCTCGTCGCCGCCCTCGGCGAGGAGCGCCGCGACCGCAAACTCGGCCTCGGCTTGAACATGTACGACGTGATGGCGACCACCCGCGCCGGCCGCGGCCGCCGCGAGCGCCGCGCCGCCCGCGAGATCGCCGACGACGCCTACTGGGCCCCCGACCGCCACCGCACGATCGACCGCGACGAGGTGCTGGACCTGGTGCCGGCCCTCGCGCCCCGGGAACCACACGACGCCTACCTCTTCTACGACTGCCAGACCGACGACGTCCGCCTCGTCCTCACCGTCCTCGGCGAGGCCGAGCGCTTCGGCGCGGTGATGTTGAACGGCGCCGAGGTGACCGAGGTCCTCTCCCGCAACGGCAAGGCGACAGGGCTCGCCTTCGTCGAGGAGGACTCGGGCGAGCGGATGGAGGTGAGCGCCGACCACGTGGTCAACGCCACCGGCGTCTTCGCCGACCAGATCCGCCCCGAGGAGCTATTGGGCGAGGAGGACGTGCCACGCATCGCCCCCAGCCGCGGTACGCACCTCTTGATCGACGCCGCCGACCTGCCGATGGGCAAGGCGGCCTGCATCGTCCCCGCCGGCGAAGGACGGATGATCTTCTCTCTCCCCTGGTACGGGCGCACCCTCGTCGGCACCACCGACAACGACTTCGAGGGCGACATCGTCCACCCCCGCCCGGCGGGCGACGACATTGCCTACCTGCTCCAAGCGGTGAACGACTTCTTCGGGACTTCGCTGAGCGACTCGGACCTGGTCGGCGCTTACGCCGGGGTGCGGCCGCTGATCTCGACCGGCGACCCGCGCAAGTCGGTTGACATCTCCCGCAAAGCCGAGCTCTACGAGACCAGCTCGGGGATGCTGACGATCACCGGCGGCAAGCTCACGACCTGGCGGCGGATGGCGAAACAGACGGTCGATCGCCTGGTCGAGCGCGAGGGCCGCGAAGCCCCCTGCCACACGCACGAGATCCCTCTGGGGATGCCGGCCCGGCCGGAGGACCTGGAGGCGCCCGACGGGGTGGGGGAGGAGGCGCTGCAGCAGCTCGCCTTCCGCTACGGCCACGCCGCCCGCAAAGTCCTGGCGATCGCCCGCGAAGAGCCGAAGCTGGCGCGGCCGATCGCCGCCGGCCGCCCCGACCTGCTCGCCGAGGTGGTCGTCGCGGCCCGCCACGAGCAGGCGCGGAGCGTCGCCGACGTCCTGCTGCGCCGCACCAGGCTGGGGATCCTGACCGCCCCCGAGCTGCGCTCGGCCAAGGCGGTGCGGCCGATCGCCGACCTGCTCGGCGCGGAGCTCGGCTGGTCGCGGCGGCGCCGCTCGCGCGAGGCCGAGGCCTGGTTGGAGGTGGCGGCCGAGGAGGGCACCGACCCCGCCGCTCACCCGGTCTCCCCGGTTGAATAACCTGCCGCTCGATGACCAAATCCGAGCTTGAGAAGAAGCACCTGTCCGACCTCCACCAGCTCGCCGCCGAGGCCGGCGTCGAGAAGTTCCGCCTGCTGAGCAAGAGCGAGCTGGTCGAGCGGCTCGCCGAGGGCAACGGCGACGCCGGCAATGGCGCTCCCCCTGCGGCCGCCAAGAGCGACGCCCCCAAGGCCGAGGCCGCCCCCGAGGGTGAGGAGCGCGAGCGCCCCGCCCGCCGCAGGCGCCGCCGCCGCACCGGCTCGCCCGCGGTCTCCGACGAGATTCAGTTGGGCGAGCAGGAGGACAAGCCCGCGCCCGCGCCCGCCTCCGAGCCGGAGCCCGCCGCCGAGGGCGCGCGTCCGCGCCGTCGTCGCCGACGCCGCTTCGGCCGCCGCAGCAAGGCGGTGACGCTGCAGACCCTGCTGCTGCCGCCCGAGGCCGGCCGTCAGGCACTCGTCTTCGCCGAGAGCCGCGAGGGCTGCACGGCGCTGCTGCGCGGAGTCGCCGCCGACCTCAGCGCCGACACGAAGGGCCCGGATCCCGTCGCCCTGCTGATCGACCCCAGCCCCGAGGAGCTCGCCGACTGGAAGCGCGACGCGCCGCAGGCCGAGATCGTCTCCGCCGGACAGCCGCGCCACGCCAGCGATGCCCTGGCCCAGGCCGCGGCCCGCGCCGGCAAGGGCGAAGACGTGATCCTCCTCGTCGACTCCCTCACCCGCCTCGCCGAGGCCACCGGAGACGCCGAGTCCGCCAAGGAGTTCTTCGACGCCGGCCGCGAGCAGGGCTCCCAGGGCGGCGGCTCGCTAACGGTTGTAGCCGCCTTAGAGCGCCCTAACGGCGACTAGCGTCTGTAGGCGATTCTTCGCCAGCTGGGCTCTTTGGAGAGCTCGATCAGCTCGTCGCTGCGGTCCGGCTGGACGTAGCCGAAGGTCTGGGTGCGCTCGTCGAAGACGACGTCGAGCTCGCCCTCCTTGACCCGCTGGTCGAGCCAGGCGCCGCGGAAGACGAGGCGGCGGATCCAGTGGACGAGGCTGCGGTTCGCAGGGCCGACCAGGTCCTCCCAGTTCTCGTTGATGTGCTCACCGAGGGCGGAGGAGGGCTCGGCGATCTCGCCGCTGACCGCGAGGTCGAGGAGGTCGTCGAGCTCCTCGGCGCTGAGCCCCTGGTCAACGAAGCGCAGCTTCACGGCCGCCTGCTCGACGCGCTGGCCGAAGTCTTCCTCGTTGAAGGCGAAGCGGAGCTCGCCGTACTCCAACACGTAGTCGGAGCCAGACTCGTAATTCCCTCTGCGGGTCGTTTTCTTATCCATGAGTTGAAGCCAAGCCATCCCGCTGACGCAAGCCCGGCGTCAGCAGGGCCATGATCTTGCCGATCATCGTAGAGACGTGCCGGTTCCGGCCGGTGCCTGAACGTGGGGTTGCACCTTGGGCCGCCGATTGCACCGCTGAAGGCTCCGCGGGCGGGTATAGCTTGGGGTGAGGCGCCGTGATCGACCTGCACTGCCACATCCTCGACGCGATCGACGACGGCGCTCGCGACGCCGACGACAGCGTCGCGATGGCCCGCCAGGCCGAGGCCGACGGGATCGAAGCCGTCTGCGCCACCCCGCACATCCGCCACGACCACGACGTGCGGATCGAGGAGCTGGCGGGGCGGGTGCGGGGATTGAACGAGCGCCTCGAGCGGGAACTGGTGGCGGTGAAGATCCTCCAGGGCGGCGAGGTGGCCGAGACGGCGGTCGAGGCCCTGAGCGAGGAGGAGCTGGGCCGGGTTTCGCTCGGCGAGGGCAGCTGGATCCTGCTCGAGCCGGCGCCGGGACCGCTCGACGACAGCCTCCTGCGCCGGGTCGCTCACCTGGCCGAGCGCGGTCACCGCACGATCGTCGCCCACCCCGAGCGGCATCTCTCGGCCGACATGTTCGAGCGGATGGCGGCGCTGATCGCCGAGGGGGCGCTGATCCAGGCGACCGCCGACTTCTTCCTTCGCGAGCAGATGGCGAAGGGGATGCTGGCGATGGCCGAGCGCGGCTTGGTCCACGTCCTCAGCAGCGACGCCCACACGGTGCTGGGCGGCCGCCCGGTTCGGATCTCCCCGGCCCTGGAGCGCCTGCGCGAAGTCGAGCTCCTCGCCCCCCACCTCGACTGGATCGCCGAGACCGCACCGCGCGCCATCGTCCAGGGCGACCCTCTCCAGGTCCCCTTCGAACCGCAGGTCTAACTGCCGAGCTCCCGCAGCCGCACCCGCGGCGCCAGCTCTTCGATCACCTCGCGGGACCCCGTCCCGAGGCCGTGGCGGAGGAAGTTGGTCGCGCCGGCGGCGGCGCTGAGGCGCAGCACGTCCTCCCAGCCGCGGCCGGCGGCGATCGTTGCCGCCAGCGCGCCCATCATCGAGTCGCCGCAGCCCTCGCGGCCGCCGCGCTCGAACTTCGGCGGCGACAGCTCGGTGAAGGCGCCGTCGCGCAGGGCCAGGGCCGGCTCGCCGGCGCGGGTGACGATCACGCTCTCGGCGCCCTGCGCCCGCACCCGCTCCATCGCCGCCCGCATCCGCTCCTCGGTGTCGACCGGGCCGGAGATGAAGCCGGCGATCTGCCAGTCGTTGATCTTCACCCGGTCCGGCTTTCCCTCGAGAGCGCTCTCGAGTCGCGGCGAGGAGAGGTCGACGATCGCCGGCACGCCGTTGGCCTTGACGTCGGCGACGAGGCCGCCGTAGATCTCCAGCGGCACGGTGTTGTCGGGGTAGGGGCCGCAGACCGCGAGCAGGTCGCAGTCGAGGGCGGCGGCGACGGTGACCGAGAAGAGCTCGTCGACCTCGTGGCGCGAGGCAGGCAGCGCCGCGCTCTGGGAGATCGGCCGGCGCTCGCCGCTGCGGCGGTCGTGGATATAGGCGCCGCTTGCCGTCGCCGTCTCGACCAGCCGCAGCTCCACCGGCAGCTCCTCCAGCAGCGGGCGCAGGACGGTCCCCACCTCGCCGCCGATGAAGCCGCAGAGGACCGGGTCGGCGCCGAGCTCCGCCGCCATCCGCGCCACCCAGATGCCCTGTCCGGCGGGATGGATGTGGATGTCGTCGCCGCCGTCGGCGCTGAACGACTCGATCGCGATCGAGACCATCGGGTTGGGGCTGAAGATCGCAACCTTGGGACGGCTCATCTATCTAGAGCGTAGGGGGCGGGGGAGAGATCGCGGCGCTCTCGCCTTGGAATGGGATGGATCGGCTCGAGCGATACCCGGTCGCGGTCAGCTTCGCGACCCGGCTGCGCGGCCTCGCCTGGCGCCGGCGCGAGGACGCCGGCCCCGGCCTGCTGATCCCGCGCTGCTCCTCCGTTCACACCTTCGGCATGCGCTTCGAGCTCGACCTCTTCTTCCTCGACGAGGAGGGGCGGGTGATCGACGGGCGGCGCCGGGTGCCGCCCCGGCGGGTTGCCTGGTGCCGCGGAGCTTCCGCAGTTTTGGAGATTCCGTCGAGCTGAAGGGGGGAGAGATTCGCGCCCCAGACCCTTGGCTACCCATGCTCCCTAACCGAGAAGAGATCGCCAACCTGGTCGTCTGCGAGGACGACTCGTTCACCCTCGACCTGCTCTGCGAGCACCTCTCCGCCGATCGTTTCGGCGTGATGCCCGCTCCCACCGCGTCCGACGCGCTGCGGCTCTGCCGCTTCAACCACCCCAACCTGCTGCTGCTCGACCTGACCCTGCCCGATGCGTCCGGCCTCGACGTCCTGCGCGAGATTCGCGAGGCGGACGGGATCGACAACCGCTTCGACCCGCGGCTCCCCGTGATCGTCCTCAGCGGTCGCAGCGCGGACACCGATCGTGTTCGCGGCCTTGATTCGGGGGCGGACGATTATGTGGTGAAGCCTTCGAGACAATTGTTTTCAGCGCCCAGACGGGCCTTGTCCCCGTCCCCAGCGCGGATTGCGGGCTCGATCCAGCACTCGGTGTCGATTAACTCCACATTGGCGACGGCAGGTACGCCCGAGTGGAAGGTGAAGCTGTCAAAGAGACGAAGGAGACCGGCACTCACTGCCTGTGAACTTGCCTCCTTGCCTTCTTTGCCCTCAACGGCGGCGCGCACGCTAGCGAGAAGATCAGTCAACTGGCGTTCCACTTCGTCTAGGGCGTCCTCGGCTTCGTGGCCCTCCAGCTGTTGAGCGAGCCTGTCGAGGGCGGCGTTTGCCGCTGCCTGTTGAGGCTCAAGCTCGGCCCTTAAATCGCGCCACTCAGCCGCGGTCAGCGCTCCGTCAAGATAGTCCCGCTTCACACGCGTGATCTTCTCTGCGGCTGCGTTTGCCTCGACGCGGGCCGTCTGCAGCATCGCGCGCGTCTCCTCCGCCTTGCGGTCGATCGCGCCACGCAGCTGTTCGCGCGTTGCGTCCAGGTCGAGGCCCACTTGTTCGAAGTACCGAAGTACGGCGAGATCCACATCAATCCGCTTCACGGGCTCCTGGGAGCACGCCTCAAGGTCCTGATTGCGAGTAAAGCAGCCATAGGTTTCGGTTGGCGGATTCGCCCGGTTCCGTACGGTGCGCGGAATCATTGCCCCGCCACACTCACCGCACCGCAGGAAGCCTTTGCGGAAGAGATGGTTTCCCGCAACCGGACGCCCACGGCCGTGACTGCGTGCTTTGGCCTGTCGCAGCTTTGCGACCTCTTCCCATTCGCTTCGCTCAACAAGCGGATCGTGAATACCCTCCATCACCCCGTCTCCGCCATCGGAAATCCACCCGCCGTATAGGGGTCGGGCAAGGATGTCGCGGACGGTTCCGGGGTACCACCGTTTTCCGCCACGATGGGTCGGCACTATCTCGCGGCTCAACTCTCGCGCGATGCCAAGCTGCGATTTGCCGGCGAGGTATTCGGCAAAGATGCGTCGGACGATGGGCGCCTCCTGCGGATGGGGAACGATCACCCGCCTATCCTCCTCGTTGCGCTCCCAGGCGTAGCCGTATGGGCGGTGTCCGATGTACTCGCCTCGCTTGCGCTTGCGTTCCATCCCGGCCCTTACGGCGGCCCCCTTGCGGCGCGAGTCCTCAGTGTTTCGCTCCCCCATCGCTGCCGCCATCAGCACGCTGTCAAGGGAGGTGTCGTCTTCAACCGAGCGAAGGCGAATACCTCGGCCTTTGGCTTCAAGAACGAGCTGAACTAAGTGCCGCGCCTTCACTCCATCCCCGCGGGCAAGACGGTCGCTGTGTTGGACATAGATTTCGGCGTCGAGTTGCTCGGCCAGCTCTAGGGCTGCCTGCAATTCCGGGCCGCGGTTGCCGTGATAGGCGCTTTGGTTTTCATCGGCGAACCTGGCGGCTATCGAACGCCCTTCCGATTCGGCAAACGCCCCGGCTTGCGCAAGTTGCGTCGGGATGCTGCCCTTCTCGTCCTTCGTGGACTTCGCGGCGTAGAGAATCGCCGGCGGTTTATCTTGTTGAGGCATCAGGAACTAGCCTTCCTGTTGCGGGGGTTGGGGGCGTGTCTGCGCCCCCTTCCCATTTGTAGATCCATTATCAATCTTATCCTTGGCAGCGGCAGCTCGCACGGCATCCAGGATGGCTGCGGTGTTTGAGGTCGCCCCTTTGCGCCTCAGCGTTTTGAGGTCACGGCAGAGTCGGCCGTACTCGGACGGCGATGGGGTGATCTCGATGCGGATGGGCTGCGCAATTTGCTTCTTCGGCACCATCGTCAGCCCCTTTGTCTGACAGTCGACCGCCGAGCCCTAAGTCGGCTTCGCCCTCGCAAGCGTTGCTGTTGTCTCGGCGCGTCATCTCGCCTCCTCGGTCGCTCCAACTCCGCCGCCGGTTCTTCGACTTCGTGCAGGGCTAGCTGTCCCTTTTCGGTATGACCAGCGGGGACGGGCGGTCGTCGCATCCTCATACCTAGGAAATGCCGAGCGACACGCGATTGCCCCTCAGGCCGCTACAGCTTTCGAGTCATGGGCCTTTGAGAGGCACGGTCCAGTTCTGCCGAGGCCAGTCCGATCGCGCTCGACTGCGCCTAAAGGTAGGGATGTTGTCTGCCGACAAATACCTCGAAGAAGGGGGGCATCCTTCATCCAAATGCCTGGGTTGGGTGCCCTCCTTCACTGTGCAGCTTCCTCGGCTGATGCGGGGCTGCCAAAGCGGCATAGGCGCCTCGGCTCGTTGCCGGGAGTCGTCTGAGCCTGGCAGCGGTCGGCGGCCCGTCAAGGTCCGCTTCGCGGACCTCGCTATCGCGCCCTGTGGGTGACGTGCCCGCCTTACCCGCTGCCGGTCGGCTCGCGACTCCCACCTACGAGCCAAGGAGGTGCGCGATGAGCGCTACGGCAACCCAGAAACCGGCGGAGCTTCACGAACTCGGCCACTACACCCTCCCCGAGAAAGAGACCCGCGTCCTGGTCGGCCGACGTATCGACGGGGAGGTCTTCGTCTACGACCACCCGCGCGAGGGTGACGGGCGCCGCTACTACGTCGACTCGGGATTCGACTCGAAGGCAGAACTGGCCGTGATGCTCGCCGACTATCGGCGGGAGGCGATGCGTCTAGGTGCCTGCCCGATGAGCGCAGAGGCGATCAAGCGGGGCTTTGAGCTGGCGGCCCTCGCGTAGCCGCTACGGCCCAGGATCGCACGCCCTTCGGGCGTGCATGGGCCTCCGCATCGGCTCCGCGAAGGGCGGGTGCCAACAGCCCGAGGAGGATCACATGTACCAGCAACTGCTCGACAAAGAGAGCGCTGAGCAAAGCCAGCCCCGACGCGGCCAATCGGCGTCGGCGAGACAGCACGCTTCTCATCAGGAGCACCAGCAGCAAGAGCGTTTTGAGCACGACGACCCCGCCCGCGCTGGCGGGGACAAAGCGCCGGAGCGCCCGTCTGCCAGCGAGAGGCGCCGATGGTCTCAGGCGCTCGCCCACAAGCTCGCCGATGCACCCGACCTCGGTGCGATCGTGGCGATCGTGCAAGAGCATGGAAGGCCGGCGGTCGCCAAGGCGGCTGCGGTTCGCCCCGACCTCGTGCCCGACATAAACGGCGAGTTCGTCCACATCGCTCTGTCCCTTGCCGACCTTGATTGAGCCGGACGAAGCAGGGACGGGCGCGGTTCAGAGAACCCGCTGGATTCGACTCCGAGGCGTCGCTTGCAGACGCTACGGCCGGAAAGGAAAGTAACCATGAACTTTGATCAGAATGACCGCACCCCCATCGAGGACGGGCCGGCGCGGGCGCGGTTGCGTGAGGAAGTCATCGACCCGGACTCGATGACGCCGCCCTGGTCGCCGAGGCCGACCAGGGCGGCGAGCCGATCGACTGCCCGGAGTGCGGCAGAGAGCAATCCGCGGCGGCGGGCGTCAGGAGCGTCACTCGGAATAGCTCTGGGGTCGGTGGCCCCCCTCGCTTCGCTGGACCCCCGCCAGTTTCGCACGCATTCGCGTGCGGGGGCGGGGGCACCAGCTCCCGCATCGGGCGGGGGCACACTCCAACGAAGGAGAAGGACATGGGTCAGCTCATAACCCCGATGCTCGACATCGACAGCATCGAAATCGAGGAGGGCTTCAACGTCCGAAAGAGGACGGACAAAAAGAAGCTGGAACGGATGGCTGGCAGCATCCAGCAGCACGAACTCGTCCAGCCGATCTCTGTCTCCAGAGGGAAAGGCGGCAAGTACATCGTCGTCGACGGCCACCGGCGATTCGCGGCCGCCAAGCTGGCAGGGAAAAAAGAGGTCCCGGTCGTCGTGTTCAACGGCAAGAGCCGCAAGGCCGCGTCGCTGATCGCGAACCTCCACCGGGAGGACCTGAACGACATCGAGATCGCTGAAGGTCTCAGGGACCTCGCAGCGGAGGAAAGTCTTAAGACCAAAGCCGAAATCGCCGACAAGGTCGATTTCTCGGCCTCATGGGTCGGCGACCTGCTCCGTCTGCTCAAGCTGCCGGCCGGAGTTCAATCCCACATCGCCACCGGCGATGTTCCGGTGAAGGCTGAGCGAGTGCTCCGGGACATCGCCAAAGTGTCACCGCGGATCGCCGAATGCGTCTGCGAGCTGGCGAAACGGGAAAAGGTCGAAGCCGCCGATTTCGTACGCCTCGTGCCCGACCTGCTCGCTGCGGTCCCTCACAGGGAGTTCAAAGACAAGCCGGTCATGCTCGCGACCTCTGGCGCGCGCCTCGACTCGCTGATCGTCACCGACGAAAAGAAGCTGCGCGACCTCGGCGACCGCTACCTGGCCGCCTACCCCTGGGTTCGCACCAACAATCCGACGATCGACTTCAACTCGGACGAGGTTGACGCCGCGCGTGCGCTCGGCTGCCTCCTGGAGCTGAAGGTCTCAGTCGGCGAAGGGGAGGGCTCGATCGCCTTCATCACCGACCAGGAGGTCGCGGCCGATCTCGCCGAACGGCACGTCGAGCGCAGGGAGAAGGAAGCCGCGCAAAAGCGCAAGCAGCAGGAGGAGGAAGAAGCCGAACGCGCCGCTCAGTCCGATGCCCGAAAGGCCGAGAAGAAAGCCAAGAAGGAAGAAGACGGGGGGCCGTCTCCCTATGAAGAGCGCATGGCGAAACAAGCGGCTGCCCGTACCTGGAACCAGGACGTCGGGCATGAACTCGTCGCCAAGAAGGACGCCGGAAGCGTCAAGGCGAACGCCTTGAACCGGGCGAAGGCGCTGATCCTCACTCACATCGCCGACAACAAGGGAATCGGCTGCGGCCTGCGACTCGTCAAGTCGCAGCTGCAAGAAGTCGAACACCGCCAGTTGAAAACCACTGGCAAGGACAAAGAAGAGGTCGAGTACGCCACCGTCGAGGAAGCGCGGGAATGGCTCGAAAAGCGGGTGGAGATGGCCCGGACGCCGGAGGAGGCCTTGGACATCTGGGCGGAAGCGATGGCCGCCGTTGTCCACGCGGACGAACATGAGCTCCCGCAGAGCAAGCGGGTTTACCGCGAACGCCCGAACGCGTTCACTGTCCGGGAGGTCCTGAAGGACGAGCTGAAGGCAGTTCGCCCTCGTCGGCGCCGGACCACCAACAACAAGAAGTAACTGTCCTCGAGCCGAAGGAATGGAGAGGCCCCCCGGCGCGGGGGTCTCTCTTTTTTATGGCGCTTGGTGTTGGTCATGCCGGATCGCCTAGCAGACCTCCCCCGGCCGGCTTCACCGTCCTCCTCCGGCCCGCTGTTTCGGCGGGCATGACCAACACCAAGCACATAACCAAGAAGCCCTCCCGTGCCCTACTCCGTGTCCTCAGCGAACTGGCCGAGGAGCGCGGCGTCTCCTTTGCCTACCCCGCCACCGCCGCAGCAGGACGAGACGAGTTCGAGCGCCTCAAGGCCATCCCCAGGGAACCCAAGGGCTTCCGACGTGACGACAGTACGGCGGCGGAAGCCAGCCTGGCCGGGAGCGGCGACGCGGCCAGCGTCGGCGCTTCTGAGATCGTCGGCTACGGCTCGTCGGCACGTTGGCGGAATTCCGTCGAGGACGACAGGGACCCCGATCGCTGCGAGCGCTGCGGCTACGAGACCACCGACCGATGCAGGATCGGAGGCCGACTCAGCTATCGCTGCGCGGACTTCACTTCCTGCCTCAACCGCCGTCGCTCGGCGCGACGCGGGCGGTGACGTCCATGAACCCCAAGTTCATAACCGCCGTGCGCCCCCTTTCAGGGGACCTACTGAAAGGCGCGCGATGAGCATCACGACCTACCGGCCCACGACCAACGAGGTCCAACGCAAATACGAAGTCGAGGGCGGCACCTCAATCGGCCACGAATCGCCCCGGCTCAAGGAGCGGCTGCGCGAGCTGGAGTCGCTCCTCACGGACGGAAGCAGGGTCACGTTGCTCCGCGGTTGGGAGGGCACGGCCTACGCCTTGATCGCCGGCGACGAGCGGTTCGACTCCTTGTGCTTTCTGGACGACGGCCGCGTCGGTTACGGCAGTGTCAACCTGCCCGCCTTCTACCCGACCGTCGCCGAGTACTTGGAAGCCGGAGGTGTCTAGGTACGTCGACACCGAGGGTGAGTCAGGTGGAAGCCCCGGCCTGCGGGCAGCGCCTCCCGATTTTGGCACGGCTTCGCCGCGCGGTCGGGAGGCGTCAAGCCCGCCCACCGGGGGCGGGCCTTCCCACGGAGGTCCCATGTCCAAGCCGAGTTCAAGACGTCGCCGTGTCCCGAGTGACGAGGAGCGAGCGAAACGGCGCGAATCCGAGCGGAAGCTAATGGCCGACGCCGTTGATGGGCTTCGCGGAAGCGAGGGCTGGCAGCGCTGGCTTCGCGTCCGCAAAAAGTTCCGCGCCTACAGCCTCGGCAACCAGCTCCTAATTGCCTGGCAGATGCCCGAGGCGACCAAAGTGGCGGGCTTCCGAAGGTGGCTCGATCTCGGCTACGCGGTGCGCAAGGGCGAGAAAGCGATCTACATCTGGGCGCCATGCCCGCCGTCGAAAAAGAAGATGAAGCAATGGCGCGACGAAGGCGCGAAACCCGGCGACCGCCCGAAGACCTTTTTCCGGATGGTGCCAGTGTTCGACCGCTCCCAGGTCGACCCGCTCCCGAACGTCCCCAACGTCGTCGACCTCACCCCGCCGCCGATTGAGCCGATTGACGGAGATGGCCTCGCAGGCTTCCTGCTCCCGCTCCAGGGGTTCGCCGCATTGATCGGCTTCAGCTTCGATATCGGCCCGACGCCGGGCGCCGCGGATGGCTATTGCGATCTGACTAAGAGAGCCATCGTCGTGCGGGCCGCGACGCCGGACTTCTCTCCGAACGCCCAAGTGGAGGCGGGGGTTCATGAGTGCGGTCACGCGGTCCTCTTCGCCGAGCGCGAGGGCGAGGATCCGAAGCTGACCTACGCCGAAGAGGAGGTCGTCGTCGCCTGCGTCTCCCACTCGGTTTGCGCAGGGCTCGGCCTCGACACCTCCGGGTCAAACATCGCCTACATCGCTAGCTGGGGCGAAGGCGAGCAGATCGAGCGTTACGCCGGTCTCATCGACCGACTCGCCCGAAGGATCGAAGACGCGATCCTCCCCGATACCTCGACCGGCTCCACCTCCAAGGAGGCAGGGGAGGAGTTGGCGGCCGCATGAACGTCGTCCTCTCCTATGGGCTCGGCGTCGATAGCACGGCGCTCCTGTTGCGGTGGCTTGAAGAACCGTCCTCTCGTGACTTTGAACTCTCCGACCTCATCGTCGTCACCGCCATGACCGGGGACGAGTGGCCGAGGACCGGCGTCCTGGTCGAAGCGCACATACTCCCGCGGCTGCGGCGGGCCGGCGTCCGCTTCGCCCAGGTGGCGAGGGGCGGGCTCAAGGAGGCCGACGGCATCGTCGTCCTCGATGACACCGTTGCCCCGACCCGGCTCCAGATCGCGGGCGCCTACAAACTCTCCGACGAGTTGACCAGCGTCGGCACGGTCCCGCAAGCGAGCGGCAACCGGCTCTGTTCCATCAAGTTCAAGGGTTGGGTGATCGACAACTACCTCCGTCGGCACGCCCCGCGCATCATCCGCCACGCCTTCGGCTATGAGGCAGGGGAGGTCGGCCGCGCCGAAAAGTGCGCGAGCCACATGCCAGGCCGGATGGCCTTCGGCTTCTCAACAGAGGAGCTGAAGCGTGCGACCCGGGCAACCGAGTACGACACCAGCCACAAATGCGCGATCTTCCCCTTGATCGAGTGGGGCTGGCACCGCGAGGACTGCCGACGATTCATCGAGCAGGTCACCGGCGTACCGGACTGGCCAAAGTCGGCTTGCGTGTACTGCCCTTTCGCTCTTACGAGCAGGGCCGGCCGGGAGCGCACCCTGGCCCGCTTCGACACCCGACCCGAGAGCGCCATTGAAGCCCTGATACTCGAGAGGCGGTCCCTGTGCCTGAACCCGAAAGGCGGTCTGATCGCCGGCGATCGCCTCTGTGACCTGATCTCCGTTCATCGTCCGGCGATCTTCGCCACCTTCAACCACGTGCTGGACTCGATGCAGCACTCGGTTTACGAGGTCAAACGGATCTGGCAACCGAAGAAGGGCGACGACACGAAGGTGGGAAACGTTTTCCGTTACCTGCGCGTCGCTGGTTGCGGAAGCCGGGTCGAATGCGAGGCAGACGTTCGCAGCCGAGGGCCGCTGGATCAGGCCGACGATTTCGAGCGCTGCTACGTCCGCCGCCGCGACGATTTGCTCCCCGCCCGCGAGCATTTTTTCGTCGCCGGACCTGCCGGTGCGGTCGACAAGTGGCGCCCTTCCTTCGCCTCCCGGTGGCATGAGCTGAATCAGGAGCAGCTGACGCTGGCCTCGGCCCTTTAGGGCCCGAGCAGGTTTGCACGTCCCTCGATGAGCCCCACTGGAGATCGCGGGATGTCCCAGTGTCTCTGGCCGACTTCGGAGAGGGGGGTCCGATTTCCTCAGCTCAGGGTGGCACGGGCCTCCCGGGCTGCAACCCCCACAAGGGGGGTTCCCCTCACCTTCGACATTCGTCTCAGGTTCGGTTCCGCCCACTCGGTCCCGCGCCCTACCTGGCCTCGTCAACCGAACCACCCTCACCGAAGGAGCCAGAAATGCAGGACATCAACACGATCACCGTCAGCGGCCGTCTCACCCGCGACCCCGAGCTGCGCCACGTAGGCGCCGACAAGATCGCGAAAACCACTGCCAGGCTCGCGATTCAGCGGCCCAACGGAAAGGAAGCCGAAGATCGAGGCGCCGCCTTCATCGACGTCGACATCTGGCGCGGCAACGCCGAGGCGCTCTGCCGCTACCAGGGCAAAGGCAAGAAGATCGCCGTCGAAGGACGGATCGAGCACGAGCAGTGGGAAAAAGACGGCGATAAGCGGCAACGCACCTTCATCGTCGCCGAACGAGTCCACTACCTCGAAAAGGCCGACAACGCCCCGGCCGACGGCGCCGGCGAGCCGGCCCCGAGCGAGGCCCCCGAAGAGGCAGAGCCCATCCCGGCGGCTGCCTGAGAACCCAAGGGGCGGCCCTCATCTTGGGCCGCCCCTCCAATCTCGACTGAGGAGAACTGCATCATGACCACGACTGTTGCACCCATCCCCGCCGGGCTTGTCATTTCGCCCGACGATCTCATCGCCCGCTTCTGCTTCGTCGGCGACACTGGCGCCCTCGGCAACCCCACGGTGAAGAACGGCGTCCTTACCTGCCACGGGTTCTGCGGATTTGGAGGCGGAACCGGAACAGTTGGGTCGTCGGATTCGACGACGGCTACGACTTCATCGACTATCTGACCTCGCGGGGCTGGACCGCCATCACCGACAAGGGCCGCTGGCCGTTGACGGTTTTCGCCTCCTTCGCCGTCGAAGGTGTCTACGGCGTAGTCGAGTATCGGGAAGGTGACCTAGTCATCTCCCAGTTCGACAGTCAGGACAGCTTCAAAGCATTCCGCGACTCTCTGTCTTGAAACCGTCCCGACGCTTCACCACGGGCGCCCCCCTGGGGGTGCCCCTTTTTTTTCTGCCTTGCCTCTGCGTCTGCCTCGTATCGTCGGCTCCTCTTTGCGACAGGTTCCTCGCTCGCCCGCTTTCCTGAGCATCGGGTCTCCCTCTGAAGGAGCCGTTTTCCTCGCCCAGCATGGCACCCGCCTCGCCCGCTTCAACCCCCAAGGGGGTTTCCCTCGCCTTCGACATTCGTCTCCGGCTCGGTTCCGCGGCTTCGGTCGGGCGCCAGCGCTGGTGTCGTCAACGACCACCTCCAGAGGGGAGCCCAAATGTCAGCACCGAAAGTCGACTCCGATCCCGCCCACCTGAAGCGGTGGACCATCTTCGGCACCTGGGAGCACTACGGAGGGATGATCGAAGGGCGCTTCGCCGGCGTCGTCCTCGCTGCGAGCGCTGAGGACGCCGAATGGCTTGCGCACTGCTCCGTCGTCGACGTCGACGCCCCCGACTGCGATCCTCGGCTCGAGATCCACGAAGTGGTTCGCGGCGCCGTCGACGGTGTCCCGATGGTGGAATCTCCCGATCGTCAACTGGACTAACTGGCCGATGCGCCAGACCCGAACGCCTGAAAACCCTCTCAGCTCCAACCACACCGACGACCGGCTCGTCGCTCGGGCTCGACCCGGTCGCTGCGCTCTCTGACCTCGCTGCTTGGTGGAGCCGACCGCCCGGGTCGAGGGGCTCGCCGGCTCGGCGTCGCGCCCACGGCCGCCTCGCGGCCTGACCCTCGCTGCGCTCGGGTG
>DASSMJ010000008.1:0-17194 GCA_035688955.1 Solirubrobacterales bacterium | reverse complement strand
CTTCCAGGCCTCGGCGGTCGAGGCGGTGTCCCAGTCCCAGGTCGAGGAGTGGATGCGCGGGTCGTTCATCCAGTCCCACTGGCCGTGCATGACGTTGTGGCCGATCTCCATGTTCTCGAGGATCTTCGCCGCCGAGAGGGCAGAGGTCCCGAGCGCCCAGGCGCCGCGGTTGCGGGAGCCGAGCAGGAGCAGGCGCCCGAGCACGGCCAGGCGCCGCTGCATCTCGATCATGCTCTCGATGTAGCGGCGGTCGCGATCGCCGAGCTCGGCCATCACCCGGTCGCGGATCGCGTCGAACTCCTGGGCGAGCTGGTCGAGCTGCTCCTGGGTCAGGTGCGCGAGCGGGCTCTCGGCGTGGGTGTCGACGGGTGCAGTCGCGGTCGCGGTGGGTGGAGCGATGGTGCTCATCTCGTGTCTATCCCCCTTTTGTTCATAAGGCAATCGCCACGTCGCCTTCCGGCGCGTTGACGCAGGTCCGGACCATCTCTCCCTCTTCCCCGGAAACCTCCCCCGTCCGCAGGTCCCGCACTTCGCCGGAGCAGAGCCGGCCTATGCAGGTGTGGCAGATCCCCATCCGGCAGCCGAACGGCAGCTCGGCGCCCGCTTCCTCGCCGGCGACGAGGATCGGCGTGCCGCCGTCGCACTCGGTCTCGACCCCGCTGGAGAGGAAGCGGATCTTGCCGCCCTCGCCGGCGACGGCGTCACCGCCGATCACCGGCTGGAAGCGCTCCATCTCCAGCAGCTCGGGGTCCCCCTCCTCGCGCCAGTGCCCGACCAGCGCGTCGAGCATTTCCCCGGGCCCGGAGATGAAGGCGTGGCGCTCGCGCCAGTCGGGGCAGAGCTGGTCGAGCTCGTGCGGGGCGAAGCGACCGGCTTCGCCGGTGATCCGCAGGTGCGGGCGGTAGCCGGCGTGGCGCGCGTCGAGATCGCGCAGCTGCTCGCCGAAGATGACGCCCTTCGGCTCGCGGGAGGAGTGGATATGGACGACGTCGTCGAGCGACCCCTCGCGGTCGAGCGCCCGCAGCATGCTCATGATCGGGGTGATCCCGCTGCCGGCGCTGATGAAGAGCAGCTGCCGTGGCGGCGGGTCGGGCAGGACGAAGGTGCCTTCGACCCCGCCCAGCCGGACGATGTCTCCGGGCCGCGCCTGGTGGACCAGGTAGGGGGAGACCTTGCCGGCGTCGACGAACTTCGGCGTGATCCCGATCAGCCCGTCGGCCCGCCCGGGGTCGGTGGTCAGCGAATAGGCGCGCCAGTGGTGGACGCCGTTGACGATCACCCCGATCCGCAGGTACTGGCCGGGCCTATGGCCCGACCACTCGTAGCCAGGGCGGATCAGGACGGTGACGGCGTCGGGCGTCTCGTGGACGATCCGCTCGATTCGGCCGCGCAGCTCCTGCGTCGACCAGAGCGGGTTGATCAGTTCGAGGTAGTCGTCCGGCAGCAGCGGCGTGAACAGCGAGCGCACCGCCTCCAAGGCTCGGCGGCGGACCTTGGGAACGTTGGGGACGGCGCCTCGCTCTGCCATTGTCAGATGTTACACAGATCGATGTAAAGGTTTCATGAGTCAGTCGATCAGCTTTATGTCGCTGATCTCGACCTGGTAGCGGCTTTCCTGGTCGCGGGCCGGAGCCGCCTTGTTGAACCAGACGAGGAAATACTTCGCCGGAGAGTCGAGATGGAGCTCGACTTCCTCGACGTCGCCGGCGTCCGTCACGTCCCCGACGGGTTCTCCCCATTCGGAGAGTTCTTCCGGCGGGCCCGAGGGACTGGCGAAGATCTCCGCGTCCCAGCCGGGGGTGGGGGTGCGGATGATCATCTCGCTCGGGGTGGTGGTCGCCTTCGTCGTCACGTAGAGGCC
Source organism: Solirubrobacterales bacterium (assembly GCA_035688955.1). GTDB lineage: Bacteria > Actinomycetota > Thermoleophilia > Solirubrobacterales > 70-9 > VAYN01. Next base: position 15,333 of record DASSMJ010000008.1, on the reverse strand, counting down.
GACACCGGGATCCGGGCCGCTCTTGGTCCCGGCGAAGGTGTCGGTGTCGTAGTGCTCGCTGCTCCAGGCGGTGCTGGTCGGGTTGCCGTCGATTGCCAGGCTGACCGTCTCCGGGTCCTCTTCGTCGTCGCCCTGCGGGTCGTAGTCGGAGACGCCGGCGAGGGCGACCGGCTTGCCCTTGCCGTCGAGCGCGCCGCCACCGCCCGGCCCCTTGCCGCTGCCGATCAGCTGCACCGCCAGCAGCACCCCGGCGGCCAGCAGGGCCAGCAGCGCGATCGCCAGCCAGGAGCGACGGCCCGGTCCGCCCGAGAGCTTGCGTTCGGTCGGCTCCACCGCGTCGAGCACGCTGGTCGCGTCGCCGGTGGTCGAGCCGGCGCGGGCCGCCTCGACCTCGAGCGCGGTCACGAGGTCGTCGATCAGCTCGCCGACCGACTGGTAGCGGTCGTCTGGGTCCTTGGCGGTCGCCCGCTCGACCACCATCGCCGCCGCCGCTGAGAGCTCCGGCCGCCGTTGTTGGACGTCGGGCAACTCCTCGTTGACGTGTTTCATCGCCACCCCGACCTGACTGTCGGCGGTGAAGGGGACCTGGCCGGTCAGCATCTCGTAGAGGACGACGCCGAGCGAGTAGATGTCGGAGCGCTGGTCGACCGGATGGCCCATCGCCTGCTCGGGGGCGACGTAGTCGGTGGTGCCGAGCACGCGCCCGGTCGCGGTCATCCCGTCCTGCTCGAGCTGGCGGGAGATCCCGAAGTCGGTCAGCTTCGCCCGCCCCTCGGAATCGATCAGGACGTTCTGCGGCTTGATATCGCGGTGGACCATCTTGCGGGCGTGGGCGACGGTGAGGCCGCGGGCGATCTCGATCGCGTAGGCCAGCGCCTCCTGGGCGTCGAGCGCTCCGACCCGGTTGATCCGCTGCTTCAGGGTCTCGCCCTGGACGTACTCGAAGACGATGTAGGGGTGGCCGCCGTCCTCGCCGGCGTCGATCACCGCGACCACGTTCGGGTGCGAGAGCTTGGCCACCGCCCGTGCCTCCTGGCGGAAGCGCTCGAGCTGGTCGGCCTGCTCGGACATCTCACGGTGCATCACCTTCACCGCCACCGGCCGGTCGAGGGTCGCGTCGCGGGCCAGGTAGACGGTCGACATCCCGCCGCTGCCGAGTTTCGCCTCCAGCTTGTAGCGGCCGGATAGCACGGTGCCGATCATCTGAGAACTAGTCGAGGCCCGGTCGCTCACGTTCGGGCCAACGTTACGACGGTTCGAGGGCGGAGGCGATTCAGAGGATGCGCGGTGGGCCTTCGGTTGCGCGGCCGATCGCCTTCGCCTCCGGGTAATGGCCGCGCAGCAGCTCCAGGGCCCGCGCTTCGTCGGACGCGGGGACGACGACGCAGAAGCCGCAGCCCATGTTGAAGACCTCGTACATCTCCTCGTCGGCGACGCCGCCGTGCTCGCGGATCAGCTCGAAGATCGGCGGCACCGGCAGCGGGTCGTCGATCTCGTAGGCGACCTCGGCGGCGAGCCGGAGCAGATTTTTGGTGCCGCCGGAGGTGATGTGGGCGAGGCCGCGGACGTCGACCTCTGAGCGCAACAGGGCGACGATCGGCTTGACGTAGATCTGGGTGGGCCGCAGCAGCTCCTCGCCGAGCGAGTGACCGAGCCGGCCATCGGGGTCCTCGTCGAGCCCGATCCCGGCCAGAGCCGAGCGGGCGAGGGTGTAGCCGTTGGAGTGCAGGCCGGCGGAGGGAAGGCCGATGACGACGTCGCCGGGCTCGACCGTGGAGCCGTCGATGACTTCATCGAGTGGAACCCGGCCGATGCAGGCGCCGGAGACGTCGATGCCGCGGACCAGCTCGCCGAGCTGGGCGAGCTCGCCGCCGGGGATCTCGATCCCGGCCAGCTCGGCGCCCCGCGCCAGGCCGACCCCGACTTCCGCGCAGACCTCCGGGTCGGCCTTGTCGACGGCGATGTAATCGACCATCGCCAGCGGCTCGGCGCCGACGCAGATCACGTCGTTGACGTTCATCGCCACGCAGTCGATCCCCACCGTGTCGAACTTCCCCAGCTCCTCGGCGACCATCAGCTTGGTGCCGACGCCATCCGTCGAGAAAGCGATCCCGGTCCGCTCGTCGAACTTGACCACGCTGGCGTAGTGACCCGGCAGCGGCACCTGCGCCGAGGGCCGCTCGAGCTTGATCGCCCCCAGCGCCCGCACCAGCCCGGCCACCGCAGAATCAGCCGCCCCCTGGTCGACCCCGGCCTTCGCGTAAGCGTCGTTCACGCGCTCGATTCTTTCAGGCGCCTCGGCAGGTCGGCGACAGGCTCAAACCAGTGCTGCCGACCCCTCCTCTTTCTCACAAGTAGGCCCAGGTCGACAAGCTGGGTGAGATCGAGGCGTGCCGTCTCGTGGGTGACTCGATGAGAGGTTGAATGGCTCTTAAAGGAATAAGAGCCGTCGGGATGACGCACCGCATCGGTCAAGAGGGCCAGCTGACGATGATTGAGATCATCTGACCCTTGAAGCATCAGCTCGACATCTCGCACCTCAGCAATCTTTCTCTTTAGGTAGAGGTGAAGATCATCAATGGCCTTCTCGATGATCTTGAGCTGATGAAGGATGAAATAGGTCGTATCGCGGCTGTCCGTCTCCGTTTCCAAGAAGGCCCGTCCATATTGAGCCGGTGCCTTCCGGATGAACTTCGAGATCGGCAGGTACTCGACAAGCCAGTAGCCCTGCTTTCTCAGCAGCCAAAAGAAGAGGATGCGCGAGGTTCTCCCGTTTCCGTCCTCGAACGGGTGGTCATAGGCAAGCCAAAAATGCAGGAGGATCGCCCGTACCACGGGATGAATGAACCGAGCCTCGCTCATTTCTTCATTAGCGAAGGCGCAGAGCAAGCGCAGGCGGTCTGGAAGCTGCTCGGCGGGAGGCGGTATGTGGACTGGCGGTCCGTCGTCCCGATCGAACACGGCGACGCGCTCCTCATCGGGTCGCTGAAGCCGCCCCGCGGCGCTCGGATCGTCGAGCGTCCCGTCGGTAACGATCTTGTGTAGTTCCAAGATCCGGTCGGGCGTTAAGACATCGCCCATCTCTTCACGCATGAACTGCAACGCGCGGTAGTTGTTGGCAATCATGCGCTCGCTTCGATTCTTCGGACGGCGACCGGTGCGAAGCATCTCCTTGGCTACTCGTCGAGACGTCGTAGCGCCCTCCAACTGACTGGAGCGGATCGCCTCCTCCATCAATGAGTTGACTAGGAAACGCTGCCCGGCCTGCTGTTCTGAAGTCACAACCTCGTCCATTGCCACCTCGCCACTGCAGCGCTGGTCAATGCGGTGGAGCCGCTCCAAAACAAGGTCAGGGAGCCCGTACGAAAATGGCTTTTCGTCGGAATCGCAGAGAGGCAGAATCCGCATTTCGGACGTCCTAATCACCTTGATGGCTAGCCACCATTCCTGAGTGGTGAGCCCCTCCGGTGGCGGTAGCCGGCGAAGCTTGTCCCAGTGCGGGTAATCCCCCGCCTGTTGGTCGCGGCCCAACGTTTGAACGGCGCGCGCGAGGGCGTCGGCACCCAACTCGTTAGCCAACTCTCGGTATTCCGGTGCCTTCTCTAGGTACAAGCTAACTCCAGATCAACTCCAACTTTCTCCAAGATTTGGAGTTGTAGCAGGTATTCCAGATCAACTCCAACTTTCTCCAAATCTTGGACTTAGCGATTCAGGCGCCGCAGGACGACGGCCGCCAGGGCAATCCGGTAGGCGGCGTAGGGCCAGAGCGCGCGGTCGCGTTCGACCAGGCGGAGCAGGCGCTGGGAGGCGAGGGTCGAGGCGAAGGAGGCGCTGACGCCGACGGCGAGGGAGCGGCGCAGCTCGGGGGTGGTGCCACGGCGGGCGAGGCGGGTGCCCTTCAGCGCCGTGGCGCCGACGATGATCGGCAGGGCGATCGTGCGCGAGAGCAGGTTCGCCTGCTCGCGGGTGAAGCGCCGCCAGCGGGCGGCGGCGAGGGTGACGCCGTTGCGCGAGACGCCCGGGGCGAGGGCGGCGGCTTGCGCCACCCCCAGGACCAGGCCGTCGAAGGGCGTCGCCGAACCGCGCCCGCGGCGCTGCGGTCGGCGGTCGGCGACCAGCATCGCCGCCGCTCCCGCCAGCAGGCCGTAGGCGGTCGCCCGGGGACCGCCGAGATGGCGCTCGATCGGGCGCTCGAAGCCGTAGCCGACGAGCGCGGCAGGGACGAAGGAGAGGCCGATCAGCAGCGCCCGTCGCCCGTCGAGTTGACCCAGCTCCTCGGCGATGATCCGCCGCTGGCCGATCAACAGCGCCGCCGCCGCCCCGGTATGAAGTGCCACCTCGAGGCTCTTGCGCAGCTCCGCATCGACCTCGTCCCAGTCCCAGCCGGCGAGCCAGGGGAGGAGGACGATGTGGGCGGAGCTGGAAACCGGCAGCAGCTCGGCCGGGCCCTGGACCAACCCCAGCGCGACCGCGCGGCCGGCCGGGATCCCGCCGTCGCTCAAGCCTGCGAGGTGCCGGCCGGCTCGGCCTCGGGACGGCCGCTGGGCTCGTCGTCTCCAGGACCGCCGTCATCCCGGCCCCGCCGCCGCTTGACGATCAGGTAGACGACGCCGACCACGATCGCCAGCGCCACCACGTAGTCGAGGTAGCCGAGCTTGTGCCGCCAGTCTTCCCAGTTCTCGCCGACCGCTTCGCCGACCAGCGCCAGCGCCAGCACCCAGGGAATGCAGCCGGCCAGGGTGTAGGCGGTGAAGCGCCAGAACGGCATCTTCGCCACGCCCGCCGGTAGCGAGATGAAGGTGCGGACGATCGGCAGCATCCGCGAGAAGAAGACGGTGGCGGCGCCGTAGCGGGCGAACCAGTCGTCAGCCCATTTCAGGTGCTTGGGGCTGATGTGGATCAGCTTGTTCCGTTCCAACAGGTCGATGCGGCCGTAGTAGCCGACCGCGTAGGCGATCCAGGAGCCGACGAGGTTGCCGAGGACGCCGGCGGCGACGATCCCGAACAGCGTCATTTCCCCTTCCGAGACGCTGAAGCCGGCGAAGAGCATGATCGCCTCGCTCGGCACCGGGATGCAGGCGGACTCCAGCAGCATCAGCAGGAAGACGCCGAGCTCGCCGGCGCTGCCGATGAAGTCGGTGGCGACTTCGATGATTGGCTCGACCACCTTGTCGGTGACCGAGGCGAGCAGGAGGGGGCCCATTCGCGCCACATCGTAGGGATTCACCTCAAGGGGCCGTAAACTCAGCAGCCGATGCGCCGGTTGAACCACCCCGTCTACCGCAACCGGATTCTGCAGGTGGCGGCCGACGCCGTGCTCGTCGCGGCGGCCTACTTCCTCGCATTCCAGCTGCGCTTCCTCGACCAGCCGCACGGCTGGCCGCACCGCTACGAGGTCCTCTTCGCCCAGTCGGTCGGCTTCGTCGTCGCCGGCAAGCTCGTCGTCTTCGCCGCCTTCGGGCTCTACCAGAAGTGGTGGCGCTATGTCAGCGGTCGCGACTTCATGCTGATCCTCCGCGCCGTCGCCGTCGCCAGCGCCCTGCTCGTGATCGCCTTCGCGGTCGCGAAGCCGTTCGCGCACACGCTGCCGCGCTCGGTCGAGGTGATCGACTTCATCCTCACCCTGATCCTCGTCGCCGGCGCCCGCCTCGCCGTGCGGCTGGTGGTCGAACGGCCGAGCCGCGGCGCCCGCCTGCCCAAGCACGAGGTGCTCGTCGTCGGCGCCGGCTCCGGCGGCCAGATGGTCGTCCGCGAGCTGCAGCTGAACCCCAACCTCGGCGCCACCGCGATCGGCTTCGTCGACGACGACCCGCGCAAGCGGGGGATGCGGATGCTGGGGCTGAAGGTGCTCGGCTCGACCCGGGAGATCGTCAAGATCCTCGACGAGACCAACCCGGACGAGGTGGTGATCGCGATCCCCTCGGCGCCGGGAACGCTGCGCGCCCGCATCGTCGCCGCCTGCCGCGAGCGGGAGATCGGGATCCGCACCCTGCCGACCGTCTTCGAGCTGCTGCGCGGCGGCGTCCAGCTGAACAAGCAGCTGCGCGAGGTCCGGGTCGAGGACGTGCTCGGCCGCGAGCCGATCGTCCGCGAGCTCGACCGGGTCGGTGCCTACCTGCAGGACAAGATCGTCCTCGTCACCGGCGCCGGCGGCTCGATCGGCTCCGAGCTCTGCCGCCAGATCGCCCAGGTGAAACCGCGCCTGCTGGTGATGCTCGACCACGCCGAGGACAACCTCTTCCAGATCGACCGCGAGATGGTCGAGGAGCGCCACTTCGCCAGCTGCGAGTCGGTGCTGGCCGACTGCAAGGAGCCGCACCGGATGCTCGAGGTGATGCAGCGCTTCAAGCCGGAGATCGTCTTCCACGCCGCTGCCTACAAGCACGTGCCGCTGATGGAGGCCAACCCGCTGGAGGCGGTCCGCAACAACGCGATCGCCACCCGGGTAACCGCCGAGACCGCCGCCGCCTCCAAGGTCGAGCGCTTCGTCCTGATCTCGACCGACAAGGCCGTCAACCCGCAGACGGTGATGGGCGCCTCGAAGGCGATGGCCGAGTGGATCGTCCAGTCCGCCGGCGAGAAGTACCCCGGGACCCGCTTCGCCTCGGTCCGCTTCGGCAACGTCCTCGCCTCCTCCGGCAGCGTCGTCCCGATCTTCCGCAGCCAGATCGAGCGCGGCGGTCCGGTGACCGTCACCCACCCGGAGATGAGCCGCTACTTCATGACGATCCCGGAGGCGGTGCAGCTGGTGATCCGCTCCGGCGACATCGGCGCCGGCAAGGGCGAGGTGTTCGTGCTCGACATGGGCGAGCCGGTGAAGATCGTCGACCTCGCCCACAACATGATCCGGCTCGCCGGCTATGAGCCCGAGAGCGACATCGCGATCGAGTTCACGGGCCCGCGGCCGGGGGAGAAGCTGCACGAGGTGCTCTTCTCCGACGGTGAGGAAGTGCAGCCGACGGCGGCGCGGCGGATCAACCGGGCGGTGCGGCGCAAGGCGATCGACCAGGATTGGGTGGAGTCGACCCTGAACTCGCTGGAACACCTGGTGCTGGCCGGCGACGAGGCCAATCTGGCCGAGCGCGTGGTCGCGCTGATCACCGCCCCCGGCGGCGAGACGGCGGCAGTCGGCTCCGACAAATAGGCTCTCGCGGCCACTTTGGTCCACGCGATCGAACAAATCGGCGCCTTCGCCGGGCTCGCCGCTTTCCTCGGGCTCGCCGTCCTGGCGCTGCTCTCGTTTACCCATGGGCGCGACATCCGCCGCCTGCGCGAGTGGGCGGGCTCGGCCCCGGAGCGCGATGCCGAGCGCAAGGAGCAGACCTCGACGATCGCCGCCCAGCGGGCGGAGGAGCTGCGGGCGCTGCAGGAGGCCCGCACGGCCGAACACCAGGCGGTCTCCAGCCGCGAGGAACGGCGGCGGCGTCGGGAGGAGGGCCTGCCGGAAGGGAGTCGAGGCGAGCGCCTGCGGGGGAGCCTCTCGCGCTTCGGCGAATGGGCGGCGCGCCCGGTCTCCCTGGTCATCCTCTTCGTCGTCCTGCTGGTGATCGTCGTCGGCGGTGCCTACCTCCTGCTCAGCGGTGACGACGGGAGCAGCAACGGTGGAAACGGCTCCAAGCAGGCGGCGGCAAAGGTGAAGCCGAGCGAAATCGAAGTCAGCGTCCTCAACGGGACCGCGGTTCCCGGCCTCGCCGCCAGCTTCGGCGAAAAGGTCGAGAACAAGGGCTTCGAACTCGGCGCCGTCACCAACAGCAGCTCCAGCTTCGAAACCACCGTCGTGATGTTCAAACGCGGCCACAAACCGGAAGCGCAGACGGTCGCCAAGCAGCTGAAGATCGGCAAGCTGCAGCTGATGAGCGGTGAAATCGAATCCGTCTCGGCCGGTGCCTTCGTCGCCGTCGTCGTCGGCGAGGACGATGCCGAAGCGGGCGAATGAGGGTGAGGCTCTCGTCCCCCCAGGCGCGGCCGCTGCGGTCTTCGCGCTCCTCGTCCTCGCGACAGTAGCCGCCTTCGCCTACGCCCAGCGGGTCAAGCGCGACCCACTCGTCCTCGACCGCGTCGAATTCGTCGCCCCTCCGCACCGCAAGGGTCAGGAGAAGATCCACAGCTTCACCCCCAACGGCGACTGCCGGCGGGATCGCATCCGGATCAAATTCCGCACCACCGTCAGCGATCGGGGGACCGTCCAGGTGATCAAGCCCGGCGGGCGGGTCGTCATCACCCTCGATCGCGACACCTTCCTCAAGCGCTACACGTTCCACGTCTACTACTGGGACGGGCGCCAGCGCGGCGGCGGCACCGCGCGGCCGGGTCGCTACAAGCTGCGGGTCAAACTCGGACCGGAGCGCACGCTGGTCACGCCGGGAGTGATCCGCCTGCACCGCGCGCCGCAGGGTGGGAAGTCGCGCTGCGCGACCGGGGGTGGCAGCGGCGGCCTGCACCCGGAGGCGAAGCCGTGAGCGACGTCCTCGCCGCGGTCGGGCTGATTGCCGCCGCCGGCGCCAGCGGCGCCGCGATCCTGCTGTCGCCGGGGCGCCCCCGAGCCCTGCTGATGCTGGCGGCGATGATCCTCTTCCCGGTCCTGATCGCCGGCGACCAGTGGCACACGGCGCAGATCGTCGACCTCCGCCACGACAGCGGCCGCCTGGTCGAGCTGCTCGCGCTCGCCGCCCTCGCGGTCGCGGTGCTCACCTACCTCTTCCGCCGCTGGCCGATCCTGCTGCCGCTGGCGATCGTCTTCGCGATCCCCTTCCGGGTGCCGCTGCACGCCGGCGGCGACACCGCCAACCTGCTGGTGCCGCTCTACCTGGTGATCGCCGCAGCGGTGTTGGCGACGCTGCTGCGGGACTGGAACGACCCGCCGACGGTCCACCCGCCGCGGGCGCTGGCCTACGTCCTCGCCGCCGCGGTCGTCCTCTACGCGCTGCAGGCGCTCTACTCGGAGGACTTCTCCAAGGGCCTGCAGAACGTCTGCTTCTTCTTCGTCCCCTTCACGATCGCCTACCGGCTGCTGCGCGAGGTGGTCTGGGACCGGCGGCTGCTGCGCTGGGTGCTGATCGTGGTCGGGGTCGAGGCGGCGGCCTTCGTCCTCGTCGGCAGCGTCGAGTACGTCAGCCGCAGCCTCTTCTGGAACGACCAGATCATCCGCTCGAATGAATTCCACACCTACTTCCGCGTCAACTCGGTCTTCTGGGACCCGAACGTCTACGGCCGCTACCTGGCGCTGGTCACGGTGGTGGCGACGGCGGCGTTGCTGTGGGCGCGGACGCGGCGGGCCTTCTGGCCGCTCTGCGGTCTGATCGCCGTCCTCTGGATCGGGCTGGTGCCGACCTTCTCGCAGTCGAGCTTCCTCGCCCTCCTGGCAGGCCTGGCGGTGCTGGCGGCGATCCGCTGGAGCTGGCGCTGGACCCTGGCCGCGGTGGCCGTCGGCGCGATCGGCGCGGTGCTCGTCGTCCTCCTCGTCGGCGGCTCGGGAAAGATCACCTGGGAGCGGCTAAACGTCGACCTCAGCGGCCGCGGCAGCCTGATCTCCGGCGGCGTCGACCTCTTCGCCGAACGCCCGCTGCAGGGCTACGGCTCCGGTTCTTTCCAGGCCGCCTACCGCGAGCATCGCGACAACGAAGACGCCCCCGTCACCATCTCTCACACGGAGCCGGTGACGGTCGCGGCGGAGCAAGGGCTGATCGGCCTCGCCGTCTATCTCGCGTTGATCGCCGTTGCGCTGGCGACGCTCGGGCGGGGCCTCTGGGCCGCACGGGCGACGCCGGCCACCGCACTGGCGGCGAGGGCAGCGGTCCTAGCGGCGTTCGTCGCGCTCCTCGTGCACACGCTGGCCTACGCCGGGTTCTTCGAGGACCCGCTGACCTGGGTTCTGTTGGCGGTCGGGGCCTCGCTGGCCTGGGCGCCCGACGAAGTCCGCGAGTCTCCTTAGGCTCTCGACATGTCGGGATACCTGCGTCGCCTGGCGACGACCGGCGCCGCCTACACCGCCGCCAGCATCCTCTCGAAGGTCATCGCGGTGGCGCTGCTGCCGCTCTACACGCGCTACCTCAGCCCGGCCGACTACGGCGTCGCCGAGGTCCTCTTCGCCGCGGTGGTCGCCGCCAGCATCGTCGTCCGCTTCGGTCTGATCGAGGCGATCCTGCGCTTCTATTACCAGGAGGACGAGGACCCGCGGCAGGTTGTCGCCAGCACCTTCGCCGGCCTCTTCTGGCTGACGACGCTGGGCGCCCTGGTTCTGCTCCCGTTCGCCGGGCCGCTCTCGCAGGCGCTGCTCGACGAATCCGCCCCCGAGCTCACCCGTATCGCGATCGGCGGCTTCTGGGTGCTGACGATGTGGGAGTTCATGCTCACCCTGTTCCGGCTGGAAGAGCGCGCCCGCGCCTTCTTCCTGACCACGATCCTCAACGTCTGCGCCGCGATCGGGCTGACCGTCGTCCTCGTCGTCGGCCTCGAAGAGGGCGCGCGCGGACTGCTGCTCGGCAGCTACGCGGCCGGGGCGGTCTTCGTCCTCGGGCTGATCGTCCTCCAGCGACAGCGCCTCTCGCTGCGCTTCGATCGAGCCCTGCTGCGCCGCCTTTTCCGCTTCGGCCTGCCGACGATGCCGGCCGAGGTCTCGCTCTACGCGCTCAACTTCGTCGACCGCCTGATCATTCTCCGCTCGGTCGGCGCGGCCGAGGCCGGCCTCTACTCGCTGGCGGTCAAGTTCGCCCAGGCCGTCAACGTCCTCGTCCGCGGCTTCCAGCTCGCCTGGCCGCCGCTCGCCTACTCGATCCGCGACGACGAGGAGGCCCGGCGCACCTACGCCACCGTCGTCACCCTCTTCGTCGCCGGCTGCGCCTTCGTCGTCGCCGGCATGTGGCTCTTCTCGCGCTGGATCGTGCGGGCGCTGGCGGCGCCGGAGTTCTTCGACTCCTACGAAGCGATCGGCCTGATCTCCACCGCCGTCACCCTCTACGCGCTCTATCTCGTCCTCGTCGTCATCCTCGGCCGCACCGGCCGCACCGAGTTCAACTTCCCGGCGACGATCGCGGCCCTCGTCGCCAACGTCGTCCTCAACCTCGTCCTCGTGCCGCCGCTGGGGATCGTCGGCGCCGGCCTCGCCCTGGTTGCCTCCTACATCGTCGTGCTGGCGCTGATGTACGTCTTCACCCAGCGCCTCTTCCCGGTGCCCTACGAGTGGGGAAGGCTCCTCCGCGTCGTCTTCACGGTCGCGGCGCTGGTCGGGATCGCCGAACTCCTGGTGCCGACGGCGGGCGCCGACGGCCTCCTCCTCCGCCTCGCCCTCTTCCTCGCTTACCCGCTGGTGCTCTACGTCAGCGGCTTCTTCACTGCGGGCGAGCGCATCTGGCTCGCCCGCCTCCGCCATCCCAGTGCGGTCCTCGCCGGGATAGCTGCATTGCGAGCTGAGCCACCGGCTGTAGACGGGAGGATCCCGGAGGTCTACGAGGTTGAGAGATATGACGAAGACGCGCGTCTATAGGCACATATGACACCCACCTGTATGACTTTCCTCGGCACGCTCGGCCGGTGCCGCGAATCAGCGAATTCTCGGGGGTCGTCGTCTACATGTATCTGGCCGATCACCCGCCGCCGCATTGCCATGTGCGCTATGGCGGCGAATGGGCAAAAGTGTCGCTCACCGGAAAAGTGATCAAAGGCCACTTGCCAAGACTCGTGCTGTCGCGCGTGCGACGATGGATCATGGAATACCGCGACGAGCTCGTTCGTAAATTGGGAACGAGCCGAAGAAGGCCGAGCTCCGAAGGAGGTACCGCCGCCATGAGCAAGCAAGTCGATCTGATCCATGCCGTCAGCGCCGAACCTCTTGAGGGTCACTGGATCCGGGTGGAGTTTTCCGACGGTGCCGTGATGGAGATCGGCGTGGCGGACCTGCTTTCGCGCGGAGGGGTTTTCGAACCAATCCAGCAGGACCGGAAGCTCTTCGAGCAGGTCAGGGTCAACCCGGATTCACGAGCTGTGGAATGGCCCGAGGAAATCGACCTCGACTCGGAAGTTTTGTACGGGCTTGAGGAGTCGTCCTTCGGCACGTGCTTCGAGCGGCGCCTCATTCGCGGCCCCTCGCACTCAGCCGCTTGAGTGACTAGCGCGGTCGCGCAGCGATTCGCTGCGGCCAGGGAAGAGGGCTTGGCGGGCGTGGGCCCACATGACCGCGGCGGAGCGGCTGGGGAGGACGGTCGCGGCGAGGGCGCGCAGGGCGTACGTCCAGGCGGTGAGCGCTCGGACGGCGAGCGCCGCGCCGCGGCCGTGGTGTTTTCGCATGTAGAGGTCGCGGTTGCGGTGGAACTCGACAATCCGCGGCAGGCCCTTGGCGAGGTCGGTGGAGAGCTGGTCGTGGTGGACGGCCTCGGCCTCTGGGACGTAGAGGCTGTGCCAGCCGGCCTCGCGCAGCCGCTTGGCGAAGTCGCACTCGTCGTAGTAGACGAAGAACTCGGGGTCCATGAAGTCGACCGACGCGGCCGCCTCACGGCGGACCATCAGCGCGCTCGACTGCGCCCAATCGACGCTGCGCACCACGCTCCCCTTGCTCTGCACGGTGAACCAGCGGTGGAGGAAGAGCGCCCCGATCAGTGCGGTCTCCACACCTGGGAAACGCCAGGCGCACGGGACCGGGTCGCCGTCTGAGTCGAGCAGCTGCGGCGTGGCCGCCGCCGCTTTCGGTTCGCGCTCCATCACCTCCAGCAGCGCCTCGGCAGCTCCCGGCCGCAGCTCGGAGTCCTCGTTCAGGAGCAAGCAGTACCTGCCCTTCGCCTCGCGCATCAGGGTCGAGTCGTTCTCGGCCTTGCCGGTCCGGCGCTCGAGCGCGATCAGGCGGATCTCGCCGCCGAGTTCCCGCACCGCCTCTGCTGAGCCGTCCTCGGAGGCGTTGTCGAGGACGAGGATCTCGTGCTCGACGTCCGGCGGATGGTTGCGCTCGATCGCCGCCAGGCAGGCGAGCAGGTACTCGCGGCCGTTCGTGTTCACGACGCAGTAGGAGAGCGTGGGGGACAAGGCGGTCACGATAATCCCGGCCTGCGATGAAGGTCCAGCTCGTCGACCCCTCGGCGTTCACGCCGCCCTACGACCGCGCCCTCGCGGCGGCGCTGGCGCGCGCCGGCGCCGAGGTCGAGCTGGTCACCTCCCGCTTCCTCTACGGACCGGTGCCGCCTGCCGAGGGCTACCGGGTCAGCGAGTCCTTCTACCGCCGCTCCGCCGCCCGCGGTCTCGATGCCCGGGCGCGGCTCCCCTTCAAGGCGGCCGAGCACCTGGCCGACATGCTCCGCTTCCGCCGCGACGCGGACGCCGACGTCCTCCACTACCAGTGGCTGACCATGCCGCCGCTCGACGTGGCGCTGCTGCCGCCCAAACGCCCGCGACTGCTCACCGCGCACTACATCCTGCCGCCGCGGCCGAGCCGTCGCCAGACTCGCTCCGCCCGCCGCGTCTTCGGCGCGATGGATGCCGTCGTCGCCCACTCCGAGCCCGGCGCCACCCGCCTGCGCGAGGAGGTCGGGCTGCCGGCCGAGAAGGTCCGCGTCATCCCCCACGGCGCCTTCGACTACCTGACGAAGCTGCCGGAGGAGAAGCCGCTGCCGCCGGAGCTGGAGGGCGCCGAGGGACCGGTGATCCTCTGCTTCGGCCTGCTGCGCCCCTACAAGGGGACCGAGCACCTGATCGAGGCCTTCGGCCGCCTGACCGGGCGGGCCACGACCGACGCCGAGCTCTGGATCGTCGGCAACCCGCGCATGGACGTCGCCCCCCTGCGCGACCAAGCGGCGATGAGCGGCGCCCGGGTCCGCTTTGTCACACGTTTCGTCGACGAGGCCGAGATCCCGGCGATATTCCGCCGCGCCGACCTCCTCGTCCTCCCCTACCTCGACGCCGAGCACTCCGGCGTCCTCTACACCGGCCTCGCCTTCGGCAAGCCGATGGTCCTCAGCGCCGTCGGCGGCTTTCCGGATGTGGCGGCGACGGGGGCGGGGCGCCTGGTGCCGCCCGGGGATGTAGGGGCACTTGCCGATGCACTCGAGGACCTGGTCGGCGACGAGGCGGCGCGGACGGAGATGGCCGCCGCCGCCTCCCGCGCCGCCGCCGGTCCCTACTCCTGGGACGAGGCCGCCCGCCGCACCCTCGACCTCTACCGCGAGCTGCTCGAGGCCCGCCGATGACCACGATCGCCGCGATCCTCTTCTGGCTCAGCTCTGGCCTGCTGGTCTACACCCACCTCGGCTATCCACTGGCGCTGATGCTGCTGGCGCGAACTCGTGTGGGTCACCGTCCAGAACAGAAACGGGACCCACATCGCGGCCCCCTTCCCACCGTCACCTTGATCGTCCCCGCCTACGACGAGGAGGAGGTGATCGCGGCGAAAGTCGCCAACGCGCTGGCGCTCGACTACCCGCGCGAGCGCCTGCAGCTGATCGTCGCCTCCGACGGCTCCACCGACGCCACCGCCGAGCGCGCCCGGGTCGCCGGCGCCGACCTCGTCCTCGAGCTGCCGCCGGGCGGCAAGGTCGTCGCCCTGAACGAGGCGGTGGCCGAATCCGACGGCGAGTTCCTCGCCTTCTCCGACGCCAACTCGGAGTGGGCACCGGACGCCCTCGGCCGATTGTTGGCGCCCTTTTCCGACGAGCGGGTCGGCTACGTCTGCGGCCAGGTCCGCTTCCTCGACCCCGACGGCGACAACCTCGAGGGGGCCTACTGGCGCTACGAGATGGCGATCCGGACGCTGGAGTCGGAGCTCGCCGGGGTGACCGCGGGCAACGGGGCGATCTACGCGGTGCGCCGCAGCGCCTACGAGCCCTTGCCCGCCTCCGGCAGCCACGACCTCAGCTTCCCCTTCCTCCTCGCCAAGCGCCGCCTGCGCTCGCTCTACGCCCCCGACGCCCGGGCCAGCGAGAAGATGGTGCCGACGCTCGGCGGCGAGCTGGCCCGCAAGCGGCGGATGATGATCGGCCTCTGGGACATCGTCGTCGGCGAAGGGATGGTCTCGCCGCGCGGCTACTCGCCGCTCTATGCCTTCGAGCTCTTCTCGCACCGGCTGCTCCGCTACCTCAGCCCGCTGCTGCACCTGGTCGCCTTCGTCGCCAACGCGCTGTTGCTCGGCGACGGCTGGGTCTACGACTTCCTCTTCGTCTGCCAGCTGGCGCTCCTCGCCGCCGCGCTCCTCGCCCGCCCCTTCCCGCTCACCCCGCTGCGGATCGCCCGCTACTACGTCGAGACCACCGCCTCGATCGCGCTCGGGCTCTGGGACCGGCTGCGCCACGGGGCGACGGGACGCTGGCAGAAGGCGGAGGGCACCCGCTGATGCCGCGCGCCTTCGACCTCGCGGTC
>DASSMJ010000007.1:0-62258 GCA_035688955.1 Solirubrobacterales bacterium | reverse complement strand
GCCGACCCTGCGCGGCCGCACCGTCGTCTCGCTCTTCTACGAGTCGAGCACCCGCACCTCCAGCTCCTTCGACCTCGCCGCCAAGCGCCTCTCCGCCGACCTCGTCTCGGTCAAGGCGGCCGGCTCCTCGGTCGAGAAGGGGGAGTCGCTGAAGGACACCGTCGCCACGCTCTCCGCCTACGACCCCGCCGCGATCGTGATCCGCCACCCCTACGCCGGCGCCGCCCAGATGGTCGCCGGATGGACCACCGCCGCGGTCGTCAACGCGGGCGACGGCAAGCACGAGCACCCGAGCCAGGCGCTGCTGGACGTTTACACGCTGCGGCGCCGCCTCGGCTCGCTCGACGGCATCCGCATCTGGATCGTCGGCGACGTCCTCCACAGCCGCGTCGCCCGCTCCAACCTGATCGCCTTCGCCAAGATGGGCGCCGAGGTCACCGTCTGCGGCCCGCCGACGCTGATCCCGCGCGGGATCGAGGAGCTCGGCTGCGATGTCTCCTACAGCCTCGACGGAATTGAAGAGGCCGAGGTGGTCTACGCGCTGCGGATGCAGAAGGAGCGGATGAGCGAGAGCTTTGTCCCCTCGCTGCGCGAGTACGCCGCCAACTTCCAGATCGACACCCGCCGCCTCAACCCGCGCCAGTTGCTGATGCACCCGGGCCCGGTCAACCGCGGCGTCGAGCTCTCCGGCGAGGCGATCGACTCGCCGCAGTCCCTGATCGCCGAGCAGGTTGCCGCCGGCCTGGTGGTGCGGATGGCGATCCTCTACGAGCTGCTCGCCGGCGGCGACGCCGCAGGCTCCAGCGGCGACGGCGAAGGCAGCCGCCCGACCCCGATCGGAACGCCGGCATGAGCTTGCGCGAGCAGCTCGACGCCCGCGCCGGCGAGGACGCGCACCTGGTCCTGCGCCGGGCGACGGTCCTCGACCCCGTCGCGGGGATCGACTCGGTCCACGACGTCGTCATCCGCAATGGAGAGATCGCCGCCCTCGCCGCGCCCGGTGAGGGCGACACCGACGGCGCCGAGGTGATCGAGGCCGAAGGCCTCCACGCCTTCCCGGCCTTCTTCGACCCCCACGTCCACCTCCGCACCCCCGGCCACGAGCACAAAGAGGACGTCGAGACCGGCAGCCGCGCCGCCGCCGCCGGCGGCTACTGCGGGATCCTGGCGATGGCCAACACCGAGCCGCCGGTCTCCACCGCGGCCGACGTCTCGGCCCTGCGCGAGCAGGCTCGGGCGGGCGCCTCGGTCCCGGTCGGCTTTCTCGCCACCGTCACCCGCGAGATGGCGGGGAGCGAGCTGACCGAGATGGTCGAACTGCGCGAAGCCGGCGCGATCGGGTTCTCCGACGACGGCCTGCCGATCCGCGACGCCGGGATCATGCGCCGCGCCCTCCAGTACCAGCACCTCTGCGGCGGCAACATCGCCCTGCACGAGGAGGATCCGCGGCTCTCCGGCGACGGCGCGATGCACGAGGGCCCGGTCTCCGCCGCGCTCGGCGTCGCCGGCATCCCCTCGGTTTCGGAGTCGACGATGGTCGCCCGCGATGCCGCTCTGGCCGGCTACGAGAGCGCCCGCGTCCACGTTCAGCATCTCTCCGCCGCCGAGTCGGTGGAGATCGTCCGCGCCGCCAAGGCCGCCGGCGTGAAGATCAGCGCCGAGGCCAGCCCCCATCACCTTTGCCTGACCGACGAGGAGGTCCGCAGCCTTGACCCGCACCGCTTCAAGATGAACCCGCCGCTGCGCGAAGAGCGCGACCGCCAGGCGCTGATCGAGGGCCTGCGCGACGGCACGGTCGAGTGCATCGCGACCGACCACGCGCCGCACCAGCCGGAGGAAAAGGACGTGCCCTTCGAGCAGGCGGCGATGGGGGTGACCGGCCTGGAGACCGCGTTCGCCGCGCTCCATACGAACCTGGTCCTGCCCGGCACGATCGACCTCGGTCTCCTGGTCGAGCGCATGGCCGGTGGCGCCGAGCCCTTCGACCTGCCGCGCCCGACCCTGGCGCCCGGCTCCGAGGCGAACGTGGTCCTCTGCGACCTCGGCGCCGAGTGGACGGTGGGGGAGGACGGCTACGAGAGCCGCTCGGCCAACTCCTGGTGCGCCGGCCGCACCCTCACCGGCCGTGTGCTGCTGACCGTCGCCGCCGGCCAGGTCGCCTTCCGCCTGCGCAGCTTCAGCCTCGGGGTGGCGGCATGAGATTCGCCTGTGCCTTTTCGTTCCCAGGACCCAGAAAGGAACAGACGAAATGAGTGAGGCATACCTGCTGCTCGAGGACGGGACCCGGCTCGACGGGCTCGCCTGCGGCCACGACGGCGCGGTCACCGGCGAGGTCGTCTTCAACACGGCGATGACCGGCTACCAGGAGTCGGTCACCGACCCCTCCTACGCAGGTCAGATCATCGTCTTCACCTATCCGCTGATCGGCAACTACGGCGTCTCGGCGGCGGCGATGGAGTCCGACCGCGTCCACGCCCGCGGCGTGGTCATGCGCGACGCGAAGAACCGGGAAGACGTCGCCACCGCCGAGGGCGGCTGGCTGGAGTGGCTGAGCGACTGCGGCGTCCCCGCCGTCAGCGGCGTCGACACCCGCGCCCTGGTCCGTCACCTGCGCGACAAGGGCTCGATGCGCGGCGGCATCTTCCCCGCCGAGACGCCCGAAGCCGAGGCGCGCGAGCGGGTTGCCGCCGAGCCGTCGATGGCCGGCGCCGATCTCGCCCGCACCGTCACCCCGCCGGAGCCGGTCCGCTTCGACGGCGACGGCCCGCACGTCGTCGGGATCGACACCGGCGTCAAGCTCTCGATCGTCCGCCAGCTGCGCGAGCACGGCTGTCGGCTGACGCTGCTGCCCTGCACCAGCACCCCGGACGAGGTCCTCGCCGAGGAACCCGACGTGGTCTTCCTCGCCAACGGGCCCGGCGACCCCGCCGCCCTCGACTACGTCGTCGACACCGTCCGCGGCCTGATCGGCCAGAAGCCCGTCTTCGGCATCTGCCTCGGCCACCAGCTGCTCTGCCGCGCCGTCGGCCTGCAGACCTACAAGCTCCCGTTCGGCCATCGTGGCGCCAACCACCCGGTCAAAGACCTGCAGACCGGGAGGATCGACATCACCTCGCAGAACCACGGCTTCGCCGTCGTCGGACCGGGCGGCGAGCCGAAGATCGAGGGCGACGAGCCGGTCCGCTGGGACACCGACTTCGGCGTCGCCGAGCTCTCGCAGCTGAACCTCTACGACCGCACGGTCGAGGGCCTGGTCCTGCGCGATGTCGCCGGAGCCACCGTCCAGTACCACCCGGAGGCCGGCCCCGGCCCGCACGACGCGCGCCACCTCTTCGACCGCTTCCTGGAGCTGGCGGCGTGATCTGGCCGCCGCCGGACCGAGCGCTCGCAGGAGAGACGGTGCGCCTGGAGCCGCTCGCCGACGACCATCGCGAGCCGCTGCGCTCGGTCGCGATCCATCCCGAGGTGTGGCAGTGGATGGACCGTCGCGTCACCGAGACCGACGAGGGCTTCGACCAGTGGTTCGACGGCCGCCTGCTGGCCCGCAAGATGGGCGACGAGCACGGCTTCGCCACCCTGAGCGCCGACGGCGAGCCGCTCGGCAGCTCCTCCTACCTGGCGCCGCGTCCGCTCCACGACGGGGTCGAGATCGGCAACACCTGGCTCACCCCCGGGGCCTGGCGGGGTGGCGCCAACGTCGAGGCGAAGCTGCTGATGCTCGGGTTTGCCTTCGAGGACCTAGGCTGCATCCGGGTCGAGCTGAAGACCGACGCCCGCAACGAGCGCTCGCGCGGGGCGATGGAAGCGCTGCCGGCGAAGTTCGAGGGAATCCATCGCAAGCACATGCAGATGCCGATCACCGGCGTCCGCGACTCGGCCTACTTCTCGATCGTCGACGACGAGTGGCCGGCGGTCCGTCAAAACCTGGAGCAGCGCCTGGCAGGGGCGCGGGAGGTGCGCAGTGCCTAAACGCGAGGACATCCAGAAGATCCTTCTGATCGGCTCCGGGCCGATCGTGATCGGCCAGGCGGCCGAGTTCGACTACTCCGGCGTGCAGGCCTGCAAGGTGCTGCTCGAGGAGGGCTACGAAGTCGTCCTGGTCAACTCCAACCCGGCGACGATCATGACCGACCCCGAGTTCGCCACCCGCACCTACATCGAGCCGCTTCTGCCCGGCCCGGTGCGGAAGATCATCGAGAAGGAGCG
Organism: Solirubrobacterales bacterium; assembly: GCA_035688955.1. Classification (GTDB taxonomy): domain Bacteria; phylum Actinomycetota; class Thermoleophilia; order Solirubrobacterales; family 70-9; genus VAYN01. The sequence goes on along the minus strand of DASSMJ010000007.1, from coordinate 58,052 downwards.
GCCCGACGCGCTGCTGCCGACCCTTGGCGGCCAGACCGCGCTGAACCTGGCGATGGCGCTGGAAGAGGACGGCACCCTCGACGAGTTCGAGGTCGAGTTGATCGGTGCCAACGCCGAGTCGATCAGCCGCGCCGAGGACCGCGAGAAGTTCCGCACGACGATGCAGGACGCGGGCATCCGGGTTCCATGGTCGGTCATCGTCGAGAGCGTGGCGGAGATGGAGGCCAAGCTCGCCGACGGTGACATCACCCTGCCGGCGATCGTCCGACCCGCCTTCACCATGGGAGGCCAGGGAGGCGGCATCGGCCATACCGAGACCGAGCTGCGCCAGGTCGTCTCCGAGGGCCTTGCCGCCAGCCCGATCAACCAGGTCCTGGTCGAGGAGTCGGTGATCGGCTGGGGCGAGTTCGAGCTCGAGGTGATGCGCGACCGCAACGACAACGTGGTGATCATCTGCTCGATCGAGAACGTCGACCCGATGGGCGTTCACACCGGCGACTCGGTCACGGTCGCCCCGGCGCAGACGCTGACCGACCCGCTCTACCAGGACCTGCGCGACCAGGCGATCAAGGTGATCCGGGCGATCGGGGTCGAGACCGGCGGCTCCAACGTCCAGTTCGCGGTCAACCCCGAGGACGGCGAGATCGTCGTGATCGAGATGAACCCGCGCGTCTCCCGCTCCTCGGCCCTGGCCTCGAAGGCGACCGGGTTCCCGATCGCGAAGATGGCGGCGAAGCTGGCGGTCGGCTACGCGCTGGAGGAGATCCCCAACGACATCACCCGCGCCACGCCCGCCTCCTTTGAGCCGACGATCGACTACGTGGTCACCAAGATCCCGCGCTTCGCCTTCGAGAAGTTCCCCGGCTCCGAGGGCCGGCTCTCGACCTACATGCAGAGCGTGGGGGAGGCGATGGCGATCGGCCGCACCTTCCGCGAGTCCTTCGCCAAGGCGATGCGCTCGCGCGAGCTCGATTCCGCCCCCGACGTCCCCGAGGCCGAAGCCGACCTGCTGGAGGCGATCGCGGTCCCGAGCGCCGAGCGCTTCGACCTGATCCTCGCGGCCTTCAAGCGCGGAATCTCGGTCGACGCCGTTCACGAGTCCTGCATGGTCGATCGCTGGTTCCTGCGCGAGCTCGAGGCGCTGGCCAAGGACGGCGACGGCACCGACGGCCTCGCCCGCACCTACAAGGCGGTCGACACCTGCGCCGCCGAGTTCGAGGCGGCGACGCCCTACTACTACTCAGGCCACGAGCGTCCGCGCCACGACGGCACCCCGCCGGCGAACGAGATCCGCCGCGGCGACAACGACTCGGTCGTCATCCTCGGCGCCGGCCCGAACCGGATCGGCCAGGGGATCGAGTTCGACTACTGCTGCGTGCACGCAGCGATGACCGCGCGCGAGCTCGGCCGCGACGCGGTGATGGTCAACTGCAACCCGGAGACCGTCTCCACCGACTACGACACCTCCAACCGGCTCTACTTCGAGCCGCTGACGGCAGAGGACGTGCTCGCGGTCTGCGCGCAGGAGCGGCCCGAGGGCGTGATCGTCCAGTTCGGCGGGCAGACGCCGCTGAAGCTGGCGCGCAAGCTCGAAGAGGCCGGGGTGCCTCTGCTCGGCACGCCGGTCGACGCGATCGACCTGACCGAGGACCGGGGCCGCTTCGGCGAGCTGCTGGAGCGGCTCGGCGTCGAGGCGCCGCCCTACGGCACCGCCTTCTCGGCCGAGGAAGCGACCGCGGTCGCCGAAAGGGTCGGCTTCCCGCTGCTGGTCCGGCCCTCCTACGTACTCGGCGGCCGGGCGATGGAGATCTGTTACTCGACCGAGGACCTGCAGGCCTACCTCGAGGCCAACGTCAAGGCCGACCAGGAGCACCCGCTGCTGCTCGATCGCTTCCTCGAGAACGCGATCGAGGTCGACGTCGACGCCCTCGGCGACGGCGAGCAGGTCTACGTCGCCGGGATCATGCAGCACGTCGAGGAGGCCGGGGTCCATTCCGGCGACTCCGCCTGCGTGATCCCGCCGCTCAGCCTCGGTGAGGAGATGCTGGAGCAGATCCGCGCCACCAGCGAGCGGATCGCTCTCGAGCTCGGGGTGATCGGCCTGATCAACATCCAGTACGGCGTCGCCGGCGGCAAGCTCTACGTGATCGAGGCCAACCCACGGGCCTCGCGCACGGTCCCCTTCGTCTCCAAGGCGATCGGGGTGCCGCTGGCCAAGGTCGCATGCCGGCTGATGCTGGGCGAGAAGCTGGCCGATCAGGATTTGCCCGACGACCTGCCCGACCACGTCAGCGTCAAGGAGGCGGTCCTGCCCTTCGCCCGCTTCGCCGGCGCCGACTCGGTCCTCGGGCCGGAGATGAAGAGCACCGGCGAGGTGATGGGGATCGCCAGCGATTTCCCGACCGCCTTTGGCAAGGCGCAGGCCGCCGCCGGGGTGCGGCTGCCGACCGAGGGCGCCGTCTTCATCACCGTCACCGACACCGACAAGGCGGCCGCCACTCAGCTGGCCACCCGTTTCCACGACCTCGGCTTCGAGGTGATCGCCACCCACGGCACCGCCCAGGCGATCGAGCGGATGGGGGTGCCGGTGACGCCGATCAACAAGCTGCAGGAAGGCTCGCCACACGTTCTCGACCTGATCCGCAAACGCCGCTGCGACCTGGTGATCAACACGCCGACCGGCTCCGGCGCCCGCACCGACGGCTACGAGATCCGCACCGCCGCGGTCCGGCAAGGCATCCCCTGCGTGACCACGATGACCGGCGCCACCGCCGCGGTGCGGGCGATCGCCGCCGCCAAGCAGGGCGACGCCGAGGTGCGCTCGCTGCAGGAGATCCACCGCACGGCGGCGGGGGAACCGCAGCCGCGATGACGGCCCCGTTCGGCCGCCGCAGCTGCGAGGTCGCCGCGAACGAGGTCTCGGGCGGCTACCGGATCTTCTCCCTGCTGGACCGCGAGGGGCCGCTGCCCCAGCCGGGCCAGTTCTACATGCTCGCCAGCGAGCGCAGCTGGGGGGAGGGGGGCGGTCGGCCCTTCCTGCCGCGGGCGATCTCGGTCGCGGAGGCAGCGCCGGCCAAGGAAGGAGTGCGGCTCGACTTCCTCGTCGAGGGCGTCGGCCCCGGCACCGACCGGCTCTGCGAGCTGGAGCCGGGGGAGGGTGTCTGGGTCACCGGGCCTCTCGGCAACTCGTTCTCGACCCCGAGGCAGGTCAACCCCGAGGCGGCCGGGGCGATTCTGGTCGGCGGCGGCATCGGCATCGCTCCGATGGCGATCTGGCGGCGGCGCCTGGTCGAGCAGGGAATCCCGCTGCGCGTCCTGCTCGGCTTCCGCAATGAGGCGCACTCCGGCGGGCTGACCGAGCTCTTCTGTGCCGGCGGCACTCTCTGCCCAGATGTACGACTGGCGACGGAGGACGGCCACGCCGGCCACCAGGGCTACGTCACCGACCTGCTGGCGACGATGCTCGCGGGGGACGACGCCGCCTCGGCCGTCGTCTACTCCTGCGGCCCGCCGGCGATGCTGGAGGCGGTGCGCGCCCTCTGCGCCGAGGCCGGCGCCGCCTGCGAGCTGGCGATGGAGTCGCCGATGGCCTGCGGCTTCGGCGCCTGCTTCGGCTGCGCGGTGCCGAAGCCCGACGGGGGCTACATGCGGCTCTGCGTCGACGGCCCGGTCGTGCGGGGCGACGCCGTCGCGGAGGTTGCCCATGCCTGATTTCTGCGGGATCGAGCTGACCCATCCCGTGATCAACGCGTCCGGCACCTACGACGCGATCGCGGCCCGCAAGGTGTTCGGCGACCAGCTCCTGGAGGACTTTCCCTTCTCGGCCTTCGTCTCGAAGACGATCACCCCGGAGCCGCGGGCGGGCAACGAGCCGCGCCGGATCTGGGAGACGCCCGCAGGGATGCTCAACTCGATCGGGCTGCCGAACAAGGGCCTCGAGGGTTTCCTGAGAGAGGACCTGCCACAGCTGGCGGAGTTGCCGGTACCGCTGATCGTCTCGGTGATGGCGACCAATCGCGAGCAGTTCGCCCACCTGGTCGAGGCGGTGGGGGGCCGCGACGAGGTCGCCGCGATCGAGCTCAACGTCAGCTGCCCCAACGTCCACTCCGGCCTGATCGTCGGCGAGCAGCCGGCCGAGACCGAGGCACTTCTGGAAGCGCTGCGGCCGCTGACCGGGAAGCCGCTGATCGTCAAGCTCACCCCGAACGTCGCCGACCCGGCTTCTGTAGCGGTCGCCGCCGAACAGGGTGGGGCTGACGCCGTCTCCCTGATCAACACGCTGAAGGCGAGCGCGATCGACCCCGTCAGCCGTGAGCCCGCACTGGCCGCCGGGCATGGCGGGCTCTCCGGGCCCGCGGTGCGCCCGATCGCTCTGCAGCAGCTGCGCGCCGTGCTCGCCGCTACCGAGTTGCCGGTGGTCGGTATGGGCGGAATTTCGAGCGGCGCCGACGCGGCCGAGTTTCTGACCGCCGGTGCAGCGCTCGTAGCCGTGGGAACCGAGAGTTTCCGTGATCCGCGAGCGGGCGCGCGGATAGCAAATGAGCTGGAAACTGGCGTGTATGAGGCGCCGTTACGCCTCTAGACACTCGACCTCCAGTAGAGGTTCACACGAATTTTGGGGCAATTTGGTCTTGTCACCTTGCACGCCCCCAAGCCGCGGCTATACTCGCCGCCCACATGCCCGCCCCACCAGTCAAATCCTCGCTCGCAGCCCCGGAAAGGTCGCTCGATCAGAGGATGGAGGCCCTCAAGCGGGCAAACGACATCCGCACCGCCCGGGCCAAGCTGAAGAAGGACCTGAAGGCGAACCGGGCCAGCATCCAGACGATCCTGCTCGACCCGCCGGAGTACGTCCTCACCGCCAAGGTGTTCGACATGCTCCTCGCCGTACCGAAGTACGGCCGGGTGAAGACGAACCGGATCCTCAACCAGTGCCGGATCTCCCCGTCGAAGACGATCGGCGGCCTCTCCGAGCGGCAGCGCGCGGAGCTCATCTCTCAGCTGCGGCGATAGCGACCGCCGGGGCGGTAATGATCCCGCCCCCATGGCAAAGGTCTTCGTCATCACCGGCCCTTCCGGGGTCGGCAAGGGAACCCTGATCAGGGAGCTGCTCCAGCGCGTCCCCGACCTCGAGCTTTCGATCTCGGCGACGACGCGGCCCCCCCGAGAGGGCGAGGTCGACGGCCGCGATTACCACTTCCTCACCCATGAGCAGTTCGACGAGCGGATCGCCGCCGAAGACTTCCTCGAGTTCGCCACCTACAGCGGCAACCTCTACGGGACGCTGCGCAGCGAGGTCGAGCGCCGGCTCTCCGGCGGCCACTCGGTGGTGCTGGAGATCGAGGTCCAGGGCGCGCGCCAGGTGCGGGCGGCGATGCGCGAGTCGGTCCAGGTCTTCATCGCCCCGCCCGATGCCGCGGTGCTGCGGGAGCGCCTCGATGGCCGCGGCACCGACTCCCAGCAGGCGATCGACGCCCGCCTCGAAGTCGCCGACATCGAGATGGCCGCCCAGGACGAGTTCGACTATCGAGTGGTGAACGACCGTTTGGAGCGTGCCGCCGACGAGCTGGTGAGGGTGGTTCGCGAGGAGCTCGGCCTGGGCTCCGAGGGATGATCCTCTAGACTCGCCCACGAGATGATCAAACCACGCGTAGACAAGCTTCTGGACCACGCCGATTCTCATTACGCCGCCGTCGTCGTCGCGGCGAAGCGGGCCCGGCAGATCAACAGCTACTTCCACAACCTCGGTGAGGGTGGCTTCGGCGAGTACCCGCCGCCGATGGTCGACACGACCGGCGAGCGCAATTACCTCTCGATGTCGCTCGAAGAGTTGGCCGAGGGCAAGCTGAAATACGAGTACCGCGCCTAGCGGCGACTCCGCCCGCGGCGCGGGCGTCAGCTAAAACCGAGGCATGGCCCGACTCCTTCTCGGTGTCAGCGGCGGCATAGCCGCTTACAAGGCGCTGGAACTGGCGCGCCTGGCAACGCTGGGCGGCCATGGGGTGCGGGTGCTGATGACCGAGACGGCGACGCGCTTCGTCGGCGCCGCCTCCTTCGAGGGCATCGTCGGCGCCCCGGTCCTCTTTTCCGAGTTCGAGCGCGATCCGATGCGCGGTGCTTTCCCGGGCGAGGAGGCGGTTGCGCACGATCCGATCGGCCATCTGGAGCTGGCGGCGCGCTGCGACGCCTTCCTGGTCGCCCCCGCCTCGGCGAACACGGTCGCCAAGCTCGCGGCCGGCACCGCCGACTCGATGTTGACCACCTCCTTCCTCGCCTGCACGGCGCCCCGGCTGGTGGCGCCGGCGATGAACGACCGCATGTACGCCGACGCGGCGACCCAGGCAAACCTCGAGACCCTGCGCGAGCGCGGGGTGGAGGTGATCGAGCCCGAGGAGGGTCGGCTCGCCTCGCGGGGCGAGCACGGCCGCGGCCGCCTTCCCGACCCCGAGCAGCTGCTGGCGCGGGTCGAAGCGTCCCTTCCGGCCGGCGACCGTCCCTGGGACGGGCTGCGAGTGCTGGTCACCGCCGGCGGTACCCGGGAGCCGATCGATCCCGTCCGCTTCATCGGCAACCGCTCCAGCGGCCGCATGGGCATCGCCCTGGCCGCCGCCGCGGCCAGGCGCGGTGCCGAGGTGACCCTGATCGCCGCCAACGTCGCCCTGCCCGCGCCCGCCGGGGTGCGGCGGATCGACGTCGAAACGGCCGCCGAGCTCGCCGCGGCGGCCGCAGCGGAGTTCCCGAACTCCCACGTCCTGCTGATGGCGGCTGCGCCTGCCGACTTCCGCGCCGCGGACCCGGCGGGGGGGAAGCTGCGGCGCGCCGACGGGCTTGAGCTCTCCTTGGAGCCGACCGAGGACATCCTCGCTTCGCTCAGCGCCGGCCGCCAACCGGGACAGACGGTGGTCGGCTTCGCCGCCGAAACCGCCCCCGACCGGGCGGACGCGGTGGAGCGGGCCCGCGGCAAGCTGCGCCGCAAGGGTGCCGACCTGATTGTGCTCAATGACGTCTCCAACCCTGAGATCGGCTTCGAGAGCGAACGCAACGCGGTCACCCTGATCGCCGAGACGGGCGAGACCGAGGTCGCGATCGCCTCTAAGGACGAGATCGCCGAGGCGATCCTGCACGAGGTCGACCGCCTGCGGGAAAAATCGCGCCGACCGGCGGGTTGAGAGGGCTATACTCATTTCAAGCTTTTCTGTCTCCTATGCGTGTCGAGAAGTGGGCCTGGCCCACTTTTTTTACGTCTAGAGGCCAGATACGAGCCACAACCCCAGGCATGAACGACCCCACCGAGCAAGAACTGCAGCAGCAGCTATCCGGGCTGGATCCGGAGATCGACCTCGTCGCCCTCGAGAATCCGAGGACCGACGCGCTGCGCCTGTTCATCGACCATCCGCAGGGCGTAGACCTCGCGCTCTGCGAACGGGTCACCAAGCATTTGAGGCACCTGCTGGTCGATTATTCGCTCGAGGTGTCTTCGCCGGGGCCCAAGTACCGAGACCGCCGCAAGGCCGCCAGTTCCGAAAGCAAGGAGTCGCCGCAGTGAGCAAAGAGATCGTCGACGCAATCAAAGCGCTCGAGCAGGAGAAGGGCATCTCGGCCGATCGGCTGATGGACGCTCTCCAGGACGCCCTTCTCTCGGCCTACAAGAAGACTCCTGGGTCGGCGAAATACGCCCGCGTCGACCTCGATCACGAGAGCGGCGACTACAAGGTCTTCGAGCTGATCCTGCCGCCGGAGCTGGAGGAGAAGCTGCTGGCCGAAGCCGCCGAGCAGCAGGAGGAGCCCGAAGTCGACCCGGAGACGGGCGAACTGAAAGAGCCCGAGGATCCTGAGCTCGACCCGGAGATGATCGCTCCCTACGAGGACCAGATCACGACCCGCGACGTCACCCCCGAAGACTTCGGCCGGATCGCCGCGCAGACCGCCAAGCAGGTGATTCTGCAGCGGATCCGCGAGGCCGAGCGGCAGATGATGTACGACGAGTACCAGGACCGGGTCGGCGAGCTGATCACCGGGATCATCCAGCAGTCCGACAAGCGCTACACGCTGGTGCAGCTGCGCGAGCGGGTCGAGGCGCTGCTGCCGAAATCCGAGCAGGTCTACAACGAGCGCTACGACCACGGGATGCGGATCAAGGCCGTGATCACCGACGTCTCCGACTCGACCAAAGGCCCGGCGATCGTCGTCTCCCGCCGCAGCCCGGAGCTGATCAAAAGTCTGTTCGAGCTCGAGGTCCCGGAGATCGCCGACAAGCTGGTCGAAGTGGTCGGCGTCGCTCGCGAGCCCGGCTACCGCTCGAAGATCGCCGTCGTCTCCCACGCCGACGGCGTCGACCCGGTCGGCGCTTGCGTCGGCCCGCGCGGCTCCCGCGTGCGGATGGTCGTCTCCGAGCTCCGGGGCGAGAAGATCGACATCATCCCCCACAACGACGAGCCCGCCCGCTTCGTCGCCAAAGCCCTCTCGCCGGCGCGCGTGCGTGAGGTGATCGTCGACGACGAGGAGCGCCAGGCGACGGTGATCGTGCCCGACGACCAGCTCTCGCTGGCGATCGGCCGCGACGGCCAGAACGCCCGTCTCGCCGCCCGCCTGACCGGCTGGCGCGTCGACATCAAGTCGGAGACCGAGTTCGCCTCCGAAGAAACCGACATCGAGATCGAGGGAGAGGAAACCTTCGACGGCCGCTGCATGGCGGTGCTGACCACGGGGCGCCGCTGTCCGAACGCGGCGATCCCCGGATCGACCTACTGCGGCTTGCCGCAGCATCAGGCGCTCTCGCGCTTCGACACCAGCCAGGTGGCGATCCTCTCCGACGTCTCCGAGACGGAGTTGGCGATCCTTGCCGACCCCGACGCCGACGAAGGCCAGGTGGAAGAGATCGTCGGCCGGGCCTCGGCCAATTTCGTCGAGCCGACTGAGGCCGCCGAAGAGGCGGAGGAGGCGCCGGCCGAGGAGACCGCCGACGAAGTCGCCACCGAGGAGGCGATCGAAGCCGACATCCAGCAGGAGGCGACGGAAGCCGAGGAGGTCGACGGCGAGACGTTGGACGATGATCCCGAAGCCGTGGAAGCGACGCCACCGCCGGAGGCGCCGGCAGAGGAGATTCCCGCCGAGCAGGCGGAAGAGGTTGTTGAGGAGGCTGAGCAGGCCTAGTGGCTAAGAAGCGGGTTCACGAGATCGCCAAAGCGCAGGGCGTCAGCTCGAAGGAGCTGTTGGCCGCTCTCAAAGCGGCGGGCGTCGACGCGAAAGCGGCCGCCTCGACCGTGGAGGAGGCGGATGCGCTGAAAGCCATCTCCGGAGCAAAAGGCAACGGCGGCGCCGAGGCGACGAAAAAAGCCCCAGCTCCGCAGGCCGCGGCCAAACCAGCGGCGAAACCCGTTGCGCCAAAAGGGGCGCAGACCTCGAACAAACCGGTCCGGCCCTCCGGCACCCAGCAGAGCGCCGGCGGAGGCGCCTCCCCGAAAAAACGCCGGGTCGTGATCGACTCGCAGGCCTCGCGCCGCGAGCAGATGGGCGGGCCGCCGCCGCAGCGCCCGCCGCGCCGTCGCGGTGGTCGCCGCCGCAAGCCGCTGCTGGAGGAGCCGCCCGCGCAGTCGGATACGCCGATGGAGCCAGAGGCGACGAAGGTCAACTCGGGCGCCACCGTCCGCGAGGTTGCCGAATCGCTTGGCCTGGCCCCGGCCGAGGTGATCAAAAAACTGATGATGATGGGCGAGATGGCGACGCTGACGCAGACCCTCACCGACGATTCGGTGAAGGCGATCGCCGACGAGTACGGCCGCAAGGTCGAGATCGTCCACGCCGCCGACGAGGAGCCGGAGGAGCCGACCTTCGCCGACGCCGACGAGGACCTGGTCGACCGACCGCCGGTGGTGACGATCATGGGTCACGTCGACCACGGCAAGACCTCGCTGCTGGACGCGATCCGCGAGACCGAGGTCGCCGCGGGCGAGGCCGGCGGCATCACCCAGCACATCGGCGCCTACCAGGTCCACCACGAGGACAAGACCATCACCTTCCTCGACACGCCCGGTCACGCCGCCTTCACGGCGATGCGCGCCCGCGGCGCCAAGGTCACCGACGTGGTCGTCGTCGTAGTCGCGGCCGACGACGGCGTGATGCCGCAGACCAAGGAGGCGATCGACCACGCCCGCGCCGCCGACGTGCCAATGCTGATCGCGGTCAACAAGATCGACAAAGAGGGCGCCAACCCGGAAAAAGTCCGCGGTGAGCTCGCCCAGATGGAAATCTCGCCCGAGGACTGGGGCGGCGACACCGTCTTTTGCGAGGTCTCGGCGAAGACCAAGCAGGGCCTCGACAACCTGCTCGACATGATCCTCCTGGTCACCGAGCTGGAGGAGCTCGTGGCCAACCCGGACGCCCCCGCTTCAGGTCACGTGATCGAGTCCCAGCTCGACCCCGGCCGCGGCCCGGTCGTCACCGTCTTGGTCGAGCGCGGCACGCTGCGCGTCGGCGACTCGCTTGTCGCCGGACCCCAGTGGGGCCGCGTGCGGGCGATGCAGGACTTCACCGGCAAAGCCGTCGCCGAGGCGGTACCCGGGATGCCGGTCGAGGTGCTCGGCTTCGACGGCGTCGCCGACGCCGGCGAGTTCGTGCAGACGGTCGACGGCGACCGCCAGGCCCGCCAGATGGCGGGTGAGCGGGCCCACCGCCTGAAAACCGAGGCGCTGGCTCGCCGCCAGGGCCGCAAGGTCAGCCTCGACGAGGTCTTCGCCCGCGCCCAGGAGGGGGAGATCAAGGAGCTCAACATCGTCCTCAAGGCCGATGTCGCCGGCTCGCTGGAGGCGCTGCAGGACGAGCTCGCGAAGGTGCCACAGGAGCAGGTCGCGATCAACATCATCCACTCGCAGACCGGCGGCATCAACGAGTCCGACGTGATGCTCGCCTCGGCCTCCGACGCGATCATCATCGGCTTCAACGTGCGGCCGCTGCTCGACGCGAAACGGGCGGCCGAGCGCGAGGGCGTCGACGTCCGCACCTACTCGGTCATCTACAAAATCACCGAAGACCTGCGCAACGCGATGGAGGGCCTGCTGGAGGCGGTCGAGGTCGAGGAGACGATCGGCGAGGCGCTGGTCAAACAGACCTTCAAAGCCTCCAAAGTCGGCCGCATCGCCGGCTGCATCGTCGCCGAGGGCAAAGCCAGGCGCGATGCCAGCGTGCGCTTGATCCGCGAGGGCACGGTGATCTGGACCGGCGAGCTCGCCTCGCTGCGTCGCTTCAAAGACAGCGTCCAGGAGGTCGAGGAGGGCCAGGAGTGCGGCATCGTCCTCGACGGGTACGCCGACGTGAAGGAGGACGACGTGCTCGAGTTCTTCCAGACCAAACAGGTCGAGCAGACCCTGGAGTAGCATGGCCGGGCCCCGCATGCGGCGCATCAACGAGGTGCTTCGCGAGGTCGTGGGGGCCGCCGTCTCCGGCGATCTGAGTGACCCGCGCATCGGCTTCGTGACTGTGACCTCGGTAGAGACCAGCCCTGATCTGCGCACCGCCAAGGTGTTCGTCAGCGTGCTCGGCGACGAGGAGGAGCGGGAGGCGACGCTGGAGGGTCTGCGCTCCTCCCACGGCGTGATCCAGTCCCGGATCGCCGCCGAGACGCGGATGAAGCGCACGCCGACGTTGACCTTCCATTACGACGACACGATCGAGAAGAGCGTCCGCATCTCCGAACTGTTGGAGGGGGAGGAGAACGAGAAATGAGCTCATTGCCCGACATCGCCCCCAGTGACCTCGAGCGCGTCAGCGAGGAGCTGCGCGGCCGCGACCGCTTCCTGCTGACCGCCCACGAGGGCCCCGACGGCGACGCGCTGGGCTCGCTGCTCGGCCTGCACAAAGTCCTGACCCAGCTGGGCAAGGACTCGGTGATGTTCATGGCGGCAAAGGAGTTCCCGCTGCCGATCGAGTACCGCTTCCTGCCGCTGGAGGAGGTCTTCCACGAGGCGCCCGCCGACATGGCCGACCGCACCGTCGTCTTCCTCGACTGCGGCAACATCGACCGGATGCCGGTCGAGTGGCTGACCGACGGTGGCAACGAGATCATCAACATCGACCACCACCACGACAACACCCGCTTCGGCGACGTCAACCTGGTCGAGGTCGGCGCCTCTTGCACGGCCGAGATCGTCTACGACCTGGCGCTGCTGCTGGGAGCGAAGATCACCGCCGAGATCGCCTCCGCGCTCTATGTCGGCCTGATCACCGACACCGGCAAGTTCATGTACGAGAACACCAACGCCCACACCCACCGGGTGGCGGCGGACCTGATCGACGCCGGCGTCGACGTCGACGACACCTACCGGCGGCTCTACGAGCACGTGCCGCTGGAGAAGCTGCGGCTCGTCTCGCGCGCCCTCGACGGGATCGGGAGCTACTGCGACGGCAAGCTCGCGATCAGCTACATCACCACTGCCGACTACGAAGCGACCGGAGCCGGCGAGGAGATGACCGAGGGCCTGATCGATCACCTGCGCTCGATCGACGGGGTCAAGGTCGCCGCGGTGATACGCGACCTCGGCAACCGCGGCCGCGCCGCCCGCAAGGTCAGCCTCCGCTCCAGCGCCGGCGACGTCGACGTTTCGGCGATCGCCCGCCTCAACGGCGGCGGCGGCCACAAGCGGGCCGCCGGCTTCTCGACCGACCTCGAGTTCGAGCAGCTGGTCGAGTTCCTCACCGCCGAGGTCTCCGCCCAGCTCGAAGGCTGAGGATGAGCGTCGAGGCCGGGACCGTTCTGCTCTTCGACAAGCCGGCGGGAGTGACCTCGCACGACGTCGTCGCCATGGTCCGCCGCGAGCGCCGGGTGAAAGCCGGGCACGCCGGCACCCTCGACCCCTTCGCCACCGGCCTGCTGCTGATCCTGCTCGGCCGCGCCACCCGCCTGCAGCGCTTCCTCGTCGGCCTGCCGAAGACTTACCTGGCGACCGCGCGGCTCGGCTGGCACTCCTCGACCGGCGATCCGGACGGCGAGCTGAGCGAGACCGGGCGGATGCCGGAGTCGCTGGAGCTGCCGACCGGCACGGTCCGCCAGCGGGTGCCGATGACCTCAGCGGTGCGAGTGGGAGGGGAGAGGCTCTACAAGAAGGCCCACCGCGGCGAGGTCGTGGAGACGCCCATGCGCGACGTCGAGGTCCACCGGGCCGAGCTGCTCTCCGGGGACGGGGAACGCGCCCACTACGAGATCGAATGCTCGGCTGGGACCTACGTACGCACCCTGGTCGAGACGCTCGATGACGCCTACTGCGAGGAGCTGCGGCGGACCGCCATCGGCCCGTTCGCGGTCGAGAACGCCGGCGAAGAGGTGCCCGCCGAGCGGGTGGCCGAGCTGGTCCCGGCGGTTGCGGAGGCGCTGCGATGAGCATCAAGGTGACGCCGCTGCCCGAAGCCGAGCCGCGTCCGCGCAACGTCGCGATCGGCACCTTCGACGGCGTCCACCTCGGCCACCAGGCGGTGATCGAGGGCGCCGACACCGTCCTCACCTTCGACCCGCACCCGCTTGAAGTCCTGCACCCCGCCGCAACTCCCAAACTGATCATGCCCTTCGGGGTCAAGCGCGACGTGATCGACGGCCTCGGGGTCGAGGAGCTGGTGGTAATCCCCTTCGACGAGGATTTCGCCCACCACAGCGCCGAGGACTTCATCGAGCACGTGCTGCTGGAGAAGCTCGACGCCAAGCAGGTCTCGGTCGGCGAGAACTTCCGCTTCGGCGCCAAAGCCAAAGGCGACCCGGCGATGCTGGAAAGCCGTCCCGAGTTCCACACCCGGGTGGTGCCGCTGGTCGAAGTCGACGGCGAAACCGTCTCCTCGACCCGGATCCGCGCCCTCGTCGCCGCCGGCGAGATGGAGGCCGCCCGCCGCTGCCTCGGCGCCCCCTTCATGGTCGAGGGGGAAGTGGTGACCGGCGACCAGCGCGGCCGCGAGCTCGGCTTTCCGACCGCCAACATCGTTCCCGACGACCGCTATGCCTATCCCGGCCACGGCGTCTACGCCGCCTTCGCCGACGGCGTGCCCGCCGCCGTCAACGTCGGCGTCCGACCGAGTTTCGAGAGCGGGCGGGGAGTCCTGATCGAGACCTACCTGATCGACCGCGAAGAGGACCTCTACGGCCGGACCCTCCGCGTCGCCTTCGTCGAGCGCCTCCGCGGCGAGCGCGCGTACAACGACATCGACGAGCTGATCGCCCAGATGCACCGCGACGTCGAGGACGCCAAGCGCGCCTGCGCCAGTTTCACGAGCGCCTAACTGACGAGGGAGTTGACGAGCAGGGTCCTGTCTGTCCCCTGTACCGGCAGACCTCAGTCCTACGTGTCTCCTGTGCTAGCTTGCAGCGGCCGTCGCACCTGAGTGCGGCGCTTTTTACGAGATGAGCCTGACCAAAGAGAAAAAGAGTGAGCTGATCGGCAAGTTCGGTCGCGGCGACGGGGACACCGGCTCGGCCGAGGTCCAGGTCGCGCTGCTGACCGAGCGGATCAACGAGCTCACCGAGCACCTGCGCACGCACGCGAAGGACCATCACTCGCGCCGCGGCCTGCTGATGCTCGTCGGGAAGCGCCGCCGCATGCTGCGCTACCTCGAACAGACCGATCTCGAGCGCTACCGCGCGCTGGTCAAAGAGCTCGGCCTGCGTCGATGATCGCGGTCGGGGAGCAAGCCCCCGACTTCACCCTCCGCGACCAGGATGGGGAAAAGGTCTCCCTGTCGGATTTCAAGGGCCGCAAGGTCCTCCTGATCTTCTATCCGGGCGACTTCAGCCCCGTCTGCGGCGATCAGCTCTCGATCTACCAGGAGGTCAAGCCGCAGATCAGCGAGCAAGGGGTCGAGCTGGTCGGCATCAGCGTCGACAGCTTCTACGCCCATAAGGCTTTCCAGGAGAAGCTGGGGATCGATACGACGTTGCTCGCCGACTTCCACCCGAAGGGCGAGGTGTCCAGCGCCTACGGCTCTTACCTGGAGCAGTTCGGCTTCGCCAACCGCACGCTGATCCTCGTCGACGAGGACGGCAAGGTCGCCTGGACGCATGAAGCGGAGAACCCGGGCGTAATCCCCGGCGCGAACCTGATCTTCGACGCGATTGCCTGACCTCACCAGCGCCTCGATCCCGCCCGTCGGGCCCGACGACCATCAGTGCGGCGAGGGGGCGGGCAGCGTCGTCTACGCCGATCTCGCCTGCCCGCACTGCGCCGCCGATTGGCCGCGGCTGCGCGAGCGCCCCGGCCGCCTCGTCTTCCGCCACTTCCCCGTCGCCAGCAAGCATCCGCGCTCGCCGGCTCTGCACGCCGCCGCTGAGGCCTCCGGACGCCAGGGTCGCTTCTTCGCGATGGTCGATTCGCTCTACGCCGACCGGGCGCGAGTCGACGACCCTCACCTCTGGCAGCGGGTGGAGGAGCTGGGCCTCGATTTAGAGCGCTTCGAGGTCGATCGCCGCTCGCGGGAGGTCGAGTCCCGGGTCCGCCGCGATTTCCAGTCGGGGATCCGCGCGGGGGTGGTCTCCACCCCGGCCGTTTTCGATGCCTGTACCCTTACGGCAGTTAGAGAACGAGAGTTCTGAACGCAAATGGGCCGCCAACCGGGCGGCCGGAGGTAACAACTAAATGAGCATGTTTGACGTTACCCGCGTCTCTGCGGATATCGGCGAGAGCCAGATTTCCTTTGAGACCGGCAAACTCGCGAAGCAGGCGGGAGGCGCCGTCGTAGTCCAGGCCGGCGACACCATGGTCCTCTGCACCGCCACCGTTGGCAGCCTGCGCGATGTGGACTTTCTTCCCCTCACCGTTGACGTCGAGGAGCGGATGTACGCCGCGGGCAAGATCCCGGGCTCGTTCTTCCGTCGCGAGGGCAAATCCGGCGAGAAGGCGACGCTGACCGCACGGATGATCGACCGTCCGATCCGCCCGCTCTTCCCCAAGGGTTGGCACTGGGAGACGCAGCTGGTCGCGATGCCGCTGTCGGTTGACCACGAGCACCCCTACGACATCTTGGCGATGAACGGCGCCTCCGCGGCGCTGGCGATCTCGCCGGTCCCGGTCGCCGCCCACGTCGGCGCCGTGCGGATCGGCAAGCTCGAGGGCGACTTCGTCATCAACCCGCCTGAGGACCGCCACGAGGAGCTGGAACTCGACCTGATCGTCGCCGGCACCGACGAGGCGATCCTGATGGTCGAGGCCGGCGCCGACGGCGTCACCGAGGCCGAGATCCTCGACGCGCTGGACATCGCCCACGGCGAGATCAAGAAGCTCTGCGCGACGATGGAGGAACTGCAGCAGAAGGCCGGCAAAGAGAAGATCCCGCACGAGGAGCCGGAGCTCGACGCTTCCCTCCTCGACCAGATCCGCTCCTCGCACGGCCAGGCGCTGGTCGACGCGATCGCCACCGAGGGCAAGCTCGAGCGCTACGAGGCGATCGACAAAGTCAAGGACGAGGTCGTCGGCCACTACGCCGCCGCCCACGAGGAAGGCGAGGTCGACCAGGAGCGCGTGGCTGAGGTCAAGGCCGCCTTCGCCTCGATCGAGAAGGACACGATCCGCAAGGCGATCGCGGTCGAAAAGAAGCGCCCCGACGGTCGCGCCCAGGACGAGATCCGGCCGATCGAGTGCGAGGTGGACATCTCCCCGCGCGTCCACGGCTCGGCTCTGTTCACCCGCGGCGAGACCCAGATCCTCTCCAACGTGGCCCTCGGGACGACGCGGATGGACATGCGTCTCGACACCCTCGGGCTGCAGACGACCAAACGGTTCTTCCACCACTACAACTTCCCGCCCTTCTCGGTCGGGGAGGCGGGCTTCATGCGCGGCCCGAAGCGCCGCGACATCGGCCACGGTGCCCTCGCCGAGCGCGCCCTGGTGGCGACGATCCCCGACGAAGAGTCGTTCCCGTACGTGATCCGCGCGGTCTCCGAGACGCTCGAGTCCAACGGCTCCTCGTCGATGGGCTCCGTCTGCGCCTCCTCGATGGCGCTGCAGGCCGCCGGCGTCCCGGTCACCGCTCCTGTCGCCGGTGTGGCGATGGGGCTGATCAAGGAGGGCGACGACTACATCGTCCTCACCGATATCGCCGGCGTCGAGGACCACCTCGGCGACATGGACTTCAAGGTCGCCGGCACCAAGGACGGGATCACCGCCCTGCAGATGGACATCAAGATCACCGGCGTCACCTTCGAAATCCTCGAGGACGCGCTGGAGCAGGCCCTCAAGGGCCGCCAGTTCATCCTCGGCAAGATGGCCGAAGCGATCGACGGACCGCGGGAGAAGCTCTCCCAGCACGCGCCGGCGATTGAGTCGATCAAGATCGACCCGGAGAAGATCGGGGCGGTCATCGGCAAAGGCGGCGAAACGATCCGCGCCCTCTGCGAGGAGTTCGAGGCCGAGATCGACGTCGAGGACGACGGCACGGTGCGGATCTACGCGCCGACCGGCGACCTCGTCGACGGTGCCGTCTCCCGCATCAACTCGATGACCAAGGAGGCCGAAATCGGCGATCGCTACGACTCGGCCAAAGTCGTCAAGACGACCACCTTCGGCGCCTTCGTCGAGCTGGTCAAGGGCACCGATGGCCTGCTCCACATCTCCAACGTGAAACCGGGAGAGCGGGTCGACTCCGTCGATGACGTCCTCACCGCCGGCGAGGAGATCGACGTCACCGTGGTCGAGGTCGACAAGGAGCGCGGCCGGATCGGCCTGCGCCTCACCGACGACCCCTCGATCGCCGGCAAATCGCCCGAGGAACTGGCTTCGGTCGGCTCCGGTGACGGCGGCCGGCGCAACGGCGGCGACCGTGGCGGACGCGGTGGGCGTGACCGGGAGCGTGGCGGCCGGGGCGGCCGTGAACGCGAGCGGCGCGGCTAGCTTGGGCGCGAAGCTCACCACCCTGGACTCGGGCGTCCGGGTCGTGACCGAGGAGGTCCCCTCGGTCCGGTCCGTGGCGCTCGGGCTTTGGGTCCGCACCGGATCCAGGAACGAGACCCCGGCGCAGGCCGGGGTCTCGCACTTCCTCGAGCACCTGCTGTTCAAGGGGACCGCGCGTTACTCGGCGATTGAGATCTCCGAGCGCTTCGACGGGCTGGGGGCCTCGGTCAACGCCGCCACCGGCAAGGAGACCACGCACCTGCACGCCCGCTTCCTCGACGAGCACCTCGAGGCGGTCTTCGACCTGCTGGCGGAGATGCTGCTGGCGCCGACCTACCCGGACATCGACTCCGAGCGCCAGGTGGTGCTGGAGGAGATCGCGATGTACGACGACGAGCCGCAGGACCGCGTCCACGACGTCCTCGCCGAGGCCGTCTTCGGCGACCATCCGCTCGGCCGCCGCGTCCTCGGCGAGCCCGAGGTGATCGCCTCGGTGCCGGTGCCCGACATCGAGAGCTACCGCAGCAGCCATTACACGGGGCCGCAGATCGTCGTCGGCGCGGCCGGCCACCTCGACCACGACCGCATCGTCGAGCTGGCGCAGCGGCTGGTCCAGCCGCCCAGCGAGGGTGGGGGAGGGCCGGCTGAGAGCTCGATCGAGCAGGCTCCGCGGCTCTGCTTCCTCTCCAAGGAGACCGAGCAGTACCACATCTGTTTCGGGGCGCCGGGGCTGCGCCGCGACGATCAGCGACGATTCCCGCTGGCGGTGCTCGACGCGATCTTCGGCGGCTCGACGTCGTCCCGGCTCTTCCGCGAGGTGCGTGAGAAGCGCGGCCTCGCCTACTCGGTCGGCTCCTACAACGAGCAGTTCACCGACCAGGGCATGGTCGCCACCTACGTCGGCACCCGCGAGGACAACGTCGAGGAGGCCTGCGCGATCATCGGCGCGGAGATGGCGCGACTGCGATCCGAGCCGGTCTCCGAGGAGGAGCTGACGCGGGCCAAGGAGAGCGTCAAGGGGCGGCTGGTCCTCTCGTCGGAGTCGACCGCGGCGCGGATGACGCGAATCTCCCGCGCGACCCTGTTCGGGCTGCCAATCGAAAGCCTCGACGAGATGCTGGCCAAAGTCGACGCGATCCGGGTCGACGATCTGAGCGAGCTCGCGGCAGAGCTCTACGGTGCCGAGCGCCTGTCGGCCGCCTGCGTCGGCGCCGACGAGGACCGCTTCCGCCAGGCGCTTGCACCCGTCAGCGAGGCCCTGGTAGCAGCGTGACCCGGGTCGCGGTCGCGGGGGCGGCCGGAAAAATGGGCGCCACCGTCTGCCAAGCGGTCGAGGAGGCAGAAGGCCTGGAGCTGACCGGCCGCGCCGATCCAGCGCTGGGGACGGAGTTAGCCGAGGTCCTGCCCGATGCCGACGTCGTCGTTGACTTCACGGTTCCAGACACCGCCCTGGCGAACGTCAAGGCTTGTCTCGCGGCGGGCGTCCACACTGTCGTCGGCACCACCGGCTTCGACCTCGACGCGGCCCGTGCCGCCGCCGAGGCCTCGCAGGCCAACTGCTTCGTCGCCCCGAACTTCGCGATCGGGGCGGTGCTGCTGATGGAGGTCTCGCAGACGATCGCCCGGCACATGCCCGAGTGCGAGATCGTCGAGCTCCATCACGACCGCAAGCTCGACGCTCCCTCGGGGACGGCAAAGCGGACCGAGGAGCTGATCGACGCGGCCGGCGGCAACGTCCACCAGCCGATCCATTCGGTCCGCCTGCCGGGCCTGGTCGCCCACCAGGAAGTGATCTTCGGTGGCGTCGGCCAGACCCTCGCGATCCGCCACGACTCGATCGACCGCAGCTCCTTCATGCCCGGCGTCATCCTCGCTTGCCGCAAGGTCGCGGACCTCCCCGACCGCTTCACCGTCGGGCTTGAGAAGTTGCTTTAGGCTGGGAGCGATGAAGGAGCCCAGATGAAGGAGATAGGCGGACTTCTGACCGCGATTGCGACCCCGTTTGAAGAGAGCGGGGCGGTCGATCACGATGCCGCTCGGCGCCTGGCGGCGCACCTGCTCGAGCACGGCTCACACGGGCTGGTGATCGCCGGCTCGACCGGCGAGTGCCCGACCCTGACCGACGAGGAGGAGATCGAGCTGCTGCGCTCGATTCGGGCCGAGGTGGGGGATGAGGTGCTGCTGGTCTGCGGGACCGGCACCAACGACACCCGCCACTCCTGCGAACTGACCAAAAAGGCGGCCGACGCGGGCGCCGACGCTTCCCTTGTCGTCGTCCCGTACTACAACAAGCCCACTCCAGCGGGCATCCGTGCCCACTTCGAGACCGTCGCCGCGGCGGTCCCCGATCTGCCGATGGTGATGTACAACATCCCCGCGCGGGTAATCGTCAACGCCGATCCGCCGCTGATCGCCGAGATCGGCCAGATCGACAACATCGTCGCGGTGAAGCAGGCCAACGACGAGGAGCTGGGGCCGATCGAGGGCCTGACGGTGCTGGCCGGCAACGACAACACCTTCTTGCGCGTGCTCGAGTTCGGCGGCGGGGGCGGGATCTGCGTCGCCTCCCACATCGTCGGCGACCGCATGCGGGAGATGTGGGATGCCACCCAGAGCGGCGATCTCGAGCGAGCGCGCCAGATCGACGCCGAAATCACCCCCGTCTATGAGGCGACCTCCGTCACGACCAACCCGATTCCGCTGAAGGCGGCCCTGGAGATGTTGGGCCTCTGCGCGGATCGACTGAGACTTCCGCTGGTATCCGCCGACGCCGAGCAGCGAGCCGCCATCAAGGCCGGGCTCGACGCCGCCGGCGTCGCCGTCGCCAGCTAGAAACTTCCTACAGAAAGAGTGAGTAACCAAGTGCCAAGCAAACTTCGAGTGCTGCCCCTGGGCGGCCTCGGCGAGATCGGCAAGAACATGACCGTCGTCGAGTACGACGGCCGGATCGTCGTCGTCGACACCGGGCTGATGTTCCCGACCGCCGAGATGCACGGGATCGACCTCGTGCTCCCCGACTTCTCCTACCTGCGCGAGCGCGCCGACGACATCGAGGCGATCGTCCTCACCCACGGCCACGAGGACCACGTCGGGGCACTGCCCTACGTCCTCAAGGAGGTCGGGATCCCGCCGGTCGTGTACGGCGGGCTGTTGACGATCGGGATGGTGCGCTCCAAGCTCGACGAGCACAAGCTGGGGGAAAAGACGCCGCTGCAGGAGTTACCTCCGGGCGAGAAAGTCCAGGTCGGTCCCTTCGGCCTCGAGCTGATCCACCTGGCCCATTCGATTCCCGACATGCGGGCGGTGCTGCTCAGCACCGATGCGGGCTCGGTGCTGATGACCGGCGACTACAAGTTCGACCAAACCCCGGTCGACGGCAGGCCGGCGGACGTCTCTCGCCTGGCCCGGCTCGGCGAAGAAGGGCTGACCCTGCTTTGCGGCGATTCGACCAACGCCGATCGCCCTGGCGTCGCGCCTTCGGAGTCGGCGGTGGGGCCGGCGCTGCTGGAGCAGTTCTCGCGCTGCAAGGGCCGGATCATCGTCACCTCCTTCGCTTCCAACATCCACCGCGTGCAGCAGGTGATCGATGCCGCCGTCCGGCTCGACCGCAGGGTCGCGCTGGTCGGGCGCTCGATGCGGAAGAACTTCAACATCGCATCGAATCTGGGGATCGCCAACGCGCCCCAGGGGATCTTCATCCAGCCGCGGGAGATCGGGGACTTTCCGGACGAGAAGGTCGTCGTCATCTCTACCGGTAGCCAGGGCGAGCCGCTCTCGGCGCTGCGGCGGATGGCCAACAACGACCACCGCGACGTGCAGCTGCACTCCGGCGACACGGTCGTCTTCTCGGCGACGCCAGTGCCCGGCAACGAGCGCGCCGTCAACGAGACGATCGACCGCATCTACGAGATCGGCGCCACCGTGATCACCGCCAAAGACGCGCCGATCCACGCCTCCGGCCACGGCTGGCAGGAGGAGCTGAAGCTGATGCTGAACCTGACCAAACCGCGCTTCGTGATGCCGGTGCACGGCGACCACAAGCGGCTGCGGTTACACGCCGAGCTGGCCGAGGCGGTCGGGATCGATCGCGAGAACGTCTTCGAGGGTCGCAACGGACTGCCGCTGGAAGTCGACGAGAGCGGGGCCGGCTTCGGCGAGGACATCCACGCCGGGGTCATCTACGTCGACGGAGTCAACATCGGCGAGCCCGACGACGCGGCCCTGCGCGACCGCCGCGAGATCTCAGCCGACGGCATCTTCATCGTCGTCGCCACGATCTCCAGCGACGACGGCAGCATCGTCGCCGACCCCGAGGTGATCTTTCGCGGCGTCGCCTTCCTTGAGGAGGCCGACGGCCTGGTCGAAGACCTCAAGGACCTGGTCGAAGACCAGCTCGACGACGCGGCCAAAGCGGGCCATCGGGAGAACCACCTGGTCGAGGAGGACCTGCACGACGCGATCGGCAAATTCGTCTGGCAGCGCCTGCGCCGCCGGCCGATGGTGCTCCCTGTGGTGATCGAGGTTTAACCGGCTACGCCAGCGAAGAGGCACGCGCGAAAATGCGCGCTTGAACATCCGCTTTGCGCATTTCCGTGGGTATGGCGCGAAGTTTCCCGTGATGTAGCCCTGAACAGGGTGACTCAGGTTTTTCTCTCTGGTAGGAACCACCTGATTAGGAACAGGGAATTCCACTGCTGGGCGACCTGTCCAGTAGTCATCAATTTGGAAAGGACCAGTCAATGAAAAGGCTACTCCTAGCCGCGACTCTGGCCGCTGTGATGCTTGTGCCGAGTTCGGCTTCGGCGGCTCTAACCGGTGAATACGCTCGTTTTTCGAAATGCCCGCTTAGCAATTCCGCAGTGCAGTACTGCATTTACGCGGAAACCTCAGGTGGCTCTTTCACGATGGGGAAAAAGACCGTTCCACTGAAAAATCTCGTCGTTTTGCAGGGCGGCCTCGGGAATACCGAAGAAAATCCCTTTAAACCTCTTACTCTCTTTGCAGCAACGGATGGGAACACGCTCTCGAAGGCTCCGCAGCCGGTACCCGGGGGACTTCTAGGCGTTCAGGCTCCCAATTGGTGGCCTCAGCTCTTGAAGGATCTCTTCAATGAAACGATCAACAATGGATTCACCGGCGTCACGGCGACGGTCGAACTGGCGGGTCCCGCTTCAGGGGTTAAAGTCAATCTATTGAACGCCGTGTCGGGTGAAGGTGCTGTCTTCGTCCTTCCGGTCAAGGTCAAATTGAGCAACCCCTTCCTCGGAAGCAACTGCTACATTGGGTCGAATTCGAGTCCAATCAATCTAAATCTCACTACGGGAAGCACCTCACCTCCGGCACCGAACGGACCCATTACCGGTAGCACCGGGGAAGTAGTGGAACCTGCGTTTGGAATGACTGCTCTCAAAAACAATCGCTTGGTTGACAACGCTTTCTCGGCACCGGGCGCAAACGGCTGCGGGGGGATCCTCTTCTCGTGGGCTGTAGACCCGTTTGTTAATTCGATCGTGGGCGTTCCCTCTCCGGCTGGTACGAATACGGCCATCCTGGAAGGTACGACGTACTTCGGAAACGGCGCCATACTTCGCGAACAACTTTGAACCTAATTAGCGAGTGAAAGACAAGCGCCCGTCGATCGACGGGCGCTTTTTTGTGCCACAACCACGAAAACGCCCGCCGAGGCAGTTTCTGGGGAGAAACCTCGGCGGGCTTGTGTGTCTCGTCCGCGATGAAATCTAGAAGCGGGCTCTAAAGCGCCTCTAAAGGTTTGGTGGCGTGACGGCCGGTCTCCTCGGCGAGGGGAACGCGGGCGACGAAGAGGGCGCCGCCGGAGCTCGACTCGGCGACTTCGACGGAGCCGCCGTGTGAGGCGGCGACGGCGTTGACGATCGAGAGGCCGAGGCCGGTGCCGGTGCCGCGAGCAGTGTCGGCGGGGCCGAGGCCGCGGACGAATCGATCGAAGATCTGGTCCCGTGCGCTCTTGGGGATACCGGGGCCTTCGTCGGCTACTTCTACCACCGCGTAGCTGCCGTCTTCACGAAGGGTCAACTCGACCCGCGAGCCAGCAGGGGTATGGCGGATCGCGTTGTCGAGCAGGTTGAGGACCATCCGGTGCAGCTCGTCGCGGCTGCCTTCGACCCGCAGAGGTCGGTCGTTTTCGATCACCAGCTCGCGAGCGCCCATCAGGGGCGCTGCCTCGGCGGCGGCGTCGCCGGCGATCTCCGCCAGATCCACCCGCTGGTGCTTGTCGAGCCGGCCGGCGTCGGCGCGGGCGAGGAGCAGCAGGTCGGCGATGAGGCGGCCCATCCGTTTCGAGGAGCGCAGGGCGGAGTCGACGATCTCGCGATCCTCGGCCTCGCCGCCGGCCCGCAGAGACGCCTGGAGGAGCTCGAGGTTGGCGAGAACGCTGGTCAGCGGCGTCCGCAGCTCATGGGAGGCGTCGGCGACGAACTCCCGCTGCTTCTGCATCACCCCCTCGCGTTCGGCTCTAGCGGCATCGAGTGAACGCAGCATCTCCTCGAGGGTCCGCGCAAGCTCCCCGACCTCGTCCTCGGCCTTCGGCTCCGGCATCCGCTGGGAGGGGTCGCGGGTGGCGGCGATCTCGCGAGCGGTCGCCGTCAGCGAGGCGATCGGCCGCATCGCCCGCCCGGCGATTGCGACGCCGGCGAAAACCGCCAGCAAGGTGCCGCCGAGGATGCCGGCGGCGATCAGCAACCAAACCCGGTCGACGGTCTCTTCGACGTGGTGCAGGCTGCGCCCGTACTGGACGGCACCGAGGGGTTCACCGCTTTCGCCCTTGATCCGCTCGGTGGCCACGCGCATCCCACCGAAGTCCTTGACGCCCAGGGTGGGAGGGCCCATCGGGATCGAGTCTTCGTTGAACCCGATCAGATTGCCGCGGACGTCGTAGACGCGGACGGAGGCATCGTCCGGCAGGGCGAAGGTGTCGAGCTGAGGGCCGCGGGAGATGTGGCCTTCGCCGAGCAGGCTGTATTCGATCTTCGTTTCGCTGGCGAGAATCTGGACCGCGCTGCGCACCTCGTTGTTGAAGTCGTCACGAATTCGCTGCGTGGCGATCTTGCCGATCGCACCGCCGAAGAGGAGGAGGATCGCCAGGGTCAGCCCGGAGGAGACGAGCGCGAGTCGCCAACGCACCGGCCAGGACCGCGGATGCATCAGGTGTCGAACGAAGGGGCCGAGGCGATCCGCAAGCGCGCGCAGCATCTCCTAGGCCTTGAGCACGTAGCCCGCGCCGCGTTTGGTGTGCAGCAGGCGGCCCTCGCCGCCTTCCTCCAGCTTGCGGCGCAGGTTGGAGATGAAGACGTCGATCGTGTTGGTCGCCGCCATCGGGTCATAACCCCAGACCTCGTCGAGCAGACGCTCGCGGGAGACGACCAGACGCTCGTTGCGCATCAGAAACTCCAGCAGCTCGAACTCGCGGTTGGTCAGCTCGATCTCCCGCTCGCCCCGGCGCACCTCGCGGGTGTCGGGGTTGAGGACGAGATCGGCGACCTCGAGCGAGGCAGCGCCGCGCGGCGGCCGGCGTCGCAGCAGGGCCCGGATCCGCGCCAGCAGCTCCTTGCGCTCGAAGGGCTTGACCAGGTAGTCGTCGGCGCCGCTGTCGAGGCCGGTAACCCGATCCTCGGTCTCGGCGCGAGCGGTCAGCATCAAAATCGGAACGTCGCCGTCGCTGCGCAGCCGCCTGCATACCTCGACCCCGTCCATGCCGGGGAGC
Source organism: Solirubrobacterales bacterium (assembly GCA_035688955.1). Taxonomy (GTDB): domain Bacteria; phylum Actinomycetota; class Thermoleophilia; order Solirubrobacterales; family 70-9; genus VAYN01. The sequence goes on along the minus strand of DASSMJ010000007.1, from coordinate 32,459 downwards.
CCAAGATCAAGCACGACCACGTCGGGGACGAAGCCGGCTGCGACGTCGAGCGCTTCGACTCCATCGGCGGAAGTCTTCACCTCGTAGCCCTCATTGCGCAGCGAGCGCCGAAGCACGTCGGCGATGTCGACGTCGTCCTCGACGATCAGCACGCGACCACCGACTTGGTCCACCTGGGAGAGCACAAAGCGATGGTAACCGCCGAATTTGCCGCTCAACGCGAGTTTTAGGCCGAATTTAGCCGGCAGGGGTGGGGGACTCGACGTCGAACGGGGCACCATGTTCGTGCGTAAGAAGCGCGGCGGCACCGCCCGCCGAGGCAAAGCTGCATCCAAACGGAAGCCGAAAGCCAAAGGCGCGGGATTGCGCCTGCCGGCCGGACTGGAGCAGCGCCACCTCGACCTGATCGCCCTCTTCCTCGTCGCCTTCGGCGTCTACCTGGTCTTCGTCCTCTTCTTCGGCTGGGAGGGAGGCAAGGTCGGCTACGGAGCCGAAACCGCGCTCACTTATCTCTTCGGCACCGTCGGCGCCCGTATCTTCACCGTGCTCCTCCTGGTGGTCGGCGGGATGCTGCTCACCGGCACCTCGGTATCGGCGCTGGCCCGGGGCATCGGCCGCTCGATCCGAGGCCTCTTTCGCGGCGCCTTCGCCGGCGGCGACGCGGCGGCCCGCACCGTCGCCAGGACCCATGCCGATTGGCGCCAGCACCGCGAGGCGCGAGCCGAGGCCGCCACCCTCGCCGGCCCTACCGACGTCATGAGCTCCTATCCAGAGGACGACGAGGACTTCGAACCGACCCTCGCCCTGGCCGAGGAGGAGGACGACTCCAGCATCTTCGACGCCGATGCCGAGCCTGAGACCGGGACCCATGTGCTCCCGAGCGACGAGGAGGACGAAGCCGAGTCGCAGATCGAGCTGCAGAACTACGAATCCGAGGATGCCGTCGCCGTAGTCGACCCCGGTGACCGCGCCCACGCCGGTCTCACGCCGATGGGCAGCAAACGCGGCGTGACCATGTCGGAAGAGATCGACTACCGCCCGCCGCCCTCGAAACTGCTCGAACGCGGCAAAGGGGACAAGGGACCCGATCCGCGCGACCACGAAGCCGTCGGCCGCAAGCTGGTGGAGACCCTTGGCCATTTCGGCGTCGAGGCGAAGATCGTCGGCATCGTCAGCGGGCCGCACGTCTCCCGCTTCGAGCTGCGGCTCGCGCCTGGAACCAAAGTCAAGAAAGTCACCGAGCTCGCCAACGACATCGCCTACGCGCTCGCCTCGACCGACATCCGCATCCTGGCGCCGATTCCCGGTAAGCAGGCGGTCGGGGTCGAGGTGCCGAATGCCCGCCGACGCATGGTCCGTCTCGGCGACATCTACGCCGGCCGCCCGGAGAAGACTTCGCCGCTGGTCGCCTGGCTCGGCAAGGGGATCGACGGCAACGCCGTCTGGACCGACATCGCGAAGATGCCGCACGTCCTCGTCGCCGGCACCACCGGCTCGGGCAAGAGCGGCTGCGTCAACGCGATCCTCTCTTCGATCCTGATGCAGGCCTCACCGAACGAAGTGCGCCTGGTCCTGGTCGACCCCAAGCAAGTCGAGCTCAACCACTACGAGAACGTCCCGCACCTGCTGACGCCGGTGGTCACCTCGCCGCGCCTCGCCGCCAACGTCCTCTCCAACCTGATCGGTGAGATGGAGAGCCGCTACGGGATCATGAGCGAGGCTCGCGCCCGCAACCTCGAGGAACTCAACCGCACCCGGCGCAAGCAGGGAATCGCGCCGTTGCCGCACATCCTCTGCGTGATCGACGAGCTCGCGGACCTGATGATGGTCGCCCCGGCCGAAGTCGAGGACTCGATCATCCGCCTCGCCCAGAAGTCGCGCGCCACCGGGATCCACCTGGTGCTGGCGACCCAGCGCCCCTCGACCGACATCATCACCGGCACGATCAAGGTCAACATCCCCTCGCGGATCGCCTTCGCGGTGTCCTCCCAGACCGACTCCCGGGTGATCCTCGACCAGGGCGGCGCCGAGACCCTGCTCGGTCAGGGCGACATGCTCTTCCGCGGCGCCGGCACCTCGAAGCTCTCCCGCGTCCAAGGCGCCTTCGTCACCGAGGACGAGATCGCCCGGATCACCAAGCACTGGGCCAAGCAGGGCGAACCCGACTTCGAGGAGGAGCTGCTGGAGACGCCGCAAGAGGCCGAGGGGGAGGGACGCGACGACGACTTCGATCCCGACAGCGATGACCTCCTTGACGAGGCGATCCGGCTCGTCGTGCAGACCGAGACCGCTTCGGTCTCGATGGTCCAGCGGCGTCTGCGGGTCGGTTACACCCGTGCGGGCCGCCTGATCGACATGCTCGAGCGCCGCGGCGTCATCTCCGGCTACGAGGGCTCGAAACCGCGCCAGGTGCTGATCACCCAGGCTGACCTGGGGCGGGTTCTGAGCAGCGGCGATGCCGAGCCGGAGCCGGTCGCGGTCGACTCCGACGTCGACGCGTAGAACTCCGCACTTTGCGTCTTCGCCCTCCGGGCCGCAGAATGGGTATGTGGACGGCTCGGTAGGCAGCAAGCTGCGCGAGGCGCGCACCCGGCGCAAGCTCAGTCTTGCCGAGGTCGAGGCGGCGACGAAGATCCGCCCGCGCTATCTGCAGGCGCTGGAGAACGAGGAATGGGACCAGCTCCCCGGCGACACCTACACTCGCGCCTTCATCCGCACCTACGGCCGGTTTCTCGGGCTCGACGGTGAGCGACTGGCGGAGGAACAGCGGCGGGGTCGCGGTGCGGCTCGCCCCGGAGATCGCCTGCCGCGAGTCGATCCGCGGCCGCGCCCGGTCGCACGCCGGCGCCCCGGTAGGCACAAGAACGTGCCACCGCGGCTCGTGGCCGGTTTAGTCATCGCCTTGGTAGTTGCCGCACTGCTGGCGATCGGCCTCTCGACCGGAGGCAGCGACGAAAGTCCGACCGGGGGAGGGACGAAGAAGGCGCGAGCCAAGGCCCCAGCTTCGAAGGGATCGAAGCAGGCGAAGCACCAGGCAGCGCCAACCCAGGGCCACGCCTTGAAGCTCGTCGCCACCGAAGAAGTTTGGGTCTGCCTGGTGGGCGGGCGGAATAAGCCGCTGGTTGACGGGCGCATACTCGCCGCGGGCGAAACCGAGGGGCCGTTCCGGTCCGGTAGCTTCACTCTCGCGCTGGGTAATGGTGCGGTGACGATGATGGTGGACGGCAAAGAGCAGGAGCTTCCGGAATCGGCGAGCCCGATCGGGTTTGCCGTGGGCTCTGACGGCTCCGTCCGCGAACTGCCCGAAGGCGATCGGCCGACCTGCACGTGATCCGCGCCGGCATCGTCGTCACCGGCACCGAGGTGCTCACCGGGCGGATCTCGGACGCCAACGGGCCTTGGCTGTCCGAGCGCCTCGCCGAGCATGGGGTCGAGGCGGCGCACATCATCGTCGTCGGCGACCGGCCCGAGGACCTGGAGGCGGCGCTGCGATTCCTTGCCGGCGAGGGGATGGACCTGATCGTCACCAGCGGTGGCCTGGGGCCGACGGCCGACGACCTCACGGCCGAGATCGTCGCCCGCGTCGCCGGACGGCCGATGGCCTTGGACGAGGCGATGGAGGCGAAGATCGCCGAGATCCTCGCCGGCTTCGCCCAGCGCTTCCGGCTCGACGAGGAGGCCCTGCAGGAGGCGAACCGCAAGCAGGCGATGGTTCCCGAAGGGGCGACGCCACTCGATCCAGTAGGGACGGCTCCGGGACTGGTGGTGCCGGACAAAGAGCGAGTTGTCGTCGTCCTCCCCGGCCCGCCACGGGAGCTGCAGCCGATGTGGGAGGCGGCGATTAAGACGCCGGCGGTGGGGGAGGTGCTGAAGCGGGCGACGCCGCTGCGCAGCTACACGATGCGGATGTTCGGCGTGCCCGAGTCCGAAATCGCCAAGAGCCTGCGGGAGATGGAGGGCGACGGAGTCGAGCTCGAGCGCGTCGAGGTGACGACTTGCCTGCGCCGAGGGGAGATCGAGATCGACGTTCGCTACCGCGACGAGGAGGCCGCCGTTGCCGAAGCGGTGCGTGACGGACTGGTGCGGCGACACCGGCACGAGACCTTCAGCGTCGACGGTGAGACGATCGACGCCCAGGTGGCGACGCTGCTGCTCGGCCACCGGCTGGGGCTGGCCGAGTCCTGCAGCGGCGGCTTGCTGGCGGCGCGGGTCACCGATCTAGCCGGGGCCTCGGAGTACTTTGCCGGCGGGATCGTCGCCTATGAGAACGAGGCGAAGGCGGAGCTCCTGGGCGTCGATCCGGAGCTGATCGAGGCCAAGGGCGCGGTCTCGCCCGAGGTGGCGGAGGCGATGGCGATCGGGGCGCTGGAGCGCTTGGATGCCGATGTCGCTGTCTCGATCACCGGAGTCGCCGGGCCCGGTGGGGGCAGCGAGGAGAAGCCGGTCGGCTACGTCTGCTTCAACGCCCGCCTCGCCGACGGCACGGCTATCGCCCGCGATCCGATTATCCCCGGCGGGCGTCCCGACATCCGCGAACGCTCAGCCCTGGTCGGGATGCACCTGCTGCGAATGCTGCTCGGTGACGGAGACGGCACGAAGTCGTAGCCGAAAAGTTGCAGTAGGGCGTTGTTTCGTGCGTCCCTGCCGCGTAGCGTGGCCGGCGTGAGCAAGGAGCGATCGAAGAGTCCGCGGGCGCGCCTATTCGTCGCCCTCGACCTGCCGGAGGATCTTCGGGAGGGAGTCATGAGGTGGGGGCGGGAGGAGCTGGTCGATCCGGCGCTGCGGCCTGTAGCACCGGACTCGCTCCACATCACGCTCGCCTTCCTCGGCTACCGCCCGGAGAAAGAGGTCGAGCGGATTGCCGAGGCGGTGCGAGAGAGCGCCGGTCCGGCGCCATGGGTGGAGCTGCGGGATCCAGAGCCGCGACCGCCCCGTGGGCGGGCGCGGCTTTACGCGCTGCCGGTGATCTCGCCCGGCGCCGAGTCGCTGCAGGCGAGACTTGAGGAAAGACTTGTCGAAGGTGGCTTCTACGAACCCGAGAAGCGGTCGTTCTGGCCGCATGTGACCGTGGCTCGGGTCCGTCCCGAGACGCGGGGACCGAGGCGGCCGGCGGTCGTCTCAGAGCCCCCGGGGCCGTTGCCCCGAGGGCTGCAGGAGGCCCGGATTTCTGTCCGGATGACGCTTTACCGTTCTGTCCTTCAGCCGAGTGGTGCGCACTACGTGCCGCTGGCCCAAGTCGAGCTGCCCGGAGGGGGCGGCAGTGAGGTGATCTAGATGGCGAAAGTGAACTTGAAAGACGCTTCGGCGAAAGAAGCGAAAGCAAAAGACGCGGCGCTGCAGGCCGCGGTGACGCAGATCGAGCGCGACTTCGGCCAGGGTTCCCTGATGCGCCTGGGGGACAAAGGCACGGTAAAGGTGGATGCGATTCCAACCGGGTCGCTGGCACTCGACCTGGCGCTGGGAATCGGCGGCGTCCCGCGCGGGCGGATCGTCGAGATCTTCGGCCCTGAGTCCTCGGGTAAGACGACGCTCATCAACCACATCATCGCCCAGGCTCAGGCGCTGGGCGGCGTCTGTGCCTTCATCGACACCGAGCACGCGATCGACCCCGTCTACGCGCGGGCGATCGGCGTCGACACCGACGAGCTGCTGGTCTCGCAGCCGGATTACGGCGAGCAGGCATTGCAGATCGCCGACCGGCTGATCGCCTCGGCGGCAGTCGACGTGGTCGCGATCGACTCGGTGGCGGCGCTGACGCCGAAAGCCGAGCTCGACGGACAGATCGGCGACACCACGGTCGGTCTGCAGGCGCGGCTGATGTCGCAGGCGCTGCGGAAACTCGCGGGGAGTCTCAGTCGGACGAAAACGGTCTGCCTCTTCACCAACCAGATTCGCGAAAAGATCGGCGTCCAGTTCGGTTCGCCGGAGACCCAGCCGGGCGGCCGGGCGCTCAAGTTCTACGCCTCGCAGCGCCTCGACATCCGCCGGATCGAGACCCTGAAGGAAGGGACCGAGGCGGTCGGTAACCGGGTCCGGGTCAAAGTGGTCAAGAACAAGGTCGCCGCGCCCTTCCGCCAGGCCGAGTTCGAGATCGAGTACGGAGTCGGAATCTCCCGCGAGGGTGGTCTGCTCGACTTCGGGATCGAACAGGACCTGGTGCAGAAGTCCGGCTCCTTCTTCTCCTACGGCGAAACCAGGCTCGGACAGGGGCGCAACAACGCCAAACAGTTCCTGATCGACAACCCGGAGCTGGCGCAGGAGATCGAAACCAAGATCCGCGTCGCGCTTGAAATCGATGGCGAGGCTGCTCCGGTGGCCGAGGCAGATGTGCCCGCTGCTGAGACCGAGGCGAGGGCGGCTTAAGACCGCTTTCGCCTCACGGCGAGCCCGGCCTCGACCTCTATAGGATCGCCGCTGCATATGGATAACGAGACCCTCTTCTACGTCTGCGGCATCGTCCTTGCCGTCTCTGCCCTGGTTGTCACCTTCGTCGGGCTGAAAATGAAGGACTTCCCCGGCCGAGCGCTGCCCCTGGTCATTCTCTGGTTCGCCGTCTTCGTCGTCGGCGCCACCACCTTCGCTGTCCGTTATTCGGGCGAAGAGCAAGAGGCGCGGGCGGCTGAGCTCGAGAAGGCCGGAGAAGAGATCGAAGAAGCCGAGAGCGAGGGCGGCTACGGGAATGAAGGCGGCGCCCTCGGCGGCGAATCCGAGGAAGGCGAACAGGAAGCCGAAGAAGAAGCCGAAGGCTCGATCGAACAGGAAGAACCCGTCGGCCCGACCGAAGGCTCGCAGGAAGGCAAGGGCGCGCAGGGCGGCGGCGGCGAAGCTATGACCACGCTGCAGCTAGCCGCCTCGGCGACGGCGCTCGAATTCGACCAGAATGCCCTCAGCGCCAAGCCGGGCAAAGTCACGATCGATTTCACCAATCCTTCGGCGATTCCCCACAACGTTGTGATCGAAGGGGACGGCAAGGAACTTGCGGGCTTCGAACCTATTACCGAAGGCAAGGAATCGGAGACCGCGGACCTGAAAGCCGGCACCTACACCTTCTACTGCTCCGTCCCGGGACATCGAGAGGCTGGGATGGAAGGAACGCTGACCGTCAAGTAGCGCCGGCGCTACCCTGCGTCCCATGGCGAAGCGGTTCCACGTCACCACCTTCGGGTGTCAGATGAACGTGCACGATTCCGAGCGAATGCGGGGGATGCTGGCCTCGCTCGGCTACGAGGAGGCTCCAAGCCGGGATGAGGCCGACCTGATCCTCTTCAACACCTGCTCGATCCGCGAGTCGGCGGACAGCCGCTTCATCGCCCACCTCGGCGAGGCGAAACGACTGAAGAGCGAAGAACCAGAGCGGGTTGTCGGGGTCGGCGGGTGCTGGGCGCAATCGGTCAAGGACGAGGTGTTCGAGCGGTTCCCATTCGTCGATGTCGCCTTCGGGCCCGGCCAGATCCACAAGCTGGCCGAGTTTCTCAACAGCGACTCGCTGACCGCGCAGGGCTACTTCGAGTTCGAGGACTTCTCCGGTCATCTGCCGACCCGCCGGGAGCGCGAGTTCCAAGGCTGGCTGCAGATCTCGCAGGGCTGCAACTGCGTCTGCTCCTACTGCATCGTCCCCTCAACCAGGGGCCGCGAGGTCAGCCGCGACCCCGACGAGCTGCTGGCGGAGGCGGAAGCGCTCGCGGCCGACGGCGTCGTCGAGGTGACGCTGCTGGGCCAGAACGTCAACAGCTACGGCCGAGACCTGCCGCTGGAGAAGCGGATCGGATTCTCCCACCTCCTGCGCCGAGTGGACGCGATCGAGGGAATCGAGCGGATCCGTTACACCAGCCCTCATCCGAAGGACATGAAGGAGGACGTGATCCGCGCCCACGCGGAGCTGCCGGCACTCTGCGAGCAGATCCATCTGCCGCTGCAGTCGGGCTCGAGCGCGGTCCTCAAACGTATGCGGCGTACCTACGACCGGGGGCGCTACATGGACCGCGTCGCCTTGATCCGCGAGCACATCCCGGACTGCGCGATCACCACCGACATCATCGTCGGCTTCCCCGGCGAGACCGAGGCCGACTTCGCCGAAACCCTGGAAGTGGCGGAGGAGGTCGGCTACGACGGCGCCTTCACCTTCATCTTCTCGCCCCGCCGGGAAACCGAGGCGGCGACGATGGAGGAGCAGCTGCCGCACCCGGTCAAGGTCGAGCGGATGGAACGGCTGGTCGAGGTGGTGCAGCGGCGAGCCGCCGAGCGCGCCCAGCGCTTCGTCGGGCGCACGCTCGACGTCCTCGTCGAAGGCACCAGCCGCACCGACGAGACCAAGCTGCGCGGTCGCACCCGCCATGGCAAGGCCGTCAACTTCGACGGCATCGCCGCGCCTGGCGAGTTCGTCCCGGTCGAGATCGAAGCCGCCACCTCGCAGACGCTGAGCGGGGTTCTGGCGCGCCCGCTGACGCCGCTTCTTTGAACGTAATCGCGATCTTCGGCCCGACCGGGGTCGGCAAGACGGGAGTTGCGCTCGAACTCGCTGAGCTCTTGCGAGGGAGGGGTGAGGACCCCGTGGCGATCAACTGCGATGCGTTGCAGGTCTATGAGGGGCTGGAGGTCCTCACCGGGGCGGCGACGGCCGAGCAGCGGCAGCGGCTCGAGCATCGGCTGCTCGGTTTCGTCCCGGTCACCGCGGACTTCTCGATCGGCGATTACATGCCGCGGGCTCATGCGGAGGTTGACGGGGCGCTCGAAGCGGGCCGCCGGCCGATCGTGGTGGGGGGTACCGGCCTCTACCTGCGTGCCGCACTGGCTGACCTGTCGCTCGTCAGGGTTGCCCCCGAAGCTGGGGAGTCCGAGCTCTGGTCGCCCGAGACCCGACACCCGACGACGATCTTCGGCCTCGATATGGACCGGGCTCAGCTCTATGAGCGGATCGACGCTCGCACCGAGGCAATCGTCGCGGCCGGGGCCGCCGAGGAGGCCCGCCGCGCCGACACCCTCGGCCCCGGCCGCACCGCCCGCAAAGCCCTCGGCTTCGACGAGCTCCTTGACGGCGACCTGGAGACGATGAAGAAGCGGTCCCGTAACTACGCCCGCCGCCAGCTCACCTGGATGCGGAAAATCCCCAACCTCCACCACATCGACCGCACCGGCCTCTCCGACGCCGAGGTCGCGGCGGAGATCGCTGTACGCTGCCGCGCGTGAAATTCGAGAAGTGGCAGGCGCTTGGCAACGATTACCTGATCCTCGAGGAGCAGCGGCTCCCCTGGGATCTGACGGAGACGCGGGTCGAGTGGCTTTGCGACCAGCATTTCGGCGTCGGAGCCGACGGGGTGCTGCTGCTCTCACGCAGCGAGAACCCTGAGTTCGTCGCCGATCTGCGGATCTTCAATCCCGACGGCTCGGAGGCTGAGCTCTCCGGCAACGGCGCCCGTGAGGCGATCCTTTACCTACGCCGCAACGGCTGGACTGAGGAGGACGAGTTCACGATCGGCACCGTTGCCGGGCCGATCCGGCCGACGATCACCGGCGAGCTGACCTGTTCGGTCGACATGGGCAAGGCGTCGACCAACTCCAAGGACTTCCCTTCCGGCGGCGAGGACGGCCGCGGCACGCTCGAGGCCGGCGGCCGCAGCTGGGAGTTCCAGCACGTCTCGATCGGCAACCCGCAGTGCGCGATCGTCGTCGGCGAGGAGCTCGAGGAGCTCGACTTGGGGGAGATCGGCCCCGGGATCGAAGGCCACGAGCTCTTCCCCAACCGGACCAACGTCTCCTTCCTCGCGATCGACGGCAGCCGTGTCCGCGCGCGCATCTTCGAGCGGGGTGTGGGGGAGACGCTCTCCTCCGGCACCGGCGCCAGTGGCGCCGCCGTCACCGCCTTCCTGCGGGGCTCCCAGAGCCCGCTCGTCGTCGAGCTCGAAGGCGGCGAGCTGCAGGTCGAGGTCGGCGAGGACCTCGCGGTCCGGCTCGACGGCTGGGCCGAGCCGGTCTTCCGCGGCGAGCTGACGCCGGAGCTGCTGCAGGCGCTGACCGAGCTGGACGGATAGATTCCCGCGCCCATGGGCATCGCCACCCCATCCCGACGCCTGGAGGCCATCCCTCCGTACAAGTTTCAGGAACTCGAGCAGCAGATCGCCGACAAGCGGGCTGCCGGGATCGACGTGATCAGCCTCGGCATCGGCGATCCGGACGAACCGACCTATCCCCATGTGGTGAAGGCGATGCAGGAGGCGGTTGCCAACCCCGCCTACCACCAGTACCCGAGCAACCGCGGTCGCGACGAGTTCCGCGAGGGCATGGCCGGGTTCTACGAGCGTCGCTTCGGGGTCGAGATCGACCCCAAGGGCGAGGTCATCCCGGCGATCGGCGCCAAGGAGTGCATCTACAACCTCTGCTTCGCCTTCCTCGACCCGGGCGACGTCGCCCTCGCCTCCGATCCCGGCTACCCCGTTTACACCGGCGGCCCGATCCTCGCCGGGGCCAAGGCCGAGCTGTTGCCGCTGCTGCCGGAGCTCGGCTTCGCCCCGGACCTGAGCGCCGTTCCCGCCGACATCGCCGCCCGCGCCCGGCTGATGTTCATCAACTACCCGAACAACCCGACCGGCACCGTCGTCCCCGAGGGCTTCTTCGAGATGGTCGTCTCCTTCGCCAAGGAGCACGAGATCCTCGTCGTCCACGACAACGCCTACTCGGAGACCACCTACGACGGCTACGTCGCCCCCAGCTTCCTCGCCACGCCCGGCGCCAAGGAGATCGGGGTGGAGGTCTTCTCGCTCTCCAAGGGCTACAACATGACCGGCTGGCGCTGCGCCGCGATCCTCGGCAACGCCGAGGCGATCCAGACCTACTGGCGGTTGAAGACCAACGTCGACTCCGGCCTCTTCGAGGCGATCCAGATGGCGGGAGTCGCCGCCTTGGACGGGCCGAGCGGACCGCTGGAGCGGATGAACGAGACCTACACCCGTCGCCGCGACCTCGTCGTCTCCGCCCTGCGCGAGATCGGCGTCGAGGTGCCCTCGCCGAAAGGCACCATCTACGTTTGGGCTCCCGTTCCCGAGGGCCACACCTCAACCTCCTTCTGCGAGCTGGTGCTCGAGGAGGCCGCGGTCGTCATCTCGCCCGGCTCGATGTACGGGCCGAGCGGGGAGGGGTTCTTCCGCATCGCCCTGACCGCTCCCGACGAGCGGATCGAAGAGGCGGTCGAGCGGATGCGCGAGCACCTCGCCTGACCGAGACGCTCAGGCCGCTTCCCGCTCCGCCTTCTTGCGCCAGTAGCGATCGAGCCCCGACCACTGGTAGGCGGTCGGGACCGCCTGGAGGATCTCCTCCAGCGTCTCCTCGCCGATCCCTTCCTCATTGAGTCGGCGGCGGATCCGGGCCTCGTTGTCGGCGTCGTACTCCTCCTTCGACATCTGCCGCGCCAGCTCGGCCTCTTCGCGCAGTTTCGCCCGAACCTGCTCGATGTGGCCGGGGACGTCGCCCTCGATCGCACCGAAGTGAGTGAGAGCCAGTCGCTCCGGCGACCAGGCGGCAATGGTGTCGAGCGACTCTTCCCAGACCTCGATGTCGATGTCCGGCGGCGGGGTGGGAGGGACGATCAGGTCCGAGGGCGGAATCCGGCAGGCGGCGACGTCGCCGACGAAGGCGGTGCCGCTCTCCTCGTGCAGGTAGCAGACGTGGTGGGAGGCGTGGCCGGGGGTGTAGGCGACCCGCATGCCGTGCACGCTCTCGCCGCCGGAGAGGACGCGGACGTTTTTCTCCGGCACCGGCATGATCTCGCCCCAGAGGTAGTTCAGCTTGTCGCCGTAGAGGCGCTCCGCGCTCGCCAGCAGCTTCGAGGGGTCGACGAGGTGGGGCGCGCCGCGCTCGTGGACATGGACCTCGAGGTCCGGCCAGCGCCTCACCATCGCTCCGGTGGCAGCGGCGTGGTCGAGGTGGATGTGGGTGAGCAGGACCGCCCGTGGCTGCTCGCCACCGAGCGCCTCCAGGACGGTCGGGAGCGAGGACTCGGGACCGGGGTCGACGAGCACCCCGTCGACCTCCCAACAGCCGATCACATGCGGCCGCCCGAGGTGCATCACATCTATGACCCTCACCCGGCCTCGCCTCTCTAGACGGTCGGCGCCGGAAACCGCTCGTCGGCTTCCAGCGTCTGGCGCATGCCCTCCTCGAGCCCGCGCGGCGAGTAGCCAAGCTCGCGCCCGGCCTTCTCGTAGCCGGCCCAGAAGGTGACCCCGTCGGCCGAGGAGATGATCTCGCGCAGGTTCGGCGGCTGCCCCATCACCTTGCCGACCACCGGCCCGAGGGGAATCATCGCCTTCATCAAGGCCGTGGGCAGCGCCCGCTTCGGCGCCTTGCGGCCGCTCAACCGCGCCGCCGTCTCCATCGCCTCACGCATCGTCGTCGCCGGGCCGCTGATCACGTAAGCCTCGCCCAGCTTGCCCTTGTCCAGCGCCAGGAGGATGCCGCCGGCGATGTCCTCGACGTGGCTGAGGCAGATGCCGAGCTCGGGGAAGGGCATCAGCGGCAGCCGGCCGGCGAAGAACTGCTCCAGCAGATCGGCCACCTGTGAGGTGTCGCCGGGGCCGTAGACGCCGCCGGGCTGGACGATGATCGCCGGCAGATCCTCCTCGGCGATCATCCGCTTTACGGTCTTGTGGGCCTCGAGCTTGGTCTCCTCGTAGTAGGAGGTGAAGTTGGTTTCCGGGTTCTCGTAGGACTCGTCGACGATCCGTTTGTGGGTGTTGCCGAAGATCCCGACGGTGGAGACGTAGACGATCCGCGGCACCTTCTCCTCCAGCGCCGCCCGCATCACCCGTTCGGTGCCGGCGACATTTGCCTCGCGCATCGCCGGCCGCTGCTTGGCGGGTATGCCGACCTCGTACATCGCCGCGGCATGGATGACGGCATCGCAGCCGGCCATGCCCTGGCGGAGCGCGACCTCGCTGCCGAGATCGCCGGCGACCAGCTCGCAGCCGAGCTCACGCAGCTTCTCGGCCTTCTCCGGACTGCGGACGAGGCAGGCGACCTCGTCACCGCGGGCACGCAGTTGGCGGGCGACCTCGCCGCCGATGAAGCCGGTGGCGCCGGTGAGGAAGATCTTCACGGCACTCACCCTATCCGGCCTGGGGTGGCGCCTACAATCTGCCTGAGTGGAGATTTCGGCAAACGGGAACGGAGCCAATCGGCGGGCGCGGCAGCGGGCGCTCGCGATCGGGATCGTCGACGGGCGCGGAGAGGGGGAGCCGCTGGCCGAGCTGAAAGAGCTGCTGCTGACCGCCGGCGTCGCCACGGTCGGCACCGCGACCCAGCAGCGTCCGAAGCCCGACCCCGACCGCTATTTCGGTCGCGGCCGCCTGCAGGAGCTGAAATCCGAAATTGCCGCGGTGGGCGCGAACCTCGTCGCCTGCGACGACGAGCTCGCCCCGCGGCAGGAGCGCAACCTCGAGAGCGCTTTGGGGGTGCCGGTGATCGACCGCACCGCGGTGATCCTCGACATCTTCGCCGACCACGCCCACTCGGCCGAGGGCAAGCTGCAGGTCGAGCTGGCCCAGCTCGAATACAACATGGCCCGCATGCGGGGGCTCTGGACCCACCTCGAGCGCCTCGGCGCCGGCCGTATGGACGGCGGCATTGGCACCAGGGGGCCGGGCGAGAGCCAGATCGAGACCGACCGCCGGCTCGCCCGCAACCGGATCTCGGCGTTGCGGCGCCGCCTGCGCGAGACCGAAAAGAACCGCGGGGTGATGCGCGCCCGCCGCGAGGGCTCCTCGCTGCCGCGGGTCGCCCTCGCCGGCTACACGAATGCCGGCAAGTCAACGCTGTTGAACGCCCTGACCGGGGCCGAGGTCGAGGTTCGCGACCGCCTCTTCCACACCCTCGACCCGACCACCCGCACCTTCGAGCTCTCCGGGCGCGATTACCTGCTGACCGACACCGTCGGCTTCATCGAAAAGCTGCCCCATCAGCTGGTCGAGGCCTTCAAGGCGACCCTGGAGGAGACCGTCTTGGCCGACCTGATCCTCCACGTGGTCGACGCCTCGGCTTCGGAGGAGCGGCGGCTGGTCGACATGGGGGCGGTGGACGAGGTGCTGGAGGAGATCGGCGCCGGCGAGAAGCCGCGCCTGCTCGTCTTCAACAAGATCGACCTGCTGAGTGAGGAAGAGCGGCGGGAAACCGAGCTCGACCATCCCGAGGCGGTGCTGATCTCCGCCCGGGAGGGGGATGGGCTGGAGGAGCTGCGGGAGCGGATCGAGGCGGCCTTCGAGGAGACGCTGACCGAAATGGAGTTGCTGATTCCGTATTCCGAGGGTGGGCGGCTGCACGAGCTACATGAGGTTGCGGGGGATTTGGAGCGGACCGATCGCGAGGATGGGGTTTTGGTGCACGCGAAGGTGCCGGCGGCGGAGATGCATCGCTTCAGTGACCTCGCCGTGGCATAAGCTGCGCGCGCGTGCAGCTACCGGTTCTAAAGCTGAAAGAAGAGGCGGTGCTTCCTTCTCGGGCGCATGAGGGGGATGCGGGGCTTGATCTCTATGCCTGTGAGTCCGCTCATGTCGGGCCGGGGGAGCGGTGGAGTGTGGGGACCGGAGTGGGGGTGGAGATTCCGGAGGGGCACGCGGGGTTGATCTTGCCTCGGTCTGGCTTGGCTCGAGACCATGGGATCGCGCTGGTGAATGCGCCCGGGCTGATCGATTCCGGGTACCGGGGGGAACTGCGGGTGCTGCTGCTCAATACCGATCCGGCGGAGACGTTTCGGGTCGAGCCGGGGGAGCGGATCGCGCAGTTGTTACTGACGCCGATCGCGACTGCCGAACCGGTCGAGGCGCCGGCTCTGACCGATTCCGTCCGCGGTGAGGGCGGCTTCGGCTCTAGCGGCCGCTAAGAGCTAGCGGCGGCCCGGCGGGCCGACTCGTGAGCGGCGGCCTCCAGCTCGTCCGGGAGCGGCTCGAGCTCGGGGCGGGTGCCGTAACGGCGCTCCAGCGCCAGGGCGATCAGGTGGTCGGCGAGCCAGGCGTTCTTCGGCAGCAGCGGGCCGTGGAGGTAGGTGCCGATGACGTTGTCGCGCCTGACTCCCTCGTGGCCATCGCGGTCGTTGTTGCCATGGCCGGAGACGACGCGGCCGAGCGGGGTCGCCTCGGGGCCCAGGTAGGTCCGGCCGCCGTGGTTCTCGAAGCCGGCGATCAGGCGCGGTCCGCCGCCGAGGTCGGCCTCGATCGCGACGTTGCCGATCAGGCGCGGACCCGGCTCGCGCACGGTCTCCAGGTCGGCGATCCCGAGGCCGGGAAGCGTCTCCTCGCCCATCTGGTAGCTGTGGCCGAGCAGCTGGTAGCCGCCGCAGACCGCCAGCAGCACCGCGCCGTCGTCGGCGGCCGCGGCCAGCGCCTCCTGCTTCGTCGCCACCATGTCAGCCGCCACGGCTTTCTGGTCGCGGTCCTGACCTCCGCCGATGTAGAAGAGGTCGTGGCCGGCGGGATCGACCGGATCGCCGGGGCCGGCGCCCTCATGGACGAAGCCGATCCCGCGCCACTCGCAGCGCCGCCGCAGGAAGATGATGTTGCCGCGGTCGGCGTAGATGTTCATCTGCTCGGGATAGAGGCTGAGTACGCGAAGCTCCATCAACGGCTCCTTTCCAGCAGCACGACGAGCGAGCCGACATGGATGTCGGTGGGGGAGATCTCGCGGCGGCCCGCCGGCACGAGGCCGAAGGAGGCGGCCTCCGCCTCGAGCTCAGCGGCGGTGAAGGTGGCGATCCGCACCTCGTTCGGTTCCTCGCTCAGTGCCCCCTCAGGCGAGACGGTCTGCCGCAGCCGGTGGACGCGGATTTCCCCCGGTCCGATTGCCGCCTCCACCGCGAGGCTGGAGTAGACCCAGCCGTCGACCTCGCGAACGTCGGGGAGGGGAGGGGGCGCGCCGTCGGGCTCCGGCATCTCCTCGATGATCGCCGCGGCCAGCAGGCCGCCTGGACGCAGTGCCGCGGCGACGGCGCGCAGGCAATCGCTCCGCTCGGTGGCACCAGGCAGCAACTGCAGCAGGTGGGTGGGCGCCAGCGCCAGCGTGACCGGATCCTCGAGCTCGAAGCTGCGCGCGTCCGCCTGGACCGGGACCACGCTCGGCCCCGCAGCCGATTTTTTCCCCACCCCGATGGGGGAAATGTCGGCTGCGCGCTCCGCAAGCACCGCCAGCAGCTCCGGGTCGCGGTCGAGGCCGAAGACGCGGTGCCCCCGCCGCGCCAAGTGCAGGGCCACCCGGCCCGTGCCGCAGCCAAGCTCGAGAACCGGGCCGCCGCAGCGCGCGGCCAGCTCCTCCCAGAGGGGCAGGTCGGCCTGGTAGGCACCACACTCGACGTCGTGCCAGATCGCGGTCTCGGAAGCGTTCACCGCCAGAACTCCTTTGCCAGGCCGCGATCGGCGAGCAGCTTGCGCAGTTCGAGCAGCGCCGTGTAGGTGGGGAGGGCAAAGAGACGGCCGTCGGCTTCCGCGACCGCCCGATCGAGCGAGGGCCCGATCCCCGGCACGATGTCGATCGCCGCCTCCGGCCAGCCGGCGTACTTGAGCCGCAGCGCCATCTCCGGAGCCCTCGTCCCCGAGCAGACGACCCGCCTGACACCGCCGGCCAGCAGCTCGAAGTCGGCGTCCCAGATCCAGGAGACGTCGCGCCCGTCGGCGATGCGGTCGTTGAGGGCGATCCAGAGATCGATCGGCTCGCCCTCGCGACTCTCGAGCAACAGGGTCCGCAGCACCTCGTTGGCGCCAGCAGGGTTCTTGATCAGCAGGATCGAGACCGGGGTGCCGCCGACCTCGATCGTCTCCACCCGGCCGAAGGCCGCGCGCATCTCCCCGAGCGCGGCGGCAATTCGCTCCGGCGCCACGCCCAACCGCAGACCCGCCGCGACCGCGGCCAGGGCGTTGTAGACGTTGTATAGGCCGGGGAGGGGGAGCTCGAGCCGCAGCTCGCCCTCCGGCGTGCGCACGAGGACGCTGGAGCCGCGCATGCCGTGCAGCTCGATCTCCGTCGCCGCGACCTCGGGGCGCGGCCGCTCGGCGCCGCAGTTCGGGCACGAGTAGTGGCCGAGGTGACCGACGAAAGCCCTTTGGTAGGCATAGGGATGGCCGCAGCGGCGGCAGTGCTTGGCGTCGAAGGCGTGCTGCAGCTCGGGCAGCGCCTGCGAGTCGTCATCGATCCCGAAGTAGAGGACGCCCTCGCGGCGCTCGCCGGCCTGATCGCGACCGAGGTCGGCGATCAGCGGGTCGTCGGCGTTGAGGGCAAACGCGGTGCGGCCGGTCCGCGCGTCCACCGTCCGCGCCCAGTCGTCGGCCAGCGCCTCCATCTCGCCGTAGCGATCGAGCTGGTCGCGGAAGAGGTTGCCAAGGACGATCAGCGACGGTTCGAGCTGCTCGGCGACGCGAGGCAGCCAGGCCTCGTCGACCTCGAACAGGCCCTCGTCACCTCGCTGCTCGAGCAGGGCCGTGGCCACCCCCCAGGTCATGTTGGAGCCGGCTCGGTTATGGACCGGCTGGCGGCCGTCGGCAGCGAGGATCGAGGCGATCATCCCGGCGGTGGTGGTCTTGCCGTTGGTGGCGCTGACGATCGTCGTCCCCCGCCGCAGCCCGCTCCCCAGCTGGGCGATCGCCTCCGGCGCCATCCGCAAGAGCACCCGCCCTGGGAGCGTGGTGCCGCCGCCGCGACCGCTGGCCCGGCTGGCGGCGCCGATCGTCCGCGAGAGGGCGACCTTGGCGCCGAAGAGAGCGCCGTTGCGGGTCCCGCCGTTCTTAGTCATCGCCGCCGGTCTCCGCGGGGACAAGGATCGAGAGGCAGCGCGGCAGCACCCGCAGCGAGACGGGCAGATCGGTCAGGTGGTCGCCGTCGGCGTACACGGGGAAGGGGCGGCTGGCGTCGATCTCCAACCGCTGGGCGCGAAAAACGGCGACCTCCTCCTTGTCCAGATGCTTTCCCTTGAGCACGTCCTTCAGCCCCAGCAGGAAGCGCAGCTTGCCACTCTCGCCAATCGAGACCACGTCGAATTCGCCGTCGTCGAGCTCCGCGTCGGGGGCGATGTACATGCCGCCGCCGTAGACGCTGTTGTTGGCGGCAGCGACGAAGTAGCCGCTGAGGCGGCGGCGTTCCCCGCCGACTACAAGGGTAAAGCGGGCGCTGCGCCAGCCGATCAGGGTGCGGACCATCGAGTAGGCGTAGACGGAGTTGCCGCGCAGCCAGTGGGTTTCGTTGGCGAGCCGGTTGCATTCGGAGTCGAAGCCGACGCTGGCGATGCCGAGGAAACGTTTGCCATTTGCCTCGCCGACGTCGATCCGGCGGCTGTGGCCGGCAAGGACCACCTCGACCGCCGCCTCGGGCTCCGTCGGGATGCCCAGGGCGCGCGCCAGGTCGTTGCCACGGCCTCCCGGGATCAGCCCCAAGGGGGTGTCGACGCCGGCCAGCGCACCGCCGACGGCGCCGAGCAGGCCGTCGCCGCTCACCACCACCGGAACCTCGCCGAGCTCGGTCGCTCGCAGCGCCAGCTCGACCCCGTGCTCGAGGCTACGCGTCTTCTCGACCCGGAAGACGGCTCGGCGAGCGTCGAGAGCCGCCTCGACTCGCGGCAGGAGCTTCAGCGTCTTCCCTCCGGCGGACGAGGGGTTGACGAGCAGGGTCAGGGGCGTCCCGGCGAGCTCCATTCGAGCCTCAGCCTAGAGGGCGAGCCCCGGGGCGCCGCCGCCCCTCAGGCGCGAGACCGCGAAGCTGCCTTCGCCCGCCTGCTGCGTCCAGATCTGCTCGAATCCGAGCCGTGCCAAGCGGCGGCGAAGAAAGGCGCCGCGAAGGCCGCTCGACACCTCCGGCCTGCCGGTCGCCACAAGGACGAGGAAGCCCCCGGGGCGCAGCACCCGTGCCGCCTCCGTCGCCGCCGGGTGAGCATCGAGGGCAGCAAGGAGATCGAAGTGGTCCGGGGGGAAAGGGAGCGAGCGGGGGCTGCCCTGCTTGAAGGCGATCCGGCCCTCAGGATCGAGCCCAACCCGCTCACTGGCCCGCCGCACCGACGCCTCGGAGCCATCGATGCCGCGCACCCTGGCGCTTGGGAACTCGCGGGAGAGGAAGAGCGCGCCCTCGCCGTCGCCGCACTCGATCTGCAGGATCCGCTCCGGCGCGCCAACGTGAAGGACGGCCGCGGCGAGGGGGGTCAGCGGGGGGGAAGAGGGCACTGGGCAGATCGTATGGCGGCGGCTGCTGACCGACCACCGGCCGGTCTACTAGGGTTTCGCCCGTGGAGGAGCAGGGACCCGACCGCCGCTGGATCGTTCTCGCCGTCTTCGCCGTGGTGGCGATCGGCATCGTCGCCGCCGTGCTGATCGCCAACGGGGGCGGCTCCGACAACTCGTCGGACAGCTCCTCTTCCTCGACCGAGGCAAGCACCGGTGGCTGCAAGCAGGTCGACAAGCCGAAGCCGAAGAAAGTCAGCTTCGACAAGCCCAGCGAGGTCCTGAAGCCCGGCGAAGCCGCGACGGCAGTAGTCAAGACCAGCTGCGGGACCTTCGAGATCGCCCTCGACACGAAGCGGGCGCCGAAGACCGCCAACTCGTTCGCCTTCCTCGCTGAAGAAGGCTTCTACGACGACCTCACCTTCCACCGGGTCGCTCCCGGCTTCGTGATCCAGGGCGGCGATCCGCTCGGCAACGGCCTCGGCGGCCCCGGCTACACGGTCGACGAGAAGCCGCCGGCGAACCTCGCCTACACCAAGGGCGTGGTCGCCATGGCCAAGAGCTCGGCCGATCCGCCCGGCCGCTCGGGCAGCCAGTTCTTCGTCGTCACCGCCCCCGACGCGGGCCTGCCGCCCGAATACGCTGTCGCCGGCAAGGTGAGCAAGGGCTTCCCGGTGGTCAAACGGATCGAAGCCCTCGGCACGCCGGCAGAAAAACCGAAACAGACCGTGCTGATCGAAGAAGTCTCGATCGAGCGGGAATAGCCGCCGGCTAAGCTCCTGCGGTGGCCAAGCTGAAGCCAGGCGACCGCGCTCCCGAGTTCGAGCTGCCCGGGACGGGCGGCAAGACCTATCGCCTCTCCGACTATCGGGGCGAAAAGCTGATCCTCGCCTTCTACCCGGGCGACTTCACCGCGGTCTGCACGCGCCAGTTCTGCTCCTACCGAGATCAGGGCGAGCGCCTCGACGGCCTCGGGGCGACGGTGCTCGGCATCTCCTCGCAATCGATCGATTCCCACGAGCGCTTCGCCAAAGAGAAGAGCCTGAACGTGCCGCTGCTGGCCGATGAGGACAAGCAGGTCGCGCGGGCCTACGGGGTGGTCGCCGGGCCGATGGTGCGGCGGGCGATCTTCGTGGTCGACGAGGAGGGAGTGATCCGCCACGCGAAGGTGAGCCTGACCGGGCTGACCTACGAGTCGGTCGAGGATTTCGAGCGGATCCTCGCCGGAATCGATGGCAGCTGAGTTCGAGGTTCCCGGGGCGCCGCGGCTGCACGGCGAAGCGGAAGGGGAGGGGCCGCTGGTCGTCCTCTGCCACGGCATCACCGCCACCCGGCGCTACGTCCTGCACGGGTCGCGCGCACTGGCACGCGCCGGCTATCGAGTGGTCACCTACGACGCCCGCGGACATGGTGCCTCGGACCCCGCCCCGGTGGGGGAGGGTTATGGATACCCAGAGCTCGTCGCCGATCTGGAACGAGTGGTGGCGCAGGAGGTGGGCGAGGAGCGGTTCCTCCTCGGCGGCCACTCGATGGGCGCTCACACCGCGATTGCCTACGCGCTGCGGCATCCACAGCGACTGACCGGACTGGTCTTGATCGGCCCTGTGTACACCGGCAGCATCGAGCCGGAGTCGCTCGAATACTGGGACGGGCTGGCCGAGGCGCTCGAATCGGGCGGCATCGATGGCTTCCTCGCCTACATCGACGAGCGGCAGGGACGCGACTCGCGCTGGCGCCAGTCGGTGCTGCGCTTCACCCGCGAGCGGCTGCTGCTTCAGCAGCATCCGGAGGCGTTGGCGCAGGCACTGCGAGAAGTCCCGCGCTCGCGGCCTTTCGACTCGCTCGCCGAGCTGGAGGGGCTCGAGGTGCCGGCGCTGGTCGTCGCCAGCAACGACCAGGCCGACCCCGGGCACCCCTACGAGGCCGCGGCGGCCTACGCCGAGGCGCTGCCGCGGGCCCGGTTGATCAGCGAGGCGCCGGGCGAGTCGCCGCTGGCCTGGCAGGGGGGCAAGCTCTCGCGCGCGCTGACTGCTTTTGCGCAAAAAGGATTAGAGTTTTAGCGATGGAGAGCGCCTTGAATTTCCCTTCGGAGGGGCTCCTCCAACGCCTGGTCGCCTTCTTCGCAGCGCTTGGCATAGGGGTCGCCACCTACATCGCGATCGCCGAGGCGGGCGGCAAGGCGCCGGCCTGCCTGGCCGGCGGCAGCGGCTGTCAGACGGTTTCCGAAAGCTCCTACGCGCACGTGGCCGGGATCAACATCGCCGTCTTCGGAATCATCGGCTACGCGCTGCTGCTGGCGACCGCGTTTTTCGCCAACGACGGGGTGCGGTTCGGCGGCTTCATCCTCTCGCTGACCGGCTTCGGCTACAGCGTCTTCCTCACATACCTGGAGATCTTCAAGATCGAGGCGATCTGCCAGTGGTGCATCGGCAGCGCGGTGTTGATGACGATCCTCTTCCTGCTCAACGCGACGCGGCTGATCGGCTACGCAGGCACCGAGGCGAGGCTCGCCGATGGAAGCTGACCCTCGCCGCCGGCAACGGCTGCTGCAGATCGCGGCCGGAGCTGCTTTTCTGGCTCTCGCAGCTGTCCTCGTGCTGATCGTGGTCAATTCCTCCGGCAACGACGACCCCAGCGGGGGCGGCAACACTAAGCTCGAGGGCGTGGCCGAAATCAACCGGTCCCTGGCGGGATACCCGCAGGAAGGATCGGTGATCGGCGATACGTCGGCGCCGGTGGAAACGGTCGAGTACGGGGACCTGCAGTGCCCGGTCTGCAAGCACTACGCGGAAGACATCATCCCGCCGGTTCTTGAGAATCAAGTCAAAAAGGGCCAAACCTTCATCGACTTCCGGTACATGGTGGTCGTCGGCGACGAATCGATCGCCGCCGGAGCCGCCGCGCACGCCGCCGGCCTGCAGCACCGCAGCTGGAACTTCATCGAGATCTTTTACCGAAACCAGGGAGAAGAGAACTCCGGCTACGCCGACGACGACGAATTCCTCGAAGCCGTCGCTAAGGCCGCCGGGGTTAAGGATCTCGACAAATGGAACGAGGACCGCGCCAACTTGACGGAATGGGTCGAAGAAAACACAGAAGAAGCCCACAACGTCGGGCTCCACGGGACGCCCTCGTTCACCGTCCGCGGCCCCAAGAGCAACTTCGAACTCAAGGTGGTCGGGACCCCTGATTCGACCGAGGCCCTCGAAGAAGCCATCGACAGCGTCAGGTAGCCGATTCCAGGCGCCTCCTACTTCGAGTTGACATAACCACCATTATCGTGCGTTGGAACCCGATTCAGGGATCAACGTACGAAAGCCGAGACGGCCTTGCCCGCCTCCACTCCCGTCAACGGCCCCAATCGCAGCGACCACGAGTTATCGAGGTTCTGCAGCAGGCTGCATTTGATGCCCAGCGCTTTCAGCGCCTGCTCGTGGACTTCACATCGTTCGTATCCCGAAGCGCCCTGAAAGACTGCGTCCAAGCCGTACCTGCCGTCGTCCACCGGCCACAACGTCAGGCGATCCGCGACGGGACCGGCGGGAAAGTCGACTTCGGAAGCCATCTATCGACTGGCGGCGGTCCCCACTACCAGCGGGCGGACGATCGGGGGCGCCTTGGGAAGCTCAGAGCTCTCGACCTCGGTTACGTCGAAGCCGGCGGCCCTGATACCCGCGACGGTGTCGCGGTTGCAATGGCAGCCGTCACCGAGGAAGCGCCAGGGCTTTTCGAGGCGGTCCTGCCACTTGGCCAGACCCGGCTCGTGGGCACGGACGTGCTCGAGGAAGAGCAGCTGGCCGCCGGGTCGGAGGACACGCGAGATCTCTTGCAGGGCGGCGGGCTGATTTGAGACCGTGCAGAGGACGAGCGTGACCACGACGGTGTCGAAGCTGTTGTTCTCGAACGGGAGGTCTTCCGCCCCCGCTTCGACCAGCTCCGCTCCGGCACAGACCTCTTTGGCGCGCTGGCGCAGCTGCTTGAACATGTGCGGGTCGGGCTCGGTCACCACCAGGCCCTCCAGGCCCTCGCGCGGGTACAGCTCCAGGTTCAGCCCGGTGCCGGCGCCTAGCTCCAGCACCCTCCCCCGCGCCCGCTTGAGCAGCTCGGCCCGCATCTGACGCAGGCCAGCGTCTTCGGTCGCCTGGAATGCCCGGTCGTAAAAGGCCGAGAAGGCTCGGCCCCAGGTAGCGTCGTAGATCGTTCCCATTTGCTCGTTCGCTGAATTTACGGCGTGATAGCGCCCAAAGTTCAGCGACGGCGACGGTTAGGCCGCGTCGCGTTGGCGTGCAGGGGACTGTGCCTCGGTCCCATCCTGGCCTGGCTCGCTCGCCGCCGCTCGGTCCTCGTAGGCCTGGCGGGCGCCGTGGTCGACCTCGGTCATCAGCTTGTCGACCTTCATCGCCCGGCCGATCGCCTCACGCCACTTACGCGGCAGCGGCCCGAGGACCTTGTAGATGACGCCGTTGGCGCGCGGGACGAAGACGTCGAAGCGCGGTACTTCGAGCGCGTCGACGATCTCGTCGGCGACGTCGGAGGCCTCGACCGGTTTCACCCATTTCTGCCCAACGCCGCTGGTCAGCTCGGTGTTGACCACGGTCGGCATCACGCAGAGAACCTCGACACCGGTGTCGCGCAGCTCCGCCCGCACCGCCTCGCTGATCCCGACCACGGCGTGCTTGGTGCCGGAGTAGGTGGCGATCCCCGGCAGGCCGGATTTGCCTGCCTGCGAGGCGATGTTGACGATGTAGCCGCTCCCGCGCGGGCGCAGCCGCTTGATCGCCAGCTGCGTGCCGGTGATGACGCCGACGAGGTTGATGTCGATCTGGCGGCGGACCGACTCCTCGCTCTCCTCGTCGAACGGCGTCACCGGCATGATCCCGGCGTTGTTGACGACGACGTCGAGCGGCCCCAACTGCCGTTCGGCCTCGTCGAGGAAGCCCTCGAAGGAGCCGCGGTCGGTGACGTCGAGTGGCAGCGCCACGGTGCCGCCGCCGAGATGCGCGGCGGTCTGCTCGGCCAGCTCGAGGTCGAGGTCGCCGATGGCGACGCGGCATCCCTTGGCGACCAGCGCCTGCGCCGTCGCTTTGCCGATCCCGCGCGCGGCGCCGGTGATCGCCACCACCTTGCCGCTGAGTGAACGCCGCTGCTTCGCCATCGTGCTCCTCCTCCGTTGCGGCGACCCTTCCCTAGGCCGCCGGTTTGTAGACCGTGACCACGGCGGCACCGCCGAGGCCGATGTTGTGCTGGAGAGCGGTCTTGGCGCCCTCCACCTGCCGCTTGTCGGCTTCGCCGCGCAGCTGCCAGGTCAGTTCCGAGCACTGCGCCAGGCCGGTCGCGCCGAGCGGGTGGCCCTTGGAGATCAGCCCGCCCGAGGGGTTGACGACCGGGCCGCTGCCGCCGTAGGTCGTCGCTTCCGCCTCAACCAGCTTGTGCGCCTCGCCCTCGGCGGCGAACCCGAGCGCTTCATAGGTGATCAGCTCGTTGGCGCTGAAGCAGTCGTGCAGCTCGCAGACGTCCACTTCCTCCGCCCCCACTCCGGCTTCCTCGTAGGCGATCTTCGCCGCCGTCCGCGACATGTCGGAGCCGACGATCGTCATGCAGTCGGCGTTCTCGTCGAAGGTCGAGCTGAGATCGGTGACCATCGACTGGCCGGCGATCTCGACCGCCTGCTCCCAGAGCCCGTGCGCGTCGACGTAGCGCTCTGAAGCGACGATCGCGCAGGCCGAGCCGTCGGAGGTCGGCGAGCACTGCAGCTTGGTCAGCGGGTCGTGGATCATCTTCGCCGCCTTGATGTCCTCCAGCGAGTACTCGTCCTGGAACTGGGCGTAGGGATTGTTGACCGAGTGCTTGTGGTTCTTCCAGCCGATCCAGGCGAAGTGGTCTGCCTCGGAGCCGTACTTCTGCATGTGGTCGCGGCCGGCGTTGCCGAACATCTGCGGCGCCGGCGGCGAGGCCTCCGGGTCGCGAATCTCGAACATCCGCATCGCGTGCTTGTCGAGCGCGTTGGTGCGGTCGGTGTACTTGACGCCGAGGCTGCCCGGCTCCATCTTCTCGAAGCCCAGCGCCAGGGCGCACTCGGCGATGCCACCCTTGACCGCCTGCCGCGCCAGGAACAGCGCCGAGGAGCCGGTCGAGCAGTTGTTGTTGACGTTGACGACCGGGATCCCGGTCAAGCCGAGCTGGTAGAGCGCCCGCTGGCCGTAGGTGGAGTCGCCGTAGCAATAGCCGGCGTAGGCCTGCTCGACGTCCTCGTAAGGGATGCCGGCGTCGGCGAGTGCCTTCTCCCCCGCCTCCTTGGCCCAGTCCGGGTAGTCGCCCTCCTTGGTGCCGGGCTTCTCGAACTTGGTCATCCCGACCCCGATCACGTACGTCTTGTTGCTCAACTCTCCGCTCCTCCCACGTTTGGCTGACCAGCCAAATCTACCGCGCCGCGCGGATTTGACCAGAGCCGCCAAGCCGCGAAGGCGATCGCGATGCCCAGGGCGGTGCCGAGGGCGCGCTGGCCGGCGGCGTCGATCGCCCCCTCCCCCACCGTCGTGCTCATGACCACGACGAAGGTGGTGATCGCGGCGGTGAAGAGCGCGTACTGGACCGTCAGCAGGCCGAAGGAGAGCGCGGCGGCGACGGTGAGGACGATGCCGAGGGCGAGGTCGTCGCCCGCGAAGATCTCGGCGAGGGAGGTGGCGAGGATCAGGCCGAGGACGGTGCCGAGGGCGCGGAGGACGAGACGGTGATCGGTCTCCTCGCGGTCGGGTCGCATCACGAAGAGGATCGTCAGCGGGATCCAGTAGCCGTGCTGGTGGAGGCCGAGGATCCAGTAGGCGGCAACGCCGGCCGCGAGGGCGGCGCCGAAGCGGATTCCGTGGCGGGCGCTTTCGGATTTGAGGCTGAGGTTGGAGCGAAGGGCGGCAACCGCCGCGCCGCCGTTCCAGGCTTTTTCGGGCTCGTCGGCAGCCCGGTCGAAGACGACCCAGACGATCAGCGACCAGACGACCTGCGTGAGCGCACCGAACGTCCCCCAGAGGAGCGCCGGCAAGGCGTCGGAGATCGGCAGGAAGAGGCCCTGGGCGATCATCATCGCCAGGGTCACCGAGAGGCCGACGATCGCCAGGCGCAGGGAGACAGCGAAGCAGTAGCCCGCGAGGAGGCCGAGCAGGCCGAGGGCTAGAACGGCGGTCGGCGCGGTCTGGCTGCTGAGGACGCCGAGGCAGGCGGCGAGGCCGATCAGCGGCGCGGTCGCGGCCTGCCAGGCGGCGCGAGGGCGGGCCGGGGCGTCCATCCCGGGGAACCCGTTGATCAGCGCCCCCGCGGCGATCGCTCCCTGGGTCGGGTCGTCGAAGCCGAGCTCGAGGATCAGGGTGAGGCCGATCGGAACGGCGAGCAGCGCGCCGCGGCGGATCGCCGGCCCCGGCTCGCTCGGGCCGATCGCGAAGAGCGGCGAGGCGTACAGCTGCCGCGCCCTCCCCGAGGCGTTGAACAGCCGGCCTTCGGAGCGCTCGGGCGGCATCGCCCCTGAGGGTAACCTTGAAGGTCGTGGTCGACGCCGTCGCCAGCACCGATCCCGCCTCAGGAGTGGGGATCTTCGCCGCGCTTGCGGCAGGAATCGTCTCCTTCCTCTCCCCCTGCGTGCTGCCGCTGGTACCCGGCTACCTCTCGGCTGTCAGCGGCGTCTCGGCGAACGAACTGGAAAGCGCCGGCTGGCGCCGCGTCCTCGGCCCGAGCCTCCTCTTCGTCGCCAGCTTCTCGACGATCTTCATCCTCCTTGGGCTGACCGCGACCGGCCTCGGCTCGGCGCTCCAGGACCACAAGGAGCTGCTGACGAAGATCTCCGGGGCGCTGATCATCGCCATGGGACTGCTCTTCGTCGGCTCCCTCTTCATCACCCGCCTCAACCGCGAGTGGCACGTCGACGCGCTGCTGGAGCGAGCCGGCAAAGGCGGCCCGATCGTCGCCGGGGCGGCCTTCGCGATCGCCTGGACCCCCTGCATCGGCCCCACTCTCGGCGCGATCCTCTCCGCCGCCTCCCTCACCGACTCGAAGGCCCACGGCGCCCTCCTCCTCGCCGTCTACTCCGCCGGCCTGGCGATCCCCTTCATCCTCACCGCGGTCGCCTTCAGCCAGATGACGACCGCCTTCGCCGTGGTCAAGCGCCACTACCAAGCGATAGTCGCCGTCGGCGGACTGATCCTGATCGCCATGGGCGTCCTGATCTGGACGGGAGAGCTGTTCCAGCTCAACATCGAAGCCCAGAACTGGCTGAGCGGCCTAGGCCTGGATTTCTGGAACGAGGTCTAGCTCACGACTCTGTCGTTGGGCACCCTGGAGGTGCTTTTTCACAGAGTCGTGCTCAGTTCTGAACCGGCGCCACGGTGTCGACCTCTTTGCCGACGGCCTCGACGATCTCCAAGCCGTCGTCCTCGAGATCGCGGGAGCAGACGATCCGGAACCGCCCCGTCCCGATCTCGCCATCGGGCACCACAGGCAACCCCCGAATCGTGTCCCACCCCAGCCGCTCGACCTCGAACGGATTCATCCGCACCTCGGCCGCCGGAAACGGGCAGTTCATGTTGTGCTGGTCGATCGCCTTCGAGATCGCCTCGAGGTTCTTCGCCTCCGGGGAAGCCACGGGCCAAGTCTAAGTCTTCGTCGCTAAGGGGCGATCACGTTCCTGTCGAAAGATGCTCATGCGCGCAGGAGATCTCTTGCTGCTCGCTGTCTGCGAAGGCGGCGGCAACGACACCCTGGCCAAGTTGGTCGTCCTAGTCATAGCGGCGCTGTATCTATTGGTCGTGATGGCTGCTCTCGGCGGAGCCGAGGGCGCAGGGGAACGGGTACTGCTGATCCTGCTGTTTGCCATCTCGGTCTCGGTCGGCGCCGCGGCGTACGGAAATTTCGGTGGCATTTCCGGACTCGGCGATTTCATCGCGCGCATGGTCATCTCCCTGATCATCAGCGGCGGCATCGCCTTACTCGGTGCCGCGACCCTTCGCGAAGAGAGCGCCGGCCGCGCCGTCTTCGTCGCGGTTGCGGGCAATATCCTCGTCCCCGCCGGCATCTTCGTCTTCTTCTTCGCCAGCATGGGAATCGGCACCGGCTGTTTGAACTGAGGCGGCTGCGGAGGGGCCGTCCCTCCCCCGTCCTACCATCGACAGGTGAGCTTCGAGCGTTGCATTGCCCACCTCGACATGGACGCCTTCTACGCGTCGGTGGAGCTGCGGCGGCGGCCTGAGTTGAAGGGCAAGCCTGTCGTTGTCTGCGGGTCGGGGCCGCGGGCGGTGGTGACTACGGCCAGCTACGAGGCGCGGAAGCTGGCGGGAATCCACTCGGCGATGCCGGCGGCGGTGGCGCGGCGGCGGTTGCCCGATGCGGTCTACCTGCGGCCGGACTTTCCCGCCTACCGGGAGGCCTCGGGACAGGTGATGGATGTGCTGCGGCGGAACGTCGAGGTGGTCGAGGTCGTGGGGCTGGACGAGGCCTATCTGGACCTGACCGGGATCTTTTCGCCGAAGGCGACGATGCGGCGGGTTCAGAACGAGATCCGGACGGAGACGCGGCTGACCTGCTCGGTGGGCATCTCCGAGTCGCGGATGCTGGCGAAGATCACCAGCGAGCTCGGCAAGCCGCGTGGGCTGGTCGTACTTTCGCGGGAGGATGCCCTGGAGCGGTTCGCGGGGCACTCCCCCGGTCTCATTCCCGGGATCGGGCCGAAGACGGTCTCGCGGCTGGAGTCGATGGGCGTCCAGACGCTCTCGGACCTGCGTGGGCGAACGCGGGAGGAGCTCGAAGCGAGCTTCGGTCCTCGCTCTGGAGCCTGGCTGTCCGCTCGCGGGCACCTGCTCGACAAGACGCCGGTCACCCCTGAACACGAGACCAAATCGCAGTCGACCGAGATCACCTTCGACATCGACGTCAACCAGCGCTCCGAGCTGGAACGGCATATCGGCGAGCTATCCGAGGAGCTCTGCCGCCGCTTGCGCAAACGGGAGCTCGCGGGGCGCACGATCGGGATCAAGGTGCGGCTCGACGACTGGACCAACGTCACCCGCTCCCACACGATCGAGCAGCCGACCAACGACCCTGCAGTCGTCGGCCCGGTCGCCCTCGACCTCCTCCGCGCCTACGACCCGCAGCGGCCGGTGCGCCTGCTCGGGGTTCGCATCGCCTCCTTCGGCTCTGGCGAGGAAACCACCGAGCCGGAGCCGACCGACGGCCAGCTCCGACTCGGGCTCGCTTCTTAGCGGCTCGCGAGGACCGTCCCGACGCCCGGGAAGCCGAGCTTCTGCTTCACGGCCTCGGTCAGGTCGTAGTCGCGGCCGGCCACGTACGGGCCACGGTCGATCACCGGCACGGTCACCGACCGCCCGTGGTAGCGCAGCTTCACCTTCGTCCCACAGGGGAGCGTCTTGTGAGCGACGCCCATCGTCCCCGGCAGCAGGGTGCCGCCGCAGGCGACGCCGTTGCCCCAAAGGCCGGGCCCGTAGTAGGAGGCGCCGGCAAGGCGGTAGGTGGTGAGCTTCCGCGCCGGGCTGACCGAGCCGCTGGTGCGGCGGTCGTGGACGCTGTAGACGCGCACCGCGTAGCTGCCGATCCGCTCGGGGACCCAGCGCACGGCGAAGGTCCCGTTCGCCTTCGTCCTCAGCCGGCGCACGCCGCCGCCGGCACCGCGGAAGACGACCTTGATCCGGTGCCGGCCGCTCGGCCGTACCTTGCCGCGCACCGCCAGGCCGTTTCCCTTCAGCACGCTGTGCGTGGAGAGGTGCAGGGAAACGTGGGAGCGCGACCGCTCGTGGTGATGATGGCCGCCGGTCTGCGCCATCGCCGGCGCCAGGCCGATCGAGAGCGCGGTGGCAGCCGCCACCGCGGGCAGGAGTTTTCGCATGTAGTCAGCTCGCTTTCGTGCTGCCTACGGGGTTAGCTGACGGGCTCGCGGTCGCCGGCACCTCCGGCTCCCGCTACGGGTGGCTCGCCACCCGATTCGCCCCGGCCGCGCATCACGCGACGGTGGGTCCCCCGCTCCTCCGCGTCTGGCGCGGAAGATTCGGCAGGTCGTTTAGAGGAGGAACACGCTAGGCGGCCCTCTAGAGCGCGACTGTGAGCAGACGCACATAGATTCCTCACTGCAATCTCATCTGCAGAAGATTCAGAGATTTGGCTTACTCATGCGCCCCAGGCGGTCAACAACCGTCCTGGACACCTGTGCGAACATGTCTCAGATGACGAAACCGGAACGACTCAGCGGCCTCGACACCTCCTTCCTGCACCTGGAGCGCTCCGGTGCCCACATGCACGTCGCCTCGGTCAGCGTCTTCGCAGGGGAAGCGCCGACCCACCAGGAGTTCCGCGAGCACATCGGCTCGCGGCTGCATCTGGTCCCCCGCTTCCGCCAGAAGCTGCGCTTTGTCCCCTTCGCCCAGAGCCGGCCGGTCTGGGTCGACGACCCGCACCTCAACCTCGAGTACCACGTGCGCCAAACGGCGCTGCCGGCCCCGGGCTCGGACGAGCAGCTGCGCAACCTCGCTTCGCGGATCTTCTCCCAGCAGCTCGATCGCTCCAAGCCCCTGTGGGAGCTGTGGCTGGTCGAGGGCCTGACCGACGACCGCTTCGCGATCGTCGGCAAGAGTCACCACGCCCTGGTCGACGGCGTCTCCGGCGTCGACATCACCACCGTCCTCTTCGACCTCGACCCCGAGCCGCAGGGGACGCCGGACAAGGCGCCGCCCTGGCTCGCCACCCCGGAACCGACCGACATGCAGCTGCTGGGCGAAGCGCTGAAGGAGCGGATGACGAGCCCGCGGGAGATCTACCGTGGCATGCGCGCGGTGCTGCGCGGCCCGCGCCAGGTTCTGCAGGGCATCGGCGCCACCTCGAAGGCGGTCACCGCCGGCATCGCCGCCCCCGACAGCGTCTTCAACGTCGAGATTGGGCCCCACCGGCGCTTCCAGATGGTCCAGGCCGACCTCGACGAGCTCAAGCGCGTCAAGGACGCCCACGGCGGCACCGTCAACGACGTCATCCTCTCGATCGTCGCCGGCGGGATCGGCAAGTACCTGCGCGCCCGCGGCCACGACACCACCGGGCTGGAGCTGCGGGCGATGGTCCCGGTCAGCGTCCGCGCCGACGAGGAGCACGGCGCCCTCGGGAACCGGATCACGGCGATGTTCGCGCCGCTGCCGGTCTGGTGCGAGGACCCGGTCGAGCGCCTGCACCTGATGAGCCGCGAGATGGGCGACCTCAAGTCCTCCGGCCAGGCGGTCGGCGCTGAGATCCTCACCAAACTGACCGACTTCGCCCCGGCGACGATCGCCTCGCAGGCAGCCCGCCTGCAGCCGGCGCAGCGCTTCTTCAACCTCGTCGTCACCAACGTGCCGGGGCCGCAGTTCCCGCTCTACGTGCTCGGCCGCAAGATGGAGTCGATCTTCCCGATGGTGCCGCTGGCGCGGCGCCAGGCCCTCTGCGTCGGGATCATGTCCTACAACGGCCAGGTCAACTTCGGCCTCGTCGGCGACTACGACGCGATGGCCGACCTCGACAGCTTCGCCCTCGACCTCGAGGCGGCGACGAAGGAGGTCATCGCGACGGCACCGAAGGCCGCGACGAAGAACGGCGCCAAGGCCGGCGGCAAGAAGAAGGCCAAAAAAGCGAAGGCCGCCGCTTCCGGCAACGGCGCCGGCCCTAGCGCTGCAGCTCGCCGCTGATTTCGAACGGGAAGCCGTCGGTCAGGTAGAGCCAGTCGAGGCGACGGGCACTGAAGCCGCGGGCGCGGCCGTCGGCGTTGACGACGACGGCGGTGATCCGGGAGAAGCGACCGGGGCGCGGCAGCCGCACCGTCAGCCGCCCTCCCGTCTGCTTGAAGTTGATCCGCGAGACCGTGCGGCCACCCCGCTCACTGCCGACCCGCCCGACCAGCGCCA
This sequence comes from Solirubrobacterales bacterium, assembly GCA_035688955.1. GTDB lineage: Bacteria > Actinomycetota > Thermoleophilia > Solirubrobacterales > 70-9 > VAYN01. The sequence goes on along the minus strand of DASSMJ010000007.1, from coordinate 373 downwards.
GCCCGGCCGCGGTCCCACGCGGCGCCGTCAGGTGCACGACCACCGCGCGGCCGCTCCGCGCGTGCACCCGCAGCAGCTGGAAGGTCGTGTGATTGAGGAAGCGGGTGAGGCGGCCGCCGCCTAGCGGCAGGTGCCCCTGGCGCGGCACATCGGGGTAGAGGCTGCTCTCCCGAAACCCTCGTCCCGTTCGCCACTCCGCCACCGCGGCGGCGAAGCGGGTGAAGTCGCGGCTGAAGTCGGAGGGCCCGGCGGCGCGGATCGCCCGTTCGTAGCTGGTGACGGAGAAGCCGCCCGGCTTCGCCCGCACGGCACCCGCCCAGGCCTTGCGGACGATCGACTCCCCGTAGCGGCGGGCCAGCCACTGGTTCCAGAC
>DASSMJ010000006.1:0-9904 GCA_035688955.1 Solirubrobacterales bacterium | reverse complement strand
GCGAGGGCTGGTCGACTTTGATCTGGGCGAAACGGCGCTCCAGCGCCGAGTCGCGCTCGAGGTACTTGCGGTACTCGTCGAGCGTCGTCGCGCCGATCGTCTGCAGCTCGCCGCGGGCCAGGGCCGGCTTCAAGATCGAGGCGGCGTCGATCGCGCCCTCGGCGGCGCCGGCGCCGACCAGGTTGTGGAGCTCGTCGATGAAGAGGATGATGTCGCCGCGCTGGGTGATCTCTTTCATCACCTTCTTGAGGCGCTCCTCGAACTCGCCGCGGTACTTGGAGCCGGCGACCAGGGCGGCCAGGTCGAGGGTGTAGATCTGCTTGTTCTTCAGCAGCTCCGGCACCTCGCCTTTATTGATCCGCGCGGCCAGGCCCTCGACCACGGCGGTCTTGCCGACGCCCGGCTCACCCAGCAGCACCGGGTTGTTCTTGGTGCGGCGGGAGAGGATCTGCATGATCCGCTCGATCTCGGTCTCGCGACCGATCACCGGGTCGAGCTTGCCCTCCTCGGCGAGGCGGGTGAGGTTGCGCCCGAACTGGTCGAGCAGTTTCGAAGACTTTTTGCCCTCGGCCGAGCCGCCACCGCCGCCGCCACCCTGGCGGCGCCCGCCGGGTCCGGACAGCATCCGGATCACCTCGTTGCGGATCTTGTCGGAGTCGGCGTCGAAGTCGAGCAGGATGCGGGCGGCAACGCCCTCGTTCTCACGCACCAGGCCGAGCAGGATGTGCTCAGTCCCGATGTAGTTGTGGCCGAGCGACAGCGCCTCGCGCAGCGCCAGCTCCAGGACCTTCTTGGCGCGCGGGGTGAACGGGATCTGGCCGGAGGTGACCTCCTCGCCGGAGCCGACGATGCGGACGACCTGCGAGCGAACGCGTTCGACGGTGATGTCGAGAGACTCGAGGACGCGGGCAGCCAGCCCCTCCTCCTCGCGGAGCAACCCGAGCAGGATGTGCTCAGTCCCGATGTAGTTGTGCTTGAGCGTCCGGGCCTCCTCCTGCGCTAGGACGACGACCTGGCGAGCCCTCTCAGTGAATCGCTCGAACAAATGAAGACCTCTTCCTGGTTGAACAAACCCGAGAAACCCGGGTTCGTACCGCCGGATGCCTCTATCCCCTTATCGGGAGGCACCCATCTGTCTCTTAACTCTACCGGGCACGCATGTCCGGCTTCGGGTGCGGTTAGGGCGCTAAGAGCGACTTTTCAGGAGACAGTCGTCACGTTCGCGCCTGAAAGCGGGCACGGTTGCTCCAGGTTAAGTCCGCATTGCCGGGAAGAGCAGCACTTCCCGCAGCGTTTTCGCCCCGGCCAGCATCATCACCAGCCGGTCGATGCCGAGGCCGACGCCGCCGGTCGGCGGCATCCCCTGTTCCAGCGCTTCGACAAAGGCCTCGTCGTAGGGCTGGGCCTCCTCGTCGCCGCGCTCCCCCTCGACGACCTGTTCTTCGAAGCGTCGCCGCTGCTCGTCCGGATCGTTGAGCTCGGTGAAGGAGTTGGCGATCTCGACGCCGCCGGCGAAGGCCTCCCAGCGCTCGACCATCCCCCGCTCGGAGCGGTGGCGCTTGGCGAAGGGCGAGAGCTCGACCGGGTAGTCAAAGATGAAGGTCGGCTGCACCAGTCCCGGCTCGACCTCGCGCGAGAGCAGGCCGTCGACCAGCTTGCCCCAGCCCTCCTTGGGGTCGGGCTCGGTCCCCATGGCCGCCGCCAGCGCCTCCCGGGTCGGGTGCTCGACGATGTCGATCCCGGAGCGCTCGAGGATCGCCTCACGCAGGGTGATCCGCCGCCAGGGCGGCTTGAAGTCGAGCTCGACCTCGCCCCGCTGGACCTTCGTCGTCCCGAGAACCCGCTCGGCGACCTCGGCGACGACCATCTCCAGGTCGTGCGCGGTCTTCTCGTAGTCGGCGTAGGCCTCGTACCACTCCAGCATCGTGAACTCGGGATTGTGCTTGTGCGAGACCCCCTCGTTGCGGAAGTCCTTGCCGAGCTCGTAGACGCGGTCGATGCCGCCGACGACGAGGCGCTTGAGGTAGAGCTCGGTCGCGATCCGCAGGTAGAAGTCGCGGTCGAGCGCGTTGTGGTGGGTGGTGAACGGGCGCGCCAGGGCGCCGCCGTAGAGCGGCTGCAGGACCGGCGTCTCGACCTCGACGAAACCGTGCTCGTCGAACCAGCGGCGGATCTCGGAGATCGTCCGGGCGCGGACGCGGAAGGCGCGGCGGCTCTCCTCGTTGGCGATCAGGTCGAGCTCGCGGCGGCGGAAGCGGGTCTCGGTGTCCTCGAGGCCGTGGAACTTGTCGGGCGGCGGCCGCAGGCTCTTGGCGAGCAGCCGCCAATGGTCGATCGCCAGCGAGAGCTCTCCCCCGCGCCGGGTCGCCATCGCCGTCCCCTCGGCGCCGATGATGTCGCCGAGGTCGAGGTCGACGAGCAGCTCGTAGGCCTCGTCGCCGAGCACGTCCTTGCGGGCGTGCAGCTGGATCTGGCCGCTGCCGTCGCGGAGGTCGAGGAAGCAGGCCTTGCCGTGGCCGCGGCGGGCGACGATTCGCCCGGCGACCCGGTGGCGCGAGTCGGTCTCGGCTCCCGCCTGCAGCCCCTGGTGGGCGGCCCGCACCTCGCCGATCTCCTCCCGCCCGGAGAACTCGTGCGGGAACGGCTCGATCCCGGCCTCGCGCAGCCGCTCCAGCTTCTCGCGCCGGTCTTCGAGGACCTGCGAGAGATCCTGCTGCGGCTCCTGCTGGGTGGGCTCGCTCATCGCGGGCGAGCCTACCGCCCTAGTGGGCCTTCTCGATCTTGGTGATTTTGAGCTTTTTCTTCGGTCCGCGCGGGACCTCGACCTCGACCACGTCGTTGCGCTTGCGGCCGATCAGGGCTTTGCCGATCGGCGACTCGTTGGAGAGCTTGTGCTCCAGCGGGTCGGCCTCGGTCGAGCCGACGATCTGGAATTTCTGCGAGTCGCCGGTCTTCTGATCTTTGACGTGGACGACGGAGCCGAAGGCGACCTCGTCGGTGCTGATCGACTTCTCGTCGATCACCTGGGCACGGCGCAGTTTCTCTTCCAGCTGGGCGATCCGCGCCTCGAGCAGGGCCTGTTCGTTCTTGGCGTCGTCGTATTCGGCGTTCTCGGAGATGTCGCCGAATTCGCGCGCTTCCTTGATCCGGGCCGCAACCTCCCGGCGTTTGGTCGTCGAGAGGTACTCGATCTCCTCTTTCAGTTTCTCCAGTCCCTCGGGGGTGATGACGGCCTGACGCACTTGACGACCTCGCTTTGGATTGAAAAAGGGAGCCTGGCCGGTCTCCCTGGACCTAAAAAAACGCGCCTGTGCGGCCACCAGCGGCAGCACACCCGGCACGGAGTCGCGGGATTATAGCGGGGCTAGTTGACTAGCCAAACCGGCAATCAGTTCCCTCACTTCAGCCGGATCGTCACTGCGCTGGAGGCGGTCGGTTACCTCCCTCGGGACCTCCAGACGCTCGGCGTACCAGGGGTGGAATTTGCGCAGGTAGCGGGTGGCGCGCTCGCTGCCGAGGTGCTCCTCGCCGCGGTCGAGCACCCAGAGCCACTCGGCGACCATCTCCTCGCGGCTCGGCGGCTCGGCCCGGCGACCGGTCAGCTCCTCGAAGACCCAGGGGTTGCCGAAGGAGCCACGGGCGATCATCACCGCGTCGGCGCCGGACTCCTCGTAGGCGCGACGGGCGGCCGCGGCGCTGGAGAGCCCACCGGAGATGATCACCGGCACCTCGATCCGCTCGGTCAGCTCGCGCGCCAGCGCGTAGTCGGGCGAGCCCTTGTGGCCTTTGGTCGCCACCCGCGGGTGAAAGCCGATCGCCGCGACCCCGGCCTCCTCGACCAGGCGGATCGCGAGGTCGAAGCCGGAGCGGTCGCCCGCCTCGATCCCGGAGCGGATCTTCACCGTCACCGGCAGGCCGCTGCCCTCGGCGGCGCCGCGGGCGAGGGCCAGCGCCAGCTCGGGGTCGCGCAGCAGCTGGGCGCCGGCGCCGGTCTTGCGCACCTTCGGCACCGGGCAGCCCATGTTGATGTCGATCAGGTCGGCCCCGGCCTCGGCGGCGATCGCGGCGCCGGAGCGCATCACCTCGGGGTCGTGGCCGAAGAGCTGCATCGAGACCGGGTGCTCGTCGGGGTGGATCCGCATCAGCTCCCGCAGGGTGCGCTCGTTGCGGTAGTGCAGCGCGAAGCTGGAGACCATCTCGGAGACGGCAAGGCCCGCCCCGTGACGTTTGGCCTGCAGGCGGACGAACCAGTTGCCGATCCCGGCCAGCGGCGCCAGCAGGACGCGGTTGGCCAGCCGCACCCCGCCGATCTCGAAGGGGTCGGTCAGCGCCGGGCGGCGCCTTGCGTTGTCATCGATTGCGCTCATGGATCAGTCGCAGACCCTTCAAGGTCAGCAGATCGTCGACCTCGTCGATCGTCTCCGTAAAGGGGACGACGGCTGAGGCATAGCCGCCGGTTGCGAGCAGGCGCGGGTTGGGCAGTTCGTCTTCGACCCGGCGGACGATGCCGTCGATCAGCCCGGCGAAGCCGAAGATGAAGCCGGAGTTGATCGCCGCTCGGGTCGAGCGGCCGATCGCTTCGGTCGGTTCTTCGAGGTCCATGCGGGTGATCCGGGCGGCGCGGTCGATCAGGGCGCTGAGCGAGGGCGCGAGACCGGGACCGATCGCCCCACCCAGATACTCGCCGTCGGCGGAGACCGCGTCGATGTTGATGCCGGTGCCGAAGTCGACCGAGACGCAGGCCTCGCCGAAGCGCTCGTAGGCGGCGATCGCGTTGACCAGCCGGTCGGCGCCGACCTCGAGCGGGTTCTCGATCCGGATCGGCATCCCGGTCTTCACCCCGGGGCCGATCGTCAGGCACTCGGCGTCGAGGTAGCGCTGGGAGAGCTCCTCGAACTGGCTGCCGAGCGGCGGCACCACCGAGGAGACGCAGACCGCGTCGATCTCGTCGAAGGAGCGGCCGCAGAGCGAGAAGAGGCCGGCGATCCGCTCCGCCAGCTCGTCGCCGGTGGCGCCGGACCGGGTCTGGAAACGCCAGTGCTCGACCATCTCCTCCCCGTCGAAGGCACCCAGGTGAGTTTGCGTGTTGCCGACGTCGACCGCGAGAAGCATGCGCGGATTATCGCGGGCGCAAACTGGCCAGGTAGCCAAACCGGCCTCCTTGTGCATAGGATCGCCCGGATGAACGCGCGCCTCTACGTGATCCCGGCCTCGCATCCGAGCATCGCCGTGCAGCTGATGCTCGAACACAAGGGCATCCCATACAAGCGGACCGATCTCCTGCCGGTGATCTCCAAGGGCGTGCTGCGCGCCGTCGGCTTTCCCGGCGTGACCGTGCCGGCGCTGAAGATCGACGGCAACAAGGTTCAGGGCTCGCGCCCGATCACCCGTGAGCTGGAGCGACTGCGCCCCGAGCCGCCCCTCTTCCCCACCGACCCCGAGAAGCGAGCGGCGGTCGAGGAGGCCGAGCGTTTCGGCGACGAGGAGCTGCAGCACCCGATCCGCCAGATCCTCTGGTGGGGGATGAAGCGCGACCGCGCGCCCCTGCGCGGCTACTCCGAGGGCGCTCGGATCGGGATGCCGATCGGCCTCGCGGTGAAGACCGCGGCCCCGATCGTCGCCCTCTCCGCCCGCTTCAACGAGGCCGACGACGAGCACACCCGCCGGGCGCTCGAACAGCTCCCCGGCCTGCTCGACCGGGTCGACGCCTGGGTCGAGAGCGGCATCCTGGGCGGCGAGCAACTGAACGCAGCCGACTTTCAGATCGCCCCCTCGATCGGCCTGGCGATGACCCTCGACGACCTCCGCCCCGCGATCGAAAAGCGTCCGGCAGCGGCGCTTGCCAGGCGCCTGGTCCCGAACTACCCGGGCAAGATGCCGCCGGTGCTGCCCCCCGAGTGGCTGGCGCCGCTCAGATAATTACAGCGAGAGGCATCATGACAGCAAGCTTTTTGATGCTATGATGCTTGCGTGCGGACCACGGTCACCCTCGATGACGATGTTGCGGCGAAGCTGAAAGAGGAAGCCCACCGCCAGAAGAAGTCCTTCAAGGAGATGCTCAACAGCAGCGTCCGGCGGGGGCTTCAGTCCGAAAACGCAAAGACGGCGAAGCCCTACCGGGTTAAGCCCCGCTCCATGGGAGCGCGCCCGGGCTTGAACCTTGATCGGGCGCTCCAGCTCTCCGGCGAACTCGAGGACGCAGAAACTGCGCGCAGGCTCTCCCTGCGCAAGTGAAGCTGCCCGACGTCAACCTGCTGCTTTATGCGGTGGATGTCGAGGCACCACACCACGCAAAGGCTCGGGCGTGGCTCGAGGACACCCTTTCGGGCACCGAGGAGGTCGGCTTTGCCTGGGCCGTGCTACTGGGCTTCGTCCGGATCTCAACCAACCCGGCTGTTTTCGAACACCCGATGGACGCCGCCGAGGCTTTCGGCTACGTCGAGGAGTGGCTCGCAAGGCCCGTGGCCTCGACGGTCGTTCCCGGGTCGGGTCACGTGAGCCTAATGCGCCAGCTTCTGCAGCCGCTGGGGATCGCCGGAAATCTGAGCAGCGATGCCCACCTCGCCGCTCTGGCAATCGAACATGGTGCCGACCTTTGTTCTAGCGACACCGACTTCGGCCGTTTCGCAGGGCTCCGCTGGATCGACCCGATCTCCTAGGCGATCTTCTCCACCCGCTGACCTTCCGGCAAAGCCTCGAAGGAGTCCGCCAATCGCGTGCCATCCGGCAGCGTCAGCTCCGGGTCGAGCTCGAGCAGCGGCACGAGGACAAAGCGGCGGGTGGTCACCTCTCGGTGCGGCAGGGTGAGGCGGTCGGTGCTCAGTTCTAGGTCGCCGAGCAGGAGGAGGTCGACGTCGAGCGGGCGGGGGCTGTGGCGAGGGAGGTCGAAGTGGCGGCCGCGCTCGGCCTCGACCCGCTTGCAGGCGTCGAGCAGCTCCTCGGGCTCCAGCGCGGTGCGGATGCGCACGGCGGCGTTGAGGAAGTCGGGCTGGTCGAGGATCTCGCCGACCGGCTCGGTCACGTAGGCGGAGGAGACGGCCTCCACCTCGACCCCCTCGGCTTCGAGCAGCTCGATCGCGGCGCGGAGGTGGCTGGCGGAATCGCCGACGTTGGAGCCGAGCCCGAGGTAGCCCACTCGCCGCTCCGCGGACATCGACTAACGGCCGCCTTCGTCCTCTTCCTCGTCTTCGACCGTCCGCTCCTGGGTGACCTCGACAGCGATCTCCTGGATCGCCAGCGGCAGCGGCGGCTCGGGCTTGGCGGCGCGGACGCGGACGGTTTCCGACCCGTACTGCTCGGCCAGGCGCTCTCCCACCACCTGCGCCAGGCGCTCCAGAGTCTTGTAGCTGCGCTCGGTCGCGGCGAGGGCGACGATGTCGCAGACGCGGCCGTAGTCGATCGTGTCCTCGAGCCGGTCGGTCAGGACCGCGTCGCAGTCGGGAACGTCGAAGGAGATGTCGAACTCGAGCCGCTGCCCCACCTCCTGCTCGGCTTCGGAGACGCCGTGGTGGGTGTAGATCGAGAGGCCGTGAAGCTCAATTTCGACGCTCGACTCGATGCCGTTGCCGTGGCTCTCCATGGTCGGGAAGCTACCCGAGTACCGCCGCGGCCACTGCCAGGGCCTGGCGCACCTCGGGAACGTCGTGGACGCGCAGCACCTCGGCGCCCTCGGCGGCGGCGAGGACGGAGGAGGCGATCGTGCCGCCGAGGCGCTCCCCCGCCGGCGAGCCGTCGAGCTTGCCGATGAAGCTCTTGCGGGAGGTGCCGATCACCAGCGGCCGGCCCAGCTCGCGCAGCTCGCCGAGGCGCCGCAGCAGCTCCATGTTGTGGGCGCCCGTCTTGCCGAAGCCGATTCCGGGGTCGAGCCAGACACGGTCCTCTTCGATCCCGGCCGCGACCGCCGCCGCCAGGCGCTCGGCGAGGAACGCCTTTACCTCGGCGATGACGTCGTCGTAGCGCGGGTCGTCCTGCATCGTCCGCGGCTCGCCGAGCATGTGCATGAGGACGACGGTGGCGCCGCGCTCGGCGCAGAGGGCTGCCATCTCCGGGTCGGCGCGCAGGGCGGTGACGTCGTTGACGATGCTCGCGCCGGCATCGAGCGCGGCCTCGGCGACCGTAGCCTTGGAGGTGTCGACGGAGACCGCAGCTCCCGAACCCGCAAGCGCCGCGATGACCGGGACGACTCGCCGCAGCTCCTCCTCGGGGGTGACCGGCTCGGCCCCCGGCCGGGTCGATTCGCCGCCGACGTCGAGGATCTCAGCTCCCGCCGCGGCCAGCTCCCGGCCGTGGGCGATCGCCGCCTGCGGATCGAGGTAGAGCCCGCCGTCGGAGAAAGAGTCGGGGGTCACGTTGACCACCCCCATGATCTTGGTCATGAGGACTCCGCTAGGAGGCGTCGCCGCCGGCGAAGCCGGGACGGGGGCGAGGAGACGGCCGCGCGCCCTCGCGGGCGGCCTTTTCCGGCTCGGGCGCGGGCTCGGCCGGCGCCGCCGGAGGCTCGTCGTCATCGGCGAAGACTTCGTCGGCGGACTTGCCGGCGAGCAGGGCGACGAACTCCTTGGCGTCGATCGTCTCCCGCTCCAGCAGCAGCTTCGAGACCCGCTCGAGGTCGTCGCGGCGCTCGTTCAGCAGGCTCTTCGCGGTCTGGTGGGCACTCTCGACGATGCGACGGATCTCGTCGTCGATCTCGCGGGCGATCTCGTCGGAGTAGTCGGGCTCGGAGCTGAACTCGCGGCCGAGGAAGGGCTGTCCACGATCGTGGCCGAAGACGCGAGGGCCGAGGCGCTCGGACATGCCGAACCGCATCACCATCTGCTTCGCCGTCTCCGTCACCTTTTCAAGGTCGTTCGAGGCTCCGGTGGTGATCTCGCCGAAGACGATCTCCTCGGCGGCGCGGCCGCCTAGCGTCATGGCCATCGTGTCGGTCAGCTCGGCGCGGGTGGTGAGGAACTTGTCCTCGGTCGGCAGGCTGATCGTGTAGCCGAGGGCCTGGCCGCGGCTGATGATCGAGATCTTGTGGACCGGGTCGGTGTGCTCGAGCAGCTGGCCGACGATCGCGTGGCCGACCTCGTGGTAGGCGGTGACGAGCCGCTCTTTCTCGCTCATCACCCGGGTCTTCTTCTCGGGTCCGGCGATCACCCGCATGATCCCCTCCTCGAGCTCTTTCATCGTGATCTCGCGGTTGCCCGAGCGGGCGGTCAGCAGGGCCGCCTCGTTGATCAGGTTGGCGAGGTCGGCGCCGGTGAAACCGGGGGTCTGGCCGGCCAGCGTGTCGAGCTCGATCTCCCGGCCGAGCGGCTTGCCGCGGGTATGGACCTCGAGGATCTTCTTGCGGCCCTTGCGATCGGGGCGGTCGACGACGACCTGGCGATCGAACCGACCCGGCCGCAGCAGCGCCGGGTCGAGGATGTCGGGCCGGTTGGTGGCGGCGATCAAGATGATGTTGTCCTTCATCTCGAAGCCGTCCATCTCGACGAGGAGCTGGTTCAGCGTCTGCTCGCGCTCGTCGTGACCGCCGCCCATGCCGGCGCCGCGGTGGCGGCCGACGGCGTCGATCTCGTCCATGAAGATGATGCAGGGCGAGTTCTGCTTCGCCTGCTCGAAGAGGTCGCGGACGCGGCTGGCGCCGACGCCGACGAACATCTCGACGAAGTCCGAGCCGGAGATCGAGAAGAAGGGAACGCCCGCCTCGCCGGCGACGGCGCGGGCGAGCAGGGTCTTGCCGGTGCCGGGCGGTCCATATAAAAGGACGCCCTTGGGGATGCGGGCGCCGAGCGCCTGGAACTTCTTCGGGTTCTCGAGGAATTCCTTGATCTCCTCGAGCTCCTGCACCGCCTCGTCAACGCCGGCGACGTCGCGGAAGGTGATTTTCGGCGCGTCGACCGACATCCGTTTGGCTTTCGAT
>DASSMJ010000005.1:0-6932 GCA_035688955.1 Solirubrobacterales bacterium | reverse complement strand
CGGCGTCGGGGCGACCGGCTCGCCGCACGGCCCAGCGCCCGGTCGCTCCGCTCCCTCTGCCCTCGCGGCGCTCGGGCGGCGCGGGCCTTGCGGCGTTGCCGTCGAAGCGAGCGCCTGGTGACGCCGGCGTCGGGGCGGGGGGGCTCGCCGGCTCGGCCTCGCGCCCACGGCCGCCTCGCGGCCTGACCCTCGCTGCGCTCGGGTGGCGCTCGCCTCCCCGGGATCGCGGCGTCGGGGCGACCGGCTCGCCGCACGGCCCAGCGCCCGGTCGCTCCGCTCCCTCTGCCCTCGCTGCGCTCGGGCGGCGCGGGCCTTGCGGCGTTGCCGTCGAAGCGACCGCCTGGTGACGCCGGCGTCGGGGCGGCGGGGGACCGATGGACCGCTCGGCCTTCGCCCGAGCGAGAAGATGCTCCCGCCCTGACGGGCGGGCCAGGATCAGCTCGGCGGTTCGGTGCTGGGGGTCATGGGCGCCCGACTCTTCTCAACGCTCGCTACTCGCCCTCCGATACGCCCACCGCCACGAGCCCTAGCACCACATCTACGACCAATCCGATCCAGCTCATCGAGTAGCGAGCTATCGCCGGATAACCCCGGCCGAAGACCCGACTCCTACGCCTACCAACCCCCACCACCGAACCGCCGACACATTATGAACCCCGAACAGGTGTTCGTATATTTCGCGGGGCGCCTCAGCCTCCGCAGGCCATTTCTTCGGTGCGATGGTCGGCGTGACGAAGATCCAGCGCGGCAACGCCGGCTACTGGCTGGCGGCGGTCGCCGAAGGCGGTGAGGACTACTACACGAAGCCCGGCGAGGCGCCTGGCGAATGGGTGGGGGAGCTCGCCGACGAGCTCGGCCTGCACGGTCAGGTCGACGCGGCCGGCTACGGCGCGATTCTGGAGGGGCGCAACCCCCATGACGGCGCCACTCTGATCGCCCGTCCCGACACCCGCTTTCGTGAACGGCCCGACGGGACGCAAAAGCGGGTCGAGCCGGTTCTCGGCTACGACGTCCGCTTCAGCGCCCCCAAGTCGGTCTCGCTCCTCTACGCCTTCGGCAGCGAGCAGGTCCGGGAGCGCATCGTGGCGGTGATGAACGAGGCCGTGAAAGAAGGGATCGCCCACCTGGAGCAGCACGCCTGCATGGTGCAGCGAGGAAAGGGGGGCGGACGGATCGAGCCTGGTCTCGGCTTTGCCGGAATGGCCTTTCGGCATCGGATGAGCCGTGCCGGTGACATCGCCCTGCACGTCCACGTGGTGATCTCCAACCTGACCCGGGCCGCCTCAGACGGCAAATGGCTGAGCCTCGCGAGCCCGCGCGGCCGCTCGCCTCTCTTCCCGCACGCGAAATCGGCAGGCGTCGTGTTTCAGGCGGCGCTCCGCGCCGGCATCCTGCGCGAGTTCGGCCTCGAGTTCCAGCCGGTGAAAAACGGCTACGCCGACCTCAAGGGCTTCAGTCGCGAGCTGATCGACACCTTCAGCACCCGGGCTCGGGAGATCACCGACTGGATGGAGAGGCATGGCGTCTTTACCGTCGCCGCTGCTCAGACTGCCGCCTATCGCACCCGCAAGGCGAAGGAGCAGGGCGTCGACGTGGACGCCCGCCTGATCGAGTGGGAAGACCAGGCGGCACCGCTCGGCTTCACCCGTCAGAGCGTCGAGGAGATGGTGCGCGAGGGCCATCCTCGCGAGCCACGGCCGATCGAGGGGGACGATCTTGATCGGGCAGTGCAGGGACTCGAAGCCACCTCCTCGCACTTCGACTCCCGAGCCGCGCTGTGGGCGCTCGCCGATCAGCTGCAGGAGGGTGGAGATCGTCGCGAAATCGAAGCCGCCGTGAGCAAGCTGCTCGACGGTGACCAAGTCCTCCGCATCCATGCCGGAACCGGACCGCTCGATCCCGACGCCTACTCGACGCCGCGGATCGTCGCCTTGGAGAAGGACTTCATCGACGGGGCGCTCAGCTCCCGCGATGCCGGCGTCGGGGTTGTCGACGCCGAGATCGTGAACGCCACCCTCGCCCGCCACGACTACCTCGGTGCCGACCAGCGCGAGATGCTGATCAGACTCACGACGGGCGGCGAGCAGGTGATCGCCGTATCTGCCCTCCCAGGTACCGGCAAGACGGTCGCCCTAAGCGCCTCGGTGGAGGCCTGGAGAGACGCCGGCTACACGGTCATCGGCTGCGCCACCGCCAGGAACGCGACCGGCGAGCTGATTGACGCCGGTGTCCTCCCGTCTTTTTCGATCCGCAAACTTCTCCTTGAAGTCGACCGGCTGCGGGGGGAAGGCCGCCGTCTTCCCGATCGAACCATCATCGTCCTCGACGAGGCCAACGTCACCGATACCCCTGACCTCGCGGAGTTGCATCGTCTCGCTGCCGGGTGCGGTGGGAAGATGGCGATGATCGGCGATGCCCAGCAGATCGGCGCCATCGGGCCGGGGGGTCTCTTCGCCCACTACTGCCGGGTCTCAGATCCGATCCGGCTGACCGAGATCCGCCGCCAGATCCACGAGCCCGATCGCCGTATCGTCAGGCTGATTCACGAAGGCAGGGGCTCCGACGCCCTCGACCTTCTGCGGGCCGAGGGCAAGCTCGTGATCGGCGAGGACACGATCTCGACGCTGCATGGCCTTCTCCTCGACTGGCACCGCGACTATCTCTCAGGGGCCGACGTAGTGATGATCGCCCGCCGCAACCGCGACGTCACCTATCTGAACGAGACCGCCCGGGAAATGCGGCGCGAAGAAGGGCGTCTTGGGGAAGCCGAGGTGATCGTCGGCGAGCGGCCCCTCGCGGCCGGCGACCGGGTTCAGACTCGCATCAACTTCAACAACCCCAAGGTCGACAACCGCGAGCGCTGGGACGTCATTGACGCCGACGCAGCTGCACGGACGCTCACCCTTCAGCGGGTTGGCGGCGACGGGCGAGAGGTGACTCTCGGCCCCGCCTACCTGGACCGCCGGACCAAAGACGGGGCTGCGGCCGTCGACTACTCCTACGCGATCACCAAGTTCGGCGCCGAGAGCAAGACGTATGACCGCGCATATCCGTTCCTCGATGGAGCATCCAGCCTGGAGGAGGAGCTTGTCGCCCTCAGTCGCGGCCGCGAGTTTGCCAACGTCTACACGGTCGCTTCGGCCGACCTCCTCGACCCGGACCTCGGTCCTGCACGACGCGAGATCCACGACGCCCTCCAGGATGCCCGCCAGGCGATCGAGCGCGAGGGCGCCGACACTCCCGCCACGGAGGCGGCGCTGCGCGCGCAGATCGAGGCGATGTCACCTTCCCGACTTGCCGAGCGGCGAGCGGAGCTTGCCGAGGTAGCACGCTCAGCCGATCCGCTTCTGTCACGACGGGACAGCTTGGATCGCGAGATCAGCCGCGACCGAGAGTGGCTGAAGACGCTTGCGGCAGAGCGGGAAGCGACCGAACGAATCGGCACGGGTCCTGCCGGTGAGGTCTCACAGCTCATCGCAAAGGAGGCCAGCACCGTTGAGCGGCTCAACCGAAACATCGCAGAGCGCGACGGGCTGCCCGCGTCCTCCCGCGCCGCCGAACCGAATCCCACCCATCCCACTGAGAGGTTGGAGGCGGCGCTGGTCGAGCGCCGGATAGGAGTACTCGCCCGAAAGGAGGTAACCGCCGGCCGTCATAGCGAGTCACACGTCCTCTACCGCTCCCTCGGGCCGTTCCCTGAGGATGAGGCGGCAAGGGGCGTCTGGAATGAAGCTGCTCATTCGCTCGCCACCTACCGAATCAGGCATAACGTCCAAGACCGCGAAAACGTCCTCGGACACCCGCCGCGATCACCTGAGGTCCACGCGGAGCGCTCCCGCGTCCAAAAAAGAATCGAGGTCGCCCAACGGCGCCTCCAGCGCACTCGGCGCGACTCCGCTGAACGCCCTGTAGGGCGTGAGGCCAGCATTGGCCGCTAGTCCACCCGCAAAACCGCAAGTGGTGTCGAGTCGCCCCGGGGCTGACGGGAGCCTCTTGCGTTCATCGACCGTCGGGATTTCGGAAAGTCCCTGGCCAAGAAACAGGAAATTCTTGTCGTAGGGAGACTGCGAATCAGACGATCAGCTGACCCGGCGACCCGAGGAAGCCACCAGCTTGCGTACTTCTTTAAGCGTCGGTTTCTTGCTCCGCAAGAGCTCAGCGATCTGGTCGAGGATCAGCGTGTCCGCGGGGAAGTTCTTTCCCCGCTCAGTAATCGTGTAGAAGTTCTTCACCGACCCGCGGATCTTTTCCCTCCGAGCCACGGTGAGCAGATCTGCTTTCGCCAGCATCTTGAAGTGATACGAAACACCACTGGTGATTTGCGAGGGTCCGCCGCCGAAAAGGCGCGCGATCTCGGGAAGGTGCGCTGCCTCCTTTGGCGACAACTCGCCTCCGTCTCGAAGTCTGGCGAGGATGATGGATCTGGCCGGATGGCTTCGGACCAGTACAACCCAGTCGTCGTTTGCGGCGGGGCTCATCGACTTTTGCCGACCCACATCGAAAGAACACTTTTCCGTTGCATAGATCCCGACCAATGTGGGCGAAGTCGGCCGAAACTTCAATGCTCATTATTCGAAACCAAGCGATCTAATGGTCTAGCGACCGTCGACCATTACGGACGCGGCGTCGGGAAGCTTGCGACAAAAGCGGTGACAGGCATCGACTCCTCCCCCGACTCGCTTAGGCGCTCGTCTGCTTCCCGCTGGATTTCCTGGCTTCGCCGAAACACACGGTCATGTTCCTCGACGAGTTCCTGGAAACCTTGCTCATCCAAGTTCATCGGGAACCGAGTTAGGTGTCGGTCGGGGCGTTCATCGATGGTGCCAGCCTCGACCGCCCGCACGAAGTCATGGCTTAGGCAGTTGACGATCCAGCAGGTAAAGACCAGCCGCTCCTCGAGAGACATACGTTGCGCATCCTCAGTCGAGATGATGAGCGGCGCCGTCGCGACGTAGTAGTGCTCATTGGCTCCCCGCCGAGCCTCCGTCCGCGTTGGCTTGACAAGGCCGCGCTCGACCAAAGCCTTGACGTGATGGCTGACGTAGCCGGCTTTTGCCTTGGTGAGGCCGAGCTCGATTGCGATTTCTTTCGGCGAAGCCTCCCGTTCAGTCAGCAGAGTCAAGCTTTGGATCTGGATGGGATGCCAGCCGGCGCGGAGCAAGCGGGTCGTGGCTTCGGCCACCGTTGTTGGATCGACTGGCGTATGCATGGTCATTCCTCGGGCTCGCGGCAAGAATGCCTTGAGCACTCAGAGGGTCCCCTTATATCGGATAACCGCTCCTAACCCCAATTTTCCGAAGCGCGTGGTGGCGACCCATATCGGGGGCCGCCACCACCAGCAAAACGGTGGTGCTAGGCCGCCTTCGAAGTTGAGACGGCTGGGAGGACGACATCGGTCGTAATGGTCACCTTGGCTCACCCCCTTCCATGAACTCGCGTGTCAGCTCATGGTGGAAGACCGCCAGACCAGTCGATTTGGAATCGACTGGTCCTTCCTGATCGCCCAAACTCGGGTAGGAGATCGAGCTTCAAGACTCGAGAACATCGTCGGCGATCGAGGCAGCGATCAAGCCAGGAATGAAGCGGCCTCGACTCCTCTCCCAGCGATAGGACCCGGGGTCGGCTAACGGGCTCCTCTTCGCCCCTCGCCGAAGGGGGCCGATCCTCTGTTGGAACACCCCGTCAAAGATCGGCCCCCGTTCCTCATGGTCGCTTAGCGAGCCTTGAAGATCATGTGCGCGGGCGCGCTAAGCGCCACTTGCTGAATCGTCATCCGGTTCCCACCCCCTCTCTCCGGTTGGCCCACCAGCGCGCATCGCTAGAGGGAGGAGGGAGCAATGCTAAAGAGCCCTAAAGCATCCTCAGGTTTCTGACTCGCTTCAGCTTTTCGAGTACCCGTCCGTTCCTGGCCAGCCGAAAAGGCCTTATGCTCAGAAACATGCTGAGTAGCCGGGATTCGTCTATTAAGGAGGGTGGATGGCCTCTGATTCGGCCGAGCGCTACATAGATAGCCTCAAGCGGAACCGCGGGAGGAAACAGCGAAAGCGGATTGAGGAAGCCGTTCAGTACGCGCTCGCCCACAAGATACGGCTCGAAATCCTGGTCATCCTGAACGAGGGGTGCTTCACCAATGCGGAGATCGCAGAGTTGCTCGGACTCGAAGCAAAGTACATCTCGAATCACGTCCTACGGATGCTGGAGGACGGATCCATCGAAATTGCCAAACAGGAACAACGACGGGGCACGATGGTCTATTGGTACCGGGCGGTAGAGCTGCCGGAATACTCGAAAGAGGAGGCCGAAGGCTTAACCGAGATGGAGTTGCAACTGATCGCCGGGGTTGTGGTTCAGTCTGCGACTGCGGAGCTGATGGCCGCGCTCAACAAGGGTACGCTCGCCTCTGCTCGGGCGATCCTCTCGTGGGACCTTTATAGCGTCGACAGCCAGGGCCGGACGGACATTGAAGTCGAGGTCGAGCGGCACCTAGAGCGGCTCAAGGAGATCCAATGTGAGTCAGTCAATCGCGTCGCGGTGTCAAAGGGGAACACAACTTCGATGATCGTCAGCGCCTTCGCATTCGAGCGTGCGAGGGAGATTCTCAGGCCTCTTTTGGTAACAAAGCCGTGAGTAACCTCCGCAAACTGATTGACGTCAACCTCAAGCGCACCTAGCTTCCACTACTCAACGTGTGCCGACCGCCATCACCGCAGGCGGAAGGCACAACTCCTCGTCGGGGGCGGGGCATCGTGGAAACACCCCGCCCCGCTCCCGACACCTGACAAGTTCAGTAGTGGCCTTCCTCCGACACAACCACCCCAACACCGTCCAGCGCCGCCACCGGCAGGGCTCCCCGCCTAGCGCCGCAGCCGCGATGGACCTGGGGGCGGCGGCTTCCGCAGGGACGGCCGCCGCCCCTCAGCCGCTTCACTGAT
>DASSMJ010000004.1:0-27192 GCA_035688955.1 Solirubrobacterales bacterium | reverse complement strand
CAAGGACCCGGGCGAGACGATCGCGATCTTCCGCATCCCCGGCGCCTGGGAGGACGAGGGCTTCAAGATCCTCGAGAAGTACGGGGTCGAGTACTGCGACCGCTCGGTCTCGATGTGGGAGGCCGCCGGCCGCGCCGTCTCGAAGATCCAGGGGGAGGCGGCAGCGGCATGAGCATCCTCCTCAGCAAAGACACCACCTTCATCGTTCAGGGGATCACCGGCCGCGAGGCTGTCAACCTGACGAAAGAGTGCCTCGACTACGGCTCCAAGGTCGTCGGCGGGGTCACCCCCGGTCGCAAGGGCCGCGAGGTCCACGGCGTGCCGGTCTTCGACACCGTCGCCCAGGCGGTCGAGCACCACGGCGGCCCGATCGACGGCTCCGTCGTCACCGTCCCCCCTGCCTTCACCAAGGACGCCGTCCTCGAGGCGATCGAGAACGGGATCAAGCTGATCGTCATCGTCACCGAGCGCGTCCCCCGCGGCGACGTCGCCCAGATGGTCGAGCTGGCGGAGATGCGCGGCGCCCGGATCATCGGGCCCAACTGCCTCGGCCTGATCGTCCCCGAGGTCTGCAAGATGGGCGGCATCGGCGGCCCCGCCAAAGACGCCGCCAAGGCCTACCAGCCCGGTCGCGTCGGCGTGATGAGCCGCTCCGGCGGGATGACCACCGAGATCTCCTCTTCGCTGACCCAGGCCGGCCTCGGCGTCTCCACCGCAGTCTCGATCGGCGGCGACGCGATCATCGGCTCCGCCTACGCCGAGCTGATGCCCTACTTCGAGGCCGACGAGCAGACCGAGGCGATCGTCATCTACACCGAGCCCGGCGGCCGCATGGAGGCCCAACTGGCCGAATGGGTCAAAGACAACAACTCCCGCCTCCCCATCGTTGCCTTCATGGCCGGCAAATTCATGGACGACGAGGAGATGAAAGGCATGTCCTTCGGCCACGCCGGCACGATCGTCGAGGGCAAAGAGGACACCGCGACCGAGAAGATCGCCCGCCTCGAAGCCGCCGGCATCCGCGTCGTCGAGCGCATCGACGAGATCCCCGACGTCGTCAAGGAGAAACTGGGAGCCGCCGCCTGATGCCCGAGCAGCTGAACAAGGTCTTCATCGACATAGAGGTAGAGGACTCGATCAAGAACGACGCCGCGATCGCCGCCAAGCTCGAAGAAGTCTGCCCCGTCGATATCTTCAAGAACGCCGACGGCACCGTCGAGATCGTCGACGAGAACGTCGACGAGTGCGTCCTCTGCCGCCTCTGCATCGAAGCTAGCCCCCCGGGCACCGTGCACGTCAAGAAGCTTTACGACGGCACCGAGCTTCAGTAACGCCGACACAGCCAGCCCCTGAATCACGAAGACCCGCCGAAGCGGGTCTTTTTCGTGCGGGGGAGCTACCCCCGAACCGACTGATAACCGTGCGATGACCCTACTCCGCGTGACATTAAGCGTCAATCGGGAAGGGGGGGGCGAAACCTGTGAGGTGCATCACGTTACCGCCATATAAATTTATATTGCGGTAACTTCTACATCGATGGATGCATCGGTACGCACGCGGTTGTCTCGGGACGACCGGATGGAGCAGACGCTGGAGGCGGCGCATGAGCTGTTTGCTGAGCGCGGCTATGCGGCGGTGACGATGGATGAGATCGCTGCGGCGGTCGGCGTCACCAAGCCCCTGCTCTACAACTACTTCGGCAACAAGGAGCGGCTTTACATCGCCTGCATGGAGCGGGCGGGCGACTCGCTGATCAACACGATCGCCGAGTCGGTTGGCGAGAGCGCCAATCCGGGCGATGCGCTCGGGGCCGGCGTCCGCGCCTTCTTCGAGTTCCTCGATACCGACCGGGCTGCCTGGGCGGTGCTGTTCGACGAGACCCTTCCCCATGGCGGCGAGGTCTTCGACCGGGTCGCCTCCTACCGGGGCCAGATCGTCGACCTGGTCTCGGCGACGCTGCTGACGCAGCTGCCCGACAGCCGCCGCGAGCGGGTCAAGACCGAAATTGAGGCCCTCTCCACCGCCTTGCTCGGGGCCGCCGAGGCACTTGCCCGCTGGTGGCTGCGGACCGAGGCGATCTCCGCCACCGAAGCCGCCGAGCTGCTCGTCTCCACCGTCGAGCCGGGCCTGCGTGACCGCTCCACCCCCACTTCGACTTCCGATTCCCCCAAAGGAGGAAACACCCCCGCATGAACGCCAAAACCCGCAAAGTCGCCGTCGTCGGCGGCAACCGGATCCCCTTCGCCCGCTCCAACAGCGTCTACTCGCACGCGAGCAACCAGGACATGCTTACCGCCGCGCTCGACGGCCTGATCGACCGCTACAGCCTCCAGGGCGAGGCGCTCGGCGAGGTCGCCGGCGGCGCCGTCCTCAAGCACTCGCGCGACCGCGACCTCACCCGCGAGAGCGTGCTCAGCACCCGCCTCGCCGCCGAGACGCCCGCCTACGACGTCCAGCAGGCCTGCGGCACCGGCCTCGAGACGACGATCCTCGTCGCCAACAAGATCGCCCTCGGCCAGATCGACAGCGGCATCGCCTGCGGCGCCGACACCACCTCCGACGCCCCGATCGCCCTCAACGAGGACCTGCGCGAGACCCTGCTCGAGGCCAACCGCGAGCGCTCGACGGTCGGCAAACTGAAGCAGCTGACCAAGGTCCGTCCCGGCCACATCGTGCCGGCGATCCCGCGCAACGAGGAGCCGCGCACCGGCCTCTCGATGGGCGAGCACTGCGCGATCATGGCCACCGAATGGGAGATCGGCCGCAAAGAGCAGGACGAGCTTGCGGTGAAGAGCCACAAGAACCTCGCCGCCGCCTATGACCGCGGCTTCTTCGAGGACCTGATCACCCCCTACATCGGCCTCGACCGCGACCAGAACCTGCGCCCCGATTCCAACCTGGAGAAGCTGGCGAAGCTGAAGCCGGTCTTCGGCGGCCCGGATGGGACGATGACCGCCGCCAACTCGACGCCGCTCTCCGACGGCGCCTCGGCGGTCCTGCTCGCCTCCGAGGACTGGGCCAAAGAGCGCGGCCTGCCGATCCTCGCCTACATCACCGAGGCGCAGACCGCGGCCGTCGACCACGTCCACAAGCGCGAAGGCCTGCTGATGGCGCCGGCCTACGCGATGCCGCGGATGCTCGACCGCGCCGGCCTGAAACTGCAGGACTTCGACTACTACGAGATCCACGAGGCCTTCGCCGCGCAGGTGCTCTGCACGCTCAAGGCCTGGGAAGACAAGGAGTTCTGCTCCGAGAAGCTCGGGCGTGACAAACCGCTCGGCCCGATCGACCGCAAGAAGCTCAACGTCAACGGCGGCTCGCTGGCGGCCGCCCACCCGTTCGCCGCGACCGGCGGCCGGATCGTCGCCAGCCTCGCCAAGCAACTGAACGAAGACGGCAAAGGCCGCGGCGTGATCAGCATCTGCGCCGCCGCCGGCCAGGGTGTCGTCGCGATCCTCGAGGCTCCGGGAGGTGCCAACTAACAATGGCTGACCGCTACTCACAGGTTGTCAACGCGCCGCTCGTCGGCACCGTCGCCAAGCAGCTCGGGCTGCCGCAGCCGGTCTCGCTCGACCGCTACAAGGAGGGCCAGCCGGTCGTCTCCGGCCCCGTCCTCTCCGGCAGCGCCCCCGACGGCCGCCTCGGCAAGGAGGTCGCCAAGGTCCTCGACAGCATCAAGGCCGAACGGGCCGGGACCGAGGGCAAGGCGAAGGCGCTCGTCTTCGACGCGACCGGAATCGCCGACTCGACCGAGCTGGTCGAGCTGCAGCGCTTCTTCTACCCGGCCGTCCCGCGCCTGCAGCGCAGCGGCCGCGCGATCGTGCTCGGGACGCCGCCGGCCCAGGCCGGCTCTGTCCCCGCCCAGATCGCCCAGCGGGCGTTGGAGGGCTTCACCCGCTCGCTCGGCAAGGAGATCGGCGGCCGCGGCTCGACCGCGCAGCTCGTCTACGTCGAGCCGGGTGCCGAGGACCAGCTGGAGTCGACGCTGCGCTTCCTGCTCTCGCCGAAATCCGCCTACGTCTCCGGCCAGGTGATCCGGGTCGGCAAAGGCATCGCCGCCAGCCCGAAGATCGACTGGGAGAAGCCGCTGGCCGGCAAGGTGGCGCTGGTCACCGGTGCCTCGCGCGGGATCGGCGCGGCGATCGCCAACACCCTCGCCCGCGACGGCGCCGAAGTCGTCGGCCTCGACATCCCGCCGATGGCGGCCGACCTCAAGGCTGTAACTGACGCGATCGGCGGCCGCTCGATCGAGCTCGACATCACCGCCGACGACGCTCCGGAGAAGATCGCCGCCGAGCTCAAAGACGGGGTCGACATCGTCGTCCACAACGCCGGCGTGACCAAAGACCGGACGATCGCGAAGATGCCGGAAGAGCGCTGGGCGCAGCTGGTGGAGATCAACCTCTCCAGCGAGGAGCGGATCAACGAAGCGCTGCTGAGCAAGAAACTGCTCAACGGCAACGGGCGGATCGTCTGCGTCTCCTCGATGTCCGGGATCGCCGGCAACTCCGGCCAGACCAACTACGCGGCGTCGAAGGCCGGCGTGATCGGGATGGTCGAAGCGATGGCGCCGGAACTGGCGAAACGCAAAGCGACGATCAACGCCGTCGCCCCGGGCTTCATCGAGACGCAGATGACCGCGGCGATGCCGATCGGCCCGCGCGAAGCCGGCCGCCGCCTCTCCAGCCTCTCGCAGGGCGGGCTGCCCGTCGACGTCGCCGAGACGATCGCCTACTTCGCCAGCCCCGCCTCGACCGGGGTCAACGGCAACACGGTCCGCGTCTGCGGCCAGAGCCTGCTGGGGGCCTAGATGTCGAAGACGCTCGAGAGCTCCCCCAGCATCCTGCCGCTCTACGCGCGGGCGGCGCTGCCGATGATCCCCGGGGCCTCGCTGCTGCCGTTCGTCCCGGGCGGCGGCGGTGAGATCCCCGACGGGCTCGACCTCGAGCTCGCCGGCGTCCGCGCCGACGCGGCGGATGTCGCCGCCTACGCCCGGGTCTGCGGCTTCGCCCTGCGCGACACCCTCCCCCCGACCTACCCGCACATGCTCGCCTTTCCGCTGCACATGGCGGTGATGAGCGACGGCTCCTTCCCGTTCGGCGCGGTCGGCCTCGTCCACGTCGAGAACTCGATCGTCCAGAAGCGGCCGATCGGGATCGACGAGGAGATGACGATCCGGGTGCGTCCGACGAAGCTGCAGCGCCACCCCAAAGGCAAGACCTTCTCGCTGGAGACTGAGGTGCTGGTCGACGGCGAGGTCGTCTGGGAGAGCGTCAGCACGATGCTGCGCCGCAGCGGCTCCAACGGCGACGGCAAAGCGGCGAAACAGAAGAAGGGCTTCGACTCGCTCGACGCCGACGCTCCCGCAGCCGCCGAGTGGAAGCTGCCGGGGGACCTCGGCCGCCGCTACGCCGGCGTCTCCGGGGATCGCAACCCGATTCACATGCACTCGCTGACCGCCAAGCCGCTCGGCTTCCCGGGGGCGATCGCCCACGGAATGTGGACGAAGGCCCGGGCACTGGCCCAGCTCGAAAGCGAGCTGCCGGACGCCTTCGAGGTCGAGGTTCGCTTCCGCAAGCCGGTCCTGCTGCCGGCCCGCGTCACCTTCGCCGAGCAGAAGGACGGCGAGGAGATTCTCTTTGCAGTACGCAACGCCAAGAAGGGCACGCCTCACCTCGACGGCCGCGTCCAACCACTGAACAGCAGAACCGCCAAAACCACCGGAAGGAAGAAAGGCAAGTGACGACCACCACCGAGAACAAGGGGATGGCGGAGCGCAGCATGGGCTATGGCCTGCGGGCGCTGAACCGCCTCGCCGGCTCCGACCTGCTGGATCGCATCCGCATCCGCAAGCAGGTCGAGAAGGCGCTCTTCCAGGGCACCAAGAACGGGTTCCGCGGCGCCACCGCGGCCGGGCGCGCCTTCAAGGCAACCCAGACCCTGGGCAAACCCGCCCGCCAGAAGAAGGGCAAATCGAAGGGCCTCTTCGACCTCACGCCCGATGACGAGCAGCAGATGTTCCAGGAAGGCGGGCGCGCCTTCGCCGAGGAAAAGATCCGTCCGGCGGCCCTGGAGGCTGACGACAAGCGGGAGACGCCGAAGGAGATCCTCGACCAGGCGAACGAGCTCGGCGTCAACATGCTCGGCATCCCCGAGGAGCTCGACGGCGTGATGACCGAGCAGTCGGCGGTGACCAGCGTGCTGATCGGCGAGGCCCTCGCCCACGGCGACATGGGCATCGCCTACGCCGCTCTCGCCCCCGGCGCCGCCGCCACCGCGATCGGCCTCTGGGGCAGCGCCGAGCAGGAGGCGACCTACCTGCCGGCCTTCACCAGCGAGGACGTCCCCGCCGCGGCGCTGGCGATCCTCGAGCCCCGTCCCCTGTTCGACCCGTTCGAGCTCGAGACGAAGGCGAAGAGGAAAGGCGACGAGTGGGTCCTGACGGGCGTTAAGTCGCTCGTGGCCCGGGCGAAAGAGTGCGAGCTCTTCGTCATCGCCGCCGACGCCGAGGGCATCGGACCGGCCCTGTTCGTGGTCGAGTCGGGAGCCAAAGGTCTCTCGGTGGAAGACGAGCCGGCGATGGGCCTGCGGCCCGCCACCACCGGCCGCCTCCTGATCGACAAAGTCAAACTGCCGGCGAGCGCGCTGCTCGGCGAGGGCGAGGCGAGCGCCAAGGACTACGCCGCCTGCGTCAACCGCTCGCGGATCGCCTGGTGCGGGCTCGCGACGGGGACCGCGCAGGCGGTGCTCGACTACGTGATCCCCTACGTCAACGACCGCCAGGCGTTCGGCGAACCGATCTCCAACCGCCAGGGCGTCGCCTTCGGGGTCTCCGACATCGGGATCGAGCAGAACGGGATGCGGCTGGCGACCTACCGGGCGGCAAGCCGGGCCGATCGCGGCGAAAGCTTCGCCCGCGAGGCGGCGCTGGCCAAGCGGCTCTGCTCGCAGAAGGGGATGAAGATCGGCTCCGACGGCGTGCAGCTGCTCGGCGGCCACGGCTTCGTCAAGGAGCACCCGGTCGAGCGCTGGTACCGCGACCTCCGATCCGCGGGCGTGATGGAGGGCGCCCTGCTCGTCTAGGCATCGCCTAGCCCGAGCGAAAGGACTGAAGATGACGATCAACCTCGAGATACCGAAGAAGTTCAAGCCGCTGGCGAGCCAGGCCAACCAGGTCGCCACGGAGGTGTTCCGCCCGATCTCGCGCAAGTACGACGAGGCCGAGCACAGCTACCCCAAAGAGCTCGACATGCTTGCCTCCCTGATCGACGGGATGAACGAGGGCTCCGACATCGGCGGCGCCGGTGCGGCCGGCGTCCGCCGCGAGAAAGGCGCCGACGGCGAGAACCGCAACGGCTCCAACCTCTCCACCGTGCTCGGCATCATCGAGCTCTGCTGGGGCGACGTCGGCCTGCTGCTCTCGATGCCGCGCCAGGGGCTCGGCAACTCAGCGATCGCCTCGGTGGCGACCGAGGAGCAGCTGAAGAAGTACGGCGGCAAGTGGGCGGCGATGGCGATCACCGAGCCGGAAGCCGGCTCGGACTCCGCCGCGATCCGCGCCACCGCCGAGCTCGACGGCGACGAGTACGTCCTCAACGGCGAGAAGATCTTCGTCACCTCCGGTGACCGGGCCGATCTGATCGTCGTCTGGGCGAGCCTCGACCGCTCGAAAGGCCGGGCGGCGATCAAGTCGTTCATCGTCGAGCGGGACAACCCCGGCCTGAAGCTGGACCGGCTCGAGCACAAGCTCGGGATCCGCGCCTCCGACACCGCCAACTTCACCCTGCAGAACTGCCGGGTGCCGAAAGAGGCGCTGCTCGGCGACCCGGAGGTCAAAGAGAAGGGCTTCGCCGGGGTGATGGAAACGTTCGACAACACGCGGCCGCTGGTCGCGGCGATGGCTGTCGGCGTCACCCGGGCGGCGCTGGAGGAGACCCGCAAGCAGCTGAAAGCCGCGGGCGTGAAGATCGACTACGACAAGCCGGCCCTCTCCCAGCATGCCGCCGCGGCGCGGTTCCTGGAAATGGAGGCCGATTACGAGGCCGCCTGGCTGCTCACCCTCCAGGCCGCCTGGATGGCTGACAACTCGAAGCCGAACTCGCTGCAGGCCTCGATGGCGAAGGCGAAGGCGGGGCGCACCGGCGTCGACGTCACCCTCGGCTGTGTCGAGCTCTGCGGCTCGGTCGGCTACGGCGAGAACGAGCTGCTGGAGAAGTGGGCCCGCGACTCGAAGATCCTCGACATCTTCGAGGGCACCCAGCAGATCCAGCTGCTGATCGTCGCCCGCCAGCTGCTGAAAAAGACCTCTGCCGAACTTCGGTAGCCAGGAACGCCGCCGACGGGACGATTTCACTCCATATAGGGGTACTTTCGTCCCGTCGGCAGTAGTTTTGGCAGCTTGAACCTGATCGAGGACTTGATGGAGCGGTCCCCGGCCTCACGGCTGGGGATCGTTTCTATTGACGCCGAGGGGAGCCGGCGGGATTGGCACTTCGGCGAACTGGTCGCGATGTCGGCCGGGCTCTCCGGGGCGTTTGCCGCTCGCGGAGTCGAGCGCGGTGACGTGGTGATGACGCTGGTTGGCAACCGGATCGAGTGGGTGCTCTCGCTGCTCGCCTGCTGGCGGATGGGAGCGGTGGCGCTGCCTTGCAACACGATGCTGCGGCGACATGACCTCGAGCACCGGATCGCCGCGGCGAACCCGAAGCTCTGCGTGGGCGAGGAGGCGCTGCTGGAGGAGATGCCGGGGGGCGTGCCGCTGATGGCCATGGCCGATGTCGCCCGCGTCCTCGACGAGGACCTTCCCCAGGAGACGCCGGCGGCAATAGAGGAGATGGGTGCCGAGGACCCAGCCTTGATCGTCTTCACCTCCGGCACCACCGGTGCGCCGCGCGGCGTCGTCCATGCCTACCGGTATCTGCTCGGCCAGGAGATCCAGGCCCAGCACTGGTTCGGCTCGCGCAAGGGAGACCTCGCCTGGTGCACGACCGCCACCGGCTGGTCGAAGTCGGCCCGCAACGTCTTCCTCGCCCCCTGGATCACCGGCGCCGCCGCGGTCATCCACGACGGCCGCTTCGACCCGGCCGAGCGGCTCGACCTCGCCGAGGCGCTCGGGGTCAACGTCCTCTGCCAGGCGCCGACCGAGTACCGGATGTTGGCCCGCCGCACCCAGCTGCGGCCGCTGCCCGCACTGCGCCGCATGGTCTCGGCAGGCGAGCCGCTTGACCCGGAGACGATCGTCGCCTTCCGCGAGGCCACCGGCCTCGAGCCCGCCGACGGCTACGGCCAGACCGAGACCGGCCACGTCACCACCAACCTCGTCGGCGAGCCGGTCCGGCAGGGCTCGATGGGCAAGCCGCTGCCGGGGATGGAGACGCGGATAGTCGAGGGCGAACTGCAGCTCCGCACGGCCTCCTCCCCCACTTTCTTCTCTCGCTACCTCGACGGCGAGCGCTTCGAGGGCGAGTGGTGGCAGACGGGAGACCTGGTCCGCGAAGACTCCGACGGCTACCTCTTCTTCGAGGGCCGCGGCGACGACATCATCCTCTCCGCCGGCTACCGGATCGGCCCGACCGAGGTCGAGGCGGCACTCCTCTCCCACCACGCCGTCGCCGACGCCGCCGCGGTCGCCGCATCCGATCCCGAGCGCGGCGCCGTGGTCCGCGCGATCGTCGTCCTTCGCGACGGCCGCCAGGGCGACGAGAGCCTGGTGCGCGAGCTGCAGGAGCACTGCAAGCGCGAGACCGCCCCCTACAAGTTCCCCCGCCTGGTCGAGTTCGTCGACGAGCTGCCGAAGACCAGCAGCGGCAAGATCAAGCGCGCCCAGCTGCGAGCCGGCGCCTAAGCCGCCAAGCTCTCCGCCGCGTCCACCGGCCTACCCAGGTGGTAGCCCTGGGCCATGTCGACGCCGTACTCGCGCAGCAGGATCGTCGTGTCCTCGTCCTCGACGAACTCGGCGATCGTGCGCTTGCCGAGGCCGCGGGCGATGCGGACGATCGCCTGGACGACGAGCCGGTCGGCGTCATTGCGGGAGAGGTCGCGTACGAAGGTGCCGTCGATCTTGATCACGTCGAAGGGGACCTTCTTCAGGTAGGCGAAGGGGCCGAAGCCGGCGCCGTAGTCGTCGATCGCGACTTCGCAGCCGAACTCGGTCAGGCGGTCGGCGAAGGCGCCGGCGGCGTCGTAGTCCTCGACCTGGGCCGTCTGGGTGATCTCGAAGGTGCAGCGGGCGGGGTCGGCCTCGCCTTCGTCGAGCCGGCGTTCGATGAATTCGAGCACCGAGAGGTCGGTCATCGAGGCTCCTGAGATGTTCATATGCAGGGAGACGGGGGCGCCGGCGCGCTCGCGTTCGCCCATCATCTCCAGGGCGCGCGCCACCACCCAGCGGTCGAGCTCCTGCACCATGCCCGAGCGCTCGGCGACCTCGATGAAGGAGGCCGCCGGCAGCAGCTCGCCGTCTTCGCCGGTCATCCGCAGAAAGAGCTCATAGCGCTCGATGTCGCGAGATTCGAGGTCGCGGATCGGCTGGGTCGCGAGGCGCAGTCGGTCCTGGGTCAGCGCGTCGCGGATGCGGGCGCTGGTCGTCTGCGCGCGGCGGGCCTGCACCTCCCCCTCACCGGGCGAGTGGAAGAGCGTGATCCTGTTGCGGCCCTCCGCCTTAGCCTGGTAGAGGGCCTGGTCGGCGGCGAGCAGCACCGCTTCGGAGTTGGCACCGTCGCGGCCGCCGAACATCGCGATGCCGACGCTGATCGTCCCCAGGGCGGCCTCGCCGCTCTCAGGCAGCCCCTCGGCGACCTGGGCCCGCAGATCCTCGCCGAGCTGCAGCGCCCCGGCGGTGTCGGTCTGCGGCATCAGCACCGCG
The DNA here is from genome assembly GCA_035688955.1 of Solirubrobacterales bacterium. GTDB lineage: Bacteria > Actinomycetota > Thermoleophilia > Solirubrobacterales > 70-9 > VAYN01. The sequence continues at coordinate 16,331 of DASSMJ010000004.1, read as the reverse complement.
AACTCGTCGCCGGAGAGGCGGGCGACGATGTCGGTCGCGCGAACGCGCTCGCGCATGCTTTCGGCCACACGGCGGATCAGCCGGTCCCCGGTGGGATGGCCGTGCCGATCGTTGACCTGCTTGAGGCCGTCGATGTCGATCACCATGACCGCCCCGCGGCCGCCGTAGCGGGCGGTGAAGGAGACGTACTGGTCGAGCTCGGCGCGGAAGCGTCGCCGGTTCAGCAGCCCGGTCAGCGAGTCGTGGTCGGCGATGAAGCGCAGTTCGGCCTCGGTCTTCTCGGCGCGTCGCAGCGCCCCCTCGACCACCGCCCGGTCCTCGGGCGCGAGTTTCGCCAGCACGGCCTCGATCGAGGCGTCCGGCTTGCCGCTCTGCTCGCTGTTCTTCATCGAAATCACCGTATTCGCTTACCCGGCGCGGAGCTTGCACCCTTCACCGAACCCCGATGTAGACCCAACTTTCGGTGACGCGGGCGGGCGAATACTTGACTTGTCCGTTGCCGGGTAGGTTCAGGGCGATGCCCAATCGGCTCGCCCAGGAGACCAGCCCCTACCTGCTCCAGCACAAGGACAACCCGGTCGACTGGTACCCGTGGGGACCGGAGGCGCTCGGGCGGGCGCGGGAGGAGGACAGGCCGATCCTGCTCTCGGTCGGCTACTCCGCCTGCCACTGGTGCCACGTGATGGAGCGCGAGTCCTTCGAGGACGCCGAGACGGCGGCGTATATGAACGAGCACTTCGTCAACGTCAAGGTCGACCGCGAGGAGCGGCCCGACGTCGACGCGATCTACATGGAGGCGGTGCAAGCGATCAGCGGCCACGGCGGCTGGCCGATGACGGTCTTCCTCGACCCCGAGGGCGTGCCCTTCTACGGCGGCACCTACTTCCCACCCGACACCAGCCGCGGGATGCCGAGCTTCCAGATGGTGATGGAAGCGGTCATCCACGCCTACGAGACCCAGCGGGAGGAGATCCGCGAACGGGCGCCGGCGACGCGAGCACGGCTTGGGGCGATCGGCGAAGTCGAGCCCCGGGCGGATCTGCCTGGGCCGGAGCAGCTCGAGGAGGCAGTGAGGCGGCTGCTGGCAGCGGCCGACCGCCGCAACGGCGGCTTCGGCAGCGCCCCCAAGTTCCCGCCCGCCTCCTCGCTGGAGCTACTGCTGGCCCGGGGGGAAACGCAGCACGTCGAACTGACCCTGGACAAGATGCTCGCCGGCGGCATCTACGACCAGCTCGGCGGCGGCTTCGCCCGCTACTCGGTCGACGCGATCTGGCTCGTCCCCCACTTCGAGAAGATGCTCTACGACAACGCCCTGCTGGCGCGTGCATACCTGCACGGGTACCAGCAGCTGGGCCACGAGCGCTACCGCCGCGTCTGCGAGGAGACGCTCGACTGGATGCTGCGGGAGATGCGCGGCCCCGAGGGCGGCTTCTACTCGGCCCTCGACGCCGACTCCGAGGGCGAGGAGGGCAAGTTCTACGTCTGGACCCCCGCCCAGATCCGCGAGGTGCTCGAGCGCGGAGAAGACCGCGCCGCGAACTGCATCAAATTCTCTCCCCAGCAGAGGGAGAATTTGATGCAGTTCTGGGGGGTCACCGATGGCGGCAACTTCGAGGGGGCGAACGTGCTGCATCTGGCCCAGGGCGCCGATGCGCTGCCGCCGGAGGGGTTCGAGGAGATGCGGCGGGCGCTGTTCGAGGCGCGGTCGCAGCGGGTGTGGCCGGGGCTGGACGACAAGCGCCTCACCTCCTGGAACGCCCTGGCAATCGCCGCCCTGGCCGATGCGGGCGCGGTGCTGGGGCGCGAGGACTACCTCGAGGCCGCCCGCGCCTGCGCCGCCTTCCTGCTCGAGCAGCTGCGCGACGAGGACGGCAACCTGCTGCGCACCTACAAAGACGGCCGCGCCCACCTCAACGCCTACCTCGAGGACCACGCCTTCCTGCTCGAGGCGCTGCTGGCGCTGTACGAAGCGAGCCTCGAGGAAGGCTGGTTCATCGAGGCGCGCGAGCTGGCGGAGACGATGATCGAGCGCTTCGGCGATCCCGAGCGCGGGGGCTTCTACTCGACGTCGGGCGACCACGAAGAGCTCGTCGCCCGCCGCAAGGAGGTCGGGGACCACCCGATCCCCTCTGGCAACGCCTCGGCGGCGATGGGACTGCTGCGCCTGGCGGCGCTGACGGGCGAGCGGCGCTACGAGGAGGCCGGCACAGCGGTCTTCGCCCTCTTCGGCAAACCGGCGGTCGAACACCCCGACGCCTTCGCCCACATGCTGCGGGCGCTCGACTTCCACCTCTCCCCCACTCGCGAGGTGGCGCTGGTCGGTGACGACCTCAGCGAGCTGGCGGCGGTGGTGCGCGACAGGCCTCGCCCCCACCTCGTCCTCGCCGGCGGCCCTGAGGGCACCGACCAGCCGCCCCTCTTGGCCGACCGCACCATCGTCGACGGCCAGCCCGCCGCCTACGTCTGCGAGAACTTCACCTGCCAACTACCCGTGGTCACTCCGGAGGATCTGCGGAAGCTCCTGCCTGCCCCGGCTACTCGTCGCGAGGGGTGATGCGAAAGACCGAGACCACCTCTGCCTGGTGCGCCTCGGGATGGGCCACGTAGGCGCTGGGACCTCCACCGAACCAGCCGGAGGCTTCGTTGTCGCCGACGAAAATCCCGGGGTGGCGAGTGCCGTCGGCGTCCTGGACCCAGACCTTGTCCCCCTCCTTGAACCCGTGCTCGATCGCGTCGTCGCTCATCATCAAGACCCGATCAGAGGATGGGGAGGAAGTTTTCGATCTCGAAGGGGGTGACCTGCACGCGGTAGTCGTCCCATTCCTGCCGCTTGATCTCAACGAAGCGGCGGAAGGTGTGCTCGCCCAGCGTGCGCAGGACCAGCTCCGACTCGGCCGCAATCTCGATCGCCTCGCCCAGCGTCGCCGGCAGCTGCTCGATCCCCTGGTGCGCCAGCTCCTCCTGCGAGAGGTGGTAGAGGTTCTGCTCCATCGGCTCCGGCAGCTCGTAGCCCTTCTCGACCCCTTCCAGCCCCGCCTGCAGCATCCCGGCGAAGCAGAGGTAGGGGTTGGCAGCCGGGTCGGGGCAGCGCAGCTCGGCCCGCGTCGCCGACTCCTTGCCGGGGTGGTAGAGCGGCACCCGGATCAGTGCCGAGCGATTGCGGCGCGACCAGGCGAGGTAGACCGGTGCCTCGTAGCCGGGAACCAGCCGCTTGTAGGAGTTGACCCACTGGGCGAAGAGCGGCGAGATCTCGCGCGCGTGCTTCAGCTGCCCGGCGATGAAGCTCTTCGCCACCGGCGAGAGGTAGTAGGGATCGTCCTCGTCGTAGAAGGCGTTCTTGCCGTCGCGGCTGAGCGACTGGTGGACGTGCATCCCGGAGCCGTTCTCGCCGAACAGCGGCTTCGGCATGAAGGTCGCGTGATAGCCGTACTTCATCGCGTACTCCTTGACGACGATCCGGTACGTCATGCAGTCGTCGGCCATCTCGAGCGCGTTCTTGTAGCGCATGTCGACCTCGTGCTGGGAGGGGCCGACCTCGTGGTGGGTGTACTCGACGTGGATGCCGAGCTTCTCCAGCGCCAGCACCGTCTCCCGCCGCAGATCCGAGCCGGCGTCGAGCGTGGTCAGGTCGAAGTAGCCGCCCTCGTCGAGCGGTTCCGGCTGGCCACCCTCCGGCTTCGCCGAACGGAAGTAGAAGTACTCCAGCTCCGGCCCGATGTTGTAGGCGTCGAAGCCCATCTCCTCGGCCCGTTTCAGCGCCCGCTGCATGATCCAGCGCGGGTCGCCCTCGTAGGGGCCGCCACCGGGAACGCGGATGTCGCAGAACATGCGGGCGACGGCGTCCTCCTCGGGCCGCCAAGGAATCAGCGCGAAGGTGCTGGGATCCGGCACGGCGAGCATGTCGGACTCCTCGATCGGGTTGAAGCCGGTGATCGAGGAGCCGTCAAAGCCCATCCCGCCTTCAAAGGCGTCCTCCAGCTCGGAGGCGTTGACCGAGAAGCTCTTCAGCTGGCCGAGGACGTCGGTGAACCAGAGGCGGATGAAGCGGACGTCGTGGTCCTTGACGAGCCCGATGACGTCAGCGGCGCTGCGGGGTTGCTCTGCCATGCCTCAATGCCTCCTTGGCTGTTGCGAAGGCCGCAACGGTAGCCCAATGAACCGATGCAGGGCTGAACGCCGTAACAACGGGTAGAGAAAAGTGATCCGGAAGGGCGCGGTGGCGCCCCCTGGGCGGCTTGAAACCGTCCGTGAAACGAGGTATAACTTACGTCAAGTAAGTAAGCGGCTAAAAGTAAAGTAAAGGCCAGATAACGGCCCTGTTAAGCGAGTGCCGCCCCTAGCAGAGCCAGAAGCGAGTGGCGAAGTGACGGTAAAAACCGCAGTAAGCAGATTCCAGATCCACGACGAGCTGACGGCGCCTGACGAGAGCGCACCTCTCATCAAGAGCATTCAGGCCGCCGGCGGTGCGGTGACGAAGTTCGTCGGCGTGCTGGCCGGGGCGCCGTCTGTATTGCGCGCGTATACGCGGATGCGCTCAGAGCTGCGCGGCGGAGTTCTGCCGCAGGCGACGAGGGAGCGGATCGCGCTGGCTGTTGCCGAGCACAGGGAAGACAACTACAGCATCGCCCAGCACGCCAAATCGGCTCGCCGGGCAGGGCTGGGCCTCGACGAGGTCTCGAAAGCGCGGAGCTTCACCTCCGGCGACGAGAAGGAGGCGGCACTGCTCGCCTACCTGAAGGAGGCGCTCGACGCCGAGGGCCCGCCGCCCCTGCACCTCCACGAGGAGGCGCGGGAGATCGGCTGGACCGACGAGGAGATCCTCGAGGCGGTCGCCCACCTGGCGCTCAACGAGTTCCAGAGCCTGATCGCGAGCGCGGCGGCTCTGCCCAAGGACCAGGCTGGTCCGCGGGTCCTCCCCTCAGCCGCGTAAACGGCTGAGGGGCGGTCGCCGCCCTTAGCGTCCCTCGACGAGGGTTGCCGTGTAGAGCAGGCGCGCCGTCGTGTACTTGCAGCCGAAGGTGGCGCGGCGGTTGACCTGCTGCAGCGGTTCGCCCTGGCGGATGTCGGTGGCGTTCTTGCAGGCGCCGGGTTCGCGGCTGGCGCGCCAAGCGTTGTCGGCGCTCAGTTCCTGCGCGAAGGCCGGCGCCCAGGTCGGCACCGTCAGCCCGACGATGTCGCCCTTTTCGACTTCGAGGTTGGAGCCGAACTTGACCGTCTGCCCGAGGTAGGGCGAGAGCACCTTGACCGAGCCCTGGCTGCGCAGGCTGTAGCGCGGCGGGTTCGTCCCCGGCACCAGGCGGAGGATCGCCAGCCGCGCCTCCGGCGGCGTGCCGAAGAAGCCGTTGAAGAAGGAGCGCTGGCTGTTGGTCGGCTGCGCCAGGGTCAGGGTCCAGGCCTTGATCGTGCCGTCGTGCGGCACTTCGAAGGGCGAGCGCGTCTGGCCGTTGTTGACTTGGAAGCCAGTGACGCTGCCGATCGCCTGGCAGGGCAGCTCAGGGCAGGAGGGATCCGGCTCGGTCGAGGTCTGGCCGAGGATCACCGTGGTCCGCGACACGCTTGCGGCGTCGCTGTCGGCGACCAGGCTGACAAGCAGCGCCAGCGAGCAGGCAAGCAGGCCGAGGACCGTCCACCGCCCCCTCCGCATCGCGGCGGGCACCTCTGCGGGCGAAAACCTGGACATCGACGCTGCTCCTCTCGTTGCTTGGCTACTGCAGAAACACGGCAGCCTAGAGCGCAGAGCGGCCGGAAATGGCGCTCAGCGGCTGCGCGCGTAGCTCAGCGCGATCGCGTAGCGGACCCGCCCCACGCCTTCGAGGCCGAGCGCCTCGCTTGCCGCCTGGGTGAGGTCCCAGGCGCGCCCTTTGACGTAGGGACCCCGGTCGATCACCGGGGCGACCACGGCGCGCCCGTGGTAGACGAACTTGACCATGGTCCCGCAGGGGAGGGTCTTGTGGGCGACGCCGATCGTGCTGCGCCGCAGCGTCGCGCCGCAGGCCGTCTTGTTGCCCCAGAGCCCCGGCCCGTACCAGCTGGCGCCGGCGTAGCGGAAGGGGCTGAAGGAGAGCTCGCTCCCGTCGGGGGCGGCGGCCGTGTAGCTGCCGGCACCGCCGGTGGCGGCCTTGGCACCGGTCGCGGCACCGGCCATCAGGGCCAGGGCGGCAGCCAGGGCAAGAACCCAGCGCAGGGCGATTTGGTTGGTCGTCGGCATCTCTTTCGGGCGCTTGCGGGGTTAGCTGACGGGCTCGCGCTGAAAGAGCTGCGCTACGCGGCAGTCGCCGCGACTCGCCCCAACTGATTGGGCCCCCCGCTCCTCGCGTTATGTAGGCGAAGATTCAGCGGAAGTTGGCGCCATGTTAGCAACCGTTAAGACAGAAAAAGATGCAACCGTCGGTTCATAGAAGAGGCTCCCTTTCGGGAGCCTCTTCCTTAGCGGGCCTGTAAGCCGGATCCTGTCTTGAGCGGCCATCTATCTTTGCGGCCTACCTGGACCTCGCCGAGCCGGGTCGACGGTCCTGCTTGGCCTTGCACCGGGCGGGGTTTGCCTGGCCGCCGCGTCACCGCGGCGCCGGTGCGCTCTTACCGCACCATTTCACCTTTGCCTGTGCGCGACGCAGCTGCAGTCGCGCCATCGGCCGTGTCATTTCTGTGGCACTTTCCCGCGGGTTTCCCCGGGTGGGCGTTACCCACCGCCCTGCCCTGTGGTGTCCGGACTTTCCTCGAGGGGTTTTCTCTCCCCCCGCGGTCCGCTCGGCCCGCCCTCCAAGGGTAGCTCGGCGCCGGCCCCCGTCCAAGGGCGGGCAGCTCTATGGTGGCGGACATGCGAACGGCGGTGGTCACCGGCGCGGGCAGCGGCCTCGGCCGCGCGATCGCCACCGAGCTGATCGGCCGCGGCTACCGCGTCCACGTCACCGACGTCGACGCCGGCGCGGCCGACCGGGTCGCCGCCGAGCTCGGCTCCGAGGCGCGCGGGACCGCTCTGGACGTGCGGGACGAGGCTGCCTGCCGCGGCCTCGCCGAGTCGATCGCCCGGACCGGCTCGCTCGACCTCTGGGTCAACAACGCCGGGGTGCTCTTCAGCGGCCCGCCGTGGGAGCAGAGCGCCGACCTCCGGCAGAAGATGCTCGACGTCAACGTCACCGGCCTGATGAACGGGACGATCGCCGCCCTCGGGCCGATGCGCCAGGCCGGCCAGGGCCAGATCATCAACATCGCCTCGCTCGCCGCGATCGTCGCGGCGCCCGGCGAGGTCGCCTACTCGGCCAGCAAGCACGCCGCCATCGCCTTCACCCTCGGCACCCTCTTCGACCTGCGGCGCAGCGGCATCAAGGGCATCGAGATCTCAGCCGTCTGCCCTGACGGGATCTGGACGCCGATGCTGGAGGACAAGCTCGACGACCCCGACGCCGCCCCCTCCTTCTCCGGGCGCCTGCTCACCGCCCAGGAAGTAGCCAAGGAGGTCGGAAAGCTGACCGAGCGTCCCCGCCCGATCCTGATCGTCCCCCGCTGGCGCGGCCCGATGCTGCGCTTCTTCGACCTCTTCCCCCGCCTTGGCGTACGACTGCTGCCGCTGGTGATGTGGGATGCGCGCCGCAAACAGCGGCGCTACAAGAAGCGAATCGAAGCGGGCCGCTGGCCCTGAGCCTCAGACCTTCCTGAAGACGCCGACCACTTTGCCCAACACGCGGGCCTCGGTGGTGAGGATCGGCTCCATTTCCTCGTTTTCGGGCTGGAGACGGATGTGGTCCTTCTCGCGATAGAGGCGCTTAACCGTTGCCTCCTCGCCGATCAGGGCAACGACGATCTCGCCGTTGGCGGCGTCGTCGCTGGGGCGCACGATCACGTAGTCGCTTTCGAGAATCCCCGCGTCCTTCATCGATTCGCCGCGGATCTGGAGGATGTAGTCGCCGTCCTCACCGCCGATCACGTCGGGGACTTCGAGGTACTCCTCGATGTTCTCTTCCGCCAGGATCGGCGCGCCCGCAGCCACCTGCCCGACCAGCGGCAAACCGTTTCCGGACCGGACCGCGCTCTTCGCCTTGTCGAAGAGCAGCTCAATAGCCCGCGGCTTCGAGGGATCGCGTTTGACCAGCCCCAGCTTCTCCAGGTTGGCCAGATGCGCGTGCACGGTCGAAGACGAGTGCAGCCCGACCGCTTTACCGATCTCGCGCACCGTCGGCGGGTAACCGGTCTTCGCCGCGTACTTGCGGATGAAGTCGAAGATCTCCTTCTGCCTCTTGGTCAGATCCAGTTCCATCGTCGTTCCGGTTTCCTCCGCTCCCGGGTCAGCAGGGTTGAACAGCCGCAAATTCGGTTCGAACACTTGTTCGCAGAGTACCGCGCCCTCCGGACACCCGCAACGTCCGGCCTTCCGATGCACGCAAACATCTAGAATCGCGGTCCCTCAAGCGGCTGTGGCGGAACTGGTAGACGCGCAAGGTTGAGGGCCTTGTGGGTGGAAACACCCGTGATGGTTCGACTCCATTCAGCCGCATCGGAAAGCCCCCGCTAGTCGGGGGTTTTGCGTTTTTAGGGGTGAGCGGATCTGATTCGGTCGAACTGCGGTGCGCCAGTTGGTGCGCCAGTCAGGTCGCCGCGATGCCTTCCGATGCGCTTAGGACCCTGCGGCTTGGCATCTGGCAGCACAGCCCTCATAAGGAGGGCGGTGTATTCCCGGGCGCGATGCTTCACCTCCGCTTCGACCAGGCCATAGGTGGGCTTCTGGAAGAAGACGATTCCCACGAGCAGCAGGACCGCAAAGAGGCGCGGCCAGAGATAACGAGCTAAGGCGAAGGTTTCGGCGAAATGATCCACTCGCCTGAGCCTAGGGGGTGCAGCTGCGGAAAACCGAGACTTATGCCGCCTCGCGGGCCGCCGCCATATATGCGTCAACCAACTCGCGAGCCTGATCGCGGGCGCCGGGCATCAGGTGCCCGTACCGGGAAAACGTCTCCTCAATCGTGGCGTGTCCCATGAACTCCTGAATCGCCTTGGGGTTGACTCCAGCGTCGATCAGCAGCGAGGCGAAGGTGTGTCGGCACTCGTGAAGGGTCATGGGTCGAAGCGTGTGGCGAAGCTCTCCTTCGCCTTCGTCTTCATTGGCTCGGCTCCAAGAGCGTTTAGCGCGGTCGCCGACGGTCTTGGGATCGAAGGGCCGACCGGGACCTCGGCCGAAGATGAGATCTGGTCTACCCGCCACGTCCATGAGGTAGGGGCGCAAGACCGCGAGCAGCGGCACCGTCCGCGTTCCTGCTTTGGACTTCGGAGGGATCGGCCCCTCCTCTTGGTCCCAGGAGCGCTGCACATGAATCTCCGACCGCTTCAGATCAACGTCCGATCCCCGAAGCGCCTGCAACTCCCCACGCCGCAACCCGGCGTAGAAGGCGGTTGCCCATAGACCCTGATCCTCAGCGGGCAGAGCCTCGATCAGGCGAGACGCTTCACCGGCCGTCGCGATCCGGTCCCGGCGGCCCCGGGCGACAGGCAGCTCAAGGTCGCGGGTGGGGTTGAGTGGAGCGAGTTCGCGCCGCACGACGTGACGGAAGATCGCCTGGAGAGGGTTAATCGTGTTCCGGATGGTGCTTGCAGCCAGATCCCCGGCGAGCATTCGATCCACGAATCCTTGAAGGTCCCCCCGCGTGATGTCAGCCAACTGGCGAGACCCGAACTCCGGAAGCACGCGGAGGCGCAAGACCCTGGCGTATTCGCGCAGGGTGGCGGGCTTGTAGGTATGGCCGGAGCGATCCCGAACCCGTCCGGTGCGGGCAGCCTCGAACCAGAGCCATGCAGCCTGTTCAAGAGTGAACCTCGGTCCCTCCTGGCGCCTCTCGGCGAGCGCAGCGCGCGTGTCGTTCCGCCAAGAGCGGGCTTCCGCTTCACGGTCAAAGGTACGCCTGATCTTCTTGCCCTCGTGAGCGAGGTAGACGGAAGCCTCCCACCCCGCATTGCAGTTGCACCGGCCTTCGCTGCGTGAACGGCAGTTGCGCGAGTGGCGCTTCCTGATTCCCTCAGCAGCCATCGGCCCGCTCCTGCCCTTGAGGAAGGTCGCAGCCCTCTAGAGGGCACAGATACATAGGGTGAGTACCAGCCATAGGGAGGTCCGTTCTCCTTGTGGTCAGGCCCTCGGCGGCGCGCCAACGCCGGTCCGGGGGCCGCTTTCTATTGCAGTGAAATCTACCGACTGAGACGGACGCGGCGGGCTTCATCTGAGCTGCTCCGTCATCGGGGCTTCCGCGTTCTCGGACACCCACCGTTCAAGCTCACTGACGGGCACAAGCCGCTTTCGGCCTCGCCGGATCAAGCGCAGATGCGGAGCGATGTGGGCATCGAAGTAATCGGGGCCGACACCCACGGCGGCCGCAGCCTCGGGGGGAGTCAAGGCGATGCGCGGGATGGATGCGGGGAGCTTCTTCGCCACGCCCTGCCCCTACCGCCCGATCCCCAGATCCAATGAGCGCTCGGCGCTGCGCTGCTGCTGACGTTGCAACCCGAGCTGGCGCTGCGAGAGCTGCAGTCGCTCCCTGACCCGCCTCTGCTCCGCCCGCGCGGCCGGTTCCTTCGGCTCCCGCCCGAGCGCGCTGTCTCTGTCCACCACGCCGTTTCTCAGGCGGTAGCCCTCGACCCCCCGCACCGCCCGATCCCACGTCGCCGCCTTCGCCGGATCGCCCGGCCGCTCGCCCAGCTCGGCGGTGATGTAGTCGGGAGGAGAGATGCGGGCCGCCGTGGCGGCTGCCCGCTCGCGCTCGCCGAGAAGGTGCTCGGCAACCGCCAGCCTGGCGCGGGCCTCGTGGCGGACCTCGGGCAGCCCCGCGCGCTCGGCCTGCAGCTCCGCGATCCGCTGGCCGATGTCTTCCTCTCTACCGGCGGCCCAGCGCTCCTGCATCGCCCGCTCGGCTCGCTCCTCGCGCCGCTCCCGTCGCCCGGACTCGGGCATCCTCTGGCGCTGGGAGGCGATCAACTCAAGCGTCTCGGTCTCCTCCTGCACCCTCTCCTCGACCTGCCGATGGGCGTTGGCGTTCTGGGCCTCGGCTCCGGCCTCGGCGCGAAGCTCGTGCAGGCGCCGCAGCAGCTCGTCGGCGGGGAGCTGCCCCAGCTCCTGGCGCAGGGCCTCGTCGTGGGCCGATGCCTGGGAGCCGTCGCGCTCGGCCGCTTCGGCGATGTGCTCCAGCCCTTCGCGCAGCGGCGAGCGCGGCGCGAACTCCTCGCGCTCGAACTGGATCTCGGGAGTCGCGTAGAGGTAGGTCTCCTCCCTGGTGCGCGAGGTCGCGACGTAGAACTCCTGGCGGTCCATCGAGGGGTCGGCCATCACGAAAGCGGTGTCCACCGTCGCGCCCTGGGCCTGGTAGGTCGTTGCGGCGTAAGCGTGTTCGATCGCCGGTCCTCCGTCCCTCTCCCGCAAGCGCCCCAAGTAGTCGGAATCGACACACACCCGCCCCCGGGTGTCGATTCCGACCAACCACAAACGCTCCGAAGCTTCATCGACCCGCTCCACCCGCCAGCGCTCGCGGTTGTAGATGTTCTGGCGCTGGTCGTTGATGCGGGTGATGACTTGATCGCCGACCGCGAAGCGGGCGCCGCCGACCTCGACCTCCTCGCCGCCGAGTCTGCCCGCCGCCTTCATCTGCTCCCGCGCCAGCGCGTTCAGCTCGGCGACCTCGGCATTGCGCTTGGCGATCATCAGCGCGTCCTCGCCGCGCTCGAAGCTGCGCCACCAATCCGAGACCATCGCCTCGCGCCGGGCGAGCGGATCGCCGGAGACGGTCACCCGCTCGGCGCCCTGGTAGATCACAAGAGCCTCGCGGCCTTCGCCCCCTCGGATCAGCTTCGCGCCCTCGCGCTCCAGCTCGTGGCGATGGCGGATCACTTCATCGAGGACGACCGGCTCGGTCCTCGCCGCGATCGAGGCGAAGAGGCCGCCCGCCTCGATCTCGCCGAGCTGGGCGGGATCGCCGATCAGGACCAGCTTGGCCCCGGCCTCCTGGGCGTGGGCGACCAGACGCGCCGTCGCCCGCGAGTCGACCATCCCGGCCTCGTCGACCACCAGGACCGCTCGGCGGCTGAGGCCCGCTTGGCCCTTGGCGGCGGCGCGGTCAAGCTCGCCGAGAAGCGAGGCAACCGAAGTCGCCTCCAAGCCCTCCGAGCGCAGGACGTTCGCCGCCCTCCAGGTCGGGGCTGCGGTGCAGACCTCCGCCCCGGCCGCCGACCAGCCCTCGGCCGCTGCGGCAAGCGCGTAGGTCTTGCCGGTCCCGGCCTCGCCGACGACGACGATCACGCCCTCGCCGCCGCCGAGCAGGCGGCGCACCATCGCCTCTTGGTCTGCCTTCATCGACGGCCGCTTGGCGAGGAGACGGGAGACGACGATCTCCGAGACGACGGCGGCATCGGAGCGGGCGGCCATGACCTCGACGCGATCAAGAGCGTTGCGCTCCAGCTCCCAGATGGCGCGGGTGGTGTAGCGGGGGCCTTTGGCGGTGGTCGCGATCCCGACCACGCCGGGGGACCCGATGAAGGTGTCGGCAAGCTCGCAGACCTCCTCTCCCGGCGCTCCGGCCGGGAGGCAGTCGGCGACCGCCTGGATGACATCGCGGCGGTCGAAGTGGGAGGCGTGGGCGGTGAGCGCAGATTCGACCTCGGCGACGCCGACCGTTGCCTCAGGACCCTGGCGCTCGTGCCCGAGGGTCGCGCGGATCGACTCGCGGCTCAGCCCGATCCGGTCCGCCTTCTCCCGCCAAAGGTCGCGCAGGCTCTCCGTCGTCAGGTCGCGGTCCTTGGCCTCCCTCGTCTCCAGGGTCGCGATCTGGCGGGCGCGGGCGCTCGAACCCTCCCCGGCGGCCTCGAGTATCTGCTGGCGGCGGGTGGAGAAGGTGCGCAGGTGGTCGGGGTCGAAGCCCTCGATCTCCGAAAGCCCGTTTGAGACCTCGCGCCAGCGAACCCCGAGGCGGCGCGTCAGCTCGTCGCGCAGATGCGCCTCGTAGATGTAGCTGGCGGTTTTCGCGTGTTCGTAGATGGCCGGGTGGTAGAGCCGGGTCCAGCGGCCCTCGGCGTACGTGGTGTTGGCGACCAAGACATGGGTATGGAGCTGCGGATCGCCGGCGCGGGAGGAGCGGTGGACGTAGCCGGCGGCAAGGAAGCCGTTGCCTCTGAGGAATTCGCGACCACCGGCTCCGCGCCGAGTCCAGCAGGCCTCGCGCTGGAGGTAGTCGAGACCGGCCTGCACCGCCTGGGCGTGGGCGGTTTTGACCTCGGCGGCGACGGGATGGCCGCCGAGTGCCCAGAGCAGCGAGACAGACTTCGGCGCCGAGAAGGTGAGATCGAAGCCGGGGACCGGGCCGCCCTCGACGTGGCGCAGGCCGAGCGGGTCTCCGCTCGCCGGGTCGGTCCCGGTCAGCATCGCCCGCAGCTGGTCGGGGTCCACCTTGCCCTGTAGGCCGAGATCCTCGGCGGAGTCACCGAGCCAGTAGCCCTCTGCCTCGCCCTCGCCGGAGTAGTAGTCCTCGGCACCTTCGGCGACCCGGCCGAGGTAGTAGCCCTCCTGCCCGGCTCCCATCTTGCCGATGGAGAGCATCAGCGCGACCTTCCGGCAGGCGCGGTGGCGGCGGGCGGCGGCTCCACGCCGAAGAAGTCCTCGCGGAGAGGCAAACGCCCCGGCGAATTGCGACGGCATTCCACGTAGTGGAAATGCCTTCAGGCACCGCATCTGCCCCGGGGAGCTGCGCGACTCGGCACAAAGTCCCCGACCCCGTGATTCGAGCCCGCCTGGGCGGGTAGCCGGAGGGTGCGGTCTGTGGGACGCGTCCCGCCCGGGCGTTGCTCGCACCGAAGTCGGCAGACGGAGCCGCCTCAAGGGCGGGGCTGGCTGCCGACGAATCTATCTAGGGGCTCTGTGTCTGGTGGGCGGGGGCGGGCGCAGGGGAAATCGCTACCGGAGGTAGTGATAGGGCGTGAGGGGTTCTGTAGTTGCTGTTCGAGGCGACTGCGGGGGCTCCAACTGAGGCTGGCGAGAGGGGGATTCTGGAGCCTTCGAAGAAGCCGAGAACCTGATGTTTCTTCTGCAGGCATCATGAGGGCGAGATCACGATGCTGCGGATTCTGAGCGGACTGCGAAGCCCTACCGACACGGCCTCATGGTCGGTTAGCGCACGAACCCCTTCGGCGATTCGAAGGTAGCCATGAAGTAGGACGCGGTGATGATGGGCGCCCCGTCTTCTATCCGCTCAAGCGCCGCCTTGTCGATAGCCATCAACTCCGCGAGGGCGTCGTCCAGAACCTCCGTGATCTCCGTCCACCCCTCCTCATCGACCCGGATCGTGCTCCACGAGAGATGTGAGTCGTCTCTAGCTTCGAAGGTCCCGTTCTCGATTGCCATGCCAACCGCCTCAACGGCGCCGCGCATCACCGACGCAAGAACGCTCTGCTTGATTGCTGGGCCGAGCAGCTTCCAGTCATCGGTCCACTGAATTGCTGCTTTGCAAGGCTCATAGATATGTTCGACCGCGCCCCGTCGCCGCCGCGTCGCGACTAGGGCGATGCAGCCCGTGTCCTCTAGCTCGGCAAAGTGGTAGGCACAGTGATGCACCGGCAGATCGGACTCCTCTGCGAATAGTTTCGGAGACATTCGTCGCCGCGGCGTATTCATCGCCATGAGGATGCGGACGCGGGTCGGGTGAGACATGACTTTTGCCATGACCTGTTGCTCGTCCTCTAGGGAACGGGCGGCACGCCGACGAACTCGCCTTTTGTCTTTGGTCGGCCGCTGCGATTGAGATTCAGGCGGGTCCAGCGCGTCAGATGTGAGACCCGCTAGCGGGTCGCTCTTCGGCGGGGACTCGAAGCTCGCCATGAAGTAGGAGGCGAGAAAGTTCTCCGCCCCTGCTTCGATGCGCCTGCGGCATTCGTTCTCGATTGCCAGCAATCGGCGAAGGGCCTTGTCGAGAATAGCTGCGACCGCAGTCCAGCTCTGCTCGTCAAGCTCGACCGTGTTCCAAGACATGTGCGAGTCGTCGCGCGCTTCGAACGTGCCCCCGTCGATCGCGCTTCCAAGCGCCGCCACCGCCCCACCAAGAACGGACTTGAGTACGCCGTGCTTGATCCGATCTGGGAGATTCTCCCACTCGCTCGTCCAGGCCAGGGCCGTCTCAAGCGGTTCGTAGATGTGTTCCGTCGCCCCTCGCCGTTGTTTGGTGTCAACCATGACGATGCACCCGGCATCCGCCAACTCCAAGAAGTGGTAGGAGCAGTGGCGGACGCTGAGCCCCGACTCCTGCGCGAACATTTTCGGAGACATTCGTCGCCGCGGCGTATTCATCGCGATGAGGATGCGGACGCGGGTCGGGTGAGACATGGCGGTTGCCAGCAGGCGGTTGTGGTCCTGCTGGCTAGCGGCCTGTCGCCGTTCCCGCCTGCGGCTGTTGCTGGAACGTTCCACTAAAGCGCCCTATTTAAATACTCCAAAGGTGCTGTTAGGTCTGATCGGCGCAGTTTGCATCGATCTTTTCCAGCAAATAGCGCCGATCGGTTGGAATGGTGCAACGGATTGCAGCATTATCTGCCGCGTGGGTCTTTCTCGAACTAGGAAGGGGGGTGACCTCCGTGAAGCTCGTCGTCGTCAACCAGGCGACCCCAGCGCTGTCCACTGTCAAGGGCGGCTAGAGCGGGGCGTAGCGCTCCGGCTCCCGGGAGCCGGGGCCAACTAGAGACGACGAGACGCAACGGAAATCACAGGGAGGGAAAGCGCGACGTGCTCCGCCTTGGGAGAGACAGTCGCACGCCGCGCTCTTGACTCGGCCAGCACCCACAACGGCCAAACAAAGTGAGTGCTGCTTTGTCCTGCCGCGACATGGCTCCCCTGGAGAGGTGGAACCCGTTGCAGGCAGTAGAAGCCGAACGTAGCCCTCCGGTTCATACCTGTCAAAACAATCCATTGAAATGGTTCAACCGATCATTTCGTTTTCACTAGAAGCCCGTAGTACGTTCAGCGGGCTTGAGTCAAACTGCGAAAAAAAGGGACCTTCTGGGTGGTGATCAAGCCGAGGCAGGCAGACCTTCGCTTGAGCTAGGTCAGCCTGCCCAATCTGCGGTGCCCCTAAGGGCCGCCCTAGGTCAAGGAAGTTTGCCGCTCCTTGGCTTGAAGCGACCACATAAGGAAGGTCGGGGGGCGCGTTCTCGTGGACACAGGGGCCTCCCGGGCTCGCAACTGGCCTTCCTCCGACACAACCACCCCAACACCGTCCAGCGCCGCCACCGGCAGGGCTCCCCGCCTAGCGCCGCAGCCGCGATGGACCTGGGGGCGGCGGCTTCCGCAGGGACGGCCGCCGCCCCTCAGCCGCTTCACTGAT
>DASSMJ010000003.1:0-8859 GCA_035688955.1 Solirubrobacterales bacterium | reverse complement strand
AATTCGCCTTTGGCGTTGAACTCCTCGATGCGGCTGTTTTCAGTGTCGGCGATCCAAACGTTGCCGGCGGAGTCGGTGGCAAGTGCATGCGGTGAGCTCAGCTGTCCTTTGCCGGAGCCGAGGGTGCCGAAGGCGGTGCGGTAGACCTGAGTTTCTTCAGCTGATGCCGAACCGGCACCGAGTGAGAAAACACTCACGGTGGCAACTGCCACGATTAGAGCAAAAGAAGGCAGCCAGCGGTTCGCCATCCATCTGCCCCCCTTGACGAGGTGTGGTCTTAGGGTGCTAGAAGCTTTGTGACGTCTAGCACTAGTGAATATCCCCTACTTGAGTAGTGAAGGCAATACCTAAAATCAAATTTATTATCCGTATATTTGTACTATCGCCAAGGTTAGATGCTTGGTGTGTCGGTGGAACAACCGAAGATATGAAAGAAAGGGCACGGCACCACCGCTAACAGATGCTTCGACCGCCCATGTGATTAGGTCCGAATCCGGCCTCGCATCCCCATAAACGCAGCTTTATCGATCCGGCCTGTTTCATCCATAATTCGCACCCGCCCTTCTCTTGGCCCTGCGTGCTCGGCACCCGCCTTCGTCAGCACCCAGATGCCTTCCCGCGAGGCGTTGGTTACCAGGCCGCGTTCGAACAGCCGGCGGCGGGCGACGTCGACGTCGGCCTGCCAGCGGGGGCTGCCGCTGATGAGCTCCAGGTCACGAGCGCCGAAGCGAGGGGCAAGCTCTGACTCAAGCGAAACCATCACGTCCTTACGCCTCGCGCTCCCGCCGAGCATTGCTAGCGCCTGCAGGATCGGCTCTTGGAGGGCGCGGGCGCCGAGGCGCCCGGGCGGCGCCGGTCCCCAGCGGCGCTCCCCGTCGACCAGTGCCTTCAACCGCTCACGCTGCGCGGGGGAGCAGGCCATCATGCGGGTGTAGACGTCGAGGGTGAAGGCGGCGCTTCGGTGGCCGATCTGGCGCATCACCTGAGCCGGGTCGGTGCCGAGGGCGACCAGGATCGAGGCGAAGGTGTGGCGCAGCTTGTGTGGGGAGAGGCCCTTCGGCAACGGCAGCTCGCCACGGTCGCGAAGGAGCTGGTCGGCGCGCTCGAAGACCTCGGCCAGAACGCGCTCTCGCAGGTTGCTGCGGTCGCGCCTGCCCCCGGTCCCGGTCGGGAAGGCAAGGCCATCGGGCCCACCGGCCGCGGGCCGCGCCTTGTGTACGGCGAGGATGTCGTGGAGGATCGGCAGGATCCGGATCTCGCGCAGGCCCGCCGCCGTCTTCGAGCGGCCGACGAAGATCCGGGTGTTGGCGAGGTCGATGTCGCGTTCGAGCATGTAGCCGATCTCGTGGGCACGAGGGCCGGCGAAGATCAGCGTGCCGACGATCGCTTCGCGTTCGTCGCAAAGGTGTGCGGGATCGTGATCCAGTTCGGCGGCCGCATCGAGCAGCGCCTCGATCTGCTCGGCGGTGTCGAGGTGGACCGGCGGCTTCCGCCGCGCCTTCAATAGCCGCTCCTTGCCGGCCGCCGCGTTCCCGGTGAGCCCTTTGTATTGGACGGCGAAGCCGAGGAACCAGGCAAGGCCCTTGATCGTCTTGTTGATCGAGCTTGCCGCCAGCGGCAACCGGACGCGTCCGCGGTCGTCGCGGTAGGGCTCGCCGCGGTCGATCGCCGCCTGCAGCCGCCGGCCCTCTTCGACCTTGGCGGCGCTGTAGGAGTCGACCGCTTCAGCGTCGATCTGCGCCAGCGGCCACTCCGCGAAGAAGGGCATCAGGTGCATCAGGCACCAGCGGAGGTTGCGATCGTGCGCCTCGCCGTGGTGGGCACGGCGGACCTCGAGCGCCCAGGGCGCGAACTCGCCGAAGAGCATCTTGCCGCTGCTCCTTTGCTCTTGCCGATCGGGCTCAGGAGCTGCGCCGGGCGCTTCTCCGCCTCTGCCGGTCTTACGACGAGGTCGCGAGTCCGGGAGAGGGGGCGTTCCAACGATCTGGCTGGTATGTGGGTGCATAAACACCCCGGTTCATCACCCGGTGCGCCTCAACGCCCCCAGACATTCGTTGACCACCGTTCGTTTAGCGCCCGTCTCGTCCACCCGGTCGGTCCGATGGCTGGTCACCGTGAAAGCCGAGGCCGCTAGACGAAGAGACCTTCGCCGATGAACCCTCCCGGCTTGACTCCAGGCGGACAGGCGAAGATTGCGCTGGCGGTGTGGATCGTGTGGTGGTTCAGCGCATCGGACGCTGCCAGCCGCTGCTGCATCGGGATGAACTGCCGCTGCGGATCCCGCTGAAAGCAGATGAAGAAGAGACCAGCCTCGATCTGGCCCGACCCCGGCTCGGTCGGCTCAGAGTACGAGTAGCCGCGCCGCAAGATTCGCTGCCCGTCATTGAAGTCCGGGCTGGCGAGCCGAACGTGCGCATCCGCCGGGATCACCGGCTGGCCATCGCGTCCGACGTCAAGTTCGATCGGGTCGTACTCGTCCTGGCCTCCTAGCGGAGCGCCGCTCAGCTTCTTGCGGCCGATCACCCGCTCCTGTCCTTCCAAGCTGGTCGCATCCCAGACGTCGAAAAGGAACTGGATGCGCCGTGCGATCAGGTAGCTCCCGCCAGCCATCCACTCAGGGCCATCCGCGGGTTTCACCCAGACGAACTTCTCCATCGCTTGCTCATCCTCGGCACGGATGTTGGCGGTGCCATCCTTGAAGCCCATCAGGTTCCGGGGCGTCGGTTGGGAGCGGCTCGTACTCGAGGTGCGACCGAAGCCGCCTTGAGACCAGCGAAGCGTTGCCGCCCCGCTGGCGATCCGGGTCAGAACATGGAGGGCATGGAAACTCACCTGCGGATCCTCGGCGCATGCCTGAATACAGAGATCACCACCCGAACGGTCCGGATCGAGACTCTCCCCACGAAAAGGCGGCAACGTTGCGAGCTTCGCAGGCCACATCCGAGCAAGCCCGAAACGATCCTCGCCCCCAGACTCGAAGAGCCCCGGCCCGACACCGAACGTGATCGTCAGTTGCGAGGGACCCGACCCAACTGCCTCGCCGGTATCAGCCGGTGCAAGATCCGCGCTCTCCGAGCCCGGCTCATACACCTGGCCTTGCGTGAGTACAGCCGCCGCAATCGTCCACTCCATCAGCAATTCGCGAAGGTCGTCGACGGAACTGGTGGTCAGGTCGAATGCTGCGAAGTCGAGGAATTCCTGTGCCTGCGTCGCGATTCCGGCTTGAGAGGCCCCGTAGAACGGAACGGAAACCCCTGTTGGCCCGACCCGTTCGCCGTCCTGAGCGCCCGAATCCGACAGACCTAGCAGGCGATCGACGCCGACCCCTGCCCCAAAAAGCGCCGCGCCCGCTAAGGCGCCGCGGCGCGTAATGCCTTTGTCTTCAGCGCTCATTCCGTCAGCGTCCTCGGGCTCCTAGGAAGATGATGAAGGTGACGGGTCCTACCGCCTCTTTCCCCATGATTGTCGAAACCCACGATGAGGTCGGCCGCCAAGCCGTAAGTCATCCAACCAGCTCGCCCGCGGTCGCGCCGATGGTAAATCTATGGATCTTTGGGTGATTGGTCCTTGGAGCCATCGTTCATGCTGTCTCTCAGGGACTGCTCGAGCTGGTCGGCGGCTAACTCGTACCGCTTCCTGAGAGCTCCATCGCGAACGCCGAATCCCAAGCTGTCCTCGACACGCAGCTCTACCTTGCCCGCCCCGTCATTGACTGGCAGATGTACTTCGGCACGAATCGGGAGGCTTTTGGGAGAAACAAAGTACCCACCGAGAAGACGCGTTCGCAGCTGACTCCCTCCGCGTAGAACTAACGTGGTCTCCGTGGAGGTAGATTTTTCGATCGTCAGCCCTTCTCGCTCCAGCGCAGCTTCCAGCTGAACTCGGTCGGGCGGCCCTTCGACGCTCCAGTCCGAGTGGAATGAAAAGGGACGGCCTGCGGCACGCTGTGCACGAGGCTCTAGATTTGATGACTGCGATTGCCTTTTCCCGATGATCACCACCGCTAGTAGCACCAAGCCAAGCGAGGCAATGACTGCAACGATCCCGTTCCCGGCGAGAATGGCGCTGCCAAGGCCGGCGAGCAAGACTACGAGAACGAGCCCCCAGTAGTTCTTCAGGTGGTTCAAGCCCATCAGAAGATTACATTTATTACTTCGCGAACGCCTTTTCCAAACTGCGGTGCGAACCTCTTAAATCGCCTACCCGCCTGGTAAAGCCCCCCGCCTGCGAACCCGACTCCTGCCACCTCTGCCAGCGTGTCGTGGCCCAGATCGCGTAGCCCCTGTTGCACTATTCCTTGACCACACCCCTCTGCGCCCCCGATGACCGCACCCGGTGCAGCACCAACGCCTCCCTCTAGGGCTCCGGCACCAGCACCGATCAGGGCGCCGGGAATAGCGCTGCTGAAACAAGAGTCAACGTAGTCGCCAGCAACACTCCACACCTCGCTGAGAACCCCTGGAGCGTCGCTGACCCAGCTTCCTACTTGATTCGCACTCTCTTCAAGGTTGTTCAGCGCTCCACCGCCCAATTGTTCCAAGCCACCGATTGGGTCCGGAATGTCGATCGACACCGGACCGACTGAGAATTCGCCCATTGGGTCGACGAAGTCAAGTGGGTCATTCTCGACATACCCATAGAGATTCGTGCCACTGCCAACAAACCCGGCCGGGTCCTGGCTGATGAAGCGACCGGCTCCGGGGCTGTAGTAGCGGGCACGGTTGTATTGGAGCCCGGTGCCGTCGCTTTCGCGGCCGGTGAATTGATAGGGGTTGTCGCTCGTCGCCCCGGTGCTGGCGGCCGCACCGAAGGGCTCGTAGCTGTAGGAGGTGGTGACTTCGGCAGCGGCGTTGGCGAGCGCCACCGTACTGCCGAGACGGTCAGTCAGATAGCTGTCGGTTCCCGAGGAGGTAGTCCTGGCGAAGAGCTGGTCCGGACGGAGGCCCGTCAGCAGCGAGGCCGTCGGCGTACCTTCTTGGGCTTCGATAGCGACGTTCGCCTGGTCGTAGAGCAGCTCAGTGGTCGTGCCTCCGAGCGTCTTCGAGATCCGGCGGCCGAAGGGGTCATAGGCGAACGAAGCGCTCGCTTCGCCGCTGATCCCGGTCAGCTCGCCCCGGGCGTTCCACTCATATTCATTGGTCCCGTCGCTCAGGAGGTTGCCGTCTTTGTCGTAGCTGAGTTCGGCACCGGCGCGTTTCACCATCTCGTTATCGGCATTGTATTCAGCGGCATTGAGCGCTTGGGGAAGGTCGAGCCGGGCATAGCTCCCCCACATCGCTTCCAACTGCCCATCGGCGTCGTAGGCGTATTGGATGCCGCCGAGAGTGGTGGCGCCGTCCTTGTAGGTGATGGAGGTCGTCTGACCGGCGGCGTCGTAGCCGTATTCCTCTTTGATTCCGTCCGGCAGCGTGATTCCGGTGGTTCTGTCGGCTTTGTCGTATTCGAGCGCCGCCGATTCAGAGCCGCGCGAGAGGCCGGTCAGCCTGTCGGCGTTGTCGTAGGTGTAGGAGACGGCTTCAAGCCCGGTGGCGGACATCGTTTCCCGCCGCCCGGCCGCGTCGTAGGAGTAGGCGACGGTCCCGGTCGGTCCTTCGAGGCTTTCTACCCGACCAAGGGGATCGCGGCTGATCGCGTATTCGCCGCTGGCGCTGTCGCTTACGTGCGTCAGGCGATCGGCGTCGTCGTATTCGTAGCCGATGGTGCTTTCTGCCGTGAGGCCGGACACGCCGAACTTGGCTGCTTCCAAGCGCCGGAGCGGATCGTAGGAGAAGGTCGCGACCTCCCCGTTGCGGTTGACGGCTTCGATCAGATCGCCGGCTTTGTCGTAGCTCCATTCGGCGCTGTTGCCGAGCGGATCGGTTTCAGATTTGAGCCGATCCATCACGTCGTAGGCCATCGTCGTCTGTTTGCCGCGTGGATCGGTGACCTTGATCGGATTGCCGTCGGCGTCGTATTCGATCGAGGTGATCGCACCCGACGGCGAGGTGAAGCTGGTCGGCTGACCGACTTCGTTGTAGGAGATACGGCTGCGCCGGCCGCCGGGGGAGGTGATGGCCAGCACCCGCCCCAGGCCGTCGAGGAACCGCGAGGTAGTCCGGCCGAGCGGGTCGGTGATCGAGGTGAGATCGCCCTTGGTGTAGCCGAAGTGCGTGGTCTCGCTCATCGCATTCGTTACCGCCGAGAGCTGGCCGGCGCTGTCGTATTCCAAGCTGGTCGCGTGGCCAAGCGGATCGGTCTGTTTCAGCAGTTCTCCGCTGTTCCCGTATTGATATTTCGTCGCATGACCTAGCGGATCGGCCGCTTCAGTGAGCCAGGCGGTGCCGGGCTGATAGGCAAATTTCGACGTCTGGGCATCTCCCGTGCCGGCAAGTCGGGTCACTTCGGTGACGTTGCCGTTGCTGTCGTATTCGAACTCGGTGGTGTGCCCGAGCGGATCGGTTTCCGAAAGCACAAGGCCGGTGCCGGGCTGCACTTCCATCGTCTTCGTCTCTTCATATTCCGACCCCGGCTCGAAGATTTCGCTGGTAGCCCGGCCTTCGGAGTTGAAGGTGACCTTCTTCTGGCTACCTCGTGGGTCGGTGATCGTCGTTGCCTGGACTTTGCCGGCTTCGTTCAGCTGATAGGCGAAGCCGAAGGTGGCCCCGTCGCCTGCGGTCTGTTTTTCGACCCGGCCGTTGGCGTCGTAGGCGATCTGCAGATATTTGTTGCCGCGGGCGTTGATGACGGCTTTCATCCGGCCCGATCCGTCGTATTCGTATTCGGTCGTCCGGCCGCCTAGCCCTTCGACTTTCGTCAGGCGTCCGGAGGTGTAGGTGTATTTGACGTGCCTGCCGCCGTTGTCGGTCAGTTCCGTGATCCGGTTGGAGGCGTCATAGGAGAACTTGAGCCACCGCCCGTTTGGCGACGTGATCTGGGTGATGTTTTCGCCGCTGCGCGTGATGACGAGCTTGTTGCCGCGGTTGTCCCGCACTTCCAGCAGCCGTCCCACGCCGAAGACGTAGGTCATCCCGTTCGTCAGATTCAGGTTCCAGTAGGCGCCGCCGGCCGCGGGGCTGTATTTCAAGACCGAGCCGTAGAACGGTCCCGGCGTGCTCGTCGATCTGTATTCGCCGTACCCGGTCCCCGGGCTGGTCCGCACGAAATGGACCTGTTGCCCGTCGGGCAGGACCAGGTTGGCTTCAGCGGCTCCGGCGCCGGACCACAGGCGCAGGTCGTACTGGTTCGTGGTGCCGATGCCGAAGCTGTAGGAGTTGGAATCGGCGGGGCGGTAGGTGCGCTGGATGCTGATCGGAATCGTGTCCGACAGCACCAGGTCCCGCTGGTGGCAGGTGAACAGGCCGCTGTAGAGGTCCACGGGATCTCCGCCCGATGGGCCGGTTGGCGCATTCGGCGGGGGCGCCGGGCTCGAGGCGAGCATCGCCCCCGTGAACTGCCACACCCGAACCCCCGGGTCGGGCACGACCTGCTTGCCGTCGGCACTGACGGTCCCGCGTCCGTAGACGTACCAGCCCTGATCCTTTGCGTCGTAGTTCCAGAACTCGGCGCGCTGCCCAGGTCGGAGGTGAGCCCAGTTCGGATAGACGATCTGGGCGCCCTTGCTGAGATAGGCGCGTCCGGGCTGGATCGTGAAGTAGACGGGGATCGGCACGAAGGGCGGGAGCGGGAAGGGGGCCTGGTTCACCGGGATGGCGGTTATGTTGAGATCCTTCACGGTTTCACCCGCAGCGTTTCTGATCACGGTGCCGGCCGGTATGCGGACTTCGAGGCCGGGGATGCTCGGCGTCGTCAGCCTGGTTTCGTCCTGGGTGGGGGAATCGATCCGCCGGTTGCCCTCTTGATCCAGGGGCGATAACCAGATCGTGTAGTCGAGAGCCGTCGTCTCACCATCTGCGAGGTCGACGTTCACCTCATAGCTTCCATAGCGCCGATCGCCAGGGACCGTTTCCCCGTTGACAACGAGCGTTTGGGTGCCAGCGGGGAGGCCGGAGAGCACGAACCGTCCCGCCTCATCGGTCTTGCTCTCCTCAGAGGAACCCTCGATGGAGACGCGGACGCCAGCTAGCGGCAGGCCGTTGCGCTCGAGGGCCTGCCCGGCGAGGGCAGTCCTGCCCGCCGGAGCTCGCAGAGCCCTTATCTGGGCCCAAGGGGTCTTGGGTTCAGCGGCTTCCCAGCCCGGGATGCCCCTGGGGGGATGCCAGATCTTCAGCGGGTCGGGGTGGAAGGCGCGCATCTGCGGCGTGATTTCGCCTTCCGCACCGCCCGCTTCGTGGCGGATAGGCCCCGCACCGTCCTCGTCCTGGAATGGCACCTCGGCCCGATCGTTACGAGAGGTGGGCGAACTGGTCCAGGCCGCCAGCTGCGGCCGCGACTGGCTGGGGATATCCGAGTAGCCCTGCGGCCCGGATGGACCCTGCGTCCAAAGGCTCACGAGCTGCGTCGTCGAGCCGACCGGCCCAAACCAAGCGACGTGCGATCCGAGGTAGACCGTCACTTTCACGTTGCCGGTGCCGTTTGAAACGGCCCCCGTTCCAGTCGGTGAGGGGTCGATCACGATCGTGTAGGTGCCGGTGGTTGGCAGCGTCAGTTCGTTCCGCCCGCTCGAGCCCGAGGAAAAGCTCATTTCACTCCCCGACAGCATCGTGCCGTCCGGCTTCCGCACCCAGAAGGTGCCGTTTGCGATCGTCGATTCCTGGGCTTTGACGGTGACTAGTTGAGAGACCGTCCCCGCGAAGGTGATCAGCTCGCGCTGGCCGGGGATCGAGATCGTCGAGGTGACCGAGCCGCCTTCGCTCGAGGGGGTGATCGTCTGGCCGGTTTTGTCGGGGGCTTCCCAGACCTGCAGGTCGACCGATCCGGTGA
>DASSMJ010000002.1:0-42305 GCA_035688955.1 Solirubrobacterales bacterium | reverse complement strand
GATCCAATCGCTGTTCGGCCCGGCCGGGGTGCCGATGCATGAAGCGGTGCGTTCCATCTTCCACAGCAAGCTGCTCTCCGCGCTGCGGCTGCCGAGCTTCGCCGGCGAGGGCTTGCCGGAACGGATGCGCAGCATCAGCTTCGCCCTGCTGGGCCTGACTGCGGCGGCCGGGCTCGCCCTGGTCGCGATCTTCGCCCAGCCGGGCTTCAGCGTCCTCTCGCCGGCGCCGCTGCCCGACCAGCCGTCGGCCGGCGAATCGGTCGCGAAGGCAAAGAAGCTGCCTCTCGTCCACCGCCCGCTGGCGGTGCTCGCGGCGGAGCCTGCGCAGCCACAGCAGACCGGCAGCTCGGCGATGACCGATTCGCCCGCTTCCGCCCCCTCCGGCCCCACGGCCGGTGGCGGCGAGGGCGCCGCACCGCCCGCTGCAGTAGAAGTCCCGGCCCCGGCGAGCGCACCCGAACCTTCAGGTGGGAACAGCGGTGGCGGCAGCGGAGGTGGGTCCGGGGGCGGCTCCGGCTCGACTCCGGCCGCCGCCCCCGACCAGCCGGCTGCCACGCCCTCGGCCCCCGC
This sequence comes from Solirubrobacterales bacterium, assembly GCA_035688955.1. Classification (GTDB taxonomy): domain Bacteria; phylum Actinomycetota; class Thermoleophilia; order Solirubrobacterales; family 70-9; genus VAYN01. Next base: position 41,735 of record DASSMJ010000002.1, on the reverse strand, counting down.
CGCCTCGCCTGCACCGAAGCCGACGGCTCCGACCCCGGAAGCGACGGCCTCCACGCCGAAGCCCGAACCGGCTCCGACCCCGGGCAACTCCGCCTCCGCGGCCGCGGCAGAACATGCGAGCGAACGGGGGATCGAAGCTTCCGCCGGCCCGTCCCCGTCCGCCGGCAGCGGCCCCACCACCGCCGCGGTCGCGCCTGAAGCGAGCTCGCCCGCCGACGGCAACGGGTTGGCCAAAGGCCACGACAAGTAGCGGACGGGCGAGCCGCGGCGGGTTCTAGACTCGCCGCAATGCCTGCCGAGATGCAGCCGCTGTACCTGATCGCCGGGACCGACGGCGCCAAAATCGACACCACCCGCGCGCGCTTGCGCGCCCGCGCCGAACGCGAGGGCGGATCGGCGGCGCTGGAGGTCTTCGAGCCGAGCGAGGGGAAGGGGATGCCCGACCACGAGGCGCTGTTGGCGGCGATCCCGGCGATGTCGCTGATGGGGACGCGGCGCTACCTGCTCGCCGACGGAATCGAGCGCTGGCGCGACAAACAGCTCGAGTCGGTGCTGGCGGCGATGAAGGAACTGCCGCCGGACCTGACGCTGGTCCTGATCTGCCGCGACAAAGCAGCCGCGAAGTTGACGAAAGCGGTCAAAGCCGCCGGCGGGGAGATTCACGAGTTCGAGGCGCCGAAAGCGCGGGACATGCCCCGGGTGCTGGTCGGGGAAGCGCAGCAGCTCGGCTTCCGCCTCGACCCGGCGGCGGGGCGGATGCTGGTCGAGCGGATGGGCGCCAACCCCCTGCGGCTGCGCAACGAGCTCGAGCGCCTGGCCCTCTGGGCCGGGCAGGGGGGAGAGGTCTCCGCCGCCGACCTCGAGGAGATGGTCGCCGATACCTCCGAGATGGCGGTCTGGTCGCTCTCCGACGCGCTGATCGAAGGCGACCCCGCCGCGGCCCTGCGGATCGGCGAGCGGCTGATCGGCCAGGGCGAGAACGTCACCGGCCTGATCTACGGCCTCGCCTCGCGCCTGCGCAGCGCCTGCGCCGCCGCCGCGCAGCTGGAGGAGGGGATCCCGCCGAAGCAGGTCGAGTCGTCGCTGAAAATGCACCCCTACGCCGCCAAGCAGCTGGTCCGCCGCCTCCAGGGCACCGACCTGGCGAGCCTGCGGATGGCAACCGAGACCCTCGCCGACCTCGAGCTCTGGTGCCGCGGCGCCGCCGACTACGGCGACGAGCTCGCGCTCACGATCGCGCTTCGGAAAGCTGCAGCAGGGGCCGCTTAGGCGGCTTTGGCGCCGGCGGCGATCCGAGCCGCTTTCGCCTTCTTGCGGGCGCCGGTGTTCTTGTGGAGGGCGCCCTTCTGCACGGCCTTATCGACCTTCGAGACGAGCTCGCGCTGCTCGGTGGCGATCGCCTCGGCGTCGCCGCCCTCGACCGCGGCTTCGAGCCGACGGAAGTGGGTCTTGACCGTGCTGGTCAGCAGCCGGTTCTCGGTGCGCTCGCGCTCGCTGCGTAGGATCCGCTTCTTCTGTGAGGCTATGTTGGCCATGTCAAGTGTCCGCGCAGGCCGTTACCGGCTCCAGGCGGCCGCCGACTATAGCGATTGAGACGAAGCTTGGAGACCCCAAGGGCACCTGACACCCCGAATCCCGACGAACGAGCGATCAATGCCGACGAGAACGCGTTGGCCTCCGACGTCGGCGTCCGCGAGGCCGAGGGGTTCGATCCCGGCGAGGAATTCGGTGCTGAGCCGGCGCCTGGCGGTCAGGCGGGGCGGATCGCCCGCTCGACCGCGTTCTTCTCGATCGCCACCGCCGCCTCGCGCGTCGCCGGGCTCGCCCGCGAAGTGGTCGCCGCCGGCTACTACGGCATCAGCGGGCCGATGTCGGCCTTCACGATCGCCTTCCAGGTCCCCAATCTGATCCGGGCGCTGTTCGCGGACGCGGCGCTGCAGCCGGCCTTCGTCCCCGTCTTCACCGAACTGATCGGCAAGAAGCACTACAAGGAGGCCTTCCGGCTGGCCTCGACGATGCTGCTGCTGGTGACGATGGTGCTCGGCGCCATCACCGCCCTCTTCGTCCTCCTCGCGCCGGTGATCATGCCGGTCTTCGCGCCCGGCTTCGAGGGCGAGATCCTCGACCTCACCGTCGCCCTCTCGCAGGTCCTCTTCCCGATCCTGGTCCTGCTGGGGATCAGCGGGATCGTCGTCGGCATCCTCAACAGCTACGACCGCTTCGGCGCCTTCGCGATCTCGCCGCTGTTCTGGAACCTCTCGATCATCCTCGTCCTCGTCGTCCTCGAGCCGATGTTCAGCGGCCAGGACCGGATTTACGCCTACGCGATCGCGATCCTCGTCGGCACCCTGGTGCAGCTGCTGATCCCGGCCTGGGACCTGCGCAACACGCCCTACCGGTTCAGCTTCAGCTTCGACTGGCGCCACCCTGGCGTGCGGCGGGTGCTGCTGCTGATGCTGCCGGTGACGATCAGCCTCGGGTTGATCAACTTCAACCTGCTGATCAACAGCTTCTTCGGCAGCCTCGTCTCCGACGAGGCGCCGGCGGCGATCGACAAAGCCTTCCGCATCTACCAGCTGCCGCAGGGGATCTTCTCGGTGGCGATCGCGACCGTCCTCTTCCCGACCCTGGCGCGCTTTGCCAACGCGGGGGAGATGGAGAACCTGCGGGCGACGATGGCCAACGGGATGCGCCAGATCCTTTTCGTCCTCGTCCCCGCCGCGGCGGCGATCCTCGCCCTCTCGGACCCGATGATCCGGCTGATCTACCAGCGCGGCGAGTTCGACCCGGCGGAGACGGCGGTGGTGGCGACGGCCCTCTTCTGGTTCGCCTTCTCCCTGCCGACCAACGGCCTCTACCTGCTGCAGACCCGCACCTTCTTCAGCCTGCAGAAGCCGTGGCAGGCGACGGCCCTGGCGACGATCGACCTCGTGGTCTCCGCGCTGGCAGCGCTGGCGCTCTACAAGCCCTTCGGCGTCGGCGGCATCGTCGCCGGGACCGGGATCGGCACCACCGTCGCCGTGGTCGCTCAGGCCGTGATCCTGCGCCGCCGCTTCGACGGCCTCGAGCTGGGCCGCCTGTTCTCAACCGCCGCCCGGATAACGGTCGCCGCGGCGGCGCTGGCCGGGGTCAGCTGGCTCGTCTGGGATGTGCTGGACGAGCTGCTAGGGCGCGGCCTGCTCGGCCAGATCGTCTCCCTCTCGGCGGGTCTCGGCGCCGGCGGACTCGTCTACGTGGCCATCGCCAGGCTGCTCCGGGTCGAGGAGCTCGAGCAGATGACCCGGCTCGTGCGACGGCGTCGGTCCTGATGCTCGGTCCCGGGCGGTACCTGCTCGGCGTCGTCGAGATCCTGCTGCTGGGCGGGTTCTCCTGGCTGGGTGGAACGGCGCTGCGCCGGTCGCTGCTGCCCCCGTTCGAGGGGGCGCCGGCGGTGCTCGCGGCCGCTGTACTCGCGCTGGCGCTGCTGATTTGGCCAGCTGAGCTCTTGGGGAGCTTCGGGTGGCTTGAACCGATTCCGTACTTGATGTTGGTTGCTGCAGTCGGGCTTGGGCTGTGGAGGTTCTTGCCGCGGCCGCCGGAGGGAGGGGACCCGCACCCCTGCTTGCAGGTGAGGGTGCGGGTCCCCTCCCTCCGGCAGGACCAGCGGCGGCATTTGATCCGGGTGGTGATCGCGTCACTTGTCGTCGCAGTTGCCGTCGTCCATTTCGCGGCAGGGGTGAAGACGCGCCTCTCCACGGGCATGACCGGGTTCGACAGCACCTGGTACCACGGCCCTTTCGCGGCGGGCTTCTTCCAAAGCGGCAATACGTGGGACCTGCACTTCATCGCCCCGCAGTTCCTGGCCTGGTTCTACCCCGCGAACGGCGAAATCTTCCACGCCATCGGCATGCTGGCGTTCGATCGGGACCTGCTCTCGCCGCTGCTGAACCTCGGTTGGTTCGGTGGGTGCCTGGTCGCTTGCTGGTGTATCGGGCGCCCGTTCGGCGTGGCGCCGTGGTCGCTGGCCCTTGGTGCGGTTGCGCTGAGCGTGCCGGCCCTCGCCGATCAGGCAGGGGAGGCGAGGAACGACATCGTCGGGATCTTCTTCCTCCTCGCTGCCGTGGCCGTGGCGCTGAACGGAGAGCGCGAATGGCGTACGGCCGCTGTGGTTGGCCTCGCAGCTGGCCTAGCGGCGGGGACCAAGCTCAACTTCCTGCTTCCCGCTGCGGTGCTGATTCTGGGCCTGGCCCTGGTCGCGCCGCGCGACGCCAGACGCTCGAGCTTGCTCGCGGCCGGTGTTGCGGCGCTGGCCGGTGGCGGCTACTGGTACCTGCGCAACCTCGCCCACAGCGGCAACCCGCTGCCCTGGATCCACCACCTCGGGCCGATCGACCTACCGGCGCCGGAGCAGGCCCTCGGCGGCCGCGAAGCTCACTCCGTCCTCGGCTACCTCACCGACGGCAGTGTCTGGTCCAACTGGTTCTTCCCGGGCCTCCACGGCGGCCTCTGGATCGTCTGGCCGCTGCTGCTGGCGACTGCCGCCGCCGGTCTGATCGTCTGCCTCGTCCGCGGCACCCCGACCCAACGTGTAGCCGCCCTCGTCGGCCTCGCCTCATCCCTGGCGTGGCTCGTGGCCCCCACGTCCGCCTCCGGCCCCGCCGGCATGCCCCGAGGCTTCGAATCCGGCCTCCGTTACCTAGCCCCGGCCCTGGTTCTCGCCCTAGCCCTGCTGCCGACCGCGGCATCTCTCTCCCGCCGCGATCGAAAAGTCCGCCGGACCTTAGCCCCGCATAGCGGTGGAGAGGTCCGGCGGACTTTTTCGGGGGCCGCGGGGCTGGCGGCGCTCGTGGCGCTTGCGGTTCTCGTGGGGTATCCGATCCAACGGCACTACCTCCAAGGTCGGTACAAGGACCCGACGTTCACGGCGCCTGGTCTGAACGCCGCCTTCGCCTGGGCGCGGGATGTGGATGGCTCCCGCATCGCCACCACCAGCACGCGGCAGTACCCGCTGTTCGGCACGGATCTCTCCAACCGAGTCGAGTACCTCGGCCTGGAGCGGCCTCATGGTGGCTTCGAGGCACCCACTACCTGTCAGCAGTACCTCCAACTGCTGAGCGAAGGCGACTACGACTACGTCGTCGCCTCCCGCGATCGCATCGAGCCGGAGAAGCCGCCATATCCGCCCTCGGCCCGTTGGACGGAAGCTGCCGGTGGGAAGCCGATCCTGCGCGAGCCGCCGACGGTGGTCTTCGCGCTGCGGGGACCGTTGAAGCCGTCGGCCTGCCGCTGAGCGGCGGTCGGCATACTCCGCCTGCCGATGGACCACATTCGCAACTTCTCGATCATCGCCCACATCGACCACGGCAAGTCGACCCTGGCCGATCGCATCCTCGAGCTCACCGGGGCCGTCGACCCGAAGAAAATGCAGGCGCAGCTGCTCGATTCGATGGACCTCGAGCGCGAGCGCGGGATCACGATCAAGGCGCAGGCCGTGCGGGTCGAGTACACGGCCCAGAACGGGGAGACGTTCCACCTGCACCTGATCGACACGCCGGGCCACGTCGACTTTTCCTACGAGGTCTCGCGCAGTCTCGCCGCCTGCGAGGGAGCCCTGCTGGTCGTCGACGCCGCCCAGGGGGTCGAGGCGCAGACCGTCGCCAACACCTACCTGGCGATCGAGAACGGGCTCGAGCTGATCCCGGTGATCAACAAGGTCGACCTGCCGGGCGCCGAGCCCGAGCGGGTCGCGCGGGAGATCGCCGACCTGCTCGGCGGCGACCCCGAGGAAGCGCTCTGGATCTCCGCCAAGACCGGCGAGGGCGTGCTCGAGGTGCTGGAGGCGATCGTCGAGCGGATCCCGCCGCCGAAGGGGGAGCCCGAGGCGCCGACCCGAGCCCTGATCTTCGACTCCGAGTTCGACCAGTACCGGGGCGTGATCGCCTACGTGCGGATGGTCGACGGCTCTTTCCGCAAGCACGGATCGATCCTGGCGATGCAGAACGGGACCGAGGCCGACATCGACGACATCGGCTTCTTCCGGCCGGCGATGACCGGGGTGGAGGGGATGGACGCGGGCGACGTCGGCTACCTGATCACCGGGATCAAGGACGTGACCAAGCTGCGGGTCGGCGACACCCTCACCTCGCAGGAGAACCCCGCTTCGGAGCCGCTCGAGGGCTACCGCGAGGTCCGGCCGATGGTCTTCTGCGGCCTCTTCCCGATCGACACCGACCGCTACGAAGACCTCCGCGATGCGCTCGAGAAGCTCTCCCTCAACGACGCCGCCCTCTCCTGGGAGCCGGAGACCTCCGAGGCGCTCGGCTTCGGCTTCCGCTGCGGCTTCCTCGGCCTCCTCCACATGGAGATCGTCCGCGAGCGGCTGGAGCGCGAGTACGACCTCGACCTGCTGGCGACGACGCCGAACGTGCGCTACCTCGTCAATCTCACCAACGGCGAGACCAAGGAGGTGCATAGCCCGACCGATCTGCCCGACCCGGGCACGATCGAGACGATCGAAGAGCCCTACATCCGGGCGACGCTGATCTGCCCGAAGGAGCAGGTCGGGGCGGTGATGGAGCTCTGCCAGCAGCGCCGCGGCACCCACGTCGACATGCACTTCCTCAGCCCTGAGCGGGTGCAGATCCGCTACGACCTGCCGCTGGCCGAAATCGTCCTCGACTTCTTCGATCTGCTGAAGTCCAACACCCGCGGCTACGCCTCGCTCGACTACGAGCCGATCGGCAACCGCGTCTCCGACCTGGTCAAGGTCGACATCCTGCTCGCCGGCGAGAAGGTCGACGCGCTCTCGATCATCGTCTTCCGCGACTTCGCCTACGACCAGGGCAAGCGGCTCGTCGGCCGGCTGCGCAAGACGATCCCCCGCCAGCTCTTCGACGTCCCCGTCCAGGCCGCGGTCGGCTCCAACATCCTCGCCCGCGAGACGGTCAAGGCGCTGCGCAAGGACGTCACCGCAAAGCTCTACGGCGGCGACGTCACCCGCAAGAACAAGCTGCTGAAGAAGCAGAAAGCGGGGAAGAAACGGATGAAGGCGGTGGGCCGGGTGGAAGTCCCGCAGGAGGCCTTCCTCGCTGTGCTCGAGATCGACGAGTAGCGCGCCACGGCCGATTGGCCGCACAGCCAGTTAGAGTGCCGCGCCATGGCACTCAAGACCGATGCGGTAGGCAAGGAATGGCCCGCCAGCACCTACCAGGTGGGGCGGGAGAAGATCAGGGAGTACGCGAACGCGCTGGGGATCGACAACCCCGTCCACCTCGATCCCGAGGCGGCGCGCGCGGCGGGCTTCCGCGACGCGGTGGCGCCGCCGATGTTCGCGGTCGTCTACAGCAGCCCGGCGATGGCGCCGGCGATGTTCGATCCCGACGTGGCGATGAACTTCGCGGCGATGGTGCACGGCTCCCAGGAGTTCGTCTGGGACGAGCCGGCCTGCTCGGGCGACGAGATCACGACGACGGCCAAGTGCCTCTCGATCGAGGAGAGGGACGGCAAAGGCTTCTACGTATTCGAGACCAACTCGGTCAACCAGGACGGGGCGCAGGTCGCCCGCGGCACCTGGACGCTGATTGTCAGGGGGGTATGAGGAATGGCTGATCTGAACGTCGGAGACTCGATCCCGGAGCTGCGCGTCACCCCGGACAAGTACCTGCCGCACCGCTACGCCGGCGCCTCGGGTGACTTCAACCCGATCCACATCGACGACGAGTTCGCCAAAGCCGTCGGCCTGCCGCGCAACATCCTCCACGGCCTCTATGGAATGGGCCTGACCGCGAAAGCAAACGCGGCCCTGGCCGACGGCGACCCGCGGGCGCTGAAGCGCCTCTCGGTCCAGTTCCGCGGCATGGGCTTCCCCGAGCAGGAGATCGTCGTCTCCGGCGCGGTCAAGGCCGTGGACGGCGACCGCGTCACGGTCGACACCGTCGCCAAGCAGGGCGAGACCGAAATCATCAAGAACGCCGAGGCCGAACTCGAGCTGTAACGGGAGGGGACAGGCGGGTCCCCTCCTAGAATCCACTGCATGCTCTCCGAGCGGCAGGAACTAATCCTCCGTCTGGTCGTCGAGGCCTACCTCGACGACGCCCGGCCCGTGCCCTCCAAGGAGGTCGCCGAGCGGCCCGAGGTCGAGTGGGGACCCTCGACCGTGCGGGCCGAGCTGGCGGCGCTGGAGGCCGCCGGCTACCTGACCCATCCCCACACCTCCGCCGGGCGCGTCCCGACCGACTCCGGTTACCGCCGCTACGTCGACCTGATGCTGCTGTCCGACTCGATGCCGGCCCAGCCCGGGGTCGAGCTGGAGCTCTCGCGCCTGCGCCGCGAGGTCGACCAGGCGATGCGCGAGGCGACCGCCGCCCTGGCCGAAGTGACCGACCTGGTGGCGATGGCGACCGCGCCCGAGCCGAGCCTGGCGGCGACGATCCACCGGGTCGAGGTGCTGTCGCTCTCCGCCACCAAGGTGGTGGTGATCGGGATCGCTTCCACCGGCGAGGTCACCCGCCGCGTCTTCGAGTTCGACCACCCGGTCGACCGCGGCCTGGTCGAGTGGGCCTCCAGCTACCTCAACGAGTCGCTCTCCGGCCTCGGCGTGGGAGCGCGGATGATCGAGAGCAAGCTGGCCGATCCGGCGCTGAGCGGGGTCGAGGCGGAGTTCATCGCCACCCTCGGCAGCACCTTCACCGATTTCGTCACCGACGGCGATCTCTACCTGGAGGGAACTTCGCGGCTGCTCTCCGAGGCGCACCTGCCGGACCTGCCGCGCGCCGACGAACTGATGACCGCGCTCGAGCGCCGCGCCGACGTCCTGCAGATGCTGCGCTCCTCGCTCGACCGCCGCTCGGTCTTCTTCTGGATCGGCGCTGAGAACCCGCAGCCGGAGATGCGCTCGGTCAGCGTGATCGGGGCTAACTACGGCCTCGCGCACCGCAACCTCGGCGCGGTCGGGGTCGTCGGGCCGCTGCGGATGGATTACGCGACCGCGATCGCCTCGGTCCGCCTTGCCGCGCGTGAGCTTTCCCGTTACTTCGAGACCGTCTACGAGAGCTGAGCATGCCGAGGGACTACTACGAGGTCCTCGGGGTCTCCCGGGAGGCGAGCGAGACCGAAATCAAGAAAGCGTTCCGGCGCCTGGCCCGGGAGCTGCACCCCGACGTCAACCAGGCGCCCGACGCCGAGGACCGCTTCAAAGAGGCCGCCGAGGCCTACGAGGTCCTCTCCGACGCCGAGCGCCGCCGCACCTACGACACCTACGGGCACGAGGGGCTGCGCAGCGGCGGCTATGACCCCGGGGCCGGCTTCGGCTCGATCGACGACATCTTCCAGGCCTTCTTCGGCGGTGGCGGCTTCGGCTTCGGAGGGGGCGGCCGACGGGCGGCCGCCGGCGGCGACATCGGGATCGAGGTGGAGATCGAGCTGGCCGAGGTCGCCACTGGGGCGCGCCGCGAGGTGACCTACGACGTCGTCGACCGTTGCGAGCACTGCCACGGCAACGGCGCCGAGCCGGGGACGCCGATCACCACCTGCGAGCGCTGCGGCGGTGCGGGGGAGCTGCGGGCGGTGACCCGCACGCCGTTCGGCCAGATGGTCCGCAGCGCCCCCTGCGACGTCTGCGGCGGCGCCGGCAAGATTCCGCAGACGCCGTGCGAGGTCTGCGGCGGCAGCGGCCGCACCCGCCAGAGCCGCACCAGCGCGATCGACGTCCCGGCCGGGATCGAAAGCGGGCAGCGGATGCGAATCACCGGCGCCGGTCACGCCGGCGAACCCGGGGCGCCGGCGGGCGACCTCTACGTCGAGGTCGCCGTCGTCGAGGACGACCGCTTCGAACGCGACGGTCACGACCTGATCAGCACCGTCTCGATCCCCGCTACCGAGGCGATGCTCGGCACGACCGCTACGGTGCCGACCCTCGATGGCGAGGAGGAGATCGAGGTGGCGCCGGGGACGCAGCCGGGGCACCAGTACGTGCTCAAGGGGCTGGGGCTGCCGCGCCTCAACGGCAGCCGCCGCGGCAGTCAGCGAGTGATCCTCGAGGTCTTCGTCCCCACCAACCTCGGCGAGGACCAGCGCGAGCTGGCCGAACGTCTCGACGAGAGCCTGACCGAGGACAACCTGGAGCGCCAGGGGGGCGGCGGATTCTTCGGCCGCATGCGCCGGGCCTTCGGTTGACGAGGCCTCTTTGATCCGCCTTGCGGTTCGCTGCGCCCCGGAGCAGGCGGAGCTCGTCCTCGCCGAGCTGACGGTGCTGGCCCCCAACGGGGTCGAGGAGGAACGGGGACCCGGCTTCGTCGAGTACGCGATCTACGGCGGCGAGGGGGAGCTCCCGGAGCTGGGCGACCTCGACGCCGCGGTCGAGGGCAGTCGCATCGAAGTCAGCTCGACCGAGATCCCGGACGACTGGGCCGACCGCTGGCGCGATTTTCACAAACCGCTCCTCGTCGCCGAGCGACTCTGGCTGCGCCCCTCCTGGGAGCCGTCGCGCGAGGGCACGATCGACATCGTCGTCGACCCGGGTCAGGCCTTCGGCACCGGTGCCCACCCGACCACCCGCCTCTGCCTCGAGTTCCTCTGCCAGCTGGAACCACATGGCGAGCTGGTTGACCTGGGTACGGGCTCAGGCGTTTTGGCGATCGCCGCCGCGAAGCTCGGCTGGTCCCCGATCCGCGCCTACGACCATGAGCCCGGGGCGATCGAAGCCGCCGAAGCCAACGCAACTGCCAACGAAGTCCAGCTGGAGCTGCAACGCATGAACCTGCGCGAACAGCTCCCCGAACTTGCCCCCACCGTCGTCGCCAACATGACCGCCCCGATCCTGAAGGCAGTGGCCGCGCAGCTCGATCGGCCCCCCGAGGTGATGGTCTGTTCGGGACTTCTGCCAGGGGAGCTGGACGAGATGGAGATCGTCTTCCGGGAGAAGGGTTTGGTCGAGACGGACCGGCGGATAGACGGCGACTGGGCCGCCCTGCTGCTCCGTCGCGCCTGAGCTATAGGGTTCCCGGCGATGGCTCTCGCCTCGATCGTCAGCGCCGATTACAAGCTCGCGCTGTTCCTGCACATCCTTGCCGTGGTGCTGGCCTTCGGCCCGACCTTCGGCTACGGGATTCTCTTCTCGGTGCTGCCGAACTACCCGCGCGCGACGCCGGCCGTACTTGCCGGGATCCAGAAGATCGACCGCTACCTGGTCAGCCCGGGATTGATCGTCGTCCTGCTCGCCGGCATCTACCTGCTGGTCGCAAGTGACGACGCTTGGAGCGGCAGCGACGCGTTCGTCACCGTCGGCTTCCTCGCGATCATCGTCCTCTTCGGGCTCCAGCACGGCTTCTTCCGGCCGCAGACCGCCCGCGCGAAAGACCTGGCCGAACGGGATCTGAAGGCGGGCGACACCTTCAGCGACGAGTTCGAAGAAGTCTCCCGGCGGTTGGGCACGGTCGGGCCGATCGCCGGCCTGATCGTCGTCGTGACGATCTTCTTCATGTCGTACAAGCCGTTCATGTGAGCAACCTCCCCGTCGCGATGTTCGATTCGGGGGTCGGCGGGCTGACCGTCCTCCACGAGTGCCTCGTCTCGCTGCCGCAGGAGGACTTCCTCTATCTGGGGGACACGGCGAAGTTCCCCTACGGGGACAAGGACCCTGGCGAACTGCGCGACCGCATCGCCCGGATCGCCGAGCTGCTCCTCGACCGGGGCGCCAAGCTGCTGGTGATCGCCTGCAACACGGCGACCTCCGTCGGCGAGGAGGTCGCGCGGGAAGTTGCCGCCGCGAGGGGGGTGGAGGTGGTGCCGGTGGTCGAGCCGCAGGCCGAGATCGCCTCGGCGATCACCGCCAACGAGCGAGTCGGCGTACTGGCGACGCCGAACACGGTCGAGAGCGGCGCCTATCGCCGCGCGCTTGAAGCCGCCGGGCGCGGTCTCGACGTGATCGAGGTGGCGGCCCCCGACCTTGCCTCGTTCATCCAGGACGGCGCCCTCTTCGACGAGGAAACGATGACGATGGCCCGCTCCTACTGCGCGCCGCTGAAGCAGGCCGGTGTCGACACCTTGATCCTCGGCTGCACGCACTACCCGCTGGTGGCGCCGATGCTGCAGCGCATCCTCGGCCGCGACGTCCGCCTTGTCAGCGGCGGGCATGCCGTTGCCGCGGCCGTGCAGCGAACCCTCGAGGCGGCCGGTCTGGCGCGCGAGTCGAGGGGAGAGGGGACCTACGACTTTCTCTGCACCGGCGACTGTGAGGCCTTCCACGCGATCGGCACCCGCTTCCTGCAGATGCCGCTGGGCGAAGTCGAGCAGGTCGAGATCTAGGGAATCGGCCGAGTTCAAACATCCGCGCGAAAGCGGGTGCTGAATTGTTCGTTTTTGCGCGCCATACGTGCGTCCTAGGTCGGCAGGCTCCCCTCCATGCCCGCTCTTCTGTGGTCCGGCAATACCGTATATACTCACCCCGTGGCCAAGGTGATGATCTCCATTCCCGACAAGCTGCTCGAGCGGCTGGATCGCCGTGCCAAAGAAGCCGGCGAGAGCCGCAGCGGGTTCCTCCAGTTTCTCGTCGAGCGGGAGGTGAACGCCGCTGAGGAGCGCAGGCGCGCAGAGGTCAACCGCCTATGGGACCAGATCAACATCGAGGTTCCGGGGGACGACCCCGATCTCCTCGACGTGGTCAAGGTAATCCGTGAAGACCGTGAATCCCACTGACTCGTTCCTGGTCGACGCCAGCGTCTGGGTCGCGGCGGGGGTTACCGCCTCTCCGGCAAACGCAGATGCCCAGCGCTTCGTGCGCAGCGGGGCATCTCTTATCGCGCTCGACCTCACCCTCTATGAGGTCATCAATGCTGTCGGGAGGCGCTATCGGCAGCCGGAGTTGGCGCGAAGGGTGGCTCAGGCGCTTCTCAGCAGCTGCGACGGAGATCTCTGCCGGGTCGACGGCTCGCTTGCCGAGGACTTGACGGAAGTCGTCGGCGAACATGGCCTCAGCGCCTATGACGCCGCCTACGTGGCCGCTGCCCGGCGGCATGGCTGGCAGCTCGTCAGCCTCGACGTTCGCGACCTTGTCTCCAAGGGCCTGGCTGTCACTCCCGACGCCGCCCTCTACCCTTAGCTCGATGAGCGTTCTCGAGCAGGTTCAGGACGATGTGAAGACGGCGATGAAAGCGCGCGACCGCGAGCGGGCCTCGGCGCTGCGGCTGATCGTCGACGTGCTGCAGCAGGACGCGAAGCTGGGCAAAGGGGACGAGGTCGCGGTGCTGCAGCGGGAGCGCAAGAAGCGGGTCGAGGCAGCGGAGGCCTACGAGGGCGCCGGACGCGCCGAGCAGGCGGCTTCGGAGCGCTTCGAGGCCGAGCTGATCGAGGCCTACCTGCCCCAGCAGCTCTCCGACGAGGAGCTGGCGGCGCTGGTGGAGGAAGCGGTCGCGGAGACGGGCGCGAGCGAGCAGCGGCAGATGGGCCAGGTGATGTCGGCGCTGATGCCGAAGGTCGGCGGCCGGGCGGACGGCAAGCGGGTGAGTGCCGCGGTGCGGCAGAAGCTGGGTTCCTGACCTTTGGCCCGCAGGCAGCTGACCCTCGACAACACCGTCGCCGCCGAGCTGGCCGGCTCCGAGGACGGCGTCCTGCGGGCGCTCCGCGGCCGTCTCGACGCCGAGCTGCACCTGCGCGGCAACGTGCTGACGCTGGAGGGCGACCCTGACGACGTCGCCGCCGCGGCGACCGTCGTCGACGAGATGGTCGAGCTGATCGAGCAGGGGATCGAAGTCGCTCCCGGCACGATCGAAGCGGTGACCGGGGCGCTGGATGCCGAAGAGAGCCCGGCCGAGATCCTCGAGGACGTCGTCTGGCGCCACCGCAACACCAAGGTCGCGCCGAAGACGCTGAACCAGAAGCGCTACGTCGACTCGATCCGCCGCCACACGATCACCTTCGGCATCGGCCCGGCCGGCACCGGCAAGACCTTCCTCGCGGTGGCGATGGCCGCCGCGGCGCTGACCGAACGCAAGGTCCAGCGGATCATCCTCACCAGGCCCGCGGTCGAGGCCGGCGAGCGGCTCGGCTTCCTGCCCGGCGACATCCAGGCCAAGGTCGATCCCTACCTGCGGCCGCTCTTCGACGCCCTCTTCGACATGCTCGACCCCGACCGGGTCAACGGCTACTTCGAACGCAACGTGATCGAGGTGGCGCCCCTGGCATTCATGCGGGGAAGGACGCTTAATGATTCTTTTGTAATCCTCGACGAGGCCCAGAACACCAGTCCCGAGCAGATGAAGATGTTCCTCACCCGGCTCGGCTTCAACTCGCGGATGGTGGTCACCGGCGACGTCACCCAGATCGACCTGCCGAGCGAGCAGCGATCCGGGCTGATCGCCGTCAGCGACATCCTCGAGGACGTCAAGGACATCTCCTTCGTCCGCTTCGGCGGCGAGGACGTCGTCCGTCACAAACTGGTGCAGAGGATCGTCGCCGCCTACGACGCCCACGGCGCCCGCGAGCGCGATGCGCGCGCCGAACACGGGCCGACGCCGCGTTCGTGAGCCTCGACCTGACCGACGTTCCCCCTGAGCTGCGCGACCCCGTGGCCGCTGCTCTGGCGGCGGCCGGGGTGGAGGATGGCCACCTGGCGGTGGAGATCGTCGGCGAGGAGAGGATCCGCGAGCTGAACCGCGAGCACCGGGGCAAGGACGCCCCGACCGACGTGCTCGCCTTTCCGATCGACGAACTCGGCGAGGTGGCCGGGCCGCGTGAGCTCGGCGACGTGGTGATCTGCCCCGCGCACTGCAGCGACGTGACCGAGGCTGCGGTGCACGGCGCCCTCCACCTCTGCGGCTACGACCACGAAGACGACGGGGGCGAGATGCTGGCGCTGCAGGAGCGCGTCCTCGCCGGGCTGCGATGAGCCGCTCCGGCTTCGTCGGGCTCGCCGGCCGGCCCAACGTCGGCAAGTCGACCCTGGTCAACGCGATCGTCGGCTCCCACGTCGTGATCGTCTCCAACCGGCCGCAGACGACGCGCCGGGCGATTCGCGGTGTCGCCACCGACCTCGAGCGTGAGCGCCAGCTGATCCTCGTCGACCTTCCGGGGGTGCAGCGCCCGCGCGACGTCCTCACCGAGCGGATGCAGGGCCGGGTCGAGCGTGAGCTCGCCGACTCCGACGTCGTCCTCTTCGTCGTCAACGGCGAGGAGGGGGTGGGGCCGGGCGACCGCTTCATCGTCAAGGCGCTGCTCGGCGCCGGCACAAGGCTGCCGGTGATCTGCGCCGTCAACAAGGCCGACCGCCTCGGGCCGAACGAGCTGGTCCCCGTTCTCGCCGCCGCGGCCGAGCTGGAGGGAGTCGACGAGGTCTTCCCGATCAGCGCCCGCACCGGCGAGGGGGTGGAGCCCCTGCTCGACCGCCTCGGCGAACTGGTGCCGGAGGGGCCCTACATGTATCCGCCGGAGGACCGCAGCGACCAGCCGGGGGAGTTGCTGCTGGCCGAGCTGATCCGCGAGCAGGTGCTGAACCGGACCCGCCAGGAGATCCCGCACTCGGTCGAGATCTCGGTCCAGGAAGTCGAGCCACGCGAGGACGGCCTGGTCGTCGTCCGCGCCGAAGTCTGGGCCGAGACCGAGTCGCAGAAGCGGATCCTGATCGGCAAAAAGGGCGCCAAGATCGGCGAGATCGGAGCCGGCGCGCGGCGCTCGCTCGAAGCCGAGCTCGACGCCAAGGTCCATCTCGATCTCCAGGTTCGGGTGCGCAAGCACTGGCGCCGAGACGAGGATCTGCTCGACCGCCTCGGCATCGAGTAAGCGGTCACTTCGCGGGCGACGTTTACGATTCCCCGGATGTTTCCCGAAATCGAATTCGACCAGCAGGGGCTCGCGCCCTGCGTAGTTCAGGACTTCGCCACCGGCGAGGTGCTGATGCTCGCCTACATGAGCCCGCAATCGCTGGAAATGACGCTCGAGAGCGGCGACCTTCATTTTCACAGTCGCTCGCGGGACGAACTGTGGAAGAAGGGCGAAACCTCGGGGAACTTCATGCACCTACGCCAGCTTCGCTACGACTGCGACGGCGATGCGCTGGTGGCGCTGGTCGACCCGGCCGGCCCGGCCTGCCACACGGGGGAGCGCAGCTGCTTCTACCGCGAGGTGCTCGGCTCGGCCTCGCCGCGCAAGGACGCGCCGGCGGCCCCCGGCGAGCCCTTCCCGGTCACCCACGAAGCCTTGCCGGCGCTGGAGCGGACGATCCGCCACCGCGCCCTGCAGCGGCCCGACGGCAGCTACACCGTGAAGCTGCTGGACGACCGGCCGTTGATCGGCGAGAAGATCGAAGAGGAGGCGGAGGAGGTGGTCCGCGCCGCTCGCGAAGAGAGCGACGAGCGGGTCGCCGAAGAGGCCGCCGACGTCCTCTACCACCTCAGTGTCCTGCTGGCCTCGCGCGGGGTTTCGCAGGCGAAGGTGATGGAAGTGCTGAATGCACGTAGCGGCTGATTCCGAGATTCGCCTCGAGCCGAGCCTCGAGGGCGCACGCGAGCTGGCCCGCAAAGGCAACGTGGTGCCGGTGCGGGCGCGCTTCGTCGACGACTGCGAGACCCCGGTCTCGGCCTTCCTCAAGCTGCGTGCCGGCGAGCCGGAGGGGGCGCCGTGCTTCCTGCTCGAGTCGGCCGAGCAGGGTCAGGTCGGGCGCTACTCGTTCGTCGGCCTGCGCCCGCGGGCGCTGCTGCGCTGGAGCGAGGGGACGCTCTCTGAGTGGAGCGGCGACGCCACCGTCACTGAGGCACCGAGCCGGACCGAAGACGCGCCCGACCCCTACGCGGCGGTGGCTGCGCGCCTGCGCGAGTACGAGCCGGCGCCGGTCGAGGGTCTGCCGCCGTTCGCCGGCGGCGCCGTCGGCTTCTTCGCCTACGACCTGGTGCGGACCGTGGAGCCGCTGGGCGAGCCGAACCCCGACCCGCTCGGGCTTCCCGACCTGGCGCTGATGATCACCGACGCGATGCTGGTCTTCGACCACCTGCGCCACGAGCTGACGATTCTCGCCTGCGCCTTCGTCGAGGAGGACGGCGGCGTCGACGCCGCCTACGAGCGCGCGGCGGCGACAATCGCCGAGATGCGCGAGCGGCTGCGGACCGCCGTGCCTGTTCCCGAGCATCCGTCGATCGTCGAGCCCCCCGAGTTCGAGTCGAACATGAGCCGCGAGGAGTTCGAAGCGACGGTCTCCCGGATCATCGAGTACGTCCACGCCGGCGACGCCTTCCAGGTCGTCCCCTCACAGCGTTTCTCGGCGCCTGCTCCGGTGGAGGCCTTCTCGGTCTACCGCGGCCTGCGCGCGGTCAATCCCTCGCCCTACATGTACTACCTCGAGTTCGGCGACTTCCAGATCGCCGGCGCCTCGCCCGAGCCGCTGGTCAAGGTCGAGGGGCGCCGGGTCTCGAGCCGGCCGATCGCCGGGACCTCGCCCCGCGGCCGCAGCGAGGAGGAGGACCGCCGCCTCGCCGAGCGGCTGATCAACGACCCCAAGGAGCGGGCCGAGCACGTGATGCTGGTCGATCTCGGCCGCAACGACCTCGGCCGGGTCTGCGAGTACGGCTCGGTCAAGGTCGACGAGCTGATGGTGGTGGAGACCTACTCGCACGTCCTCCACATCGTCAGCCAGGTCTCCGGCCGGCTGCGGGACGACGTCTCGGCGATGGACGTGATGCGCTCGTGCCTGCCGGTGGGAACGCTCTCCGGTGCCCCCAAGGTGCGGGCGATGCAGATCATCGACGAGCTCGAGCCGGTCAAGCGCGGCGGCTACGGCGGCGCCGTCGGCTACCTCTCCTGGGACGGCGACCTCGACACCGCGATCCACATCCGCACCGTCGTCGTCAAGGACGGGCAGCTGCACGTCCAGGCGGGCGGCGGCACGGTTGCCGACGCCCAGCCCGCCTACGAGTACACCGAGTCGGTGAACAAGGCGCGCGCGGTCTTCCGCGCCGTCGAGGTCGCCTGCGAACAGCCCGACTGGGCCTAGGAGCGGCAGATGCGCGTGCTCGTGATCGACAACTACGACTCCTTCACCTACAACCTCGTCCAGTACCTGGGCGAGCTCGGGGCCGAGGTCGAAGTCGTGCGCAACGACAAGGCCACGGTCGCGGAGCTGCTGGCGCGCAAGCCGGACCGCCTCGTGGTCTCACCCGGCCCCTGCACGCCGGCCGAGGCCGGCATCTCCGGCGAGGCGATCCGCGCCTTCGGCGAAGCCGGGACGCCGGTGCTCGGCGTCTGCCTAGGCCACCAGGCGATGGTCGAGGCCTTCGGCGGCAAGGTCGTGCAGGGCGAGCCGATCCACGGCAAGGAGGCCGAAGTCGAGCACGACGGCAAGTCGGTCTACGCCGGGCTGCCGAGCCCGCTCCTCGCCGGTCGCTACCACTCGCTGGTGGCAGACCCCGAGCTGCCGGAGGAGCTCGAGCTGAGCGCGACGCTGGGCGACGTGGTGATGGGGGCACGCCATCGCGAGCTGCCGATCGAGGGCGTCCAGTTCCACCCGGAGTCGGTTCTGACCCCGCAGGGCAAGCATCTGCTGGCCAACTTCATCGGCGCGGGAGAGGGGTAGATGCCAAACGACGTCGTCAGCCGCGCGATCGACGCCGTCTGTGCCGGCGATCACCTCACCGCCGACCACGCCTCGGCGGTCCTCAGCGAGATCATGGAGGGGCGCACCGACCCGATCCAGACCGGTGCCTTCCTGATCGCCCTGCGGGCGAAGGGGGAGACGGTGCCCGAGCTGGTCGGCTTGGCGCGGACGATGCGCGGTCTCGCCGCCCCGGTGACGACCAAGCGCCACGACCTCGTCGACACCTGCGGCACCGGCGGCGGGCCTTCAACGTTCAACATCTCGACCACGGCCGCCTTCGTCGCCGCCGGCGCCGGCTGCGCGATCGCCAAGCACGGCAACCGCTCGAACTCCAGCAAGTGCGGTTCCGCCGACCTGCTCGAGGCACTCGGGGTGAACATCGAAATCGAGCCCGAGCAGGTGGGCCACTGCATCGACGAGGTCGGCTTCGGGTTCATGTTCGCGCCCCGCCACCACGCGGCGATGAAGCACGTCGTGCCGGCCCGCAAAGCGCTCGGCGTGCGGACGATCTTCAACTTCCTCGGGCCGCTGACCAACCCAGCTGGAGCCAACCGGCAGTTGCTCGGGGTCGCCGACCGCCACTACCAGGAGACGATCGCCGAGGCGCTGGTTGGGCTGGGCAGCGTCCGGGCGCTGGTCGTCGCCGCCGAAGATGGGCTCGACGAGCTCTCGCTGGCGGCGCGTACCCGGGTGATCGAGGTCGCCGAGAGCCGCACCGCCGAGTGGTTCGTCGAGCCGGGGCAGTTCGGCCTGGCGCCGGTGGAACTGGCCGGCGTCACCGGCGGCACCCCGGAGGAGAACGCGGCGGTCAGCCGCGCCGTGCTGGCGGGCGAGCCCGGGCCGCACCGCGACCTGGTCGTCCTCAACGCGGCGGCGGCAATCTACGTCGGCGGTCTCGCCACGGACCTCGAGGAGGGGGTGGCGAAAGCCACCGCAGCGCTCGATTCCGGCGCGGCAGCGGACGTGCTGGAGCGGCTGATCGCGGCAACCACGGCTCCCGCCGTCTAGTCTCTAGCTCTTCATCGTGGGAATGATGGACCAGCTGATCGCGGGGGCCCGGGAGGGGGTCGAGAGGCGTCGCGCCGAGCTACCGCAGGCCGACCTCGAGCTGCGGCTCTCAGGCCGTGAGGATCGCCCCTTCAACGAGGCGCTGGCGCGCCCCGGCATTTCGCTGATCGCCGAGTTCAAGCGCCGCTCGCCCAGCGCCGGCGCGCTCGCGCCGGAGACGATCGACCTCGCCGCGCAGGTGAACGCCTACGAGCGGGGCGGGGCGGCAGCGCTCTCCGTCCTTACCGACGAGGCGCACTTCGGCGGTTCGCTGGCCGACCTGCGCGCCGCCCGGGCTGCCTGCGGCCTGCCGATCATCCGCAAGGACTTCATCGTCGACCCCTACCAGCTCTACGAGGCAGCGGCGAACGGCGCCGACGCGGTGCTGCTGATCGTCGCCGCCCTCGATGACGACGATCTGCGCTCGCTCTACCGCGAGGCGCGCGCGATCGACCTCGACTGCCTGGTCGAGGTGCACGACGAGCCCGAGCTGGAGCGGGCGCTGGAGGCGGGCGCCGAGGTGATCGGGATCAACAACCGCAACCTCGACGACATGAGCGTCGACATCGCCACCACCTACGAGCTGATGCCGAACGTCCCCGCCGGCAAGATCGTCGTGGCCGAGAGCGGAATCTCCGGCCGGGGGGAGCTCGAGGAGCTCGACCGGGTCGGCGTCGACGCGGTTCTGATCGGCGGCGCGCTGATGACGGCGGCAGACCCGGAGGCGAAGACGCGGGAGCTCGCCGGCAGCGACGAAAGCACCCGCGAACACCTCGTCTGAGCGTTCTCTCGGCGCCGGGCCGACGAATTTAGGAAACCTTTTGAGATCGTTTAGACAACGATGACTGACCCGCGCGATCCTCCTTCCATGCCCAAGCCCGAATCGAAACTTCGCAGCCCCTTCTTCTCCGCTCTCCTTGGTGCCCTCGTCGTCGTCGTCCTCGGCTGGATCGCCATTGCGGCCGGTTTGATCCAGTCCGGGGGCGACACGACGACGACGGTTGCCGCGCCGCTGACGGCGCCGGTCGCCTCCAAGGAAGGCGACGGCGACAGCAACGTCGTCAACCAGATCTACAAGTCCGACGGCAAGGGAGTCGTCTTCATCGAATCCCAGCTCGAAGCGCAGGAAAGCGAACTCTTCAATCCCTTCGGCGAACCCGAAGCCGAATCCGGCGGCACCGCCACCGGCTCGGGCTTCGTGATCGACGGGGACGGCCACATCCTCACCAACAACCACGTGATCGAAGGCGCCGAAAAGATCACCGTCACCCTCGGCGAATCCGAAAAGAGTCATCCGGCCGAAGTCGTCGGCGCCGATCCCGGCACCGATGTCGCCCTGCTCAAGGTCGACGCGCCGGCAAGCGAACTGCACCCGCTGAACCTCGGCCGCTCCGCCGAGATGGAAGTCGGCGACCCGGTGGTGGCGATCGGCAACCCCTTCGGCCTCGACCGCACCGTCACCAGCGGCATCGTCTCCGCTTTGCAGCGACAGATCCAGGCGCCCAACGGATTCTCGATCAACCACGTGATCCAGACCGACGCGGCGATCAACCCCGGCAACTCCGGCGGGCCGCTGATCAACGCCGAAGGGCAGGTGATCGGGATCAACTCTCAGATCGCCACCGGCGGCGGCGGCAACGGCAACGTCGGCATCGGCTTCGCGATCCCGATCGACACGATCCGCAATGAGCTCCAGCAGCTGAAGACCAGCGGTGAAGTCGAACACGCCTTCCTCGGCATCACCGGCGGCACCATTACCCCCGAACTCGCCAAGGCGGTCAACCTGCCGGTCGAAGAAGGCGTGATCGTGCAGACGGTGGTCAAGGGGAGCCCCGCCGACGACGCTGGCCTCGAAGCGGGGAACACCACCGCCACCATCAACGGCGAAGAAATCCGCCTAGGCGGCGACATCATCACCGAAGCCAACGGCGAAAAGGTGAAGAGCATGGAACAGCTGGTCGAATTGATCCAGGACTCCGAACCCGGCGACGAACTGAAGCTGAAGATCCTCCGCGGCGGCGACGAGAAGACCGCCGACGTCACCCTCGGGACCCAACCCAAGAACACCGAATAACCGGGGTCGGGCCCCCTTGAACGGGGGTCCGACTTCCCTTCCCGTACGCTGAAGGCGTGCGAGTCAAGTTCTGCGGGATCACGAATATGGACGACGCCGCCGAGGCGGTGCGGCTCGGCGCCTGGGCTATCGGGCTGATCCACTTCCACGGCAGTCCCCGCGACGTCGATCCGGCCGCGGCGACGGAGATCGCCGCCGCCTTCCGCCGCAAGTGCGAGGTCGTCGGCGTGTTCGTCAACCCCACCCTCGACGAGGTGGCGCGGGCGGTCGAGGACGAGGGCCTGACGATGGTGCAGCTGAACGGGGCCGAGGGGGCATCGTTCTGCGCCGAGGTGGCGCGGCGGACCGGGTTGAAGGTTGCGAAGGCGGTCCATGTCGCCAGCGCCGCCGACGTCCACGGTGCCGAGGCATTCCGCACCGACTTCCACCTCTTCGACCGCCGCGGCAAGGGGATGTGGGGCGGCACCGGCGAGAGCTTCGATTGGGAGCTCCTGCGCGGGCATCGCTCCGAAATCCCGGCGATCCTCGCCGGCGGGTTGCGACCCGAGAACGTCGCCGAGGCGATCGCGGTCGTCCATCCCTATGCCGTTGACGTCGCCAGCGGCGTCGAGTCCGAGCCGGGTCGCAAGGACCACGGCGCGATGGCCGCGTTCTTCGAGGCCGCCAACCCGGTCGGCGCCAGCGCATGAGCACGATCGAGCAGAGGTTCGGCCCCTACGGGGGGCGCTACGTGCCGGAGACCCTGATCCCGGCCCTCGACGAGCTGACCGCCGCCTGGGCGGAGGCGCGCGAGGACGGCGAGTTCATGGCGCGGCTCGATCAGCTGCGCCGCGACTTCATCGGCCGCCCGACGCCGCTCTACCTGGCCGAACGGCTGTCCGAGCGTGTCGGCTCCCGGGTCTACCTGAAGCGCGAGGACCTCGCCCACACCGGCTCGCACAAGATCAACAACGCGCTCGGCCAGACGCTGCTGGCAGCGCGGATGGGCAAGCCGCGGGTGATCGCCGAGACCGGCGCCGGCCAGCACGGCGTCGCCACCGCCACCGCCTGCGCCCTGCTCGGGCTCGAATGCGTGGTCTACATGGGGACCGAGGACATCCGCCGCCAGGCGCCTAACGTCGAGCGGATGCGGCTGCTCGGCGCCGAGGTGGCGCCGGTCGAGGCGGGCGCGCGGACGCTGAAGGAGGCGGTCAGCGCGGCGATCCGCGACTGGGTCGCCAACGTCGCCACCACCCACTACGTGATCGGCTCGGCGGTCGGCCCGGCGCCCTACCCGGCGCTGGTACGGGACCTGCAGCGGGTGATCGGCGAGGAGGCGCGCGAGCAGGCGCTGGCGGCCGAGGGTTCGCTGCCCGGGCGCGTGATCGCCTGCGTCGGCGGCGGCTCCAACTCGATCGGCATCTTCACCCCGTTCGTCGACGACGCCGAGGTTGCGCTCATTGGCGTCGAGGCGGCGGGCGAGGGGCTGGAGAGCCGACGCCACGGCGCCTCGCTGCAGGCGGGCACGACCGGGGTCCTGCACGGCTCGCTCTCCTCGATCATCGCCGACGAGGAGGGCCAGATCCTCGAGGCGCACTCGATTTCGGCCGGACTCGACTACCCGGGCGTCGGCCCCGAGCACGCCTACCTGCGCGACAGCGGCCGCGCCACCTACGTCGGCGTCACCGACGAGCAGGCGCTCGGCGCTTTCCAGGAGCTCTCCCGCCTGGAGGGCATCATCCCGGCCCTGGAGTCTTCGCACGCGATCGCCTGGCTGCTGGAGAACCCGGGCGACGAGGGCTTTGACGTCCTCTGCCTCTCCGGTCGCGGCGATAAGGACATGGCCGAGGCCACGGCCCGACTGAAACCTCCGACCGACATCCTGCCGTGAGCGGCGAGGAGCGGATCGCGGCGGCCTTCGAAGCGGCCGCCGCCGAAGGGCGCGCGGCGCTGATGCCGTACATGATGGCCGGGTACCCCGACCGCGAGACCGGCCTGGCCGTCGCCGAGGCCTACGCCGATGCCGGCGCCGACCTGATCGAGCTGGGTGTGCCTTTTTCCGATCCGCTCGCTGACGGACCGGCGATCCACGCGGCGGCAACGAAGGCGCTGGAAGCGGGGGCGACGCTGGCGACTGCGCTTGAGGTCTGTCGGGCGGTCGGCGAGCGGGTTCCCGTCGTCTTCATGGCCTACGCCAACATGGTCCTCGCCCACGGCGGCGCCGCCGAGTTTGCTCGCCTGGCGAAAGCCGCCGGCGCCGCCGGCGTGATCGTGCCCGACCTGCCTCTGGACGAGGCCGGCGAGGTGCGCGACGCCTTCTCGGCCGAGGGCTTGGCGCTGGTGCCGCTGCTGGCGCCGACCACGCCCGCCGAGCGCCGCCGGCAGATCTGCGAGGCGGCCAAGGGCTTCGTCTACGTCGTTTCCACGGTCGGGACCACCGGCGAGCGGGCCGAGATGCCGCCCGCCCTGGCGGAGCTGGTCGACGCGACCAAGGCCGAGGCGCGGACGCCGGTCGCGGTCGGCTTCGGCATCGGCACCCCCGAGCAGGCCTCTCAGGTCGGCCGGATCGCCGACGGGGTGATCATCGGCAGCCGCCTCGTCCGCGCCGCCGGTGAGGGCGGATCGCCGGAGGGTGCCGCCGACGCGGTCGCCTCATTCCTCAGCGAGACGCGCGTCTCCCTCGCTGGATAGGATGCAGCGCGATATGGGCATGGTTGTAACCCTCTTTCTGGCGATCGCCGCGATGGTGGTCGGTTACGCGGCTTTCGGCCAGGGCGGCGGCGTCGCCGGCATGATCTTTTTCCTGGTCCTGCTGATTGGCGCCGCACTGCGGATCGCGCAGCAGACCCAGAGCCGCGCCTAGCCCCGCTACGCGCGCGTCGCCACTACCTGCAGGTATTCGGGCTCGACCACCAGGGCGCGGCTGCCGCCGACGCTGAGGTTCTCCAGGACCCGTTCGAGGTCGGCGGTGAGCTCCGCTTCGCCCTCCGGTCCGACGGCCTCGAAGGCAGATTTGATCGGCCCGAAGTAGCTGCGGAAGAAGTCGATGTAGTGCTCGGCCGAGCGGAAGGCCTGCCGCGACTTCAGTCGTTCCGCCTGCAGGTCGGAGACGGAATCGCCGAACAGCTCTCGTACGTGCGACTCGTCCCCCCAGAGGACGGGTGGAACTGCCCCCGGGGGCGGACCGCCGGTGTGTTTGACGATCGCGGCGAAGAAGTCCTGCAGGCCGCCGTCGGGGCACCAGCTCGCGACCCCGATCCGCCCGCCGGATTTGGTCACCCGCAGGAGCTCGTCGGCTCCTTTCTGATGATCGGGGGCGAACATCACGCCGAAGATCGACATCGTCACGTCGAAGCTGCCGTCCTCGAAGGGCAGGTTCTGTGCGTCGGCCTCGACGAACTCGACGTCGAGCCGTTCCGCCGCCGCCCGTTCGCGACCGCGCTCCAAGAGCGCCGGCACGAAGTCCGCTCCGGTCGCGCCGATCCAGGTGCGTCGGGCCGCGGCGATGGCGCCGTTGCCGCTGCCGCAGGCGACGTCGAGGACCCGCTCGTCGGGAACGAGATCGAGGGCTTCCGCAAGTCTCTCGGAGACGGGGACGACGAGGTGGGCGACCTCGGAGAAGTCGCCTTTTGCCCACATCGTCTGCTGGGTCTGCGTGGCTGCTTGGAAATCCGGAGCGTCGTTCATGCCCGCCACCTTCTCACGTGAAGAAGAGTTTGGCTATCTCCAGCATCCGCAGGTCGACCTGCTTGACCTTGACCGCCTCCTCCAGCGGCACCGAGGTCATCTGGGTGCCGTGGATCGCCGCCATGCGGCCGAATTCGCCGGCTTTGGCCATCTCATAGGCATGGGCGCCGTAGAGGGTGGCGAGGATGCGGTCGGTCGAGGTCGGGGTGCCGCCGCGCTGGACGTGGCCGAGGACGGTCACACGGCTCTCGTAGCCGGTCCGGGCCTCGAGCTCGGCGGCAAGGGCGGCGCCGATCCCGCCGAGGCGCGGGTAGCCGTATTCGTCGGAGTCCTTGATCGGCTGGATCAGCCGTTCTTCGCCGCCCTCGAAGGCCAGCTTGGCGCCCTCGGCGACGACGATGATCGAGAAGTCCTTGCCGCGATCGTGGCGGCGGGTGACGTCGCGGCAGACGTCCTCGACCGTCGTCGGCTGCTCGGGGATGACGATGCAGTCGGCGCCGCCGGCGATCCCGGCGTAGGCGGCGATCCAGCCGGTGTTGCGGCCCATGACCTCGACCACCATGATCCGGTCGTGGGACTGGGCGGTGGTGTGGAGGCGGTCGATCGCGTCGGTCACCACCTGCACCGCGGTGTCGAAGCCGAAAGTGAAGTCGGTGCCGCCGACGTCGTTGTCGATCGTCTTCGGGACCCCGACCAGCGGCAGGCCGTGGTCGGCGTGCAGCTGGCGGGTGATCTCCATCGTGTGCTCGCCGCCGATCGCGACCACGGCATCGAGGCGCTGCTGCTCGAACCCGGCGGCGACCTCCTCGACCGCGTTCTCCCGGATCGGCTCGAAGCTGGAGGTGCCGAGGATCGTCCCGCCCTGGTGGAGGATGCCGGTGACGCGGGACATGTCGAGGGGCATGCAGTCGTTCTCGGCGAGGCCTCGGTAGCCGCGGCGGATTCCGATCGCCTCGTCGCCCTGCTGCATCGCTGAGCGGGAGACGGCGCGGATCACCGCGTTCAGCCCCGGGCAGTCGCCCCCTGCGGTCAGCATCCCGATTCGCATCCGAGCGAGTTTAGGATCGTCACCCGTGCCGCGCCTGCCAGCCATCGCGATCGCCCTCCTTCTGGGCGCGTTCCTCGTCGGCTGCGGCGAAGGGGGTGCCGCGAACGGGGCGGAGGTGACGGTCTACGTCAGCGCGCCGCTGCGCGGTCCGGAAGGGGCAGCGAGCCGTCGCCTCTGCGACGAAGCGCGCGCGCAGGCGTCGCAGCAGGGAAGTGGTGGGGAGGATCTGAGGCTGCGGGTCGTCTGCCTCGATGCCGGCGGCGGCGGTAGGTCCTGGACGCTGGCGCAAGTCGGAGCGAACGCGCGGCAAGCGACCGAGGACTCGACCGCGATCGCCTACGTCGGCGAGCCGAACCCCCAAGCGCGGCGCCAGTCGCGGCCGATCGTTGCGGCTGCAGGAATCGCGGAGATCGGGGGCCTGAGCGGAGAGGAGGCAGTCGCCCGGATCGTCGCCGCCCTGCGCGATGGCGACGAACGCGAGCCACGCCAGGCGGTCTTCGAGGCTGAGGGTTGATGCGCGGCCGAACTGCATCAAATTCTCCCTCTGGCAGGGAGAGAATTTGATGCAGTTCGGCCTGGGCCGCGTTTCTGTGGTGGTACCGACGCGGGGGCGGCCGCAAGCGCTGGCCCGCTGCATCGCCGCACTGGAGGCGCAGACGGTGGCGGTCGAGGTCGTGGTGGTGGAGGACGCGGAGGGAAGAGGTCCAGCCTGGGCTCGCAACGAGGGGGTGCGGCGCGCGCAGGGGTCGGTCGTCTGCTTCACTGACGACGACTGTGAGCCAGCCCCGGGTTGGGCGGAGGCGCTGGCGGCGCCGATCCTCGCTGGTCAGGCGCGCGTAGCGGCGGGGCCGATCTTCGTAGCCGAGGGGGCGACTGCCGCCGACCGCGCCTGGGAGACGATCGTCGGCTACCTGCAGGGGCGGGGGTCCAGCCCCGGCACCGCCTCGCCGGGCTTCGCGGCCACCGCCAACCTCGCCGCCGAGCGCTCGCTGCTGGAAGCGGTGCCGTTTGACGAGTCGTTTCCCACTGCCGCAGGTGAGGACCGCGACTGGGCCGAGCGTGTGGCCGGGCTCGGGGCGGCGCCCCTCTTCGTGTCCGCGGCGGCGGTGATTCACGCTTCGGGCAGCACCGCCCGCGCCTTCATCCGGCAGCAGTACCGCTACGGGCGCGGCGCAGCGCGCTACCGGAGCGTCGATCAAGACCGCAGGCGGGGCTCGCCCTCCTTTTACCTGGGCCTCTTGCGAGCCGGTGCCGGTGCCGGCCTCGCACCGGCCTTGCTGGTGACGGCCGCCCAGGCAGCAACCTTGGCCGGTGTCATCCGCGAGACCGCAAAAACCCGTGATATACGCGGGTTTTTGCGGTCTCGGCGCTAGGGCTCGAGCAGTGGTTCGCCGCTGAGGCCGTCGAGCGGGATGTCGCAGTTGGCGGCGACGGTGGCGGGGATGTCGACGACTCTGGCGGGGCGCCCCGGCTGGCGGATCTTGCCTGCGCCGGGGGCGAGGATCGCCCAGGCGTCGCCGTCGGTGTGGTTGCCGGTGCGGCCGCTGCCGGCGCCGCGGCGGCGCACGGTTCCGAAGCGGGGCGAGTGAAGGGCATCGAGATCGACTGCCGAGGTCGGGCGCCAGCGCACCACCAGGTCCGGCAGGCGGTCGGCGGCCGCCCCTGGATAGCGATCGGCCACCTCCTCGACTGCGACCACCGCCGGCTCGCCGTCGGGATCGCGGAAGTCGAGCAGCCCCTCGCGCATCTGCTCGACCAGCTCCGCCGCCTCGCCCTCGCCGACGATCCCGTCCCGCTCACGCCCGGCGAGATTGAGGCGGATGTATCCCTGGTTGTCGGCGGGATGGGCGAAGGCGCGGGTCGAAGACCAGTCGACCCCCCGCAGCTCCAGTCGCGTCGTCAGCTCCAGCGCAAGCCGATCCGGCATCGCCGCCGCGACGCGGGCCCGCAGGCGACCCGAGAGGCCCGCGCGCAGCCGCCAGATCGCCCCCGAATCGGAGTCGCCGGAGTTGCGTGGTTCCTTTTGCACGTCATCCGTGCGAAAGGAACCACGCGATGCCTTCGAGCCGCCGAGGAGCGCGGTCAGCATCTCCGGCAGCAGATCGGCGCGGCTGGTGTTCTCGTCCATCCCGAGGACCGAGCAGGCGATCACATCGCAGTCGTCGGGAAGGGCGGCGAGAACGCGGCCCAGCTGGGCGTCGACCTCCTCGTAGATCTCGTCCAGGGCGGGATCCCCCCACAGCCGGTGCCCGGCGAGGTGGGTGGCGGCGAAGACGATCCAGGTGAGGTCGAAGCTGCGCTCGCCGAGGCGCTCGATGGCCAGGTCGGCGACTCGGCGCGGCGCTGCCAGGAAGCGCTCGCGCAGCTGCCGCAGTTCCCGCGGGCTCTGGGCGCCGAAGACCTCGGTCACGTCGGGCGGGCGGCCGTGGCGTCGGCGCGGCTCGCGGTCGCCGCCGTCGGGTACCGACCAACGCTCCAGCACGACCCGCTCCCGCATCCCCCAGCCGGAGACGAGAGCTCCTCGAGCCCCCTGCGGCCGGTGGCACTCGTAGGGGTCGATCGCCAGGGTGCTGCGGCCGGCGCGTCCCAGCCGGTCCCAGATCGGCGGCGGCGCCTCGAAGCTGCCGGCAAGGCGGATCCGCTGGTCAGACGCGGCCCACTGGAAGGGATAGAAGAGACCGTGCTCACCAACCTCGACCCCCCGGTAGAGGTCCTGGTAGGCGCTGGCGGGAAAGTGCGCCGCCGGGCTTTCGAGCTCGAACTCGGTGCCGCGGCGGCGCAACGCCTCGAGGTTCGGCAGCCGCCCCTCGGCACCGAGTCGCTCCAGCAGGCGGGCGCTGGCCGCATCGAACTGGATGACCGCGATCACCGCGGTGCCTCCGCGAGAGGCGCGACGGTGACCTCGGCGCCCCCGAGCTCGGCCGAGCGCCGCGCCGCTTCGACGATCGCCATCGCTCGAATCCCGTCCGCGGCGGTGGCGATCACGCTCTCGGTTCCACCAAGACGACCTTGCGCCGCGACCAGCTGCCGCTGGAGTGAACGGAGCAGTGGGTCCTCGTCACCGCGGCCCTTCAAGCGGCCGCGGATCCCTCCCCAGACCCAGTTCGCCAGCACCTTGCCCGCCCTTTCCCGCACCAGGACCGCCTCGCGGTGGCCGCGGTCGGTGGCGCAGCCGATGCGGGCGCGTCCCCGGCTCAGCTCCAGCTCGAAGGCGGCGCGCTCGGGCGAGATCGAGGCGCCCCTGACGGCGATCGGGTCGGCGCCACTGAGGTGGCAGGCGAGGTCGATCAGGTGGATTCCGGCGTCGAGCAGGGCCTCGTCATGGGCTTCATGAGCGCCCCAGCCACCACGGCGAAAGCGCAGTTCCAGGTCCAGCTCCAGCCACCCCTGCGCCGGGACTGCCGGCAGCACCTCCGCCCCCTGGAGGAAGCGGCGATTGAAGGCCAGCAGCGGTTCGGGATCGAGCGCGGCCAGGAGCTGAGCGCCGGCCAGGTCGGGTGCGGGCGGCTTCTCGACCAGCGCCGGGACCCCGACCGCCGCCGCTTCGGCCGCCAGGCCCGCGTGTGAGGCGGCGGGGGTGGCGATGACGAGCAGGTCGATTGCCTCTGCGGCGAGCAGTTCCCGCGCATCGGTGAAGGCGGCCGCTTCTTCAGGGCCGCGCCCGCAGAGCTCGCGGCAGTGGCGCAGTCGCTCCGCGTCAGGATCGGCAAGGGCGACGATCCTCGCGTCCGGGAGGGCGCGGACGGCGGGGATGTAGCCGCGTTCGGTGATCCGCCCACAGCCGGCGATGCCGATCCGCATCATCGATCGGACTCCTCCAGCAGGTGCAAAGCGAGGGCAGCCGGAACCGAGGCGGCGGCGGTCAGCTGGTGGAGCTGGTGCAGGCCGATTCCGGCGAGCAGCAGCGGCGGCCCGCCGCGGCGGGCCAGCAGGGCGTAGAGGTCGCGATCGAGAACCAGGTTCGCCCCCAGGGCGGCGGCGGCCAACCGGGGACGCCGGGCGAGCAGGCCGCCCAGCAGGGCGATGCTGGCGAGGGCGCTGGCGCGGTGACGCCAGCCGAGGTTGAGGGCGGTGCTGCCGCTGCCCTGCTGGAGGATCAGGCGGGCCCAGGGGACGCCGCGGCGGCTGAAGTCCGTCCGGACCATGCTCGCGGGCGTCCAGGCCTTGAGGTGACGCCCGCGGATCGCCGAATTGAGCACGATCTTTGCCCCCTGCTCCCGCAGTCGCATGCCGAGCTCGATGTCCTCGATGCTGGCTTCGGGGAAGAGGGCGTCATCGAAGCCGGCGCAGGCCTCGAAGACGTCGCGGCGCACGGCGCCAAGTCCGGCCCAGAAGGTCTCCGCCTCGCCCGCCGCCTCGACGTGCACGTGGTGGTGGAGGAGGTTGCGGTAGCGGGAGGTGAGCCCGGGATCGGCGGGGTCGTCGTCATAGGCGCCGAAGACGGCCACCAGGTCGGGGTCTTCGAGGAAGCGCCGCTCGATCCGGGCGAGGGCGTCGGGGTGAACCTCGACGTCGGAGTCGACGAAGACCAAAATCTCCGCCGCGCTGGCCGCGGCGCCGAGGTTGCGCGCGGTGGCGGGCCCGACGCTCACGGGCTCCCGCACGACGCGCGTCTCGTCCGGCTCTCGCACCCCCGCTTTGAGCGCGGCGAGGCACGCTCCCAGGGTGGGCGGGTGGTCGGTCGCGGGAACGACGGCGGCGAGGCTGATGGCGGGCCCGCTGGGGTCGAGCGGATCCGGGGACGAGGCCGGCATTAGGGATACCTAATACCATCTCCCGCCCCGATGGCGGCGCCACCCCCGAGCCGAGATCCGCTGCCCGTTGCCGTGCTCGGCGCCGGGCCGGCCGGGCTGACCGCCGCTTACCGACTGGTGCAGCGAGGTCGGCCCGTGACCGTCTTCGAGGCCGACGACCAGGTCGGCGGCCTGGCGCGCACGGTCGTCCGCGACGGCTACCGCTTCGACCTCGGCGGCCATCGCTTCTTCACCAAGAGCGCCGAGGTGGAAGCCCTCTGGTTGGAGATGCTGGGGGCGGAGCTGCTGGTCCGGCCGCGGCTCTCGCGGATCTACTGGCGCGGCCGCTTCATCGAGTACCCGCTGCGACCGGCGGACGTCCTCGCCAAGCTCGGCCCGTACGAGGTCCTTCGCAGTCTCGGCTCCCTCGCCCGTGCGCGCCTGCGGCCCGGCCGTCAGGAGGAGAGCTTCGAGGAGTGGGTCAGCTCCCGCTTCGGGCGCCGACTCTTCCAGCTCTTCTTCAAGACCTACACCGAAAAGGTCTGGGGGGTCGACACCGGTGAGCTGCGGGCCGAGTGGGCGGCGCAGCGGATCGCCGACCTCTCGCCCTGGAGCGCCCTGCGCGAGGCCCTCCCCGGAGGCGGCGGCGAGCGCCCGAAGAGCCTGATCGAGGAGTTCCGCTACCCGCGCTTGGGTCCGGGCCAGATGTGGGAGGAGATGGCGCGGAGGATCGAGGCAGGGGGCGGCGAGCTGAGGCTCGGGGCGCCGGTGGAAGAGCTCGAGGTCGGCGATGGGCAGCTCAACGCGGTCCGAGCGGGAGGGGAGAGGGTCGAGGTCGCGGCGGCGATCTCCTCGATCCCCCTTCGAACCGTCGTCGGCGTCGCCAACCCCGCGCCCCCGGCGACGGTGACCGATGCCGCCGCCGGCTTGCGCTACCGCGACTTCATCACCGTGGCGCTGGCGATCGAGGGCGAGCCCGCCTTTCCCGACAACTGGGTCTACGTCCACGATCCGCGCGCCCGCGTCGGCCGCATCCAGAACTTCCGCGCCTGGAGCCCGTGGATGACGCCGGACCCGCGCCGTTCCTGCCTCGGCCTCGAGTACTTCTGCTTCGAGGGGGACGAGCTCTGGAGCAGCGGCGACCGGGATCTGGTCGAGCTCGGCCGCCGTGAGCTCGGCGAGCTGGGGCTGGTCGACCCGGAGCGGGTGGTCGGTGGCCACGTCGTTCGCGTGCCCAAGGCCTACCCGATCTACGACGTCGAGTACGCGAAGCGGGTGGAGCGGATCCGCGGCTGGCTCGGCGGCATCGCCAACCTGCAGCAGATCGGCCGCAACGGTCTCCACAGGTACAACAACTCGGATCACTCGATGCTGACGGCGATGCGGGCGGTCGAGAACCTCTGCGACGGGGCTCGGCACGACGTCTGGGCGGTCAACGCCGACAGCGCCTACCACGAGAAGGCGGAGCCCGAAGAGCAGCCCTACCGGGCGGCGCCGGAGACGCCGGCGATGACGCGGCCACTGGCCGAGCTCAGCGACTCAGCTTGATCTGCCCGGGGGTGGGCTGTTTGCCGTAGCCGGAAGGGCAGGGGAGGACGGTGGCCCGCCACAGCCCAACCCGCGCGATGACGTTGCCATGAAGAAGCGGCCTGGTCGAGAGCGCGACTCCGTACTTAGGCCGCCGTCGAACCGGCACCGACGCGATCGGTTCCTCCAGCTTCCAGGCGAGCGCCGTCTGCTGGCGCACCTGCGTCATCCGCACCGTGCCGCCGCAGGCGAGGAGCTGCGCCGACCCGGTGCCCTCGACCAGATCGAAGAGGTGGTCGATCGAAGTCGTCTGCCGTTCCACCACCTCGAGGTCATCCGGCACCTGCGCGGCACGCCAGGCGAAGCCGCCTACCGCGAGCATGATTCCCCCAAGGGCGAGGGCACGCAGAGAGGCGGTGGCGCCGGCGCGGGCGAGGCCTACGCCGCCGACGATGGCGACGATTGCGGTGGCGGGGGCGAGGAAGCGGGGGAGGCCGGCAAAACCGGCGACCGCCATCAGGGCGACGAGGAGTATCCAAGCGCCGGCACCGACGAGGAGGATCGTGAGAACACGGTCGGGGGGAGGGGAGCTAGGCGCTTTTCGAAACCACCGGTTGGGAAAGGCGCCTTGCCAGAGCAGCAGAGCGACGCCGACCCAGGCCGCGGCCAGAGGTGCCGCCAGGGCCCGTCCCAGGACCGCGAGGCCATCGAGCAGCTCGATCCCGCCGGCGCGCGCCGTCTCGCCGCCCTCCAGCGGAGTTCCCGCGCCGATCAGGTCCGGGACGAACCAGGCGAGCGGGATCAGGACGGCAACGGCGATTGCGGCGGCTCGTAGTCGCGGTCGGTCTCTGCTCGCGAAGCAGGCCCAGTGGGCGAGGAAGGGCCAGGCTTCGGGACGCAGGAGCGCTGCCGCGGTCCCAAGCCCGAGGACCCAACCCGGCTTCTCGTCCAGCGCCGCCCAGACCGCTGCCAGCACCAGCGCCACCAGCAGCGGCTCCGAGAGGCCGCCGGTGAACTGGCGCAGCGGCGGCGTGAACGAGTCGGCGGTCAGCGCCACCGAGCCGGCGGCGAGCGCCGCCGCGGCCCAGCGCCAGCGGCCCGTCTCCTCGCCGCTGAGCCGAGCCGCCAGCAGCCCGGCCAGCAGCGGCGCGCAGATCCAGCCCGCGCGCGCGACCAGCAACCAGGCCTTCGGCGCGGCGCCTCCGAGCAGCGAGAGCGGCGCGTCGATCAGCACTGGCAGTGGCTTCCAGGAGGGGCCGGAGGCGGTCTCGAAGCCGCCATGGAGCAGCTCGCGCCCCCAGATCAACCAGGCCCAGGGGTCGTAGACGGGGAAGAAGGGAAGGGCGAGGGAGAAGGCGGCGAGCGCCACGGCCACCGCGACCGCCTGGCGCGGTCCCGGCCTCACCGCATCACGGCGCCGCCGCACCCTGCTCGCTCAGCAGGTAGACGGGGATCGCCGCCACCGCCAGCAGGACCAGGGCGGGGATCGCGCTGGCCTCGTAGAAGCCGTAGGTGGTCTGCGTCCAGATGTCGGTCGCCAAGGTTTTGAACCCGATCGGCGAGAGGATCAGGGTTACCGTCAGCTCCTTCATCGCGTTGAGGAAGACGAGCGCGGCGCCGGCCATCATCCCCCCGCGGGCCAGCGGCATCGTGATCGTGCGGAAGACCTCGGTCGGGCCGCGGCCCATTCCGCGGGCGGCCTCTTCGATCCGCGGCGAGAGCTGTACCAGCGAGCTGGCGATCGGTCCGATCGCCAGCGGCAGGTAGTGGATCGTGATCGCGAAGACCAGCAGCGCGATCGTCTGGTAGAGCGCCGGCACCGCCCGGGTCGAGAAGAAGACGAGGCCGAGGGCGACGAGGATCCCCGGCAGCGCGTAGCCGCCGTGGGCGAGCCGCTCGATCAGCCGCGTCGTCCGCGACGGGTAGCGCACCACCAGGGCCGCGACGACGAGCGCCGCCACGGCTCCCAGCGCCGCCGCCCAGGCGGCGATCAGCAGCGAGTTGCCGCCGAGGGCGGCGACCGTGTTCAGCGAGGTGCTGCCGGTCGAGATCCCCTTCGAGGCCCAGTAGACGAGCACCCCAACCGGCAGCACGAAGGCGACCAGGACGACCAGCGAGCAGAAGGCGAGGGCAGGCCAGCGCCAGCGACCGAGCCGGTAAGGCTGGGTCGGTCGCAACGTCCCCGGGCCGAGCCGGTGCACCGTTTTCGCTCCGCGCACCCGCGAGCTGGCGAAGAGCAGGGCGAGCATCGCGACGACCAGGACAGCACCAAGTGCCGCCGCCGCGACCCGGTCGAAGCTCGACTGGTAGGCGACGTAGATCTCGGCGGTGAAGGACTGGTAGCGGAGGATCGAGACAGCGCCGAAGTCGCTGATCGTGAACAGGGCGACGAGCAGCGACCCGGCCGCCAGCACCGGCCAAAGCTGCGGCAGCACCACCGTGCGGAAGACCTCCAGCGGCCCGCGCCCCATCGCCCGCGCCGCGTCCTCCAGCTGCGGGTCGATCCGCCGCAGCGTCGCCCGCAGCGGGATCAGCACCAGCGGGTAGGTGAAGAGCGTCAGCACCAGCCAGGCGCCGGTGAAGCCGTAGATCGAGGGCAGCCGGTCGACCCCGAGCGCTTCCTGCAGCATCCCGTTCGGTCCCAGCGCCGCGACCAGCAGGTAGGCGCCGACGTAGCTGGGGATGACCAGCGGCAGGGTGCAGAGCACCGTCCAAAGGCGGCGGCCGGGGAGGTCGGTGCGGACCGTCAGCCAGCCGATCGGCAGCGCGATCGCCACCGAGGCGAGCACCACCGCCGCGGTCAGCAGCGCCGTCCGCAGCAGCGTTTCCAGCGCCCGCGAGGAGAAGGCGACCTCCAGCGCTGCCGAGAGGTCGCCGGCGATGACGACGAAGAGGTAGGCGGCGGGCAGGACCGCGGCGGCACCGACCACGGCGCCGAGGGCGAGCAGGCCGAGCGGCGCCCGCCGCGCCGCCGGCATCAGCGTCCTCCGCGCGGCGCCCCCACTACAACGCCCCGCTTTCTTTCATCAGTTCGATCGTCCCCTGCAGCTCCTTCAGGTCGACCAGGCTCGAGTCGGAGACGGGGATCTTCGCGATCGGCACGGTCAGCGAGGGGTCGGGCGCGGCCTCCTTGGCGAGCGGATACTCCTTGGAGCTCGAGGTGAAGAACGCCTGCGAGTCGTCGGAGAGCAGCGAGCGGACGAAGTCGAAGGCTTCCGGCTTGCGGTCGCTCGATTCGAGCACGCCGACGCTGGTCAGCAACATCAGCGAGCCGAGCCCGCCGGGGGGGAAGTCGACGGCGACGGGATAGTCCGGCCCTTCTTCGGAGATCGCCTGGGCGACGTAATAGTGGTTGATCAGCCCGACGTCGATTTCACCTTTGGCGATCGCGTCGCGGATCGTCACGTTGTCGGGAAAGGCGACGGCCCCGTTATCGACCATTTCTTCGAGCCACTGCTTCGTCCGCTCGTCGCCGTATTCGGCGCGCAGGGCGGTGACGTACTCCTGCATGCTCGACGACGCCGGGCTCCAGCCGACCCGGTCCTTCCATTTCGGGTCGGTGAGGCCGAACGGGGAGGGGGGGAGTTCCTGCTCTTTGACGACGTCGCGGTTGTAGGCGATTACGCGAGCGCGGCCGGTGACGCCTACCCAGCGGCCTTCGGGATCCCGGTAGCGGGCCGGGACCATCTCGAGGATGTCCTGCGGCAGCTTCGCCAGCAGGCCGGCTTCGGCGACGGCGGCGATCGCGCCGGGCTCCTGGGCGAAGAAGACGTCGGCGGGGGAGGCATCGCCCTCCTCGACCAGGGTGGCGCCGAGGTCGGCGGTTTCGGCGTAGCGCACCTGGACGTCGCGGTTCGCTTCAGCCTCGTAGCTGTTGATGGCGGGGCCGATCGCCGCTGGGATGCGGCCGGAGTAGAGGGTGATCCCCTTGACGTCGGGCTCGTTCGAGCCGCCGCCGCTGTCTTCGGTGCTGAAACCGCAGCCGCCGAGGGCCAGGGCGAGGAGGACCAGGAGGGCAGCAAGCAGCCGCGCGGGGTGGGGAAAGGAGAGGTTCAAGCGGTGGGGAAAATCGAGGAGAGGCGGTTAGGTTGCCCTAATCTTATGGATTCCCCTGCTGATGGAGTACGACGAGACCACTCAAACCCCCGGCCTGCGCCTGCGCGGCCTGCGGAAATCGTTCGGTGAGGTCGAGGCGGTCGCGGGCCTCGACCTCGACGTGCCCGAGGGTTCGACCTGCGCCCTGCTCGGCCCCAGCGGTTGCGGCAAGACGACGACGCTGCGCCTGATCGCCGGCCTCGAGCTGCCCGACGCGGGGACGATCGAGATCGGCGGCGAGGAGGTCGCCGGCCCCGGGCGCACGGTGCCGGCGGAGCGTCGCCGCCTCGGCATGGTCTTCCAGGACTACGCGCTCTTCCCGCACATGGACGTCGCCGCCAACGTCGGCTACGCGCTCGGCCGCCGGCCCGACCGCGAGAAGGTGGAGGCGGCGCTGGAGACGGTCGGCCTCGGCGGCCTCGGCAAGCGCAGCCCGCACGCTCTCTCCGGCGGCCAGCAGCAGCGGGTGGCGCTGGCGCGGGCGCTCGTCGCCGAGCCGCGGGCGCTGC
Source organism: Solirubrobacterales bacterium (assembly GCA_035688955.1). Lineage (GTDB taxonomy): Bacteria > Actinomycetota > Thermoleophilia > Solirubrobacterales > 70-9 > VAYN01. Next base: position 4,483 of record DASSMJ010000002.1, on the reverse strand, counting down.
TCCTCGACGAGCCCTTCTCCAACCTCGACGCCGGTCTGCGGGCGCGGGTGCGCGAAGAGGTGCGCGAGATCCTCGCCGAGCAGAAGCTGACCTCGGTCTTCGTCACCCACGACCAGGAGGAGGCGCTGAGCGTCGCCGACGTCGTCGCGGTGGTCAATGAGGGCAAGGTCGAGCAGGTCGGGACCCCGGAGGACGTCTACTCGCGCCCCTGTAACCGCTGGGTCGCCAGCTTCCTCGGCGAGATCGAGGTGCTGCCGGGCGAGGCGGAGGACGGGACGATCCGCTGCGAGCTGGGGCCGTTACCGAACCGCGAGGGCCTCAGCGGCGAGGTCGACGTGCTGGTGCGGCCGGAGTCGCTGGCGATCGGCACGATCGAGCCGCCCGACCGCCGCAGCCAGAAGGCAACCGTCGTCTCCCGCAGCTTCTTCGGCCACGATCAGTTGGTCGAACTCGAACTTCCCTCCGGGAGCGTCGTCAAGGTGCGCCGGCTCGGCTTCCCGGCCTGGCATCCGGGCGACAACGTCAGGATCTGGATCGAGGGGCCGGTCGACGTGCTCGCTCGCGAGCCCGAGCCGGCCGCCGTCTAGAGAACGTCGCGCAGCGCCTCGTCGAGGTCGGGGTGCTTGAACTCGTAGCCGAGCTCCTGCGTCCGCTTCGGGATCACCCGAGCGCCGCCACGCAGCACCTGGCCGAACTCTTTGCCGAATTTGAGGTCGAGGACCAGGCCGGGGACGGGCATCACCGCCGGTCGGTTGAGAGCCCGGCCGAGCGCCTTGGAGAAGTCCTTGTTGGTGGCGGGGTTGGGAGAGGAGGCGTTGACGGTGCCGCTGACCTTCTCGTTGTCGAGCGCCCAGAGCAGGATCCCGACCTCGTCGTCGATGTGGATCCAGGCGAGGTACTGGTCGCCGCCGGCGAGCGGGCCGCCGACGCCGAGCTTGAACGGGGTCAGCATCTCCGCCAGCATCCCGCCCTCGGTGGTCAGGACCTGCCCGGTGCGGACGACGACGAGGCGCACCCCGGAGGGGTCGAGCTCGTGGGCGGCCGCCTCCCAGGCTTGCGTCACTTCGGCGTCGAAGCTCGAGCCGGGACCGTCGCCCTCGTCGACCGGCGTGTCGCCGCGGTCGCCGTAGTAGCCGACCGCCGACTGGCTGACCAGGACCTTCGGCGGAGCCTCGAGCGCGATGATCGTCTGCACCAGGTTGTGGGTTCCCTGGCGGCGGCTCTCCATGATCCGCTCCTTCGCCTGCTCGGTCCATTTCTGGTCGATCCGCTCGCCCAGCAGGTGGACGACGCCGTCGACGCCCTCAAAGGCGGCCGGGTCGGGCCGTTCCAGGGTCGGGTCCCACTTGTGCCAGTCGATGCGGGGATTGGCCGAGCGGGAGCGACCGGGGTCGCGGGTGAGGCCGACGACGTCGTCGCCGCGGGCAAAGAGCGCGTCACACAGCGCCTGACCGATCGTGCCGCTGGCGCCGGTGACGAGAACGCGCACCGGCTAGCTCCCGTCCAGGGTGGCGAAGGTCCCGGTCTCCTCGTTGAGGCGGGCGATGCCGTCGCGCTTGGCCTCCTCGACCACGGCCTCGGCGACCTTCGGGGCGACTTCGCGGTTGAAGACGCTGGGGATGATGTAGTCCTCGGCCAGGTCCTCCTCGGAGACCGCCATCGCGATCCCTTTGGCGGCGGCGAGCTTCATCTCCTCGGTGATGCTGGGGGCGCCGGCGTCCAGGGCGCCGCGGAAGATTCCGGGGAAGGCGAGGACGTTGTTGATCTGGTTCGGGAAGTCGGAGCGCCCGGTGGCCATGATCCGCACGTAGGGCGCCGCCTCCTCGGGCATCACCTCGGGGGTCGGGTTGGCCATCGCGAAGACGATCGGGTCGTCGTTCATCTTGCCGAGCGACTCGGGCTTGATGATGCCGGGACCGGAGAGGCCGACGAAGATGTCCATGCCCTCGATTACGTCGTCGGGCTGGCCCTGGATCAGGTCCGGGTTGGTGTTGTCGGCGTACCAGCGCTTGGCCTCGTTCATCTCGCCGGATTCGTAGTCGGCGCGCTTGCTCGAGACCGCGCCCTGGCGGTCGCAGCCGACGATCTGGGTGATCCCCGAGGCGAGCATCATCTTCGTCACCGCTACCCCGGCGGCGCCGAGCCCTACCACCAGCACCCGCAGCTGCTCGATCGGTTTGCCGGTGATTTTCAGCGCGTTGAAGAGCGCGGCCATCGTCACCACCGCGGTGCCGTGCTGGTCGTCGTGGAAGACGGGGATGTCGATCGACTCCTTGAGCCGGTCCTCGATCTCGAAGCAGCGCGGGGCGGAGATGTCCTCGAGGTTGATCCCGCCGAAGGTGGGGGCCATCAGCTCGACCGCGCGGACGATCTCGTCGGCGTCCTGGGTGTCGAGGCAGATCGGGAAGGCGTCGACCCCGGCGAACTCTTTGAACAGCATGCACTTGCCCTCCATCACCGGCATCGCCGCCTCGGGGCCGATGTTGCCGAGACCGAGGACAGCGCTGCCGTCGGAGACGACGGCGACCGTGTTCTTCTTGATCGTGTACTCGAAGGCTTTGCTGCGGTCGGCGTGGATGTCCATGCAGACGCGGGCGACGCCGGGCGTGTAGGCCATCGAGAGGTCGTCGCGCGTTTTCACCGGGTACTTGTTGCGCATGTCGATCTTGCCGCCGCGATGCATCTGCATCGTCCGGTCGACGTAGTCGAGGACCCGCGCCCCCCGCGTCGAACCGATCGCCCGCAGGATCTTCTCCCAATGGTCGCGGTCGGCGGCGTCGATCGTGAACTCGCGCACCCGCTTCCCCTCCGGCCCGGCACCAGGCACGAGGTCAACCCCCTGCAGCTGTCCCCCCGCCTCGGCGATCGCCGCCGTCAGCCGCCCCAGGGGCTCCTGGCGGGCATCGAGCTCGACGCGAATCGTGACGCTGTACTGGGCGCTGACGGCCATCGGCGGCTATCGAATCAGATTGGCGGCGCGGGCCCGATTCTCGACGGGGTCACAGCGGACGTTGCGGCAGCGCTTGCGTTGTCCGGCACCGCGCGCGGCTAGAGTCGCGCCCGTGTCAGCCGATGCCCCGCAGCTGTTCCTGATCGACGGCAACAGCCTCGCCTACCGCGCCTTCTTCGCTCTGCCCGAGTCGATCGGGACCAGCGACGGGCGGCCGACGAATGCGATCTACGGGCTTGCTTCGATGCTGGTGAAGATCATCGACGAGCACCATCCGCAGGGAGTGGTGGTCGCCTGGGACGCGGGCTGGAGCGGGCGCGAGAAAACGTACGACCTCTACAAGGCGCAGCGGAAACCGCGCCCGGATCTGCTGCGGGAGCAGTGGCCGCACCTGATGCCGCTGGTCGAGGCCTTCGGCTACACCAACGTCAGGATCGACGGCTACGAGGCCGATGACGTGATCGCCTCGCTGGTCAAGCAGGCGCGCGAGGGGGGGATCGAAGTGATGGTCGTGACCGGCGACCGCGACGCCTACCAACTCGTTGACGAGGGAGTGCGGGTGATGAGCACCTCGCGAGGGATCACCGAGACGAAGATCTACGACCGCGCCGCCGTGGAAGAGCGCTACGGGGTGCCGCCGGAGCTGATCACCGACCTGATGGGCCTGCGCGGCGACACCTCCGACAACATCCCCGGCGTTCCCGGGATCGGCGAGAAAACGGCGACCCAGCTGCTGCAGCAGTTCGGCTCACTGGAAGGCGTGCTGGAAAACGTCGACCAGGTCTCGGGCAAAAAACGCAAGGAAAACCTGACGAACCACGCGGAGGACGCCCGCCTCTCCAAGCAGCTGGCGACGCTCCAGTACGACATCGAGACCGGGGTCGACCTCGGCGAGGCGCTGGAAAGCGAGCCCGACCGCGGCGCCCTGCGCGAGTTCATGCGCGAGTTCGAGCTGCGAGCGGTGATGGAGCGGCTGGAAGAAGCGCTGCCCGAGGGCGACGCGGTGCCGGGACGCAAGGTCCAGACCGAGCTCGAGGTTTCCGCCGAGGAGGCGACGCCACAGGACCTGGGGGAGGGGCAGGTGGCGCTCGGGATCGCCGGCGACCGCTGGGCGGCCGCCGAAGCCGACCGTCTCCTCGCCGGCTCCGCGACTCTCGACGAGCTCGCGGTCGCCCTCGACGGCAAGCCGTTCGCCGCCCACGACGCCAAGTCCCTCGGCGGCGGCCGCCACGGGCTGCTCGCCGCAGCGGCGCGCGAGGGGGTCGAGCCGAAGCTCGACCACGACACGATGATCGCCGCCTACCTGCTGGAGCCGCACCGGCGCACCTACGACCTGGTCGAGCTCGCCGCCGACGCCGGCATCGGTCTCGCCGAGGGCGCTGCCGCCGAGAAGCCGGAGGAGGACGACGGGCAGTTGGCGTTGGGGGAGGAGCTGGAGCCAGGGCTCGACCCGGCCGAGGAAGCGCGCCTCGTCGCCGCCCTCGCCGCCGTGCAGGCGCCGCGGATCGAGGAGCTGGGGCTGGGGCAGCTGCT
>DASSMJ010000001.1:0-15380 GCA_035688955.1 Solirubrobacterales bacterium | reverse complement strand
CGACAACGACTCCGCCGACAAGGCCGCCCGCTTCATCAACCTCTGCGACGCCTTCAACATCCCGCTCGTCTTCCTCCAGGACGTTCCCGGCTTCATGGTCGGCTCGAAAGTCGAGCACGCCGGGATCATCCGCCACGGGGCAAAGATGCTCTACGCGGTCAGCCGCGCCACCGTGCCGAAGGTGACCGTCGTCGTCCGCAAGGCCTACGGCGCCGGCTACTACGTGATGTGCGGCAAGGCCTACGAGCCGGACCTGATCGTCGCCTGGCCGGGGGCCGAGATCTCGGTGATGGGAGCCGAGGGCGCGGTCAACATCATCGGCCGCTCGGCGATCGAGGCATCCGACGATCCCGAGGCGACCAAAGAGGCGATGCTGAACGCGGTCCGCCGGCAGATCGATCCCTACATCGCCGCCGGCAACGCGGTGATCGACGACATCATCGACCCCCGCGAGACCCGCCCGACGATCGCCAAGGCGCTGAAGATGGCGCGCAACAAGCACGTCGAGAAGCCGAAGAAACGCCACGGCGTGATGCCGGTATGACTTCGCCTGTTCCTTCTCGTTGCCAATCCCCTAAAAGGAACAGCTGAGGAGGCGGCGATGAGCTCTTTCGGCGATCCGGTGATCATCAGCTGCTCGATCAGCGGCGTGATCGCCAACCGCGACCAGTGCCCGGCGATCCCCTACACGCCCGAGGAGTACGCGGCGGAGGCGCGGCGCGCCGTCGACGAGGGTGCCTCGCAGATCCACATCCACGCCCGCAAGCCGGACGGCACGCCCTCCTACGAGGTCGAGGACTTCCGGGCGATCACCGAGGCGATCCTGGCCGAGGTCGGCGACGTGATCGTCAACTACTCGACCGGGGCGATCGGGATCCCGATCGAGAAGCGGATCGAGTACCTGCGCGCCTGTCGCCCCGACGTCGCCGCACTCAACATGAGCTCGATGAACTACGCGAAGTACTCGCGGCGCCGCAAGGACTTCGTCTTCAAGGCCGTCTTCGAGAACAGCTTCGACACGATCATCGAGTTCCTCACGGCGATGAAAGAGCTGGGGATCAAGCCCGAGCACGAGTGCTTCGACTCCGGCCACGTCGCCAACCTCGACCCGCTGGTCGACATGGGGCTGCTGGAGCCGCCGCTGCAGATCTCGCTGGTGATGGGGGTGACCGGCGGTATCCGCCCGACGCCCCGCAACGTCACCCTGATGTCCGACCAGATCCCCGGCGGTCCCGAGGGCGAGAACCAGTGGCAGGTGATCGGGATCTCCCGCGACCAGTGGAAGCTGCTCGCCAGCTCGCTGGTCCTCGGCGGCAACGTCCGCGCCGGGGTCGAGGACAACCTCTACCTGCCGAACGGCGAGATGTGCAAGTCCAACGGCGAGCTGATCGCCAAGGCGCGGCAGATGGCCGAAGACATCGGGCGCCGGCCGGCCAGCGTCGCCGAGGCGCGCGAGCTGCTGGGGGTCCCCAAGCGTGAGCGCTCTCCCGCTTAGCGACGTCCGGGTCCTCGACCTCACCCGCCTGCTGCCGGGCGGTTTCTGCTCGCTGCTGCTCGCCGACCTCGGCGCCGAGGTGCTGAAGGTCGAGGACACCGGCATGGGCGACTACATCCGCTGGGCGCCGCCCTACTACGGCACCGAGGAGCAGCAGGCCCTCGGCACCCGCTCCTCGCTCTACCTCTCGCTCAACCGCGGCAAGCGCTCGGTCCGGCTCGACCTCAAGCAGGAGGAGGGGAGGGAGGCGCTGCTGCGTCTCGCCGCCGACTACGACGTCGTCCTCGACGGCTTCCGCCCCGGCGTCCTCGACAAGCTCGGCGTCGGCTACGAGCGCCTGCGCGAGGCAAACCCGCGAATCGTCTACTGCGCGATCACCGGCTACGGCCAGGACGGTCCCTACACGCAGCGCGCCGGCCACGACATGAACTACCTCGGCCTCGTCGGCCTGCTCGGCCTGACCGGTGCCAAGGACGGCCCGCCGGTGCAGTCCGCCGGCCAGATCGCCGACCTCGGCGGCGGCGCCCTGATGGCCGCCTTCGGGGTGATGGCGGCGCTTCATGAGCGCGAGCGCTCCGGCGAGGGGCAGATGGTCGACGTCTCGATGGCCGACGGCGCCCTCTCCTGGCTGGCGATGGTCGCCGGCCGGTACTTCTGCGACGAGGAGGTGCCGCGGCGCGGTGAGCAGATGCTCGCCGGCGGCATCGTCTGTTACCTGCCTTACGAGGCGAGCGACGGCTGGGTCACCTGCGGCGCCCTCGAGCCGAAGTTCTGGGCTGCCTTCTGCAACGGCGTCGATCGGCTCGACCTGATCGAGAAGCAGTTCGAGGCTCCTGGGTCGGATGCCTGGCAGCAGGTCGCCGATGTCTTCCGCTCGCGCAGCCGCGACGAGTGGCTCGCCTTCAACGACGAGCACGATTGCTGCATCGAGCCGGTTCTCGACCTCGACGAGGCGCTCGATTCGGACCTGGTGCGGGCGCGAGAGATGGTCGTCGAGCTCGAGCAGCCTGAGCTGGGGACGGTGCGTCAGCTCGGCCACCCTGTCAAGCTCAGCCGCACCCCCGCCGACCCGACCCGACCCGCACCCGCCTTCGGCGAGCACACCGACGAGGTCCTGGCCGAGGCCGGCTACACCCCGGAGGAAATCGAGGCGCTAAAAACCTCGGGCGCCGCCGCTGGCCCCGCCGCCGCCCCGCAGGAAGAGTTCCGCGCGTGAGCACCAACGGAACCAACCGCCGACGGGACGAAAATACGCCTATAGGGAGGGAAATCGTCCCGTCAGCCGAGAACGGGCTGCTGCGGATGAGGGAGCTGGCCGAGGCCTCCGGGGTTCCGGCGCCGACCATCAAGCACTACCTGCGCGAGGGCCTGCTGCCGGAGCCGGTCAAGACCAGCCGCAACATGGCCTACTACCCGCCCGACTTCGTCGAGCGGATCAAGCTGATCAAGCGCCTGCAGGAAGAGCGGTTCATGCCGCTGAAGGCGATCAAGAACGTGCTCGAGGAGGACCCCGATCGGGCCAAGGCGATGCTCGAGCTCGGCGACCAGATCCTCGACCGCGCCCTCGCCGGCGAGCGCTCCCGCACCAGCGCCGCCGAGGTCCGCAAGCGCTACGGCGTCCCCAAGGAGGTGCTCGACCGCCTCGCCGAGCTCGAGGTGCTGACGCCGAACGGCCGCGGCTACTCAACCTCGGACGTGAAGATCATCGAGGCGATCAGCCGCTTCCGCGCCGGCGGCTACGACGAGCAGATCGGCTTCACCGTCTACGACACCCTCCGCTACAAAGCCGCCCTCGAAGAGCTGGTCCGCCAGGAGGTCGACGTGGTGATGGAGCGCCTCGCCGGCGAGGTGCCGCCCGAGCGCGTGGTCGAGCTGCTCGAAGCCGGCGCCCAGCCGCTGAAGGACTTCATCGCCGCCCTCCACACGAAGCTGATGGTCGCCGAGCTCGAGCGGCGGAGCTAGCGGCTCAGGAGGAGCGGCCGGCAGCGGCCTCGAGCTGCTCCCGTTCGCTCTCGATGTCGGCGAGCAACGAAAGCGCTCCGGTTTCGCGGGCGACCTGCGCGGCCTCTTCCAGCTCTTCGAGCCCGTCCGCCAGCCCCGCCGCTCGGCGCGCCCGGCCCAAAGCCAGGAGCGCGATCGGGTAGGTCCAGAGCATGCCTCGCTCACGGGCCGATGCGGCCGCCCATTCGGCTTGCTCGATCGCCTCCTCGACGCGACCCGCCTCGCGCAGCACCTGCGAGCGCAGCTGCGCCCGCCACGGCGCCATCTCACCGCCGTTGCCCATCGCCTCGCGGTAGAGCCGGTCGGCCTCTTCCACCGCCTCCAGGGCGGCATCGATTTCCCCGGCGTTGAGCTCGATCCAGGCGAGGTTGGTCAGCGCCAGGCTGCGGGAGAAGACGTCGCCCAGCTTGTCGGTCAGCTCGACGTTGCGGCGCGCCGCGCCCAACCCGGCCTCGGCATCGCCGCGCATCGCCATCAGGCCCGCCTGGTTGCTGCGGACCCAGCTCGCCGTCTCGGGATCGTCTTCGGCGAGGGCCACCCGCAGGGCGCGCTCGAACAGCGCTTCAGCCTCGTCGTATTCGAGCGTCTCGCGACGCACCATCCCCTTGCCCATCAGGCTCCAAGCAATCGGGCTGCCGAGGATCAAGCCGGCCCCGATCGAGCCGTCGTCGCCGACCAGCTCCATCACCTCGTCGAGCGTGCGCTCGAAGTCGTCGAACCTCCCCGTCATCAGGTAGGCATAGGCGCCGGCCGAGCGGATCGCCACCCGCAGGTGAGGGTCGCCGGTGCGGTCGGCGAGCTCGATGGTCTCCCGCACCGCCGTCAGCCACTCCCCGGCCTCGTGTTCGAGCCCCGGCCGAACCGCGATCGCCACCCGCAGCAGCGCCAGCGAGTGGAGATCGTTGCGCCGCTTGGCGATCTCCTCGGCTTCGGCGGCCAGCCGTGCTTCTTCCTCGCGGTTCATCCCCACCCGCCAGGCGTACTGCAGCTGCAGCAACCGCGAGTGGATTGCGAGGTTCGCGACCTCTTCGTCCTCCTCAAGCCCGTCGGCCAGTTCCATCACCTGATGCCAGAGCCGCAGGGAGTCCCGGGGGCGGGCGTGCCCGGCCCAGTAGGCGCCGCGGGCCGACCAGCGCGCCGCTTCCAGCGGTTCGTCCCCCTGGCGCAGGTGGTCGGCGATCAGGGCCGATAGCTCGTCGTGGCGGTCGGGCGGGTTGAGCTCGACCAGCGCCCGCGCGGCTTTGGCATGGGTGGCGGCCCGCTGTTCGGCGAGCTGGGTGCCGTAGGCGACCTCCCGGGTCAGCGGGTGGCGGAAGGCGAGCAGGCGCTGCGGGTAGAGCTCGGCTTCGTAGAGGAAGCCGCCCTCGATCAGCTCCCGCAAAGCTCGGTCCATCGCCTCCTCCTGGAGGCCCGCGGCCATCGCCAGCGCCTCGCTGCTGACCTCCTTGCCGAGGACCGAGGCGACCTGCAGCAACTGCTTGGCATCCGCCCCCAGACGGTCGATCCGAGCGGCAAGGACCGCCTGCACGGTGATCGGGACCCCGGCGTCCTCGATCGGTTTGGCGAGGCGGTATGACCCCCGCCCGCCGACCAGGTACCCGGCCTCGGCCAGCTCGCGGACGATCTCCTCGATGAAGAAGGGGTTGCCGCCGGTGCGCTCGTGGATCGGCTCGTCGAGCCCATCCAGCGAGGGATCCCCACCCGCGAGGTCGCGCAGCAGCTCGCGCGTGTCCTCGCGCCGCAGCGGCGCCAGCTCGAGCGCCTGCCAGCAGGGGGTCTCGCTCCAGGGCGGCGCGTACTCGGGCCGGTAGTTGGCGAGGACCAGCGTCCTCGTCCCCCCGAAGCCGTCGATCAGCCCCTGCAGCATCGCCTGGCTGCCCTCGTCGACCCAGTGCAGATCCTCGAAGACGAGCATCAGCGTCTTCTTCCGCGAGGGGTTGCTGACCAGCTTGCAGAGCACTTCGCCGAGCGCCCGCTGCCGCGCCTCGGGGCTCATCTGGGCGACCGGCCGCTCGGGGTCGGGGACGCCGAGGAAGTCGAAGAGCAGCGGCAGGTCCTCGGCGAAGGACGGGTCGAGCAGCAGTGCCCGGCCGGCGATCTTCTCCCGTGCCAGCTGCTCGGCGTCGCCGTCGCCGATTCCGAAGAAGGCACGCAACATCTGCAGGATCGGCATGAACGGGATCGATTTGCCGTGGGCCTGGCCCTGCGCCTGGAAGACCTCAGTGCGTTCGCTGCGGCAGCGCTCGACGAACTCGTGGTAGAGACGGCTCTTGCCGATTCCCGGTTCGGCGACGACGCCTAGCGCCGTCGCCTCGCCTTGCCGCGCCCGGTCGAGTGCCTGCTCCAGCGCCGCGATCTCGCGCTCCCGGCCGACGAAGCGCGAGAAGCCGCGCTCGCGGGCAAGGTCCAGGCGGCCTCGTGCCTGCCCGACGCCGGCCAACTCGAAGACCTTTACGGGCCGGCTGGCACCCTTGATCTCGAACTCGCCGAGATCCTGCAGGTCGAGGAAGCCGCGGGCGAGCGCAGCGGTGTGCTCGGTCACGTAGGCCTTGCCGGGCTCGGCCAGCTGCTCCATCCGCTGCGCCAGGCCGACGGTGTGGCCGATCGCGGTGTAGGAGCCTTCGCCGCCGCCGATCGCCCCGGCGACGACCTCGCCGGAATTGATCCCGATTCGGGTCGAGAAGTTGAGGCCCTTGGCGCGGCGCAGCTCGCCCGCGTACTCGGCGACGTCGTCGAGCATCCGCAGGGCGGCGTAACAGGCGCGGGCAGCATGGTCCTCATGGGCGACCGGGGCGCCGAAGATCGCCATGATCCCGTCGCCGGTGAACTTGTCGACGGTGCCCTCGAAGCGGGTCACCGTGTCGGCCAGCAGCGAGAAGAAGCGCTGCATGATCTTGCGCCACTCCTCCGGGTCCTCCTGCTCGGCCAGGTCCATCGAGCCGCTGACGTCGGCGAAGAGGACCGTCACCTGCTTGCGCTCGGCGTCATCCTTGAGGGCCTCGTTCACAACCTCACAAAGGTTACGCCCCCTGGTTCATGTTGATGGCCAACGTTGATGACCTCTGTAGCGTTGTCCCCTTGAGATCAGTCCTCGTCACCGGAGCTTCCACCGGCATCGGCCGCACCACCGCCCTGCGCCTCGACGCCACCGGCTGGAAGGTGTTCGCGGGCGTGCGCAGGGAGGAGGACGCCGCCTCGCTGCGGGCCGAGGGCTCCGACCGGCTCGTACCGGTGACCCTCGACGTCACCGAGCCCGACCAGATCGCCGCCGCGGCCGAGTCGATCGCCCGCGAGACCGAGGGTCTCGACGGCCTCGTCAACAACGCGGGGATCGCGGTTCCCGGACCGCTGGAGACGGTGCCGCTGGACGACCTGCGCCACCAGCTCGAGGTCAACGTGATCGCCTACGTGGCGGTGACGCAGGCGATGCTGCCCGAGATCCGCCGAGCCAAAGGGCGCATCGTCTTCCTCAGCTCGATCGGAGGTCGCGTCGCCTTTCCCTTTGCCGGTCCCTACCACGCCTCCAAGTTCGCAACCGAGGCGATCGGCGACGTCTTCCGCCAGGAGCTGCGCCCTTGGGGCCTGAAGGTCGCGATCGTCGAGCCGGGCTCGATCGACACCCCGATCTGGGAGCGGGGGCAGCGCAAGGCCGAGGACGTCGAAGCCAAGGCCCCGAAGACGAACCTGCTGTACGGCGCGGCGCTGGACAAATTTCGCAAGCTGGTCGAGGACATGGCCGAGCGCGGGATCCCGCCAGAGAAGGTGGCGACGGCGATTGCCCACGCCCTCGAATCGCCGCGGCCGAAGAGCCGCTACCTCGTCGGCCTCGACGCCAAGCTGCAGGCGCGTATACAGCCCTTGCTCCCGACCTCCCTGCTTGACTGGATCGTCGCCCGGCAGTTGAACCTCTAGCGCCGCCTCAAACGCGGGGCGCTCATATACTGAGGCGGCCGATTGACTGGTCAATCAACCAGAGGGACCTGCAGGTGCGTGTAGCCGCAGTACAGCTCAATTCGAACGGGGACAAGCAGCGGAACCTCGCCGCGGCCGAGCGTCTGGTGCGTGAGGCGGCCGGGGCCGGCGCCGAATTCGTCGCCCTGCCTGAGAAGTGGAACCTGCTCGCGGGTGGCGAGGAACTGGTCGCCGGGGCGGAGCCGCTCGACGGGCCGAGCTTGGGCGCGGCCCGCGGCTGGGCCGCCGACCTGGAAATCCACCTCCTCGCCGGCAGCATCTCCGAGCGTGGGGCGGAGGGGGAGAAGGCGTCGAACACCTCGGTCCTGATCGGCCCGGGTGGGGAGGACGTCGCGGTCTACCGCAAGATCCACATGTTCGACGTCGACGCCGGCGGCGTCTCCTACCGCGAGTCCGAGCACGAGCGCCCGGGCGCGGAGCCGGTAGTCGCCTCGGTCGGGGAGCTGCCTCTGGGGATGACCGTCTGTTACGACCTGCGCTTCCCCGAGCTCTTCCGCATCCTCGCCCTGCGGGGCGCGCGGGTCGTCGCCGTCCCCTCGGCCTTCACCCTCGCCACCGGCCGCGACCACTGGGAAGTGCTGCTGCGGGCGCGGGCGATCGAGGACCAGGTCTTTGTCGTCGCCCCTAACCAGGTCGGCGAGGCGCCTCCTCACTACAGCTCCTTCGGCCGCTCGATGATCGTCGACCCCTGGGGGGTGGTGCTGGCGACCGCCGCCGACGGCGAGGGGGTCGTCCTCGCCGACCTCGACTTCGGCGCGCAGGACCGCGTCCGTGAGTCGCTGCCCTCGCTGGCCAACCGCCGGCCCGAGGCCTACCACTGGCCGCAGACGGCAGGGAGCGGCTCCTGATGGCGCAGGCGCCCCCGGCCGACAAGCGTCGGCTGATCCTCGACGCCGCGGTCCGCGTCTTCGCCCGCCAGGGCTTCCACGCGACCCGCGTCTCCGACATCGCCGACGAGGCGGGCGTCGCCTACGGGCTCGTCTACCACTACTTCAAATCCAAGGACGAGGTCCTGAACGAACTCTTCCTCGAGCGCTGGTCGCTGCTCCTCGTCGCGATCGAGGAGGCCGATCGCACCGGGGCCGGGCCGCGCGAGAAGCTCGGCGCCGTCGCCGGCTTCATCTTCGACTCCTACCGCCACGACCCTGACCTGATGAAGGTGATCATCGTCGAGGTGACGCGGGCGGCCAACTCGTTCGGCCAAACCCACCTGGAGCAGATCCGCCGCGCCTACGAGGGGATCGCCAAGATCGTCTCCGACGGCCAGGAGAGCGGGGCGCTGCGCGGCGACGTCGAGCCGATGTTCGCCTCGATGGCCTTCTACGGCGCCGTCGAGCAGCTGCTCTCGGGCTGGATCTTCGGCACGATCCCGGCCTCGGAGACCGACTTCGACGCCGCTCGCGACCTGCTGGTGACGACGATCTGTGACGGCCTGGAGCCGCGGTGAATAGGCTGGGCACAGTCACCCACCGCTGCTGCCGCGAGATGGTTTACTCCCGACTTCCCCTGGGGAAAGGTTTGAGCTGATGGAGAACGAGCTGGTCAAACGCCTCGTCTGGAGCGGCCTCCTGGCCGCCACCGGTGCGCTCGCGAGCATCGCCGCCGCGCGGGCGGCGTCGATGCTCTACCGCCGCATCTACAACGAGGACCCACCGGAGTAGGAGGGACCATGGCCGAGCCCATCCAGAACCCGCCACCGATCCCGCCCCCGGCACCGCCCCCTCCGCCGGATCAGCGCTCGCTCGCCGACCTCGTCGTCGACGTCTCCGAAAACGCCTCGACCCTCGTCCGCGAGGAGATCGAACTGGCGAAGGCCGAGATCTCCGAGAAAGTCAGCAAGATCCTCCGCGGCTCCGCCGTCGGTGCCGCCGCCGGCGCCTTCGCCTTCCTGGCGCTGATCATGATCCTCCACGGGATCGCCTGGCTGCTCGGTGAAGAACTCTTCGACGGCAACATCTGGGCCGGCTACTTCGTCACCGCCGGCATCTTCCTGCTGCTTGCCGCCCTCGCCGGCTTCATCGCCTTCCGCGCCCTCAAGGCCGGCTCGCCGCCGGTGCCCGAGCAGGCGATCGAAGAGGCGAAGCTGACCAAGGAGATGCTCGAAAAGGAGGCCGCGTGACCACTGGAGCCCCAGGACGCTCCCCGGCGGAGATCCGCCGCGACATCGACCTCAAGCGGCGCGAGCTGGGCGGCTCGGTGGAGTCCCTGCGCCACCGGGTCAACGAGCTGACCGACTGGCGCCGCCAGGCCGAGGCGCACAAACAGCAGCTGATCGTCGGCGCAGCGGCTGTCGGTTTCCTGATCGGCGCGCGCGCAATGCTGCGCCGTAGACGCAACCGCTAGCGCAGCGGGAGCAGCTAAGCGACCAGGTCGGTGCGGACGCTGCCGACGCCGAGCAGCCCGGGCCCGACGTGGGCGCCGAGGACGGGACCGACCTCGGAGATGAAGACCGGGTCGCAGCCGAAGATCTCGTAGCAGTCTTCGATCAGCGCGTCGGCGGTCTCTTTGTCCTGGATGTATTGGACGACCCAGCCGTAGGCGCCGGAGTCCTTGCGCTGGCGGGCGTAGCCGCGCAGCCGCTCGAGCGAGCGGGCGCGGGTGCGGACACGCTCGACCGGCGTGATCTCCTCCTCGAGGGTGAGGATCGGCTTGATCTTCAGCGCACCGCCGATCCAGGCGCGGGCGCCGCCGATGCGGCCGCCGCGCCGCAGGTACTCGAGGGTGTCGATCGCGAACCACATCTTCAGCGACTGCCGGGTCTCCTCGGCGCGGGCAAGGACGCCCTCCGCGTCGGCGCCGGCGGCCGCGGCCGAGGCGGCGCCCAGGGCGCATAGCCCCATCCCCCCGGCAGCGGTGCGCGAGTCCATCACGTGCAGCCGCTCACCGCCCTTGTCTTCCTCGATCAAACGCTCGCGCGCCTGCCCGGCTGCCTCGAAGGTGCCGGAGATCCCAGCGGAGATGTGGATCGAGACCACTTCCCTGCCTTCGGCCAGCAGCGGTTCATAGACCTCGAGGAAGTCGCCGATCGAAGGCTGCGAGGTAGTCGCCGCGCTCTCCGCAGCCCTTAGCCGCTCATAGAAATCGTCGAAGTCGCTGATCTCCGACTCCCGCTCCAGCTCCCCATCAGCGGAGACATAGAGGCTGATCGTCTTGATCCCCCGCTGCGCCACCAACTCGGTCGGCAGGTAGGCCGTCGTGTCGCAAACGACAGCGGTCTCGGCAGGCGAGCTCACAGATCCGATTCTAGACGTGCTGTCACCCAATGAGCTCGCGTCCTCTCGCCAAACTCCGGTGTCAGCGCCCCATGGCCCGCGTCGGAAATCTACGGACGTGCTCGTACAGGGTACGGCCGAGTATTTCTCCATGCACTACACGGTCGAAGAACTGCGGGGCGGCTGGCACGTGATCCAGGAGGACGTCTCAGCTCCCAGGGAGCTCCTGGCCGTAGCGAAAGCGAGCCGGGAACCCGGCATGTACAGGACCGCTGCAACCTGCGAGCCGCATCGGCACTACTTCTGGCGCTCCTCGGAGGGCCGGGTCGAGGCGTTGGATAGCTGAACACGCCAAGCTCGCTAAAGAGATGGTCAAGGCCCGCTACACTTTGTGAAGTGACGGATACCCCTCAAGCAGCGATCACCCTTACCGACAAGGCCGCCGAGAAGATCGGCGAGTTGCTCGGGTCGCAGGCCGATGGTGCCGAGCAGGCGCTTCGGGTCGCGGTCCGGGGCGGTGGGTGCTCGGGCTTCCAGTACGCGCTCGCCTTCGACAAGGCCAAGGAGGACGACAATGTCTTCGAGGTCGACGGCGTTTCCGTCGTCGTCGACAAGGTCTCGATGCAGTTCGTCTTCGGCTCCGAGGTCGACTACGTCGAAGGTCTCCAGGGCGCCGGGTTCCAGGTCAACAACCCGAATGTTGTTGCCGCTTGCGGATGCGGTTCCTCTTTCCAGGTGAAAGAGGACGCGGCTGAACAAGCCGCAGCGGTCTAGCTAGACCGCAAGAGCTTCTATTCGATCTGCAGGGGCGGCGACTGCTGCGGCGCGGTTTGCTGCGCCTGCGGAGCCTGGGCGTTCTCGGGCTGCTCGACCCCGAGGGCCTCGGCCAGCTCGCCGGACTCGAACATCTCCTCGATGATGTCGCAGCCGCCCAGCAGCTCGCCGTTGACGTAGAGCTGGGGGAAGGTCTGCCAGTCGGAGATCTCCGTCGTCACTTCCCGCAGCGGCTGCAGGGCAGGGAGAACGTCGATCGCGCCGTACTCGACGTCGACTTGGTCCAGGACCTGGACCACCCGCATCGAGAAGCCGCAGCGCGGCATGTCCGGCGTCCCTTTCATGAACAGCAGGACCGGGTTGGCGGCGATTAGCTCTTCTACTTTGGACTTCAGCTCTGGGTCGGCCATGGGGGGATTGTAGGGAGGCGGTGCCTTCGGCTCAGAGCTGGGTGGCGATCAAGCCGATCATCGCCGCCAGGACGGCGACGAAGGCGGCGAACAGGCCGCCGCCGACGATGAGAATGGTGTGCTGAAGGCGGTCGATCCTGGCGCTCTGATGGTCGACTCGCTGCCCCAACTCCTTGAGGTTGCCGTTTACCTGTTCCTTGAATTCGTCGAGGCGCGAATCGGGCCAGGTTGACCCCCTGAGTCTCATGATCCTGAGGCTACGGATGTAAGTCGCACGCATGGCGCGCACAATGTAACATTTTGTCGTAGGAACCCGCGCGAAGTTGTGACTTCAGCCGGAGAGGCTGGTCTTCACCGAGAGCGCGTGGATCGTGCCGTCGTCGAAGCGCTCTTTGACTGCCGCCTTGACCAGCCGGTGCTGGTCGATCCGTGAGAGGCCCTCGAACTGCGGGGCGCTGACGACCGCCCGCAGGTGGTCGCCGGTGCCGGTTTCGTCGCTCACCTCGACTGCGGCGCCGGGCAGCGCCGCCTCGATCATCCCCTTCAGCTCGGCGAGGTCGGCGGGCACTAGTTGGCGGCGGGCTCGCCGAGGGTTCCGAGCATCTCCTCGACCCGGACGAACTTGACCCGCGGCCGGCCGTGCGGCTCGCCGCGGCCGACCTCGGCCTGGTCGATCGCCTGCCAGTCCTCGAAGCTGACGTAGCGGACGCCGCGCTCGCGCAGCAGGTCCTCGACCGCCGACGGCTCCGGCTTCTCCGGGCTCATCAGGGTGCCGGACTCGACGTCCGCGAGGAGGTGCTGGACCGTCTCCAGGGCGTCTTTCTTATTGGTCCCGATCACGCCGGAGGGGCCGCGCTTGATCCAGCCCGCGGTGTAGTGGCCCACCTTGTGGCCGGCGTCGTGGGAGTCGAGGACGCGGCCGCCCTCGTTGAGGATCAGCCCCCGCTTCTCGTCGAAGGGGACGCCCTCGATCGGGATGCCGGTGTAGCCGACCGAGCGCAGAACCAGCCCGCACTCGAGCTCTTCCCGCTCGCCGGTGTCCTTGGCCCGCAGCGCGCCGCCTTCCTCGACCAGCTCGTTGCGGCCGACGACGATCGATTCGACCTTGCCGTCGCCCTTGATTTCTACCGGGGAGGCAAGGAAGCGGAGGACGATCCGCTGCTTCTTGCCCTCCGGCTGCCGTTCGGAGAACTCTTTCAGCGTTTCGTAGTTGACCCTGGTCGTCTTGTCGACCTCGTCGGACTCGACGAAGGCCTGGCTGGCGGGGTCGAGTTCGACCTCCTGCGGGTCGACGACGACATCGGCGTCCTCCATCTCCCCGAGCTCCTTGATCTCCGGGTTGGTGAAGGCGGCCTGAACCGGGCCGCGGCGGCCGAGGACGACGATCTCGCGGATCTGCTTGGCGTCGAGCGCCTCGATCGCGTGGTCGGCGGTGTCGGTCTGGCGCAGCTCGTGGTCGGTCAGGGCCAGCATCCGGGCGACGTCCATCGCCACGTTGCCGTTGCCGATCACCACCGCGCGCTCGCAGGAGAGGTCGAACTCCCGGTCGGCGTAGTCAGGGTGGGCGTTGTACCAGCCGACGAAGGCCGTGGCGGCGTGGCTGCCGGGCAGATCCTCACCGGGGATGCCGAGCTGGCGGTCGGTCTCGCAGCCGACCGTGAAGACGATCGCGTGGTAGAGCCGTTCCAGCTCTTTGACCTCGATGTCGTGGCCGATCTTGACGTTGCCGAAGAAGCGGAAGCCCTCGCGGGCGGCGGTTTTCTCGTAGACCCGGATCACCGACTTGATCTTCGGGTGATCGGGGGCGACGCCGCCGCGCACCAGCCCGAAGGGGGTGGGAAGGCGGTCGAAGAGGTCGACCTGGGCATGCAGGTCGCCGTCCTTGAGGATGTGCTCGGCGGCGTAGAAGCCGCTGGGGCCGGCGCCGACGATGGCGACGCGGAGGGGGGTCTCTTCAGTTCCGATCTTGCTCATGGGAGCGCGAAAGAATAGGGAAAGACGCTCGTCAGCCGAGCGCCGGGGCGCCGGCGCCGACAGCGCTGGGGGTGCCGTCGAGCGCGTCGAGCGCCTTGGCAACCGACATTGCGACGCAGGTGAAGATCGGCGTCTCACGCTCGGTGTACTCGCTCGACTCGGTCGGCCGCAGCTCGTTGACGAGGTTCAAGAATTCCCCTGGGTCGTCGCCCTCGAAGCAGACGACGAACTCCTGGTCGTCGATCCCGTACGAATAGGTCGTGTTGATCGTGATCTCCGGATAGCGGCGGCCGACCTCGATGTGGCTTTTCATGATCCGGCCGCGCTCCTCCGGCGGCAGCCCGTACCAGCGGCGCTGCTTGACCATCGGATAGAGGAAGAGGTACTTGCGTTCGCTGGTGCAGATCTCCGGGCGGGCGTCCTCGGCCGAGTAGGGCGACTGTTTCGTCAGCGAGAGGAACGAGTGCGGCGTGGTCGTCCATTTCGCCAGCCCGCTCTGCCCGAGGACGACGTGGAAGGTGTGGATGTCGTTCAGGTTCGGGCTCTGGGTCAGCAGCACCAGGTCGACGTCGCCGCGCGTTCCTATGGTTGAGTAGGCGCGCAACGAGCGGTCGACGGCGAAGTCCTCGCAGGCGGCGAGGAATTCCCGCTTGTCCGCTGCCCGGAGCTCGGCGTCGCGACGGCGCCAGGCTGGATCGATCTTGAAGAAGCTGAACTTGGCAAAGGTGCGGTCGGCCATCGGGGTGACGATAGCGCTCGTCCTGCTGGGGCTTGCACCCGCGGGGGCGCTGGCGAAGGGCCCGCGAGTGGTCCTGGCCTGGGTACCGAGCGATACGACCGTCGCCCAGCTGGCTGCTGTCGGATTCTCCCCGGGTGCGATGAGCGCCGGGCTCGGAACCGTGCCGGCGCTGCAGACCCGACTGGACATCGGGCAGGGGAACCGGGTCTTCGACTCCCTCTACGACCAGGCACGGCCCGGGGACAGGCACGGCCCGGGGTGGTGGCGGGAAGTGGTGGAACGGGCGGAATCCGCTCCCGCCGAGATCGAACCGGGTCTGTTGCGGCGGACGCTGCGCGATGCCGGGGCCCGGAACTGGTTCTCGGAAGAGGCCGAGCCTGGGTTGGGTCGCTTGCCGCGGACGGGGAAGGAGGGCCTGCTGATCGCGATCGCCCGACCGACCGGGAAGTCGGACGCGCCGCTGCCGATCGGGATCAAGGGGGCCGGCTTCGACGGCAACCTCACCTCCGACAGCACGCGGATGGACGGATACGTGCTCTCGACCGACATCGCGCCGACGATCCTCGATCGCCTCGGGATCGAAATCCCGTCGCAGATGTCCGGACAGCCGATCCGCGCGGAGGGGTCGGTCGATCCGGCGGCGATCGAAGCGCTGGTCGGGCGGATGGACGTGATCTCCTCGCGGCGCGGGCCGGTGATCGGGCTGAACGTGGTCGTCTGGCTGGCCGCCCTGCTCGTCGTCACGCTGCTCAGCCGCGGCCGCCTGGCGCGGCCGGCGGTGCGACTGACCGGGCTGGCGATCG